>JBBIUT010000014.1:47414-56480 GCA_037440085.1 Gammaproteobacteria bacterium
CACCCGCGGCAATCGCACCGGCGGCGGCTCCAAGCGCGCCAAGCGGCCGCGCGGCGATCGACGAATCGGCATTTTCCAAGGCGTATGCCAGTCCTTCGGTGCGCAAATTCGCGCGCGAGCTCGGTGCGGATCTCGGCAGGATCAGGGGCACGGGGCCGAAGGAGCGCATCACGCAGGATGACGTGAAGGCTCACGTGAAAAAGCTCCTGGCCTCGGGGGCGGCGCCGGTGTCGGCGATGCCCAAGGTTCCGGACGTGGATTTCGCGAAATTTGGCGCAATCGAACTCAAGCCGCTGACGCGCATTCAACGCATTTCCGGTGCGCGATTGCAGGCGAGCTGGCTCAATCTGCCGCACGTGACTCAGCACGAGGAAGCCGATATCACGGATCTGGAGATCGCGCGGGTGGCGCTCAAGGCAAAGGCCTCGCAGGAGGGGGTGCGGCTCACGCCGCTCGCCTTCATCATCAAAGCCTGCGTTCTGGCCTTGAAGAAATTCCCGCGGTTCAACGCCTCGCTCGATGCGGCGGGCGAGAATCTGGTTTTCAAGAAGTATTTCCACTTGGGCTTCGCGGCCGATACGCCCGAGGGGCTCGTGGTGCCGGTCATTCGCGATGCCGATCGAAAAAATCTGTTCGAGATCGCGCGCACTCTGGCGGAGCTGTCGGAAAAAGCGCGGGCGGGCAAATTGACGGCGGCCGAGATGCAGGGCGGCTCGTTCACCGTCTCGAGTCTGGGCGGCATCGGCGGCACGGCGTTCACGCCCATCATCAATGCGCCCGAGGTCGCGATCCTGGGGGTGTCGAGATCCAGCCAGAAACCGCTGTTCCAGCAGGGCGTATTCGTGCCGCGGCTCATGCTGCCGCTGTCGCTGTCCTACGATCACCGGGTGATCGACGGCGCGGAGGCTGCGCGCTTCGTGGTGTTTCTGAGCGGCACCTTGAGCGACGTGAAGGCGCTGCTGTGAGCGTGGTGCAGATCCGGGTCCCCGATATCGGCGATTCGAAGAATGTGACCGTGATCGACGTACTCGTGACCGCGGGCGCGACCGTCGGTGCGGACGACCCCTTGATCACGCTCGAGAGCGAGAAGGCGTCGATGGATGTGCCCGCGCCGGTCGGCGGCGTGATCGCGTCGATCGACGTAAAGAAGGGCCAGCAGGTGTCCGAGGGCACGTTGATCGCGACCGTCACGGTGGCCGGGGATGCGGAGGCATCACGCAAACAGGGCCCATCAGCGCCGGCGGAGCGGCGGGCGGCGCCGGCTGCGGCGGCGAGGCCGGAGGCTTCGGGGGCGCCGCCGGGCGCGCTCGATTTGATCGTGCTCGGCGCGGGCCCGGGGGGTTATACGGCCGCTTTTCGCGCGGCTGATCTCGGGCTCAAAGTCACGCTCATCGAACGCTCATCCACGCTCGGCGGAGTGTGCCTGAACGTGGGCTGCATCCCCTCCAAGGCGCTACTGCATGCGGCCAAGGTGATCGAGGATGCGGCCGACATGGGCGCTTGCGGCATCGAGTTCGGACCCCCGCAAATCGACCGCGAGCGCCTGCGTGCGTGGAAAGGCCGGGTCGTGACCAAATTGACCAGCGGTCTCGCCTTGCTGGCGAAGCAGCGCAAGGTCGATGTGGTTCGCGGCGTGGCCAAGTTCACGGGTCCCTATTCGTTGGAAGTGCGGACCGAGGAAGGGACCAAGCGACTCGAATTCAAACAATGCATCATCGCGGCCGGATCCGAATCGGTGAGCTTGCCCGGACTTCCCGATGATCCGCGGGTCATCGATTCGAGCGGCGCGCTCGAGCTGCCGCAGGATTGCAAACGGTTGCTCGTTGTCGGCGGCGGCATCATCGGTCTCGAGATGGCCTGCGTCTACGATGCCCTCGGCACCGAGGTGTCGGTGGTCGAATTGAGCGACGGTCTGATGCCGGGCACCGACCGCGACCTGGTGAGGCCGCTGCAAAAGCGCATCGAAAAACGCTACGCCAACATATTGCTCAGGACCCGCGTGGCCAAGATCGAGGCGCGTGCGAGCGGCTTGCGCGCGAGCTTCGAGGGATCCGATGCGCCGGCGCCCGCGGAATTCGATCGGGTGCTCATCGCCGTCGGGCGCAGCGCCAACGGAAATGCGATCGATGCGTCCGCGGCCGGCATTGCGGTCGACCAACGCGGCGTGATCGCCGTCGACAAACAGATGCGCACTAACCTTGCGCATATTTTCGCCATCGGCGACATTGCGGGGCCGCCGATGCTGGCGCACAAAGCCACACACGAAGGCAAGGTGGCGGCGGAGGTGGCGGCGGGGCACAAGGCCGCGTTCGATGCGCGCTGCATTCCCTCGGTGGCGTACACCGACCCTGAAATCGCCTGGGTGGGAGTCACCGAAACCGATGCCAAGGCGCGGGGCCTGGAATTCGGCAAGGGCACGTTTCCGTGGGCCGCGAGCGGCCGCTCGCTCGCCATTAATCGCGATGAGGGCTTTACCAAGATCCTGTTCGACAACGATACGCATCGCGTCATCGGCGGCGGCATCGTCGGCACCAACGCCGGCGACTTGATCGCCGAATTGGGGCTCGCGATCGAAATGGGCGCCGATGCGGCGGATATCGGCTTGACCGTACATGCCCATCCGACCCTGTCGGAGACGGTGGCGTTCGCTGCGGAGGCGTTCGAGGGCACTCTGACCGATCTTTATATGCCGAAGAGGTAGCTTCGCCGCGCGGCGTCGGACGCATGCCGCGAGTCAGGGGGCGGAAGTGCATTCCTTGATGAATGTCGTCTTTTCGTCACCCAACAGTTTCTTCGCCCGCGCCTTTTTGACGCACGCGGTGCGTTTGGCGTGCCTGGCGGCGGCATCGTTTTCGGCGGCCGTTGCGGGAGCGGCGCTGGCCGCGGCAGCCGGCGCGGCGGCGGGGCTCTGCGGGGCGGCGGAGTCCGACCACAGGGGCGAGAGCAGCAGGCATACTGTGGCGGTTGGAAGCAAGGCGCGCATCTGCCGAGAATAGCGTCCGCCGATCACCGCACCGATGAAGCATACATGAAGCTTGCTTAACCTCGCGGCGTCACGGCCGGCCGGTTGCCGCGCGGCGGCGGGCAATTTCCATATAGTGCTTTTCATCCGGCGCCCGGCCGTCGCGCTGCGCCTGCCGCAGGATCTCGGCCAGCGCCTCCATCAGTGCATGTTCGGCATCGTGCGCATCGCCGAATCGCGATTGCAACGTGCGGTGCAATTCGCGGATACCCGGAGGCCGGTCGACCGATACCTGCTCGCGGACCGCAAGATGCAACCCCATATGTAAAAAGGGATTCTCCGCGGGGGCGGGCGCGCCGGCTTCGAAACCGGTTGCGGCGTCGATGTTCTCCACGACCGGACGGTATTCGGGATGCAGTTCGATCACATCCACGATCATCGAATCCAAGGGCGTCAGGGGCGAGCGGGCGCGATGTTTTCGCCAGGCATCGGCGTAGCGTTGGCGCAGCTGCTCACGCGTGTGACCGCCGGCAGACGTCGGGGGCTCAGTCATGGTAGAGACGGGGTTGCCACGGTTTTACGGCGATATTCACACAGATCCGCGATGAGACAGCGGGCGCAAGCCGGGCTGCGCGCCGCGCACACGTAGCGGCCGTGCAGAATCAACCAGTGGTGCGCGTCCTTGAGAAATTCCTGCGGCACCAATCGCACCAGCTTGTCCTCGACCGCTCGCACGGTCGCGGCGGGCGCGAGGCCGGTGCGGTTGGCGACGCGAAAAATATGCGTATCGACGGCGATGGTGCTTGCGCCAAATGCCGTGTTGAGCACGACATTCGCGGTCTTTCGCCCGACGCCCGGCAACCGTTCGAGCGCCTCGCGCACATCGGGCACTTCGCCAGCGTGCTTCTCGATGAGCGCGCGGCAGGTGGCGATGATGTGTTTGGCCTTGCTGTTATAAAGGCCGATCGACTTGATGTAGGGCGTGATACCCCGCACTCCCAACGCGAGCATCGCCTGCGGGGTATTCGCCGCCCGGAACAGGCTCGCGGTCGCCTTGTTCACGCTCTTGTCGGTGGCCTGAGCGGACAAGATCACTGCGATCAACAGTTCGAACGGGGATTGGTAATGCAACTCCGTACGCGGTGCGGGATTGGCTTCTCGCAGCCGCGAAAAAATGGCGCGCCGCTTGGCGGCGTTCACGATCGGCCGGTCATGAGGCCGCCGGGCTGCTCGCCGCCAATGCGGCGGCCTTTAGAGCCTCGATCTCCCGCCGGCGCTCTTGGGCCCGCCGCTCCAAGCGGAGGGTATGCGCATCGTAGCGCGTGCGGTTCAGCTCGGGCCGATTCGCCCACATGGCGGGAGCAGGGCGCATCTCGATGCAGTCGACCGGACAGGGCGCCAAACACAGCTCGCACCCCGTGCAGCGGTCGGCGATCACGGTATGCAGGTATTTTGCCGCGCCGACGATGGCATCGACCGGGCAGGGCGGCAGACAGCGCGCGCAACCGATACAGCGGGCTTCATCGATCCAGGCAACGCGCGGAGCCGTTTCGGTGCCGTTGGCCGGATTCAGCGGCAGAAAATCGCGGCTCAGCAATTCGGCGAGCGCGTTAATGGTTGCGGCGCCGCCCGGCGGACACTGGTTGATCTGCGCCTCGCCGCTCGCGATGGCGGCGGCATAAGGTCGACACCCGGGATAACCGCAGCGGGTGCACTGAGTCTGAGGCAACAGGGCATCGATGCGCTCCATGCCGCTCGACCCGCCAATTTTCATCGTCATTTGACGCGCATGCCGGGCACGGCGCCCGAATCGGGAGAGAGCACGAAGATATCCTTGCCGCCCGGCCCTGCCGCCAACATCATGCCTTCGGAGGTGCCGAAGCGCATTTTGCGAGGCGCCAGGTTGGCCACGACGACGATCAGGCGGCCGACCAGGGAATTCGTATTGTAGGCGCTGCGAATGCCGGCAAAGACCTGGCGCTCGCCGAGCTCGCCCACATCGAGCCGCAGCTTCAGCAGCTTGTCGGCGCCCGCGACCAAGTCGGCCTCGATCACCCTCGCGACCCGCAGGTCGATTCGCATGAAATCATCGATGGAAATCAGTTCAGCCGGGGCCGCACCCGCGGCCGGCGCGGAGGCGGGCGTAGCGGCCGCGGGCGCCGCCGCAGCCGGGGGTGCCTCGGCGGCATCGGGTTCGGCAAGTTGCGCAACGGCTTTCGGATCCAGACGAGTGGCGAGCGGCTGGTACGGAAGGATGGTCGTGCCGAGCAGCGGCGTCGCGGCGCTCTCCCAGGTCCAGGCGGGCTCCTGAAAGAAGCGCTGCGCCTGCGCCGCCATGTCGGGCAGGACCGGCTGCAGATAAATCATCAGCGCGCGAAAGCAATTCAACCCTTGAGTGCAGACGCTCTGCACCTCTGCGGCGCTGCCGGGCTGTTTGGCAAGCGCCCACGGTTTGCGCAAATCGATGTACTGGTTCGCTCGGTCGGCGAGCGCCATGATGTCGCGAATCGCGGCCGCGGTGTCGCGCGATTCGTAGGCGGCGGCGATCGATTCTCCAGCGGCGGCGAACGTCGCATAAAGCTCCGGGTCGGGCAGCGACCCGCCCAGGCGGCCGCCGGCGCTCTTGGTGACAAAACCGGAGCAGCGGCTCGCGATGTTCACCAGCTTGCCGACGATGTCTGAATTGAGCCGCGTGGCGAATTCATCGAAGTTCATGTCGAGATCGTCGATGCCGGGGCCGAGTTTGGCGGCAAAATAATAGCGCAGGTACTCCGGCTTGAAGAGGTCCAAATAGTGCCGTGCGGTGATGAATGTGCCGCGCGACTTGGACATCTTCTGGCCGTTGACGGTGAGGAATCCGTGGGCGTGCACCGAGGTGGGGCGGCGCATGCCGGCGCCCTCGAGCACCGCCGGCCAGAACAGCGTATGGAAATACAAAATATCCTTGCCGATGAAGTGATGCATTTCGGCTTGCGAGTCGGGATTCAGGAAATCATCGAAATTCATTCCGCTGCGCGCGCACAGCTCCAGGAAGCTGCCGAGGTAGCCGATCGGCGCATCGAACCAGACGTAGAAATACTTGCCGGGAGCGTCGGGAATCTCGAAGCCGAAGTAGGGCGCATCCCGGGATATGTCCCAGTCCTTCAGGCCCTGCGAGAACCACTCCTCGAGCTTGCGGGCGACGCTGTCCTGAACCGTGCCGCTCTTCACCCAGGCGGCCAGGCGCGGCTCGAATGCGCTCAGGCGAAAGAAATAATGTTCCGACTCGCGCCACTCCGGCGCCGTGCCGGTCACCACCGACAGGGGATTCTTGAGATCGGCGGGGGTGTACGTGGCGCCGCAATTCTCGCAGGAGTCGCCATATTGATCCGCCGTGCCGCAGGTGGGGCAGATGCCCTTGACGTAGCGATCGGGCAGGAACATGTGGGCTGCCGCGTCGTAGGCCTGGCTGATGATGCGCCGGTCGATATAACCGGCCTCGCGCAGGGCGCGGTACATGCGCTCGCAAATGACCCGGTTCTCCGGCGAATGCGTCGAGCCGAAATTGTCCAGGCCGATCAGCATTTCGGCCAGATCCCGGGTGTGCTCGGCGTGGACCCGCCGGATCAGAACCTCGGGTGTGATTCCCTCGGACTGCGCCTTTAGCATGATGGGCGTGCCGTGAGTATCATCCGCGCACACGTAAATGCATTCGTGGCCGCGAAGCTTCTGAAATCTCACCCAGACGTCGGTTTGTATGGCCTCGAGGATATGGCCGAGATGCAGGGGCCCATTGGCATAATAAAGCGCGCTGCTGACAAGGATTCTGCGTCTTGCGGTCATTCCAAATTATGCCATGCCTCGCACCGTTTGGTGGGCGGGCGTGTCAACCCGCTTCGCGGTGTTGCTCGAATCTGGACTTGTTGATCGCCTTCTTGTACGCCTCCTTGCCGCTGATCTGCCGTTGATCGAGCAGGGTTTGAATTGCCGCGTCCATCAGGCGCATGCCGGATGCGGATCCGGTCTGCATTCCGTTTTCCAATTGATCCATCTTGCCCTGGCGTATCAAATTGGAAATGGCTGGAGTGTTGATCAGGATTTCGAGCGCGGCGACGCGGCCCTTTTTGTCCGTCTTGGGGATGAGCTGCTGCGAGACCACCCCGCGCAGGCTGGTCGAGAGCATGGTGCGCACGTGGGGTTGCTTGTCGGCGGGGAACGCATTGACCAGGCGATCGACGGTGGCTGCGGCCCCATTGGTGTGCAGCGTACCCATCACCAGGATGCCCATTTCCGCTGCGGTCACCGCGATGCTCATGGTCTCCAGATCGCGAAGCTCGCCGACCAGAATCACGTCGGGATCCTCGCGCAACGCCGACAGCAGCGCGCTCGAGAAGGAGGCCGCGTGCACGCCGATCTCGCGCTGGCTGATGAGGCAGTTCTTGCGCAAGTGCACAAATTCGATCGGATCCTCGATGGTGAGAATGTGGCCCTTTTCGCGGGTGTTGATGTCGTCGATCATCGCGGCGAGCGTGGTGGACTTGCCGGATCCGGTCTTTCCCGTGACCAGGATCAGTCCGTTGTTGATCCTGCACAAATTGAGAACGGCCTCGGGCAGCTTGAGCTCCTCGGCGGTGCGCGCCTTGGACGGGATGGCGCGGAACACAGCGCCCATGCCGTTCAGCTGGCGCATGACATTGACGCGGAATCGAGCGACGCCCGCAATGCTGTGGGCGAAGTCGGTACCGTCCTTCGCCTCGAAGCGCTCGACCGACAGTTTCGGCATGATCTCATACAGCGTCGTCTTGACCATCTCGGCGTCGAGCGGCTCGGAGCCCAGTGGCTTGAGTTCTCCATACTGGCGCACTCGCGGGATATCGCCTGCGAGAAAGTGCAGATCCGAGCCGTCGCGCTCCAATACCTGCATCAAAAAAGCGTCTATGGCCGGCATGGCGCCATCACGTCGCGGCGGGCTCGATCGGGGGGGCGCCGCTCATGTCGGTGACGAACCGCTGGAATTGGCGCTTGTCGGTTGCGTACGAATAAGCTTGATCCGGATCGACTTCCTTGGCGTTGATCGCCGCGAGCAGTGCTTGATCCAGCAATTGCATGCCGTATTCCTTGCCCATTTGCAGCTGGCTCGGAATCTGATGCGACTGATCGGTCATGATCAGTTTGCCGATGGCCTTGGTGAGCACCATGATCTCGCAAACGGCGCGTCGCGCGCGCTGATCGGGGGCCTTGAGCAAGACCTGGGTGATTACCGCGATCAAACTCGAGGACAGAAAGCTCTTGGTCTGTTCGCGCTCTTCGGTCGGCAAGGCATCGATGATTCGATCGATGGTTTTGGTGGCGCTGGTGGTGTGCAAGGTGCCCAACACCAGGTGCCCGGTCTCCGCCGCCGTCATTGCCATTGCGATGGTTTCGGCATCGCGCAACTCGCCGACCAGAATCACGTCCGGATCCTCGCGCATCGCGGCGCGCACGCCCTCGGCAAACGACGGCAGGTGCGTTCCCAACTCGCGCTGGATGACCTGGCTCGACTTGCTGCGGTGAACGAACTCGATCGGGTCCTCCAAGCTGATGATGTTGAGGGTGCGCGTCGTATTCAGGTAATCGATCATCGCGGCCAGCGTGGTGGTCTTGCCGGTGCCGGTCGAGCCGGTGACCAGGATCATTCCCTGATGATAATCGCAGAGCTTGCGCACGATCGGGGGTAGCCCAAGCTGTTCTATGCTCGGCATCTGCGTCGGAATGGATCGAAAGGCGGCCCCGATGCCGGTCTCTTTGCGAAAGACATTGACGCGAAACCGGCCCCCTTCCGTCGATACATAGGAGAAGTCGAGGTCGTTTCCCTCGCGCAGGTGCTTCTGCTGGGATTGGGTCAAGACCTCCGTTATGTAACCTTCGAGTTCCGCCCCTCCGAGCTCGCGAAACTTGATCGGCATCAGATCCCCGTGCATGCGCAGCATCGGGGGCACGCCGACCGCCAGGTGCAGATCCGAGCAGCCCTGCGCCACACCTAACTTGAGGAACGCGTCGATTCTTGCCATAACGCGCAAGGCTACCCGTAAGCACTTGGATTTTCGAGTGTTTGCGCCCCGCTAGCTGCGAAAACGTGAGCTGCG
>JBBIUT010000015.1:0-32833 GCA_037440085.1 Gammaproteobacteria bacterium
TCATCGCGGCAACCATGCGCGACGTGTTCGATACGGTTCCGCCCATGCTCAAGGAGTCGGGTTATGGATTGGGGGCGACGACCTGGGAGGTGATCTGGCACGTCGTCGTGCCGCATTCGCGGGTCGGAATCGTCGGCGGCGTCATGCTGGGGTTGGGGCGTGCGCTCGGTGAAACGATGGCCGTGACTTTCGTGATCGGCAACGCGCACCGCATCAGTTCATCGCTGCTCGCGCCCGGCACCACGATTTCATCGTCGATAGCCAACGAGTTCACCGAGGCGGTCGGCGATCTGTATACCTCTTCGCTGATCGCCTTGGGGCTGTTGCTGTTTCTGATCACATTTTCGGTCATCGCCGCCGCCCAGGCGATGCTGCGCAGGATGCAGCGGCGCGCGTCGCTTTCACTATGACCCGCCGCGGTTTCCGCAAGTTCAAGAACGGCGCATTCCTGGCTCTGTCGCTGATTGCGACCCTTGCGGGGCTCGCCTGCCTGGCCGCGATCCTCTGGACCTTGATTTCCCGTGGCGTCGCCGGCCTGTCCTGGCATCTCTTCACGCAAATGACGCCGCCTCCGGGCGGCCAGGGCGGATTGCTCAATGCGCTGTACGGCAGCGCGGTCATGACGCTGCTCGGTATTCTGATCGGCTCGCCGATCGGCGTGCTTGCGGGGACGTATCTCGCGGAATACGGCAGGAACTCGCGTTTGAGCGTGCTGGTGCGCTTCATCAACGATGTGCTGCTGAGCGCACCGTCGATCATCGTCGGTCTTTTCATTTATGAAATCGTCGTGGTGCGCATGGGGCATTTCTCCGCGATTGCCGGAGCCGTTTCACTGGCGGTGCTCGCCATCCCGGTGACCCTGAGAACCACGGAGGACATGCTCAATCTGGTGCCGATCGGGATGAAGGACTCTTCCGCGGCGCTCGGCGCCTATCCGTGGAGAACCATCATCAGCATATTGTATCCGGCCGCACGCAGCGGCATCGTCACCGGCCTGCTGCTGGCGATTGCGCGCATCAGCGGCGAGACCGCGCCGCTGCTCTTTACGGCGCTCAATAATCAATTTTGGAGCACCGATCTCAATGCGCCGATGGCGAACCTCCCCGTGGTCATATTCCAATTCGCGCTGAGCCCGTACAAGGACTGGCAGAACTTGGCCTGGGCGGGCGCTCTGATCATCACGATGAGCATATTGATATTGAGCATTTCCGCCCGGACATTGCTGGCTCTGCTGCAATCGAAAGGCGAGTCCGACAGATGACGATTCCTTCGCCGAAGCTGCCGAAACACTTGAAGACCCGCGCGCCGCGGCCGGCCGCCGCGGCGCAGGAGCCGGTCGATGCTCGGCCTCCCATGATTGAAACTCGCAGCCTCAATTTCTTCTATGGGGCGCTGCAGGCGCTCAAAGACATCAATATCAGATTGTTCGATCGCTCGATCACCGCGTTCATCGGCCCCTCGGGCTGCGGAAAATCGACGCTGCTGCGCGTGATGAATCGAATGTACGCGCTCTACCCGAATCAGCGTGCGCAAGGCGAGGTGCTGATCGGCGGCCGGGACATACTGGGCCCCGCGGTCGATGTCGCGGATCTGCGCTACCGGGTCGGAATGGTGTTCCAGAAGCCCACGCCGTTTCCGATGACGGTCTTCGATAACGTGGCCTTCGGCCTGCGGCTCGCGGGCGGAGTACACGGCGCCGATCTGCGGTTGCGGGTGGAGTCCGCCCTCAGGGATGCGGCGATATGGGATGAGGTCAAGGATAAATTGCATGCCGATGGCCGCAGTTTGTCGGGCGGACAGCAGCAGCGCCTGTGCATCGCGCGCACGATTGCCGTACAACCCGAGGTGCTGCTGCTCGATGAGCCGACGGCTGCGCTCGATCCGATCTCGACGCTCAAATTGGAGGAGACTCTGCAGGCGCTGCGCGAAAGATATTGCATCGTGATGGTGACCCACAATTTGAAACAGGCGGCGCGCGTGGCCAACGTCACCGGTTTCATGTACTTGGGCGAGCTGGTGGAAATCGGGCCGTCGAGCGAGATATTCACCGCTCCGAAGAATCGCAAGACGGACGATTACATCACTGGCCGCTTCGGATAGGGGAACCGGAATATCGTGACAGCCGAGGACCAGACCGCCGAAGAGCCGCTTATGCGGGCCGATCCGGCCGCACCGTCCGCGGCGGGCGAGCGTGGCGCGGCCGCGCGCGACTCGGTCCAGGACCCGGTCATGACGGCGCGCCGCGTCAATGTGCATTACGGCGACAAGCATGCGGTGAAGAACGTCAGTCTCGACATCGGGCGAAACCAGGTGCTTTCCATGATCGGCCCTTCGGGCTGCGGGAAATCGACGTTTCTGCGCTGCCTCAATCGCATGAACGACACGATTGCCAGCGCACGCGTGGATGGAACGATAACCCTGGACGGCCAGAACATCTACGATCCCGCTCAAGACGTGGCGCAGCTGCGCGCGCGGGTTGGAATCGTATTTCAGAAGCCGACGCCTTTCCCGCACTCGATCTACGCCAACGTCGCCTACGGGCCGCGCATACATGGTTTTGCGAAGAATCGCACTAACATGGATGAGCTCGTCCACGTCAGTTTGCAACGGGCGGGTTTGTGGGACGAGGTCAAGGACCGATTGTCGCAGCCCGGGACGAGCCTGTCCGGCGGCCAGCAGCAGCGCCTGTGCATTGCGCGAACGATCGCCATAAATCCCGAGGTAATCCTGATGGACGAGCCGACCTCCGCGCTCGATCCGATCGCGGGTGCAAAGATCGAGGACCTGATCGACGAGCTGCGGGCGAATTACGCGATTGTGATCGTGACCCACAACATGCATCAGGCGGCGCGAGTATCGCAGCGTACCGCATACTTTCACCTGGGAGTTTTGGTCGAAGTCGGGCCGACGGATCTCGTTTTCACGAATCCTCAGCAGAAGCTCACTGAGGATTACATCACCGGCCGCTTCGGTTGAGCCGGCGCCCGGCCCCGTCAATCATCGATGTTGCGCAATAGTTCGTTCAGCGCGGTTTTGGCCCGAGTCTGCGAGTCCACCCGCTTCACGATGACCGCGCACGCAAGACCGTACTTGCCGTTGGCGGACGGGAGGGTACCCGGTACCACGACGGCCCCGGCCGGAACCCGTCCGTAGAGGACCTGATCGCGTTCGCGATCATAGATACGCGTGCTCTGTCCGATGAACACGCCCATCGAGATCACCGCGCCGGCTTCGACGACCACCCCTTCGACGATTTCCGAGCGGGCGCCGATGAAGCAGTCGTCCTCGATGATGGTCGGGTTCGACTGCAGCGGCTCGAGCACGCCTCCGATGCCGACGCCGCCCGACAAATGCACGTTTTTGCCGATCTGCGCGCAGGAACCCACCGTGGCCCAGGTATCGACCATGGTGCCGGAATCGACATAGGCGCCGATGTTGACGTAACTCGGCATCAACACCACATTGGGCGCGACGAACGCACCGCGGCGCACCGTCGCCGGCGGCACCACGCGCACCCCCGCCGCCGCGAACTGCGCCTCCGTCCACCCGCTGTATTTCAACGGCACCTTGTCGTAGAAGCTCAAACCGGCCGAACTCATCGGTATGTTCCGGGCGATGCGAAACGACAGCAGCACGGCCTTCTTCAACCACTCGTTGACCCGCCATCCGCCGCCGTTCTTCTCCGCCACGCGCGCGCTTCCCGCATCGAGCAATCCGACCGCGGCCTCGACCGCGGCGCGGACTGCCGCAGAGGCCGTTTCGGGCGTGATCTCGGCTCGCGATTCGTAGGCGCTCTCGATGAGGCTGCGCATTTCCAGCATTTCCGGGTTCATATCCGCGCCGTCGCGTCGCGCCGATCTAGGGCGCGCACCAAGGAATCCTGCACCCTGTTGCAGGCCTCCTCTTGCAGCAGGCCGCCATCCAGATCGGTGATATAGAAGACGTCCTCGGCGCGTTCGCCGACGGTCATGATCTTCGCGCCGTTGATCGCTATACCCCCGGTCTTGAATACCTTGCCGACTTCGGAGAGCAGTCCGGGGCGGTCGGCGGCTATCAATTCGAGGATGGTGCGATTATTGCGGCTGTCCAAGGTGAAATTGACCTGAGTCGGCGTCGAGAACATGCGCACTTGACGCGGCGCGCGGCGCGTCACGTGCAACGGCGAATCCTCCGGTTGCTGCAGATTGCGCCACAGTTCGCGCTCGATTTCGCTGATGCGCGCCGGATCGGCGATCACCGCGCCGTTGTCTTCGAGAACCACGTAGGTTTCCAGGCTGAATCCATTGGCGCTGGTGATCAGGCGCGCGTCCACGACGTTCAGGCCCATCTGATCGAGCACCGCGGTCGTGCGCGCGAAGCTGTGCAGACGATGCGGCGTAAAGGTGAGCACGGCGGTGCCTCCGCGGTCCGTCAATTGTCGTACCGCAACCAGGGGGGCGTCATCGCCGGGGTCGCGGCTCGCCAATACGCCGGTCTGCCAGGCGATCTCTTCCGGGGTGTAGCGCAGGAAATACGCCTCGGTCCACTGCGACCACACCCGCGCTATTTGCTCCTGCGGGATCGCCGGCATCGCCGCCCGAGCCTGCTCCTGCGTTTCGCGGATCAGTTCCTCCTGATCGACCGGGGTTTCCAGCCCGCGGCGCAGCGCGCGCTTGGTGCGCTCGTAGAACTCCTCGAACAGGCGGGATTTCCAGGCATTCCACAGTTTCGGATTGGTGCCGCGGACATCGGCGGCGGTCAATACGTACAAATAATCCAGATGCGCTTGATCGCCGACGCGCCGGGCGAAATCATGAATGATGTCCGGATCGCTGATGTCTTTCTTCTGAGCCGTAATGGACAAAATCAAATGATTGCGCACCAGCCAGGCGACGAGGCGCGCCTCGTAGCGGCCGAGCCCCTGCTCCAGGCAGAACGCCTCGGCATCGACGGCACCAAGCTCGGAGTGATCGCCGCCGCGGCCCTTGGCGATGTCGTGGAACAGCGCCGCCAGGTAGGCGAGTTCCTGACGCGGGAGGGATTGCATTATCTGGCTCAGCGCCGGCAATTCCTCGTTGAATTTCGGGATGGCCAAACGCCGCAAGTTGCTCACCACGAACAGCGTGTGCGCATCCACCGTGTACGCATGGAACAAGTCGTACTGCATGCGTCCGACGACTCGGCCGAAGGAGGGGATATAGCGGCCGAGAACCCCGTACAAATTCATGCGGCGCAGCTCGTGCGTGACTCCGACCGGGGCGCACAGAATGTCCATGAACAACCGATGGTGGCGCGGATTCTGCCGGAATTCCTCGTCGATCAGCCGTACATGGGCGCCGATCAGACGGATGGTCTCGGCGCGCACGCCGCGCAGCGTCGGGTGCTGCTGCAACAGCACGAACAGCTCCAACAGTGCCGACGGGTAGCGGGCGAAGACCTCGGGGTTGGTCACTTCCAGGCAATCATTGCGGATTTGGAAGCGTGGGTTGATCGGTATCGGCGGCCCGCTTTGCGTGAGGATCGCCTCGCGAAACAGCTGCAGCAGCATTTCATTGAGCAGGCTGATGTCCATGACCGTGCGGTAGTACTTCTGCATGACCTGCTCGACCGCGAGGGTGAAACTGGCATCCTCGTAGCCGAAGAGCTTCGCGAGTTTGATCTGATAATCGAACAACAGGCGGTCTTCGCGCCTGCCGGTGAGCACGTGCAGACCGAATCGCACTTTCCATAGAAACGATTGACCGGCCTTGAGATTCCGCAACTCGTCGCGCGTCAAAAAGCCGTGCGCCACCAGTTCGTCGAGTGTGTCGGTGCCAAAATGGCGCTTCGCGACCCAGCCGATGGTCTGAATGTCGCGCAGACCGCCGGGGCTCGATTTGACGTTCGGCTCGAGGTTGTAGGCGGTGTCGAAATAGCGGTGATGGCGTTCGGTTTGTTCCTTCACCTTGGCTTCGAAGAAATCCTTCGACGACCAAAGCCGATCGGGGGCGAGCGCGCGGCGCATGCCGGCGAACAGCGCCTCGGGGCCAGCCAGCAGACGCGCCTCGAACAGGGTGGTCGCGACACTGATGTCCGCGAGGCTCTCGCGCTGGCAATCATCGATGGAGCGCACGCTGTGGCCGACTTCCAGGCCGATGTCCCAGAGAAAGGTCAGGAATTTCTCGATATCGGGCTGCCAGTCGGCCGAATCGCTCTTCGGCAGCAAAACCATGATGTCGATATCGGAACTCGGATGCAGTTCACCGCGCCCATAGCCGCCCACCGCCACCAGCGCCAAGTCGCCGGCGAACTTGCCGGCGCGGCGCACCCACGCGGTACGCAACGCGATGTCGACCAGACGCGCGCGGTCGCGGACCAGATCCTCGATCGCATCGTCGGCAAGGAAGCGCTCCCGCAGCAAATCACCGCCGTGATCGAGCACCTGACGAAACACGAAGGGAGAGAATTGACCGCCTTGCAGCGCCTCGGGCACCGTCCCCAAGTAGGCCCAGTCAGCCGTGGTTTCGTGATAACCGGCGTCGGCGTTCAAGAGGCCGCCGCGGCGGCGGGCTGCGCCGCGGCCGCACCAAGGGTGAGCACTTCATACCCGTCCTCGGTAACCAAGATCGTATGTTCCCACTGCGCCGAGAGCGATTGGTCCTTGGTCACCACCGTCCAGCCATCGGGTAGCAGCCGCACGTCGCGGCGCCCGGCATTGATCATCGGTTCGATGGTGAAAGTCATCCCGGGCAGGAGTTCCAGGCCGGTTCCGGGTTTGCCGTAGTGCAGCACCTGAGGATCCTCGTGATAGACCCGGCCGATGCCGTGCCCGCAGTACTCTCGCACCACCGAAAAACCGTTGGTTTCGGCGAACGTCTGGATTGCATGGCCGATGTCGCCGAGGTACGCACCGGGCTTTACCGCGCGGATGCCGCGCCACATGGATTCGTAGCAAGCCGCGGTGAGGCGGCGGGCGAGCACCGGGGCGGTGCCGGCGAAGTACATGCGGCTGGTGTCGCCGTGGAATCCGTCGCGGATCACGGTGACGTCGATATTGATGATGTCGCCGTTCTTCAAGCGCTTGTCCCCGGGGATTCCGTGGCAGACGACATGGTTGACGGACGTGCAAATGGTCTTAGGGAAGCCGCGATAATTGAGGTTGGCCGGAATCGATTTGAGCTCATCCACGATAAAATCATGGCATCGCTGGTCGAGTTCCTGGGTGGTGACCCCGGGTTGGACGAACGGTTCGATCATATCGAGCACGCTCGCCGCCAGGCGCCCGGACGCGCGCATTCTGTCCTGTTCTGCGGCGGTCTTGATGGTCACATTCATAAAAGGCTTGGGCTTTGTTTCTGACAAGGGTTCATGGTATAAAGCGCGGCTATTTTTAACAACCCCGCACGCGTGTCGTCACAATCGGCCGGGTGCCCGGCGCCGCCTCTGGGATTTGCAGGCTCAGTTTGCGATTTCAAGGCTTTCCGGGTTGCCGATTGGGATACGCGGAGGCTCAACCCGACAGGAGTACTAGTTATGACCAGCGTGTCAATGCGACAGATGCTGGAAGCGGGCGTCCATTTTGGGCATCAAACCCGCTTCTGGAACCCGAAGATGGCGCCGTTCATTTTTGGCGAGCGCAACAAGATTCACATCATCAACCTGGAGAAGACTCAACCCTTGTATGCGCGCGCGGCTGCATTCATCAAGGGTGTAGCGTCCGAAGGCGGCAAGGTGCTGTTCGTCGGCACCAAGCGTTCGGCTCGCGATGCGGTCGAGAAGGAAGCCACGCGCTGCAAAATGCCCTACGTCAACCAGCGCTGGCTGGGCGGGATGTTGACCAATTTCAAGACTATTCGCCAGTCCATCAAGCGGCTCAATGAGCTCGATGAAATGGCGCAAAACGGCTCGCTCGATCGCCGCGGAAAGAAAGAGGCGCAGATGCTGCGCCGGGAAATGGACAAGCTTCTGCGCAGTCTCGGCGGCATTCGCGAGATGACTGCGCTGCCCGATGCGCTGTTCGTGATCGACGTCGGCCACGAGGAAATCGCGGTCAACGAGGCGCGTAAGCTCGGAATCCCGGTGGTCGCCGTGGTCGACACCAATTGCTCTCCCGACGGCATCGACTATGTCATTCCCGGCAATGACGACGCCATGCGTGCGATATTGCTTTATGCCGGCGGTGTTGCCGAATCGGTGCTGGAAGGCAAGGCTTCGCTGCCGGAAGTGCCGGTCGGTGAAGACGAATTCGTGGAGCTCGACGAAGAGGGCAATCCGAAGAAGCGCGCAGCGGCCGGCCGCCGTGCGCCGCCTTTCGCCGGACGCGGCAAGAAACCCGCGCCGCGCCGCAAGGTGCCGGTGACGGTCATTCCAGGAGCGGCGGCGGTCGCCGCCCAGCTCGACGAAGTCGAAGTGGAGACCGACGAGGTCGATACGCCGGACACGGCGCCGGCCGAAACACGGCCCGCGAGCGCGCCGCGACGCCGGCCTGTGGGACGGCGTACACCGGCGCGCGGCGCTTAGGATTCGACAGATTCGACCCAGGGCAGGGCGGGACCGAGATCCGCCCACTCGATGATTGTCCAACTTTGATCTACTGAAAGGAAAACCGCCCAACGGCAGGTTTGAAGGTCATGAACATTACGGCAGACACGGTCAAACAGCTGCGCGAGCGCACCGGCGCCGGCATGATGGAGTGCAAGAAGGCCTTGGTCGAGACCAAGGGCGATCTGGACGCGGCGGCCGAACTCATGCGCAAGAGCGGCCTGGCCAAGGCCGATAAGAAGGCCGCCCGGATCGCGGCGGAAGGTACCGTCGTCGCGGAGCGCGCCGGCAACAGCGCGGTTCTGGTGGAAGTCAATTGCGAAACCGATTTCGTGGCGCGCAGCCCCGAGTTCCAGGAATTCGCGCGCGACCTGGCGAAGGCTGCGTTGGCGCATTCGCCCGCCGACGTGCAGGGACTACTGCTGCTCACGCAGGGCTCCGGCACCTTGGATGAGAGGCGCCGTGCATTGATAGCCAAAATCGGTGAGAACATCGCCGTGCGCCGATTCGTGCGCATAGCCGCGCCCACGGCGCTCGGTTCCTACGTCCACGGATCGCGGATAGGCAGCCTGGTGGCGCTGCAAGGCGGAGACGAAGCCCTTGCGCGCGACCTGGCCATGCACGTGGCGGCTGCAAACCCCGCCTATGTGGATGCGCCCGAGGTGCCGGCCGCCGTGCTCGACAAGGAGCGCGAGATCCTGACCGATCAGACCAAGGGCGAAAAGAAGCCGCCGGATATCATCGCCAAGATGGTGGAGGGGCGGCTGCGCAAGTTCCTGGCGGAGATCACCCTGCTCGGCCAACCGTTCGTCAAGGATCCGGAATCCACGGTCGGTAAACTGGTCAAGAAGTCGGGAGCCAAGGTGGTGCAATTCGTGCGCTACGAAGTCGGCGCCGGCATCGAAAAGAAGCAGGACGATTTCGTCGGCGAGGTGATGGCGCAGGTGAAGGCGCAGGACAAGGCCGCGCAGGGCGGCGACGGGCTGAAAAAGCACTAGTCCCCATTGCCAGGGACCCGATAAATGTGACATAGGAGCCTGTCTGAGTATTCCCCGTGGCCGCGACCGTGACAGATTCCGCTTTAGCCGAGGCGGATCCGACGCGGTTGGGTGACACCCAACGAAGAGGCGACAACGATGGATGAAGCGAATCACGCGGAATGCTCAGACAGGCTCCTAGGGACCCCGCGCCGGCGGGGTCTTTTGTAGTAGGGTACGGAATCATGACGGACATAACGCCGACGGCACGCTACCGCAGAATCTTGGTGAAATTGTCCGGCGAGGCATTGTTGGGCAGCGAGGATTATGGAATCGATCCAAAGATCCTCAAGCGCATCGCGGGCGAAATCAGGGATCTGACGCAAATGGGCGTGCAGGTCGCGGTGGTGCTCGGCGGCGGGAACATTTTTCGCGGCGCAGGCCTCGCCCGTGCCGGCATGGATCGAGTCACCGCCGACCATATGGGCATGTTGGCCACGGTGATCAATGCGCTCGCGATGCAGGACGCGCTCGAAAGTCTCGGCACTTATGCCCGTGTCATGTCGGCGCTGCGCATAAACGAGGTTTGCGAAGACTACATTCGCCGCCGTGCGGTGCGCCACCTGGAGAAGGGCCGCGTCGTCATTTTCGGGGCCGGCACCGGCAATCCTTTCTTCACCACGGATACCGCGGCGAGTCTTCGCGCCATCGAAATCAATGCGGATATCCTGCTGAAGGCGACCAAGGTGAACGGCATTTACGATTCGGATCCGCTGCAGAATCACGACGCCAAGCGGTATAGGCGTTTGACTTTCGATCAGGTCTTGAACGACCGCCTCAATGTGATGGACGCCACCGCGATAGTGATGTGCAGGGAAAACAACTTGCCGCTGCAGGTCTTCAACTTGTTTAACGCGGGCGATCTTGTACGAATTGTTCAAGGTGAGGACGTGGGCACCGTCGTTTGCGCCGGACCATAAAGGGGGAGTACCTATGCTCGAAGAACTCAAGAAGGATGCGGCCCAACGCATGCAGAAATGCGTGTCGACATTCAGGGATCAGCTGAAGAAGCTGCGCACCGGCCGTGCGCACACCAGTCTGATCGAACACATCAAGGTCGATTACTACGGATCGGAAATGCCGTTGAACCAGGTGGCCAACATCGCGGCCGAGGATGCGCGTACGCTGACCGTGACGCCTTGGGAGAAGGCGATGGTGCCGATCATCGAGAAGGCGATATTCAAATCGGACCTCGGGCTTACGCCGAACACGGCCGGGCAGCTGATCAGAATATCGATGCCTGCCTTGACCGAAGAACGGCGCCGCGACATCACCAAGGTGGTGCGATCGGAAGCGGAGAGCGCCCGCGTGTCGGTGCGCAACGTGCGCCGCGAGGTCATGAACCAGCTGAAGGAAATGCTCAAGGAGAAGAAGATCGCACAAGACGACGATCGGCGCGCCCAGGACGACATCCAGAAGCTGACCGACAAGTACGTCGCGGAGATTGACCACGCGATGGCCGACAAGGAAAAGGAATTGATGCAGGTCTGACCCCGGCGGGACCCGCATAACACCATATAAAATGGCCGACGCGCCTCAGCATGTCGCGATCATCATGGACGGGAACGGTCGATGGGCCCGCTCGCGCGGCTTGCCGCGGCCGGCCGGTCACCGCGCCAGCGTCAAGGTGGTTCGCCGAGTGGTCGAGGAGTGCGCACGGCGCAAGGTGCGCTACCTGACGTTGTTCGCCTTCAGCAGCGAGAATTGGCGCAGGCCGGCCGACGAGGTCGGCATGCTCATGAATCTGTTCCTCGACTCCCTGTCGCGCGAGGCGGCGAATCTGCACCGCAACCAGGTGCGCATACGCTTCATCGGCGACCGGGAAATGTTGGGCGGCGAACTCAAACGGCGCATGGTGGATGCGGAGTCGCTGACCGAAGGCAATCCGGGACTCGGACTGTCGGTGGCGATGGCTTACGGCGGCCGTTGGGACATTACCCAGGCCTGCCGCTCGCTCGCGGCCGACGTCAGCGCCGGAATTCTGTCGCCGTCGGAAATCGGAGAAGCCCAGGTCGCAGCGCGCCTCGCGCTCGGCGGGATGGCGGATCCCGATCTGTTGATTCGCACCGGCGGCGAACGGCGAATCAGCAATTTCCTGCTGTGGAATCTCGCCTATACGGAGCTGTACTTCAGCGACGTGTTGTGGCCGGAGTTCTCAACCGCGGATCTCGAAGCGGCGTTCGCGTTCTTCGCGCAACGCGAACGCCGCTTCGGCAAGACCTCCGCGCAGCTGGCGGTGAAAGCGGATGCTTAGACTGCGAGTCCTGACCGCGGCGGTGTTGATCGGCTTGCTGCTGCTCGGCCTGTTCGCGCTGGCGCCGCAGGGGACGGTGTTTGCATTCGCCGCGCTGTCGACCGTCGGAGCGTGGGAATGGGCCGGCTTCGGCGGCTTGCGCGGCGCGGCGGCGCGATCGGCCTATGCATGCGCGATCGCGCTCTTGTTGCTGTTGAGCTGGCTGTGGACCGGCGATCCGAAGCATCTGTTGATTTTGCTGAGCGGCGCCTGCGTGTGGTGGCTGATCGCCTTCCTGTGGCTGGTGCTCGCGCCCGAGCGGCATCAGCCGCGCTTCGCGCTGCTGTGCGGCGTGCCGGTGCTGGTCCCCGCCTTCGTGGCGCTCTCTAGGCTTGCGATCGCCGGCAACGGATTTGCTCGCGGCCCGCAAATCGTTCTGTGGCTGCTGCTGTTGGTGATCGGCGCGGACATCGGCGCGTTCTTCGCCGGCCGCAATTTCGGCCGGCGCAAACTGGCACCGCGCGTGAGTCCCGGCAAGACTTGGGAAGGCGCGATCGGCGGACTCTGCGCGGTGGCGTTGGTCGCCTCCTGCGGCGCGTTGTATTTCGGTTTGCCGGTGCTGCCGTGCGTCGCATTCGGCTGCGCCGTGGGTATTTTCTCCGTGGTTGGGGATTTGACCGAGAGCATGTTCAAACGCTCGGCCGGGCTCAAGGACAGCGGCGGGTTGCTGCCGGGGCACGGCGGGATCATGGATCGTATCGACAGTGTGACGGCCGCGGCGCCTTTGTACGCCTTGGGGTTGTTCGGATCCGGCGTGGTCGCATGAGTGCGCCGTGCGGCATTGCGATCTTGGGTTCCACCGGCAGCATCGGCCGCAGTACCCTGCGAGTAATCGAACTGCATCCGCAGCGATTTCGAGTCGCCATGCTGGGGGCCTATGGAAGCTGGCAAACCGTTGTCGAGCAGGCGCTCAAATTTCAGCCCGACACCGTGGTCATGGTCGACGCCGAGGCCGCGACGCAGGCTCGCGCGGCATTGAAGGCTTCCGGCTCCTCGACCCGGGTGGAAGGCGGGGTCGACGCGCTTGCGTCTGCGGTGGCCGGCGGCAACGTTCAGGCGGTGATGGCCGCGATCGTCGGCGCGGCCGGATTGCTCCCGACGCTCGCGGCGGTGCGCGCCGGCAAGCGCGTGCTGCTGGCCAACAAGGAAGCCCTGGTGATGGCGGGGCGCTTGTTGATGGACGAAGTGCGCCGCTCGAGAACCGAGCTGATCCCCATAGACAGCGAGCACAATGCGATCTTTCAGTGCATGCCGGCCGGCTACCTCCCCGGAGAAGCGGCACGCGGGGTCGTGCGCGTGATCTTGACCGCATCGGGCGGTCCGTTTCGCTTGACGGAGCTCGCACGGCTCGACAGTGTGACGCCGGCCGAGGCCTGCGATCACCCGAAGTGGAAAATGGGCCGAAAAATTTCCGTCGACTCCGCCACGCTTATGAACAAGGGCCTCGAAGTGATCGAGGCAACATTGCTGTTTGCATTACCCGAGTCGCGGGTCGAGGTGGTGGTGCATCCGCAAAGCCTGGTGCATTCGCTGGTGGAATACGTCGACGGCTCGACGCTGGCGCAACTCGGCGCACCCGACATGCGCACCCCCATCGCGCAAGCACTGGCCTGGCCGGAGCGGGTGGATTCCGGTGTACAATCCCTCGAGCTAGGTCAGATCGGCCGGTTGGAATTCGAACCCCCGGATCACGTGCGTTTCCCCAGTCTCGGACTTGCCAGGGCGGCGGCGCGCGCCGGCGGCACCGCCCCGGCGGTGTTGAACGCGGCCAACGAGGTCGCGGTGCAGGCCTTTCTTGACCGGCGCTTGAACTTTACCGGCATTGCCGCGGTCATTGACGGTGTGCTGCAGCGTCTCGATTCGCGTCCGGTGAGTGTTTTGGGAGATGTCTTGGATGCCGATGCCCAAGCGCGGCGCCTGGCACTCGCGTTGATCGAGCCTGCGAATGGAGCCCTCGCATGAAGATGCTGATCTTTGCCGCCGCCTTCTTGGTTGCGATCGGAATATTGGTTGCCGTTCACGAGTTCGGACATTATTGGGTTGCGAAGAAACTCGGCTTCAAGGTATTGCGCTTCAGCATCGGCTTCGGCAAACCGCTGTTGATGCGGGTCGGCCGCGACGCCGACCGCACCGAATATTGTCTGGCGGCCATACCGTTGGGCGGGTACGTGAAGCTGCTCGATGAGCGCGAGGGCGAGGTCCCGCCCGCGGAACTGCAGCGCTCGTTCACGCGAAAACCCATCTTGCATCGCATCGCGGTGTTGCTGGCCGGGCCGGCCATGAATCTCATATTTGCATCGCTGCTCTACGCGATCTTGGCGATGGCCGGCACCGAAGTCGTCAAGCCGGTGGTCGGGCAGGTACGGCTCGATAGTCCCGCCGCCGATGCCGGTTTGCGGCGAGGCGATCAAATCGTAAAAGTCGGCGATCACGATGTCGAGGACACCGAACAGCTGCAGATGGATCTGCTGCGTCAGGTGGCGGATGACGGTGCGATACCGCTGCGCGTGCGCCGTGACGGCAGCGAACGCGCGCTGACGTTGCGCGTCACCTCGGATAGGCGTCCGTTGACGGAGCCCGGCAGGCTATTGCAGGGCCTGGGCTTCGATTTGGCCACTTGGGAGGCGGTATCGCTGGTACGGTCTGCGCCGCCGGGCAGTGCGGGAGCGCGCGCGGGCCTGCGCGCCGGCGACCGGCTGTTGGCGGTCGACGACCAGCCAATCGGCAACAGCGCGAATTTCCAATCGGTCGTGATTGGCTCGGCAGGGCGCGAAATTTCGATCGACGTCGAGCGCGCCGGCGCGCGCCTGCGGTTCGTTACCGTGGTGCCGGCGGTGACCGAGCAGGGCACAACGGTCGGCCGGCTCGGCATCATGCTCGACGAAAAAGGCCCGCGGGTATGGCCGCCGGGATTGGTCGAGATGCGCCGATCGGGACCGCTTGCCGCTCTCGCGGCCGGCGTGCGCAAGACTTGGGATATGTCGTCCATCACGGTGCAGATGCTCTCGCGCATCGTCACCGGACAGGTGTCGGCCAAGAACATCTCGGGCCCGATCAGCATTGCCGAGTTCGCGGGCATCAGCGCCTATTTGGGAGCGACGGCATTCATTTCCTTCCTGGCCATCATCAGCGTGAGTTTGGGTGTGCTCAATTTGCTGCCGGTGCCGCTGCTCGACGGCGGTCAGGTGCTGTATCAATTGGTGGAAGCCGCCAAGGGGAGCCCGCTGTCGGAGCGCGCCCAGAATTTCGGACAGCAGCTGGGGATAGCCTTGCTGGTCCTGCTGATGAGCCTCGCATTCTATAACGATATCTCCAGACATTTGAACTAATGGGAAATCATGATCTACCTCAAGTTTGAGCCGCTGGAGCGGCGCTGCGTCGCGCGCGCCGCCCATCGAGATTGCATGCGGTCGACATCGCGTGCGGCTTAAATTTCGGTTGATCTGCTTGATGGCGCTAGCCATCCAGCCGCTGGGGATGCATCTGTATGCGCAGGGCGCGCAGGATTCGTTCACCGTAGGGGATATTCGTATCGAAGGATTGCAGCGCATATCCGAGGGCACGGTATTCAATTATTTGCCGGTCAATATCGGCGATCACCTCGATCAGCAGCGCATCGGCGAGGCCATGCGCGCGCTTTACGCCACGGGCTTCTTCCGCGACGTCGAGTTGCGGCGCGACGGCAACACCCTGCTGGTGGTGGTGATCGAGCGGCCGTCGATCGCCAAGTTCGAGATCAAAGGCAACAAGGACATCAAGACGGAGGATTTGCAGAAGAGCTTGCGCAACGTCGGTCTCGCCCAAGGCAAGACATTCGACCGTTCGGTGCTCGATGAAGTCAAGCAATACCTCACCGACCAATATTTCAGCCGCGGCAAGTACGCGGTGCGGGTGGACACCAAGGTAACCGACTTGCCGGGAAACAAGGTCGACGTCGTGGTCGACATCAAGGAAGGTAAGCGCGCCAAGATCGAGATGATCAACCTGGTCGGCAATGCCAAGTTCAAGGACAAGGACGTGCTCGATACGTTCGAGTTAAAAACGCCGAATTGGCTGTCGTGGTACAAGCAAGACGACCGCTACTCGCGTGAGTCGTTGACCGGCGATCTGGAAAAGCTCCGTTCGTACTTCATGGACCGCGGTTACGCCAACTTCCAGATCGAGTCGACCCAGGTCACCATCACTCCCGAAAAAGACGACATGTACATCGCCATCAACGTCAATCCGGGGGACGTTTTCAGGGTGTCGGAGATCAAGCTCGCCGGTACCATGGTGGTCCCCGAGGCGCAGCTGCGCAACCTGCTGCTGATCAAGCCCGGCGATATCTATTCGCGCAAGCAGGTCACCAGTTCGCAGGAGCTGATGAGCTATCGCCTCGGCGCGGACGGCTACGCCTTCTCCAAGATTGATCCGGTGCCGACCACCGACAACGATAAAAAAACCGTATCGCTGACCTTCTTCATCGAGCCGGGTAATCGGGTCTATGTGAGGCACATCAATTTCAACAATACAACGGCAATCAACGACGAAACGCTGCGTCGTGAAATGCGCCAGCTCGAAGGCGGCTGGCTGTCGAATTCGGCGGTCGAGCGCTCGAAAGAGCGGCTGCAGCGCCTGCCCTACATAGAAAAGGTCGAATTCGAGACCAAACCGGTCCCGGGCAGCGCGGATTTGGTGGATGTGGACTTCAACATCAAGGAAGGCCTGCCCGGACAATTCGGCGGCGGCATCGGCTATTCGCAGGCTCAGGGAGTGAGTCTCAACGCCAATTTCGTCCACAGCAATTTCATGGGCACCGGCGATCGCATCGCGCTCGAGGTCAATGCCGGCATATACAGCAAGACCTACACCATGGCGCGTACCGATCCGTACACGACGATCGACGGTGTGGCCCGCACCGTGTCGGTGACCTATCGCGACGTCATTCAATTCGTCGCGGCCGCATCGAAGTTCTCGACCAAACAGCTGACCGGGGCGGTCAACTGGTCCTATCCCATCACGGAGTATCAGTACGTGCAGGTCGGCACGTCGGTGAACAAGAACGAGCTGGTGGTTTCACAGGGCTACAGCTCGCAGCAATCCATCGATTGGGTGAAAAGCAACGGCAGCACCTTCACCAGTTATCTCAGCGACACCAACGGCGACGGGCAGATCAATTCGCTGGACAACCCCTACACGGTTTACGGCACGGACTTCTACACGTTCGAAGCCAGTGCCGGTTGGAACCTCGACACGCGCAATCGAGCTTTGTTCGCCGATCGCGGGATGCATCTGGCGCTGTCGGGCCGATACTCCGTGCCTGTGAGCTCGGTCCGCTATTACGCCCTGAATTCGCAATACCTGCAGTACATCCCGATCTGGCACAAATGGCTGCTGCAGTACAACGCGAGCCTGGACTATGCCTCGTCGCTGGGCAAAACCACGTTCCTGCCGCCCTACTTGAATTATTTCGCGGGCGGACCGGACAGCGTCCGCGGATTTCGCGAGAGCACACTGGGGCCCCGCGACAACATCGGCTACGGCAACCCGTTCGGCGGAAACTTTCGGGTCGTAAGCCGGCTGGAACTGCTGTTTCCGGTGCCTGACAAGTGGAGAAGCGCCGCTCGGGTCAGCTGGTTCTATGACCTCGGAAATGTCTTTTATACCGGGAACAAGGTTCAGTTCCTGGGCGTGGACGACATTACGCCGGTCGACTACCACTTCAGTTATGCTAATCTAAAGAGATCCACCGGCCTTGCGGTTCAGTGGCTCGCGCCGCTGGGTCTGTTCCGCTTCTCATACGCCATACCGTTGAACGCGTATCAGGGCAACACGGTGATTTTCGGCGACCAAACGGAGCGGTTTCAGTTTTCTATCGGTCAGGCGTTTTGACCCATTATATTTCGAGGTCTTAGAAATCAACATGTCGACTTTCAATCGCAGTATTCCATTCCTGGCCATCGGCCTGTGCGGGCTCATGATGTCCGGCACGGCGAGCGCGGAAATCAAAATGGGCGTGGTCAATTTCCAGAAGCTCTTGGAAGAGGCCCCGCAGACCAAGACCGCCATGCAGGCTCTCGAGAATGAATTCGCGCCGCGCCGCCGCGAATTGTTGACCATGCAGAACGATCTCAAGGCCAGGGATGAGAAATTGCAGAAAGAAGGCGCGGTCATGGCGGAGGCCGATCGAGCCAAGGCCGAAAAGTCCCTGCGCGATCAGCAGCGCGAGTTCTCGCGCAAAGCCGGGGAGTTCCAGGACGACGCCTCGACCCGGCGCAACGAGGAAATCGGCAAAGTGCAGCGCTATCTGGTGCAAGAGATCCAGGGCTATGCGAATGCGCAGGGCTTCGATCTGGTGCTGGGCGACGGCGTGTTTTTTGCCAAAGGGCCGCTCGACATCACGGCGAACGTGCTGGCGGTGCTCAATACCAAGCCGGCAACCTTGCCCGCTTCGCCTCCGGCGAGCGCAGCCCCGGCCAAGCCCGCCGGCGGCATCAAATAGCTTCCCGAGGCTTTCGCACGGGGATGTGCGCAAGTGCAACCGGAAATCAGCCTGGGCGAATTGGCGGTACGCTTTGGCTTGACGTTGCGCGGGTCGCCCGACCTTAAGGTCTCGCACGTTGCGACGCTCTTGCAGGCGACGCCCGGGAGCGTGAGCTTCTTGGCGAATTCGCGCTACCGCAAGGGCCTGAAGGACACGCGCGCGAGCGCGGTGGTGGTTACCGCCGTCGAGGCCGAAGGCTGCCCGGTTGACGCGCTCATCACACCGAATCCCTACCTGGCTTATGCGCGCATCGCATCGCTGTTGCACCCGGAAATGCGCGCTACGCCCGGAATTCACCCGAGTGCCGTGGTCGCCAAGAGCGCACGCATCGACTCGTCGGCGGCCGTGGGGCCGCTGGCGGTCATAGATGAGGAGGCCGAAATCGGCGAACGCGTTGAGGTCGGCCCAGGCTGCATCGTGCAGCGCGGCGCCCGTGTCGGCGACGACACTCGGCTGATCGCTCGGGTCAATCTGTACGCCGGCGTGCGTATCGGGCGGCGCTGCATCGTGCATGCCGGTGCGGTGATCGGGGCCGATGGCTTCGGCTTTGCGTCCGATCGGGGCACCTGGGTGAAAGTGCCGCAGGTCGGCAGCGTGCGTATCGACGACGATGTGGAGATCGGCGCGAACACCACCATCGATCGGGGAGCCATCGCGGATACTGTGGTCGAACAGGGCGCCAAACTGGATAATCTGATCCAGATCGGCCACAACGTGACCATCGGCGCGCACACCGCCATTGCCGCCTGCACGGGAATCTCGGGCAGCACCACGCTGGGCCGGCGCTGCATGATCGGCGGCATGGTGGGCATAGCGGGCCATTTGACGATCGCCGACGATGTGGTAGTCACGGGCCTCAGCATGGTCAGCGCCTCGATCCGGGAGGCGGGCAGCTATTCGAGCGGCATGCCCGCCGTGCCGACCCGCGCATGGCGGCGTATGGTGGCGCACCTGCGGAAATTTGGTGAAAAGGAGCGATAATGTCGGAACCACTCAAGATGGATATTGAAGCGATCATGCGGCAATTGCCGCACCGGTATCCGTTCTTGCTGGTCGATCGGGTGCTCGCCTGCGAGGCGGGGCGGTACATTCACGCGCTGAAGAATGTCACCGTCAACGAGCCGTTCTTTCCGGGGCATTTCCCGCACCGGCCGGTAATGCCCGGCGTCATGATCATCGAGGCGCTGGCTCAGACGTCGGGCATCCTCGCATTTATAACCGTCGATGTGGTGCCCGACTCGGATACGCGCTTTTATTTTGTCGCGATCGACAATGCGAGATTTCGCAAGCCGGTGGAGCCCGGCGATCAGCTCATGCTCAAGGTGTGGCTGAAGCGCGCCTTCAAGGGGATTTGGAAATTTCACGGCGTGGCGGAGGTCGACGGGGCCGAGGTAGCCTCCGCGGAAATCATGGTTGCCCCCGAGACCAAGGTAGCGATGGTTAAGCCGCACAGCCCCAAGGAAGCGGGCGGATGATCGATGCGGTGATCGACCCGCGCGCCGTGATCGCACCGCAAGCGCAAATCGCGGCGGATGTCGCGATCGGGCCATACAGCATCATCGGTCGAGACGTGTGGATCGGCCCGGGTACCTGGATTGGTCCGCATGTGGTGATCAACGGCCCGACCCGCATCGGCGCGCACAACAAGATCTATCAATTTGCCTCGCTGGGCGATGCGCCTCAGGACAAGAAATACAGGGGCGAGCCGACGCGCCTCGAGGTCGGCGACCGCAACGTGTTTCGCGAATCCGTCACCGTGAACCGCGGCACCACCCACGGGTTGGGCGTGACGCACATCGGCAACGACAATCTATTCATGGCCTATTCGCACGTCGCGCACGACTGCCGCCTGGGCGACCAGATTGTGATGGCGAACTGCGCCACGCTCGGCGGCCACGTGGAGATCGGCGATTGGGTGATCATGGGCGGTCTGTCGGCCGTGCATCAATTCACGAAGGTCGGCGCCCATTGTTTCCTTGCGCACAATGCCGCGGTGACTCGCGATGTGCCGCCCTACGTCATGGCGGTCGGAAGGCCGGCCGTACCGCACAGCGTCAATTCGGAAGGACTGAAGCGCCGCGGCTTCACGGCCGAGCAGATTCAGAACATCCGGCGCGCCTACCGGGTGCTCTATCGATCGGGCCTGAAATTGCACTCGGCCTTGGAGGAGCTCGAGCGGGCGGCCGAAACTCAGGCAGAGATCCGGCCCTTCGTCGAATTCATCAAGCACAGCTCGCGCAGCATCGTTCGCTAGGAGCCCAGTCTGAGTATCCCGGCCGCCGCGGGTCACGCGGAATACTCAGACAGGCACCCGGGCATGCAGGCGCCGCTGCGCGTCGCGCTGGTGGCGGGCGAAGCGTCCGGCGATACCCTCGGCGCCGCCTTGATCAAGGCGCTGCAACAGCTCGCGCCGGATGCGCAGTTCTTTGGCGTGGCCGGGCCCAAGATGCTGGCGGCGGGCTGCGAATGCTGGGAGCCGGCCGAGTCGCTCGCGGTCATGGGACTGGTGGAAATTTTGCGCGATCTGCCGCGTTTGCTGCGCCTGCGCGCGCGCATCCGGCGACAGGTGCTGCGCGCCAGACCCGATGTATTCGTCGGCATCGACGCCCCGGAATTCAATTTGCGCCTGGCCCGGGATTTGCGGGCCGCCGCGATACCCACGGTGCAGTACGTCAGTCCGCAAGTGTGGGCGTGGCGGCAGAGCCGCGTGGACAGCATTCATCGTGCGGTCGATTTGGTGCTGTGCCTATTGCCGTTTGAAAAGCGGTTTTACGAAAATCGGGGAGTGGGGGCCGAATTCGTCGGCCATCCGCTGGCCGATGCGATTCCGCTCAGCGCCGACCGGCCGCGGGCACGAGCGCAATTGAGCCTGCCGGCCGACGCCGAGGTGATCGCCTTGCTGCCCGGCAGCCGGCGCGGCGAGGTGGGGCGCTTGGCGGAGGATTTCGCCGCTACGGTCGCCTGGCTCGCGGCACAGCGTCCTCGGTTGCGGTTCATAGCGCCCATGGCAAGTACCGCGACCCGTGAGATTTTTGCGCGTGTGCTGCGGCGCGTCGCGCCGCAGGTTCCGGTGCAGCTCATCGACGGCCAGGCGCAAACCGCATTGATCGCCTGCAATGCCGCGTTGGTTGCCTCGGGGACGGCAAGTCTGGAGGCGGCACTATGCAAGCGACCCATGGTCGTGGTGTATCGTTTGGGCGCCATCAGCGCCTGGCTCATAAGGCGTCTGAATCTGGTGAAATCCAAATTCTTCTCGCAGCCAAATCTACTTGCGGATCGGCGCGTGGTCGGCGAGTATTTTCAAGAACAAATCGTTCCGGAGTCGATCGGAGCGGAGCTTTTGATGTGGCTGGACGACAGCGGACGACGGGCTATGCTGGAGCAAGAGTTCGGGAGGCTGCACCTCGAACTCAAGCGCGACGCGAGCGCGCGGGCCGCGCAGGCGATCATGGCGCTGCTGCATCGAGGGCGCCGGCCGGGGGCGGAGTCGCCGTGAGGTCGAGGACCGCGGGAGTCGATGAGTCGGGGCGAGGGCCTTTGGCCGGGCCGGTGGTCGCCGCTGCGGTGATCCTGCGCCCGGGCCGCGCCATCACCGGCATCGCCGATTCGAAGGAGCTGAGCGCTCCGGCGCGGGCGCGGATCGGTGCGGCCATTCGCCGCCGCGCTCTGTGTTTCGGAGTGGGTTGGGCGGACCCAGCCGAGATCGACGTGCTCAATATCCTGCATGCCACGTTTTTGGCGATGCGGCGCGCGGTGCTGTCGATGACCCATGTCCCGCGTCGACTGCTCGTGGACGGGGACCGGTTGCCCCGCCTCGATGGCTTGGGAATCGGGATGACCGCGATCGCGGTCGTCGGCGGGGACGCCACGGAGCCGGCTATCGGCGCCGCCTCGATTCTGGCCAAAACCGCGCGCGATCAATATATGGACCGGATGGCGATGCTGTATCCGCAGTACGCATTCGCCAATCACAAAGGGTACGGTACCGAAGAGCATTGCAGGCTCCTAGCCTTGCATGGCCCTTGCCCCTTGCATCGGCGCAGCTTCGCGCCGGTCAGGGCGCTCCTGCTCGAGCGCGGCTTGGAGCCCTGAGCGCCTTGGCCCAATTCGTGCATTTGCGACTGCATACCGAGTACTCGCTGCTCGATGGCATCGTGCGCGTGCCGGAACTGATGACCGCGGTCACCGGCGCGGGGATGCCGGCGGTCGCGCTCACGGACCAAAGCAACCTGTTCGCGATGGTCAAGTTCTACAAGGAGGCGCAGTCGGCGGGCATCAAACCGCTGATCGGCGTGGACCTCTGGGTGCGCGAGAACGGCGAGCGCACGCCGCCGTCGCGCCTGGTCTTCCTCTGTCAAAACCTGGTCGGCTACCGGCAGCTCACCCGGCTCGTGACCCGTTCGTTTCTCGAGGGACAGCAGCGCGGCGTACCGATGCTCGAGCGCGATTGGCTCGAGCCGGCCGCGATGCGGGGTCTGATCGTCTTGTCCGGCGGGCCGGAGGGCGATATCGGCCAAGCGCTGGCGCGCGGCAAGGCGGACGAGGCCGCCCGCTGCCTCGCGCGCTGGCAGGGACTGTGCGGCGACCGCTTTTATCTCGAAGTGCAGCGCACCGGGCGCGGCGGCGAACAGGCTTACGGCGAGGCGGTGCTCGACATGGCCCGCGAACACGGGGCGCCGGCCGTTGCGACCAACGACGTGCGGTTTTTGACGCGCGCGGAGTTCGAGGCCCACGAAGCCCGAGTGTGCATTCACGACGGCGCGTTGATCGCCGATCCGAATCGTCCGCGCCGGTACTCGGAGGAACAGTATCTGAAGACCCCGGCTGAGATGGCCGAGCTGTTCGCCGATGTTCCGGAATTGCTGGTCAACACGATCGAGATCGCCAAGCGCTGTTCGCTCGAAATTAATCTGGGCTCCTCGATGCTGCCGGCGTACCCGGTGCCGCCCGGCGCCACCACCGAGGAATTTTTGCGCCAGGAGGCGCATCGCGGTATCGCGTCGAGGCTCGAGGAAGCGAAGTCGCTGCGGGGCGTGGAGCGGGACGCCGGGGCTTATGCGGTGCGCCTCGATCTTGAATTGGGCGTTATATGCAGCATGGGCTTTGCCGGCTATTTCTTGATCGTGGCCGACTTCATCCGCTGGGCCCGCGGCAACGGCATTCCGGTCGGACCCGGCCGCGGCTCCGGCGCGGGATCCTTGGTCGCCTTCGTCCTCGGAATCACCGATTTGGACCCGATCGAACACGACTTGTTGTTCGAGCGATTCTTGAATCCCGAACGGGTCTCGATGCCGGATATCGACGTCGATTTCTGCATGGAAGGCCGAGACAGAGTCATCGACTACGTGGCCAATAAGTATGGCCGCGAGCGGGTATCGCAGATCATCACCTACGGCACGCTGGCGGCCAAGGCCGTGGTCCGCGACGTCGGGCGGGTGCTCGGCCACAATTACGGCTACGTCGATAAGATCGCCAAGCTGATTCCCTTCGAGATCGGCATCACGCTCGACAAGGCTCTCGAACAGGAAGACGAATTGCGGCGTTTGTACGAGGCGGATGCGGAAGTCCGCGAATTGATCGATCTGGCACGCAAGCTCGAGGGACTGGCGCGCAACGCCGGCACTCATGCCGGCGGCGTCGTCATCGCGCCGTCGGTGCTCACCGATTTTACTCCCTTGTACTGCGAGCAGGGCGGCACCACGCCGGTGACGCAGTTCGACAAGGACGATGTCGAGGCGGCCGGCCTGGTCAAATTCGACTTCCTGGGTCTGCGCACGCTCACCATCATTGATTGGGCGGTGCGCGACATCAACAGGGGTCGCGAGAGCTCCGGCGAACCGCCGCTGGTGATGAGCGCGTTGCCCATGGACGATGCCGCCACTTATCAGCTGTTGAAGAGCTGCAAGACGACGGCGGTGTTCCAGCTCGAGTCGCGCGGCATGAAGGATCTCATCCGCCGGCTGCAGCCGGACCGCTTCGGCGACATCGTGGCCTTGGTCGCATTGTTCCGGCCGGGTCCGCTGCAGTCTGGAATGGTCGATGATTTCATCGCACGCAAGCACGATACCAGCGGCGCGACCATTGACTACCTTCACCCCGAATTGAAGGGTGTGCTGGAGGCGACTTACGGCGTGATTCTCTATCAAGAGCAAGTCATGCAAATCGCACAAATATTGGCCGGCTACACCCTGGGCGGCGCGGATCTGTTGCGCCGCGCCATGGGTAAGAAAAAGGCCGAGGAAATGGCGAAGCAGCGCTCGGTGTTCGTGAGCGGGGCGGTGGCGCGCGGCGTACGCGAAGGGCAGGCCACCCACATATTCGATCTGATGGAGAAGTTTGCCGGTTATGGCTTCAACAAGTCGCACTCGGCCGCTTACGCGCTGTTGTCCTATCAGACGGCCTGGCTCAAGGCGCACTATCCGGCGGCGTTCATGGCGGCGGTGCTGTCTTCCGACATGGACAAGACCGACAAGGTCGTGACGCTGATCGACGAATGCGCAAGCATGGGCCTTACCGTTGACCCGCCGGATGTGAACGAATCGGTCTACGCCTTCAAGGTAGAAGGGCCCGCCCGCATTCGTTATGGTTTGGGCGCCATCAAGGGCGTGGGAGAATCGGCGGTGCAGGCGCTCATCGAGGAGCGCGGCTCGGGCGCACGCTATCTCAGCCTGCCTGATTTGTGCCGGCGCATCGACCTGCAGCGCGTGAATAGACGCGTCTTGGAGGCCCTGATCCGATCGGGGAGTCTCGATGGGATCGGTCCGAATCGGGCGACGCTCACCGCGGAGCTCGATCGCGCCATGCACTTGGGCGAACAGAACTCGCGTGCGATGAGCGTCGGACAAGTGGACTTGTTCGGATTGAGCGCTGCGGAAGATCGTGTGGTCGCCGAGTGGAGCGAAGCGCAGCGCCTCGCCGGGGAGCGCGAAACCCTGGGACTTTTCCTGAGCGGTCATCCGATTACCCCGTATGAGCCGGATCTGAAATTCTTGGCGAGCGCGCGGCTGGTTGACGTCGGCGGGCCGAAACCTGCGCCGCCGAGCGGCGAACGCGGCTGGACGCAAGGCAAACCGGCCACCGTCGCCGGCCTGGTGCTCGAAATTCGCCGCCGTCCGAATCGAGTCACGCTGATCCTGGACGATCGCACAGCGCGTCTAGAGGTGAGCCTGTACGAGGAAACTTTCCAGCAATATCGCGACATCATCGTCAAAGACGCCATACTCATCGTGGACGGGACCCTGCGCTTCGATGATTTCATCGAAGCCTGGCGTCTGCAGGCCAAGACCCTGATGGACATCGATCGCGCGCGCGAGCGCTTCGCGCGGCGCCTTTGGTTTCGCTGGCCGGAGGATTTCGACGGTCCGCAGGGCATGAACCGCTTCGAAGAACTCCTCAAACCCTACTTGAAAGGTCCTTGCGGGGTGAGCGCGGTGGTCAGTCGGGCAAGATATTCCGGGCGGCTGAATTTGGCCGACGCTTGGTCGATTCGTGCGTCGCGCGAACTTCTGGATAAACTAACGGCGCTTGTCGGGCGCGACGGCTGGTATTTGGTGTATGGTCCGCGAAACGATATCCGAGACGAGGAAACCTCTTCATGGCGATGAATTTTCTGGAATTCGAACAGCCGATCGCCGAGCTCGAGGCGAAGATCGAGGAATTGAAATTCTTGAGCTCGGACGCCAGCGTCAACATCGCCGAGGAGGTCAAACGGCTGCAGCAAAAGAGCCGGGCCTTGACCACCAGCATATTTTCGAACCTGTCGCCCTGGCAGATCACGCAGCTCGCGCGTCACCCGCAGCGGCCCTATACGCTCGATTACCTGTCGATGATTTTCACGGATTGGCAGGAACTGCACGGCGATCGCATGTACAGCGACGATTTGGCCATAGTGGGCGGCCTGGCGCGTCTCGATCGAATGCCGGTGATGGTGATCGGTCACCAAAAAGGGCGTGACACCAAGGAGCGCGTGCGGCGCAACTATGGCATGCCGAAGCCCGAAGGTTACCGCAAGGCGCTGCGCCTGATGCGCATGGCCGAACGCTTTCGAATTCCGCTCATCACGCTGATCGACACGCCCGGGGCCTATCCGGGCATCGGCTCCGAAGAGCGCGGGCAAAGCGAAGCCATCGCGAGGAATCTGTTCGAGATGTCGAGTCTGGCCGCGCCGATACTCTCGGTGGTGATCGGCGAGGGGGGGTCGGGCGGCGCGCTCGCCATCGGCGTGTGCGACCGGCTGCTCATGTTGCAGTTTAGCGTGTACTCGGTGATCTCCCCGGAAAGCTGCGCCTCGATATTGTGGAAGAGCACCGAAAAGAAAGAGGTGTCCGCCGATGCCATGGGCGGTACCGCCGAGCGGCTCCATAAATTGGGGCTGGTCGATGAGGTTCTGAAGGAACCGCACGGCGCCGCGCACCGCGATCCGCAAGCCATGGCGGAAACCTTGAAACAGAGCTTGATCAAGCATTTGGCGGAACTTTGTAATCAACCCGTAACGAAGTTGCTGGATGCACGCCAGGCCCGCTTGCGTGGATTCGGTGTATTCCGGGACGGCTGAGCGGCGGTGAGCTTCGGCGCGGCGTCGCTGCAAGCCGTGCTCGACGAGCACGTGCCCGCGAGCGCTACGGGACTGGTGGTGGCCGTGAGCGGCGGCGCCGACTCCGCGTGCTTGTTGACCGCAATCGCGCAATCGACTGAACCGGCCCTAGAGGACGCACCCCTCGGCGAGGCGGCGCGCACCTCGCGCGGCTTGGCCGTCCGGGCGGTACATGTCGATCATGGGCTACAGCCCGCAGCCGCCGCCCTGCGCGAGGCCAGCGCCGCGCTCTGCGCGCGGCTGCGCATCCCGCTGTGCGTCGTTTCGGTCGCCGTTAAGACCGGCGGCGGCGTGTCGATCGAGGCGGCGGCGCGCGACGCGCGTTACTTGGGTCTCGCGCGCAACCTGCGGCCGGGCGAATGCTTGTTGACTGCGCATCATGCGCAGGATCAGGCGGAGACGCTGCTGTTGCAGTTGCTGCGCGGCGCCGGACTTGCCGGCCTATCGGCCATGCCGATGTGCCGACCCTTCGGCGGCGGTTGGCATCTGCGCCCTCTGCTCGGTGTGGCGCGGCGGGATCTGCGTGAGTTCGGCGAAGCCCATGCCATTGCGGCCGCCGATGACCCCATGAACCGCGATCCGCGATTCGACCGCGCCTACCTGCGTTCGCAACTCTGGCCGCTGCTCGAGACCCGGTGGCCCGGTGCGTCCGCCGTGTTGTCGAGAACTGCGCGACACCTCGCGGAAGCGCGGCAATTGTTGGACCGGGCGGCGGCCGTGCAAATTGCGCGGCTGCGGGACGGCGACGCGCTGTCCGTCGCCGGCTTGCGCGCGCTGCCCCCGCTCGAGCAGACCAATACGGTGCGCCAATGGCTTTGCGCCGCCGCGGTCACCCCGCCGCCGACCCCGCGGCTGACCGAAGCCTTGAAGCAGGTATTCTCCGCCGGCCCGGATCGATTGCCGGCGATCGTGTGGGGTCGGCACGCCCTGCGCCGCTATCGCGGGCGCCTGTTCGTCACCGATGCTCCGCTGCCCTCGCTCGGCGCGCCGCGAGAATGGCCGTTCAGGGGTGGATCGCCGCTCGATTTGGGTCCGGGCCTCGGCGAGTTGCATTGGGCGCCGCGGATCGGCGGCCTGGATGCGAACAGGCTGCCGCCAACGTTCAGCGTGCGGCAGCGCCGCGGCGGAGAGAGCTTGAAAGTAGGCCGTTGTGCGAAGACGCAAACGGTTCAGCACCTTTGTCAATCCGCGGGTGTGCTGCCGTGGATGCGCGACGCGCTGCCCTTTATCTACGCGGGCGATGTGCTGATCGCCGTCGCCGATCTGTGGCAGGATGCGCGCTGGTGTGTGGCCGAGGGTGCGCCCGGGTTTGCATGCCGCTGGGAGGGAGCGCCGGTCATGGCCTAGGCCCTAACCCGATTGTGGCAATCGGCTTGATCTGGTAATCTGAACTCCCGTCGAATTCCAACAATTCCCTTTTTGGTTGCGATCGCAGTCGCATGGATTTCCTTGCGGTCTGCGACGTGAGCGGCGGTGACTCATCATGACTCGATTCGTTTTCGTCACCGGCGGCGTCGTTTCATCGCTCGGCAAGGGCATCGCGTCCGCTTCGCTGGGGGCGATCCTCGAGGCGCGCGGCCTGAAGATCAGCATGGTGAAGCTCGATCCCTACATCAATGTGGATCCCGGCACCATGAGTCCGTTTCAGCACGGGGAGGTGTTCGTCACGGCGGACGGCACCGAAGCTGATCTCGATCTCGGGCACTACGAGCGGTTCGTGCGCACCACCACGGGCCGCAACAGCAATTTCACCACTGGCCGCATCTACGAAAGAGTCATCGCCAAGGAGCGGCGCGGCGACTATCTCGGGGCCACGGTGCAGGTAATTCCGCACATCACCGATGAAATCAAGTATCGGATACGCATGGGCGCCGGCAATGCCGATGTCTGCATGGTCGAAATCGGCGGCACGGTTGGCGACATAGAATCCCTGCCCTTCCTCGAGGCCATTCGCCAGATGGGAGTGGAGCTGGGGCGTAACCAAGTCTTGTACATGCATTTGACCTTGGTGCCGATCGTCGGCGGATCCGGCGAGATCAAAACCAAGCCGACGCAGCATTCGGTCAAGGAGCTTCGCGGCATCGGAATTCAGCCGGATATCCTGCTGTGCCGATGCGCGCACTCCCTGCCCGACGAGCAGCGCCGAAAAATTGCGCTGTTCACCAACGTCGAGGAGCGCGCGGTGATCTCGGCGGTCGACTCGGACGATATCTACAAGATTCCGATGCTGCTGCACGAGCAGGATCTGGACGACATCGTGGTCGACAAGCTTCGCCTGGAGGCGCCGGCGACTGATTTGTCCGAGTGGCGCGCGGTGGTCGCGGCCAAGCAGAATCCCGAAGCCGTCGTCGACATCGGCATGGTCGGCAAGTACGTGCAGATCCGGGATTCGTACATCTCCCTGAACGAGGCGCTCATGCACGGCGGTATCGCGACCCGCACGCGCGTCAACATTCATTATTTCGAATCGCAGGACATCGAGCGCAGCGGACCGGGGGAGCTTTCCAAGATGGATGCCATACTGGTGCCCGGCGGCTTCGGCGACCGGGGCATCGAAGGCAAGATCCAGGCCATTCGCTACGCGCGCGAGAACCGCATTCCGTTTCTCGGGATATGCCTCGGGATGCAGCTCGCGATCATCGAATATGCGCGCAGCGTCCTGGCGTTGAAAGGCGCCAACAGCACCGAATTCGACCGCGCCACGAATCATCCGGTGGTCGCCTTGATCACGGAGTGGCGCGACTTGGCGCGCGGTCAACAAGTGCGGGACGAGAAATCCGACCTGGGCGGCAGCATGCGCCTGGGCGCGCAAGAGGCGCGCCTGGTTCCGGGTTCGCTGGTGCATACGCTGTACGGTAAGGACGTGATCTATGAGCGGCACCGCCACCGCTACGAATTCAACAATCATTATCTCGATGAACTGGCGGCTGCCGGGTTGATTTTCTCTGGATTTTCGGCCGACGGGCTGGCCGAATTCATCGAACTCAAGTCCCATCCGTGGTTCGTGGCGAGCCAGTTCCATCCGGAGTTCACCTCGACGCCGCGCGACGGGCATCCTTTGTTCTCCGGGTTCATTCGAGCAGCGCGCGAATATCGCGCCGCATTGCAGCCTGGGCGCGCGACTGCATGAAGCTGTGTTCCTTCGAGGCCGGGCCTGACCGCCCGATCTTCTTGATTGCCGGACCCTGTGTCATCGAGAGCGAGTCGCTGGCGGTCGAGGTGGCCGGCCGCCTGCGCGAGATGACCGCGGCGCTCGGCATTCCGTTCATCTTCAAGGCGTCGTTCGACAAGGCCAACCGTTCCTCGGCCGCGAGCTTTCGCGGTCCGGGGATCGATGCGGGTCTCAAGGCGCTGGCGCTCGTTCGCCGACAAATCGGCGTCCCGGTGCTCACCGACGTGCACGAGGACACGCCGCTCGCCGAGGTGGCCGAGGTCGTCGACGTACTGCAGACTCCGGCGTTTCTTTGCCGCCAGACCAATTTCATCATCGGCGTGTCGTCGCTGCAAAAGCCCGTGAACATCAAGAAAGGGCAGTTCTTGAGCCCATGGGAAATGCAGAACGTGGTCGACAAGGCCCGCACCACCGGCAATTCGCAAATCATGGTGTGCGAGCGAGGCTTTTCGTTCGGCTACAACAACCTGGTCTCCGATATGCGCTCGCTGGCGGTGATGCGCGCCACCGGCTGCCCGGTGGTGTTCGATGCCACGCATTCGGTGCAGCTGCCGGGCGGCAGGGGCGATGCCTCCGGTGGGCAGCGCGAATTCGTACCGGTGCTGGCGCGCGCAGCGGTTGCGGCGGGCGTGTCCGGCATATTCATGGAGACTCATCCCGATCCGTCCAAGGCTTTGTCCGACGGGCCCAACGCATGGCCGCTCGACCGCATGAATTCGCTGTTGACCACCCTGGTGGAATTGGATCGGGCCGTGAAGAAGAAGCCATTTGAGGAGTCGCTGCTATAAGCCGCATCGCAGATATCCGAGGCCGCGAAATCATCGATTCGCGCGGTAATCCCACGGTCGAGGCCGATGTGGTGCTCGATTCGGGCGTGGTGGGGCGTGCGGCGGTGCCCTCGGGCGCGTCCACCGGTTCGCGCGAAGCCGTCGAACTGCGCGATGGCGACCCAAAACGCTATATGGGCAAGGGGGTGCGCAAGGCGGTCGGGCACATCAACGAGGCGATTCGCCGCGTAGTCGTGGGTCTGGACGCGCAGGATCAGCGCGGACTGGACCAGAAGCTGATCGCGGCGGACGGCACCGAAAACAAATCGAGCCTCGGCGCCAATGCCATATTGGCCGTATCGCTCGCCGCCGCGCATGCCGCGGCGAGCGATCGCGCGTTGCCGCTGTACCGCCACTTGGGCGGCGACGGCGATCTGACCATGCCATTGCCGATGATGAACATCATCAACGGCGGCGCGCACGCCGACAACAGCGTCGACATTCAGGAATTCATGATTCTGCCCATGGGCGCACCGTCGCTGTCCGAAGCGCTGCGCTACGGCGCGGAGGTGTTCCACTCGCTGAAGAAGGTGCTGCATTCCAAAGGCCTCAATACCGCGGTCGGCGATGAAGGCGGGTTCGCCCCGGATCTGCCGTCGAACGAGGCCGCATTGACCACGATCCTGGAAGCCATCGACAAGGCGGGATATCGAGCCGGCAAGGACATCTACCTCGGGCTGGATGTGGCCAGCACCGAGCTCTACCGGGACGGGCTGTACGAACTCGAGTCGGAGGGCCGCAAATTCAAGGCGAGTGAATTCGCCGATTACTTGGCGGAATTGGTTGCCAAGTACCCGATCGTCACGATCGAAGACGGCATGAGCGAGGGCGACTGGGGCGGCTGGGCGGTGCTGACGCGCAAGCTCGGACACAAGGTACAGCTCGTGGGGGACGATGTTTTCGTGACCAACACCAAGATTTTCGCCGAGGGGATTTCCCGAAAGATCGCCAACGCGATTCTCGTCAAGCCAAACCAGATCGGCACCTTGACCGAGACCGTCGCGGCGATCGACATGGCGGCCGGGGCCGGTTATGCGGCGATCGTGTCGCACCGATCCGGGGAGACCGAAGATGCGACGATTGCCGATATTGCGGTGGCGACCGCGGCCACTCAAATCAAGACTGGGTCGATGTCGCGCTCCGATCGGATTGCCAAATACAATCAGCTGCTGCGCATCGAAGCGCAGCTGGGTACCGGCACCCGCTTCGCGGGGATGAACGCCCTGGCGGTTCCAGTTTCTTAAGAATTCATGCTAAGCTCATGTCCCCATGAGAGTTTTCGCTTTCGTACTGGTCTTTTTCCTGGTCCTGCTGGAATACCGGGTATGGGTCTCCGACAGGGGGCTGCGCGAGGTCTGGCGCTTGAGCGCCGCGCTCGACGCGCAACGCGCGGCCAATTCGGAACAGCGTGAGCGCAATCGCCAATTGCTCGCCGAAGTGACGGATTTGAAAGTGGGCCTCACCGCGCTGGAGGAACGCGCGCGCAGCGAACTCGGCATGGTGGGCAACAGCGAGACCTTCTACCAAATCGTGACTCCGGCTACACCCGCGCCCGCCGCGCCAGCGACCGAAATCACCGCGCGCGCGCAGTGACATAAGTGACCGAGAGCGCCGCAGCTCGCCGCGTGTTCGCAGTCGTGCCGGCCGCCGGCCGCGGCGAACGCTTCGAAGCAGCAGCAGCGGGTCATGCGGCGGCGGGCGGGTCGTTACCCAAGCAATACGCGCCGCTCGTGGGGGCGAGCGTTCTCGAGTGGTCGCTGCGTTCTTTGTTGGGTGAACCGCGCATCGCGGGTATCGTCGTCGTGCTCGGCGCCTCGTTCGGCATCCTGCTGCACCAGCGCGGCGCCCTGGCGCTGCACGGCGCGGTCGTGGCGCGGGGCGGCGCGGCG
>JBBIUT010000015.1:32843-33975 GCA_037440085.1 Gammaproteobacteria bacterium
GGCGACACGCACGGAATCGGTTTGATCGCATCGCTGAAGGATCCGCGTTTAGGCACCGCCATCGGCGGCGTCAGCCGCCAAGAATCCGTAATGAACGGCCTGCAAGCGCTTGCCAATCAGGCGGCGGCGGACGATTGGATCCTGGTGCACGATGCGGCGCGTCCCTGTTTGTGTCCGGGCGATGTGCGGGCATTGATCGATGCCTTGCTCGGCGGCGGCTGTGGCTGCGGGGCGGTGCTCGCCGCGCCGATCTTCGACACCGTCAAGCGCGAGCGCGGCGGTGCGGTGATTGAAACGCTGGATCGCATCGGGCTGTGGCGCGCCTTGACGCCGCAGGCGTTCGGCTTCGCGCAGCTCAAAACCGCGCTCGGAGACGCGATCCGATCGGGGCAGTCGGTGACCGACGAGGCGCAGGCCATGGAACGCATGGGCTATCGGCCGCTGCTGATCAAGGGATCGCCGTTCAACATCAAGGTGACCCATGCGGAAGATTTGGCCGCAGCGGCCGGGATACTACAATTTGGGGAGACCAATGTGATGCCCCGCAAGATCAGAATCGGCCAGGGTTTCGACGTGCATGCCTTCGGTGACGGGGAACACGTCGTGCTCGGCGGCGTGCGGATCGCCCACCACCGCGGTGTGGTGGCGCACTCGGACGGGGATGTGGTGATCCATGCGCTGTGCGACGCGGTGCTGGGCGCCCTCGGCGAGGGAGATATCGGCCGGCATTTTCCCGATAGCGACCCGCGCTACCGAGGAGCCGACAGCCGGGTATTCCTGCGGGAAGTGGCCGCGATCATGCGCGCCGCGGGCCTGCGGGTCGTCAATGCCGACGTCACGGTATTGGCCGAGGCGCCGCGTATAGGGGCGCATCGCGCCACCATGGCCGCCAATCTCGCCGCCGATCTCGGTACCGCGGCCGGATGCATCAACATCAAGGCCACCACCACCGAGCGCTTGGGATTCATCGGTCGGGGCGAGGGTCTGGCCGCGTCCGCCGCCGTTCTGCTCGAAGGCCAATCCCTGAGCGACCGCGCGCGCGGGTGATCTGCCGCAAACCGGTCGGGGAATTCATTCGACGGATGAAGAATTGGCGGGAGATGGCCTGAGTCAATTCACCTTGCACCGCGCT
>JBBIUT010000015.1:34075-54681 GCA_037440085.1 Gammaproteobacteria bacterium
CGCGCGTCAAGCGATAAGACCGGCGCATTCATTGAGAAGCGCCGGGCGTCGGCTAGGCGCGCAGCAACACGTAGAGCGCGCCGGTGCCGCCGTCGATCGCGCGCGCGGAGGTGAACGCCATCACCTCGCCGTGACGACGCAGCCACGAATCGACCGCGATCTTCAAGATCGGGCCGCGCGCGCCCGATCGGTAACCCTTGCCGTGAATGATCCTGACGCATCGATGTCCGGCGTCGAAATTGAACGCGAGGAACTCGGCGAGCCGGTCACGGGCCGCGGCCTGACTCAGGCCGTGCAAATCCAGCTCATCTTCGATGGGATAGAGACCGCGGCGCAAGCGGCGCAGCACTTGAGTGCGCACGCCGGGCCGCCGAAACGACAGTGCATCGGCGCCGCCGATGGCGTCCCGCGCCGCCGATCCGGCATCGCCGGCCGGCACGGCCGCGACCAGCGGCATGGTTTCATGCCACTCGTCGCGCGCATGAGCGCGGCCCGGCGCGCGCCGCGGTACGCGGGCGCGCGGCCGTTCGAGCCCCGCGGGCTTCGGCGTTTGCGCCAATGGCTTCACATCGCGTACCGCGGCGCGAAACATCATCGCATCGTCGTCGCTGCCGACACGGTCGTCGGCGCCGACATCGTCGGCGCGGTCGGTGGAGCGCTTCTTTGGCATGCTGCGAGGTGTCGATCCGCTATCCGGGTATCCGTCGTTACAGTATAGTCCGCAGGGCGCAGCCCGCCATCATCGGGCAAGCTGATCTTATGTCAGGCGATAAATAAATCCCGTGAAAATTCTCCTTTCGAACGACGACGGCTACCGCGCTCAAGGATTGGAGGCTCTCCGACAGGCGCTGAGGCCCCTGGGCGCCGTCACTGTCGTCGCTCCCGACCGCAATCGCAGCGGCGCGAGCAATTCGCTCACTCTCGACGTGCCGGTTCGCATCGCGCCCTATGATGCGGACTGCTATTACGTCAACGGTACGCCCACCGATTGCGTGCACCTCGCCATTTCCGGTCTGTTCGATTTCGAGCACGACATTGTCGTCTCGGGGGTCAACGACGGCGCGAATCTTGGCGACGACACGCTGTATTCAGGCACGGTCGCCGCCGCCATCGAGGGACGCTTTCTCGGGCTGCCCGCCATCGCGGTATCGTTGTGCGTCGAGCCGGCAAGCCCGCGCAATTTCGAAAGCGCCGCGAATGTCGCCGCGCAGTTGATCGAACGCATGTCGATCGAGCCGCTGCAGGGACCGGTCATGCTCAACGTGAATGTGCCGGATCTGCCGGCCGGTGAATTACGCGGCGTCAAAGTCACGCGCCTCGGCAGCCGGCATCGCAGCAAGCCGATTGTGCCCGCCAAGGATCCGCGCGGCCGCGATGTGTACTGGGTGGGATCCTCCGGCGCCGGTCAGGACGCGGGTCCGGGCACTGATTTTCACGCCATTGCCGAGGGCTTCGCGTCCATCACTCCATTGCAAATCGATTTGACGCGCCACGCGGCTCTGCCCGAACTCGAGCGCTGGCTCAAGCTTGAGTAGTTTCACCGAAGGGCCGCGCCTCAGCGGCATCGGCATGACGTCGGCCCGGACCCGGGAACGGCTGGTGCAGCGGCTGCGGGAACAGGGCATCGTCGACCAGCGCGTGCTCGATCGAATACGCAATGTGCCGCGGCATTTGTTCGTGGACGAAGCACTGGCTACTCGCGCCTACGAGGACACGGCGTTGCCGATCGGCTTTGGCCAGACGATTTCGCAGCCTTACGTGGTGGCGCGGATGACGGAGGCGTTGCTCGAGGCGGGGCCGGCGCCCAAGGTGCTCGAGATCGGCACCGGGTGCGGCTATCAAACAGCCGTTTTGTCGCCGCTGGTGACCGAGATTTACACCGTCGAGCGCATTGCCAGCCTGGTGGCGCGGGCTCGGCGCTCGCTGCGCGAACTCAAGATCCGCAACGTGCATTTTCGCCACGACGACGGCAATGTCGGCTGGGCGGCGCGCGCGCCCTTCGACGGAATTCTGCTGACCGCCGCGCCGCACGCGGTACCTCCGGCGCTGTTCGAGCAGCTGCAGATCGGCGGCCGTTTGATCGCGCCGGTGGGCCCCGAGGGGCGCCAGGAACTCGTCCGCTACACCAAGACCGAAGCGCGCGTGCAGCGGGAATCCTTGGGTGCGGTGAGCTTCGTTCCCTTGCTGTCGGGATTACAGCGTTAGACAGGCTCCTGGGTGCGCATCACGCAAGTGATCGGTGTCATCGGCGTCAGCTGCGTTTTGGGCGCAGGCTGCGCATCGAGCGGCCGTTACGAGCCCGACACGTATGTGGTCCAGCCGAAGGATACCTTGTACAGCGTCGCCTGGCGCCACGACCTCGACTATCGCGATTTGGCGCGTTGGAACCACATCGGACCCGGTTATCGGATTTCGGTCGGCCAGGTGCTGGTGCTGAAGCCGGCGGTCCGCGCTTCGCCCACAGCGCGCTCGCCGGCGAGTCCGGTGCCGCAGGCGCCCAACAAAGCGCCGGCCGGCGGTACCTTGACCGGCGGTGCATCGGCGGGTCTGCCGGGCGATTCGATGCGCTGGTCCTGGCCGACGGAGCGTTCGGTCCCGCCACGGCCGGTACCGGGCGGCGGCATATTGCTGCTGGGGCAGCTGGGTCAAGTCGTGCGGGCGGCTTGCGCGGGCCGGGTTGTTTACGTCGGCAATGGTCTTCGTGGTTACGGCAACTTGGCCATTATCAAACACGGCGACAATTTGCTTTCCGCGTACGCGCACAACAGCGAACTCTCGGTGCGCGAGGGCCAGGATGTTTCGGGCGGACAACCCATTGGGCGCATGGGAGCCGGACCGCATCAGATCGCGGCACTTTATTTCGAAATTCGCCTCAATGGTAAGCCGGTCGACCCTTTGCTGTATTTGTCCGATGTGAAGTGATTTATCGATTGGCGTCGTAACTTATTATAAATATTGCAATATCTTTGGATTCTATTCCCGATCAATGAAGCTTGCGGGCTCCATTAACGTATGTTTAACTGTGTAACCTCTTGGGAAACTCCATTCGCGAGGCGCTGCGAACAGACACGGTCAGAGAAAAAAGATAACAAGATCAATAAGAAAAAGAATAATTCTCATACCAAATTAACTCTTGTCGTCAGCGCCTCGCCATTTTCTTCGCGATCCGAGCCCGCCGAAAGTCAGCTGCTTCGATTAGGGAAACAGCAGTGCCACTACCCGCCGGCGTTCGGCTATCAGCACGTTGAACGTCCGACACGCCGCACCGGTATCCATGACTTCCAGACCGATCCCGTTTGCCAAGAACTGAGCACCGAAAATTGCCGCCGGAAACGACTGCCGGGCACCGGTTCCGAGCAGCACCAGTTCGGGTTCAAGGGCGAGAATCGGGTCGGCGTGCGCCGGCATGAGTTCACCCGCGCCGCCGATCGCGGGCCCGGGAATGACCAGCGATACGCTCACAATCAGCGGACCGCGATGGATCTCCTGGTTGACCTTGATCTCGCCCCCGCCGTAGGCGCGGATGACGTTGACGCCGGAACTTGAGTCCTCTGTGAAGCGCACCCGTTAAGATAAGCACATTCGCACCGGGTTGTCCTTTGTCCGCCGTATATATTCGTTTTGCCGCGCGCCCACCGCCCACCCTGGTGCGCGCGCCCTTGCTCGAGCGGTTGCTCGCGCGTGCCGATGCCGAGGCATGCGAAGCGGACTGGCGTGCGCGCGCGTTTCAGGTCATTGCTCCGCAGGCGCAGATTCCGGCGGTTGCAACGGCTGCCTCGCTTGGTCGCGCGCCGGAGCCGATCGGGGCATGGGCGCTGGTGGCATCCGCGGTTCACCTTGTTGCCGGCATGCGCAGCGTGAGCATGCCCGCCGATGGCATCCTCGATCTCGAGCCGGCGGAGGCCGATCTGTTGGTTGCCGATTTCAATCGCGTCTTCGAGGGCGCCGGCGCGCGTTTGGCTCGGGGCCGTACGGCCGCTTTGCTGTGCCTGTTCGATGCGCCGCTGTGCGCCACGACAACCGATCCGGAGGAACTGTTGGGCCAAGACATCGGTGAATTTCTGCCGCGCGGCGCGGATTCGGCCTGCCTGCGGCGGCTCATGAGTGAAATCGAGATGTGGCTGTTTGCGCACATCGTGAATGAACGTCGCAGGGCGCGCGCAGCGCCTGTGATCAGCGGACTGTGGCTCTGGGGCGGCGGCGCGAGCGATTGTTCGCTGCCGATCGCGTACGGCTGGGCGGTCGGCGGCGATCCGCTGTTCGCGGCCTTTGCGGGACCGGCGAATTTCACGGGTGCGGCCGGGGGCGGTGTGGTGGTGATCACCGACTGGCCGGGCTCGGTGGGTTGGCGCGATGCGGAGCAGAACTGGCTTGCGCCGGCAGCCGGCGAGCTGCGGTCGGGGCGGCTGAAGCGGCTCGATTTGTCGGCGGGCCGGAGTTGCTTCAGCGTGAGTGCGCGCGGCATGCGGCGGTTTTGGCGGCGGCCGCGGCCGTGGTGGGAGTCGTTTGGCATGCGCGCCGCCGATGGAGGCGGGTGAATGGTCGCGCCCGAGATTCGCCGGCGCCCGGAGGTTGCGGCGGCCGATTTGGGTTCCGATGTGCCTCCGATCTTGCGCCGGGTATATGCGGCGCGCGGCCTTTCGCGCCGCGAGGACCTCGATCTTTCCCTGGATCGGTTGCTGCCGGTGAGCTCGCTCGAGAGCGTCGAGGCGGGGGCCCGGCTGCTCGCTTCGCACCAGCGCTCCGGCCGTGTGCTCGTGGTCGGTGACTTCGACGCCGACGGGGCGACCGCCAGCGCACTCATCGTGCGCGCCCTGCGAACCCTCGGCTTTGCGCACGTCGATTTCCTGGTTCCCAATCGATTTCGCTTCGGCTACGGATTGACGCCCGAAATAGTGGCGCTGGCCGCAACTCGCCGCCCCTCCTTGATCGTCACCGTGGACAACGGCGTGTCGAGCGTCGAGGGCGTCGAGGCTGCGTGGGCTCTCGATATTCCGGTGATGGTGACGGATCACCATTTGCCGGGTGCCGTGCTGCCGCGGGCGCAAGTCATCGTAAACCCAAACCTTGCCGGTTCAACCTTCGCGAGCCCCGCGCTGGCCGGCGTCGGCGTCGCCTTTTATGTGATCGCGGCCCTTGCAAGAGTGCTGGCGCGGCCCGATTTCCGCGCCTCGGATCTGCTGGACTTGGTGGCGCTCGGGACCGTTGCCGACGTGGTGCCTCTCGACCGCAATAACCGGGTATTGGTGGAACAGGGCCTGCGGCGGATTCGCGCCGGACGCTGCGTGCCCGGAATCCGCGCGCTGATCGAATCGGCCGGCCGCCGGCTCGCCGATCTCACGGCGGCCGACCTGGGTTTTGCGGTCGCACCTCGATTGAACGCGGCCGGCCGCCTCACCGACATGAGCGTGGGCATCGCGTGCCTGCTCGCGGATGACGCGCAGCAGGCGGCAGTGCTCGCGGCTCAGCTCGCCAAGCTCAACGAGGAGCGGCGCGAGATCGAGCAGCGTATGCAGCTCGAGGCGATCGATCTCGCCGCCGCGGTGCGCTTCGGCCCTGCGGGCTGCGAGACGCTCGGCCTGTGCCTGTTCGATGACAGCTGGCACCAGGGGGTGGTGGGTCTGGTCGCGGGAAGAATCAAGGACCGCCTGCACCGGCCGGTCATCGCCTTCGCGCGCACCGAGGGCGGATCGCTGCGCGGCTCGGCACGTTCGGTCTCCGGGATCAACATCCGCGATGTGCTCGACGGCATCGCCACCCGCCACCCCGGATTGATCGACAAGTTCGGCGGCCATGCCATGGCCGCGGGAATGACCTTGCACGAATCGAAACTCGAGAAGTTTCGCGTCGCCTTTGCAGACGAGATTACGGCGCGCGCCGACGTGGAGTCGTTGACCGGCGTCATTCACAGCGACGGAGAATTGACGGCCGCCGAGTTGTCGGTGGAGACAGCCCGCATATTGCGCGCCGCGGGGCCTTGGGGCCAGGGGTTCCCGGAGCCGGTCTTTGACGGCAAATTCACGGTTGCCGACGCACGGATCGTGGGCGGCCGGCACCTCAAGCTGCAGCTGCGCGAGAACTCCGCTGGGCGCGGGGCGCCGCTCGACGCGATTGCCTTCGGCTACCTCGGCGGGGCGATGGAGGATCCGTCGCTGCGCGCCGGTGTCGAGGTGAAGCTCGCGTACCGTTTGGAGGTGAACGAGTGGAACGGCGCGGAACGGGTTCAGCTCAATTGTCTGCACATGAGGCTGCGCTAGGCATGTGTGCTAAAATATCGCGTCATGGAGCTCAATCAACTAAAACGATTCATCAAAGATCTCGAGGAGCGCACCGACTCTTTGAGGAGGTATCTTTGATTACGACAACAAGCGCGAGCGCCTGCAGGAAGTAACCCGCGAACTCGAGCAGCCCGGCATCTGGGGCAACGCCGAGCGCGCGCAGGATTTGGGCAGGGAGCGCGCGAAACTCGAGCAAGTCGTCGCCGGTTTGGACCGGCTGACGCGCGGTTTGCGCGATTCCGGGGAAATTTTGGAGCTGGCTGCGGAGGAAGGCGACGAACGCGCGGCCGCACAGATCGAGACCGACGCTATGGCGCTGGCCGCGGAAGTCGAACGGCTCGAGTTCCAGCGCATGTTTCCCGGCGAGATGGACTCGCACAACGCGTTTCTCGATATTCAGGCCGGCGCCGGCGGTACCGAAGCCCAGGACTGGGCCGCCATGCTGTTGCGAATGTACCTGAAATGGGCCGACCGGCATGGCATTGCGACCGAGATCATCGATCAGAGCGACGGCGAGGTGGCCGGAATCAAGGGCGCGACCGTCAGCATGACCGGCGATTATGCCTATGGGTGGCTGCGCACCGAGACCGGAGTCCACCGGTTGGTGCGCAAATCGCCATTCGATTCCGGAAATCGCCGGCACACGTCCTTCGCGTCGGTGTTCGTGTCGCCCGAAGTCGACGACGACATCGACATCGAGATCAATCCGGCGGATCTGCGCACCGATGTCTACCGGTCCAGCGGCGCCGGCGGCCAGCACGTGAACAAGACCGAATCGGCGGTGCGCATCACTCATATGCCGAGCGGCATCGTGGTCGCCTGCCAGAGCGAACGCAGTCAGCACAAGAACCGCTCGACCGCGATGAAGATGTTGAAGGCAAAACTGTACGAGTTGGAGTTCAATAAACGCAATGCGGCGGCAAAGGTGCTCGAGGACTCGAAATCGGACGTGAGTTGGGGCAATCAGATTCGCAGCTACGTGTTGGACCAGTCGCGCATCAAGGATCTGCGCAGCGGGGTGGAAATAGGCAACACCACCGCGGTCCTCGACGGCGCGCTCGATGAATTCATGCAAGCCAGCCTGAAGCAAGGACTATGACGGACTCCGATGAGAACCATTTGATCGCCGAGCGCCGCGCCAAGCTCGCCAAATTGCGCGAGCGCGGCGTCGCCTTCCCGAACGACTTTCGGCGCAGCGCTCTGGCGGGGCGGCTGCTCAGCGCGAACGCGACCAAAGGCGCCGATGTGCTCGAAGCGGAAGCGAATCGGGTCAGTGTGGCGGGCCGTATGCGCGCCAAGCGCGTGATGGGCAAAGCGAGCTTCGCCAAGCTCGAGGATTCGAGCGGCGCGATCCAAGTGTTCCTGCAGCAGCAGGCGCTCGGCGCCGCTTATGAGGACTTCAAGAGTTGGGATGTGGGCGATGTGATCGGCGCCGAAGGAATCTTGTTCCGAACCAGGACCGGCGAGCTGTCGGTTCGGGTCGAGCGCCTAGTGCTGCTCACCAAATCGCTGCGGCCGCTGCCCGACAAGTGGCATGGGATCGCCGATACGGAGCTGCGGTATCGCCGCCGCTACGTCGATCTGATCGTAAACGAAGAAAGTCGCCGCGTGTTCGAGAAGCGCTCGGCGATTGTGCGCTACCTGCGCTCGTTTCTCGATGCGCGGGATTTTCTCGAGGTCGAAACTCCGATGCTGCACCCCATACCGGGCGGCGCGGCCGCGCGACCGTTCAAGACGCACCACAATGCGCTCGACCTCGACATGTATCTGCGGATTGCGCCGGAGCTTTACCTGAAGCGCCTGACCGTCGGCGGATTCGAGCGCGTATACGAGATCAACCGTAACTTTCGCAACGAAGGGGTCTCGACGCAGCACAACCCCGAGTTCACGATGCTCGAGTTGTACCAGGCGTATGCCGATTTCAACGATCTCATGGAGATGATCGAAGCGATGTTTCAGGGACTCGCGGACACCCTGCTCGGGTCGCGCGCGCTGCGGTATCAGGGCAGCGAATTCGACTTATCCGGCAGATTCGCCCGCCTCAGCATCGAAGAGATCATCCTGGCGAACAATCCGCAATTGGATCCGATGTCGCTGCGCGATGTGCCGTACCTGCGCCGGGTGTGCGACGCCATGAAGATTCCCTACAAGGCGGGCGACGGCGCGGGAAAACTGCAGATAGAGATATTCGAGAAGACCGGGGAGCACACGCTGCAGCAACCCACCTTCGCCTATGCATACCCGGCCGAGGTCTCGCCCCTGTCGCGATGCAACGACCTCGATCCGTTCGTCACCGATCGCTGGGAGTTCTTCATAGGCGGCCGCGAGCTCGCCAACGGATTCTCGGAGTTGAACGACGCGGAGGAGCAGGCGCGGCGCTTCAGGGAACAGGTCGAGCGCAAAGCGGCGGGCGACGAGGAGGCGATGTACTACGACGCCGACTATGTGCGCGCGCTCGAGTACGGCATGCCGCCCGCCGCCGGTCTCGGATTGGGGGTGGACCGCCTGGTGATGCTGTTCACTAATTCGCCGTCGATCCGCGATGTTCTGCTGTTTCCCCACATGCGGCCGGAATCCTAAACGCCGCGATGAGCGATCCCGCGACCAGCGAGCGCCGGACGCCCATCGGTGTGTTCGATTCCGGAGTGGGCGGTCTGACCGTGCTGCGCGCGCTGCGCGAGGCGCTGCCCGCGCAGGACTTCATCTACTTGGGGGACACGGCTCGCCTGCCGTACGGCACGAAAAGCCGGGACACCGTGGTGCGCTATTCCACGCAATGCGCGGCCGCGCTATTGGCGCGCGGCGTCGGCTTTCTGGTGGTGGCTTGCAACACCGCATCGGCATCCGCCCTTGGCGCACTGAGCGTTCTGTATCCGACGCTGCCGATCATCGGCGTCATTGAGCCCGGCGCACGGGCGGCAATCGCGGCGTCGGCGTCGCAACACATTGCGGTGATCGGCACCGAAGCGACGATTAGCGGCGGCGCCTACCAAACCGCGATTCGCCGGCACAGCGCCGCCGCACGCGTCACGGCCCGGGCCTGCTCGATGTTCGTGGCGCTGGCGGAGGAGGGGTGGGTTCGCGGCCCGGTGACCGAGCTGGTCGCGCGCCGCTATCTCGAGCCCATTTTTTCAGGCGGCGACGCACCCGATACCCTGGTGCTCGGATGCACGCATTTTCCGATCCTGACCGCGGCAATTCGCACGGTCGTGCCGGACCGCGTGCGCATCATCGATTCGGCCGCCACCACGGCGGGCGAAGTGCTGCGCCGGATTCCCCCATCGGCGTCCTCGGCGGGCCGGGGTGGCGTCACCTGGTTGGCCACCGACGGGGCGGAACGCTTCGCACGTGTCGGCAGCGCCTTTTTCGGCGAGGCGCTGCATGCCGACCAAATTGAAATCATTGATCTTTGACGCCGCCGACCGACACGCTACTATGACGGAAGATTGATCTTGCGGCTGACGGGCGCGAGCCGCGCACATGCGCCCGTCGGTGCCGCGCGAAGCGTTCCGGGAGTGGAAGCATGCAGCGATTGCTGATTGCCGTGGTGCTGGTTGCCGTCGTGGGTGCGGCGGCGTACCTGGCGGGAAGCCGCGCAAACCCGGCGGCCGGCGCCGCGCCCGAACTCGCCGGAGCACCCGCGGCGGCGGCCGTGCTTGCGCGCGGCGAATATCTGACCAAGGCGGCGGATTGCGCGGCCTGCCATACCGTGCCTGGCTCGCAGAAGCCCTTTGCGGGCGGCGTCGGGTTTCGTTTGGCGATCGGCACCCTCTACTCGACCAATATCACCGCCGACAGCGACACCGGCATCGGCGGATGGAGCGACGAGGAGTTCGTGCGTGCGGTGCGCGAGGGCGTGGGCAAGGACGGCCGGCATTTATATCCGGCGTTTCCCTACACCTCGTACACCGGGCTCAGCCGCGGCGACGTGCTTGCCATCAAGGCCTACCTGTTCAGCCTGCCCGCCGTACACCAGCCGAACCGGACCAACGAGCTTCGCTTCCCGTTCAACCAGCGCTGGGCCTTGGGCTTGTGGAAGGCCGCCTTCTTCAAGAATCAGCGCTTCGCCGCGGGCGCCTCGAGGTCATCGCAATGGAACAGCGGCGCCTACCTCGCCACGGCTCTCGGCCACTGCGGCGAATGCCACACCCCGCGAAATTTCGCGTTCGGTCTCGAGCGCAACAGGGAATTTGCGGGTGAGGAACTGCTGGGCTGGCGCGCGTACAACATCACCTCCGATCCGGTCCACGGCATCGGATCCTGGAGCGATGAGGACATCGCCGGGTACCTGACCCTTGGTCATGCCGACGGACGCGGATCGGCGTCCGGCCCCATGGGCGAAGCGGTGGCGCACAGCCTGCAATATCTCGATCCGGCCGATACCGCCGCGCTGGTCGCCTATCTGCGGGGCGTGCCGGCGCAAAAGGGCGATCACCCCACGGAAATCGACGCGCGGGCGGCGCCCGCGGCGGCATCCGCCCGCGTCGCCCCGGGAACCGGCGCGGCGGCCGTGAATTCTCAGGGCCGGCAATTGTTCGAAGGCGCGTGCGCAAGCTGCCACCTGTGGGACGGGACCGGATTGGAGTCGAGGTATGCCGCACTGCTCGGTGTCCGAGCGGTCAATGATTTGAGCGGCGTCAATGTCACCGAGGCCATTTTGCATGGCGCCGATTTCAAAATCGGCGACCGCCAGGTGTTCATGCCGGCGTTCGGCGCCGGCTACTCGAATGCGGAGGTGGCGGCGCTGACCAATTACGTGATCGCGCACTTCGGCAACAAGCACGGCGAGGTGACGCCCGACGACGTGGCGAAGCTGCGCCGGCTCTAGATGAATTCCCGATAGCCGTTGACGAACACGACCACGGCGAAGTAGCAGAACAATATCGCCGACGCGAGCGACAGGCCGCGCACGAATTTTTTGCCGAGGCGGCGGTGCGCATAACCGGCGAGCGCCGCGATCAGAATCGTCCAGCACACGCCTGCGGCGAAAAAGCCGATCAAATACGGCAGCAGCGCCGCCGCACCGGTGGCATGGGCGGCGATGACACTGCCGCCGACCGCGGCGAACCACAGAATCGACGTGGGTGAACCCAGCGCCAGCATCATCCCGCGCGCGAAATCGGGACCCGACCGGATGCCGCCGGCGTCCTCGGCGACCGCGACGGCCAATTGTTTCGGATGCCATGTTTCGCGCAGCATCTTCACGGCGAGCCACAGCAGCACCGCGCTGCCGCCGATCCACAAAGCGATGCGCGCGCCGCGATGCGCGAGCAGCAAGCCGATCAGAGACAACGACCCGACTGCGTAAATCATGTCCCCGACACAGGACCCTAAACCGAGGGCCATGGCGGCCGGCATTCCGCGCGTCAATCCCGCGCGCACCATCGCGATATTGACCACTCCGAGATCCATGCACAACGACAGGGACAGCAGGTAGCCCGCCGAGAACAATTGCGCGATCGCCGTCATCGAATCGCACCGGGGGCGGCGAGCGGCGAATAGGGAAGCGGCAACTCGCGGGCCGCAACCGCCTCGCTCGGCGTGGCATCGCCGTCGGCCGCGCCCGGCTCGATGTTGAGCACCGCCAGCGCTTCAAACTCCCCCTCATCGGGCGCAAGCTCCGTCAAACGGCCTGCGCGGCCATCGGCGAGTCGCAGCGCACCGCCAATCGCCCAATTTCCGCGCGGCAACCGCAGGCGAAACATCCGGCGCTTGATCCGTCCCAAATGTTGGGTTCGCGCGACGATTTCCTGGCCCGTGTAACAGCCCTTGGTGAAGCTGATGCCGTCGATCAGATCGAGATTCAACATCTGCGGTATGAACAGCTCGCTCGACGGCGCATACACTTGGGGCAAGCCGGCGCGAATGTCCGCCAGGCGCCAGTCGCGCTCGACGGTGCGGGCGTCGTGCCGCCCGTCGACGAAGCCGCGCTCCGCCAGCGCCGCCGACGGCCCGATCAGCCAATAGCGGCTGGATCCCTCGCGCACGCGCCCGACGCCCAAGCCGGCGTCCTCGGCGTAGCCGTCGGCGCCGCCGGGAACCGGCAATCCGGAGGCACGCAGCGCCTCCGCGCCGTGCTGGCCGATCACGCCGAACTGCTCGCTCAAGTCCTCGATGTCGACTTTGGCGCGCAACACGAATTTGCGCAGTCCCTGCATGGTCGGCGACAACACGTCGCCCGGCAGCAGGGCGATTATTCCGCTCGAATGCGGCAGCAAATGCAGCAGCGAAATGACGCGCCCCTGGGCGGTGCAATGGGCGGCCAACAGAGGCCGATGCGCGCCGAGGCGGCGGGTATCGTTCGATACCTGGCCCTGCAGGAAGGCGCCGGCATCCGGGCCGGAAAAGCGCAGCAAACCGATATGATGCAGCTGACCGGACGCCAATCGGGGGGCGGCCATTGAATCGTGAATGGTGGGCATGCCGCTATGAGAGGGGTTCGCGGCCGACCCTGTCAACCCCGGCGGCGCGCCGGAAATCGGCGAATTCCGCAATTTCTGCCCTTATCGGTGCACGACATGGCTACGCCCCCCTGTTTTCTGGCAAACTTTCACCTGTGATGCCGAAAAACAATGAACAGCCTGACGTTGCCCTCCCGCTGCCGGAGGCATCGCAGGATCCGCCTCGAACGATGCAGGCACGATTGCCGGCCGCAACAGCCGTGCGCGAGGTGGGCGGCGTTTCGGGGCCGGAGCCGACGCGCTACGGCGACTGGGAATTGCGCGGCCGCTGTATTGATTTTTGATTGCCGCCGCGCCTCTCGTCATTTTGAGTCGCCAGGAAGGAACTATGCCTGCACGCCCCCGGCCGCTTTCGCCGCATTTGCAGATTTATCGATGGCAGATCGGCAATAGCCTATCGATATTGCATCGATTGACGGGGATAGCGCTGGCACTTGGCTTACCTGCCTTGAGCTTCTGGCTGATCTCGCTGGCGGGCGGCGCCGCGAGCTACCGAGCGGCGGCGCGCGTGTTCGGCTCCGCCATCGGGGTTTTGCTGCTCATCGGTTGGACCTTCGCGTTCTCTTACCATCTCTTGAACGGCGTGCGACACCTGTTCTGGGATTTGGGCGCCGGGTACGAGCGCGGACAGCGGCACGCCAGCGGCTGGTTCGCCGTGCTTGGTGCGCTCGGTTTGACCCTGTGGGTTTGGCTCGCGCTGTGGCATTTCGGGCGCATATGAGTTTGCGCAGCCCCTTGGGAAGGGTTCTCGGCACCGGGTCCGCCGGACACGGCAGCGGGCAGTGGTGGGCTCAGAGGGTCAGCGCGGTGGCGCTGATCCCGCTCGCGTTATGGTTCTTTTGCTCGTTGCTGGCCCTGCCGGCGCTGGATTTCAGCGCCGTCCAATCGTGGCTCGCACTGCCGTGGAACGGCTTTCTCGCCGCGCTTATGGTGGCCGTGCTCGCCTACCATTCCTATCTCGGCACCATCGAGGTGGTCGAGGACTATGTTCACGGCAATGCCATGAAGCTGTCCTTATTGCTGTTGCTGCGATTCGCCCACGTTTTGTTCGGCGCCGCGAGCCTATACGCGATCCTGCGGGTCGCGTTCGGAATCCAAGCGTCATGAGCGCATACCAGCTCATCGACCACAGCTACGACGTGGTGGTCGTCGGGGCCGGCGGCGCGGGATTGCGCGCGACGTTCGGATTGGCGGAGGCCGGCCTCGCCACCGCATGTTTGACCAAGGTATTCCCGACGCGCAGCCATACCGTGGCGGCACAGGGCGGCATTTCGGCCGCGCTCGGCAACATGGGCGAGGACGACTGGCGTTGGCACATGTATGACACGGTGAAAGGATCGGATTGGCTGGGCGACCAGGACGCGATCGAATTCATGTGCAAGGAGGCGCCCGCGGCGGTCATCGAGCTCGAGCACTACGGCGTGCCGTTTTCGCGCACCGACGACGGACGCATTTACCAGCGTCCGTTCGGCGGAATGACCACGCATTTCGGCAAGGGCATCGCGCAGCGGACTTGCGCCGCGGCGGACCGCACCGGACATGCCATGCTGCACACTCTGTATCAGCAATCGCTCAAGCACGACGCGCGCTTCTTCATCGAATTCTTCGCGCTCGACCTCATCATGGAAAACGGCGAGTGCCGCGGAGTCATCGCCCTCGACATGTCCGACGGCACGCTGCACCGGTTCCGCGCCCACCAAGTCATTCTAGCGACCGGCGGCTACGGCCGCGCCTGGTTTTCCTGCACTTCGGCCCACACCTGCACCGGAGACGGCGGAGGCATGGTGTTGCGCGCCGGCCTGCCGCTGCAGGATATGGAATTCGTGCAGTTTCATCCTACCGGCATTTACGGCGCCGGCTGCCTGATCACCGAGGGTTCGCGCGGCGAAGGCGGCTACCTGACGAACGCCGCCGGCGAACGCTTCATGGAGCGGTATGCCCCGAATGCCAAGGACTTGGCGTCGCGCGACGTGGTCAGCCGTTCCATGACCATCGAAATTCGCGAGGGCCGGGGGGTCGGGAAGAACAAGGATCACATCCACCTGCACCTGGAGCACTTGGGCCCGGCGGTCATCAGGGAGCGGCTGCCCGGGATTGCCGAGACGGCGAGAATCTTTGCCGACGTGGATGTAAACCGGGAGCCCATTCCGGTACTGCCGACGGTCCACTACAACATGGGAGGAATTCCCTGCAGCGTGCACGGCGAGGTGATGTCGCGGCGCAACGGCACCGATGCGGTGGTGCCCGGGCTCATGGCCGTCGGCGAAGCGGCCTGCGTGTCGGTTCACGGCGCGAATCGATTGGGCTCGAATTCCCTCCTTGACCTGGTCGTTTTCGGCCGGGAGGCCGCCCGCCATTGCTCGCGCGTGGTCAAGCCGGGCGCGCGCCACCGGCCCTTAAAGCCGGATTGCACTGAGGCCGCGCTCGCCCGGTTGGACAAGCTGCGCCACGCGCAAGGCTCGCGCCGCACCGCCGATATCCGATTGGACATGCAGCGCATCATGCAAAGCGACGCCGCGGTATTCCGCACCGGCGAGACGCTGAATGACGGCAAGCGCAAGCTCGGGCGGGTGTTTGCCTCGTTCGGCGACGTCTCAGTATCGGATCGGTCGATGACGTGGAATACGGACCTCATCGAGACCTTGGAACTCGATAATTTGCTGGGGCAGGCGGTGGCCACCATGCATTCGGCGGAGAATCGCAAGGAAAGCCGCGGCGCCCAGGCGCGCGAGGATTTTCCCAATCGCGACGATCAGCATTGGCTGAAGCATACCTTGTGCTGGGTGGATGCGAACGGGGCCACCGCGTTCGATTATCGGCCGGTGCATCTTAAGACCCTGACCGATGAGGTCGAGCCGGTTCCCCCGAAGGCACGCACGTATTGAGGCGATCCGCCACGGATCCTAAGGAGCGCGATCGATGTCGAAGTTCTCGCTGCCCGCCAACTCCAAGGTGAGCAAGGATGGGCAGGTTTTCAGGGCGCCGGCCGGCGCCAAGAACGTCCGTGTGTTCAAGATTTACCGCTTTGACCCGGATAGCGCGCAGAATCCGCGCCTCGACACCTACGAAATCGATATGGACGATTGCGGTCCGATGGTTCTCGATGTCCTGATCAAGATCAAGAATGAAATCGATACCGGTCTGAGCTTTCGCCGCTCTTGCCGAGAGGGCATTTGCGGATCCTGCGCCATGAATATCGACGGCAAGAACGGCTTGGCTTGCATCAGCGCCTGCGCCGAGGTCACGGGCGAAGTCAAAATTTACCCGCTGCCGCACATGCCGGTAATCAAGGATCTGGTGCCCGATCTCGCCAATTTCTATGCTCAGTACGCCGCGATCAGGCCCTGGCTGCAGACCCGCACGCCCGCGCCGCCCGACGGCGAGCGATTGCAATCCAAGGAAGATCAGGAAAAGGTCGATCGGCCTTCCGCTTGCATATTGTGCGCCTGTTGCTCGACCAGCTGCCCGAGCTACTGGTGGAACAGCGACCGCTATCTGGGTCCGGCGGCGCTGCTCGCGGCCTACCGGTGGATTGTCGACACCCGTGACGAGGCAACCGGCGAGCGTCTCGATCAGCTGGAGGATCCATTTCGTCTGTACCGGTGCCACACCATCATGAACTGCACCGAGGCGTGCCCGAAGGACCTGAATCCGGCCAAGGCGATCGGGGAGCTCAAGCAGATCTTGGCGCTGCGCGGGCTTTGATCGAACGCCCGGCCGATGGCCCAGGTCGAATCACGAGAACTCGGGAAACTGCTTTGGCGTTGCCGCCGCGGCGTGAAGGAGCTCGACGTTTTGCTGACGCGCTACGTCGAGCAGCAGTTTTGCGAGGCTCCGCCGGCGCACCAAGAGGCTTTTCGGACGCTGCTGGAGACCCCCGATATGGAGATCTATGGATACCTTCTTGGGCAGCGTCGCCCGCCGACCGCCCTCCTGTCGTCGCTGATCGAACGAATTATCGGAAGGGCACTCGACGACTGATATTGCCCCTGAACGCGGCTGCTAGAATCGGGCTTGTGCGCAACTTCACGCCGTCAGACAACGCGGTTCGCAAATTGTCGAACTTTTTGGTGAGCGCAAGGTCTATCGCGACGGCTGGCTTGCTAATTCGGCCGGTCAGGTTCACTCATGACGATTGAGGAGAGTGACCTCAAACTGGTCGAGCGGGTCCAGCGCGGCGAGCGCGCGGCGTTCGATTTATTGGTCCTGCGATACCAGCACAAGGTGCTGAAGCTGATCATGCGATACGTGCACGATGCAACCGAGGCCGAGGATATTGCACAGGAGGCATTTGTCAAAGCCTACCGCGCCCTGCAGTCATTCCGCGGCGATAGCGCCTTTTATACCTGGCTGTATAGAATCGCGATCAACACCGCGAAAAATGCGCTGGTTGCAAACAAACGGCGGCCCATGGATTACGACCTCGATCTGCAAGACCCCGAACAATACGACCTGCATTCGCGCCTCTCCGAAGCGGCAACGCCGGAGGCACTGCTTCTTACCGACGAGATCCGCGACACGGTCAACCGCGCCATCGAGAATTTGCCGGACGATTTGCGCACCGCGATCGTGCTGCGTGAGCTGGAGGGTTTGAGTTACGAGGATATCGCGCAGACGATGGACTGCCCGGTGGGCACGGTGCGCTCGCGAATCTTTCGCGCGCGCGAGGCGATCGACAAGAAGCTGAGACCGATATTTGAAGGCGGCCTGGGCCGGCCCGAGGACACATGAGCGAACAAATTCGTGAGCAAGTCTCGGCATTTCTCGACGGGGAATTGCCCAGTTCGGAAACCGAACTGCTGTTGAAGCGCCTGACCCGCGACGCGGAGCTGCGCGAAAGCTTCGGGCGCTATGCCTTGATCGGCGAATCGCTGCGCGGCTCGAGCCGGGTGCCGCTGACCCGGGGCTTTGCCGAACGCGTGAATTGCGCCATCGACGGCGAACCGGCGGCGGCTACGGTTGCGGCCGTGCACGCCAGCCGACGGCGTTGGTGGCGACCCGTCGCCGGGGCGGCCGTGGCCGCGAGCGTGGCCGCCGCGGCGGTACTTGCGTTGCAGCAGCGGGCTGATGCGCCGGCGATGCGGGCCGCCTTGCCGGTCGCGGCGCAGATTCGCGCGGTGGTGCCCAAGGAGGCGATTTCCTACACGGTTCCAGCCGCATTGCCCGAGGCGCCGGCGGTGATGCCGGCAGCCCGACTGACCAATTACGTGTTTGCGCATAGCCAGTACTCCTCGGTGTTGGGACAGCGCAATGTGTTGTCGGGGCTGTTGGCCGATGCCGATGAGCAGCAGGTCGGCGGCAATGGGCGGGCGGTGAATGTCCCCGCGGTGAATGGCATGCGCTTGCCGGCGCCGGCCGCGGATTCTCACGCCGCTCCATGAGCCAGCAGCTGCGCCGTGCTCCTCATTGGTTGATTCCGTGCGCCGTCGCGGGCGCCATGGCATTTGCGCTGACCCAGGGATCGCATGCCGCCGAGGATGCGCGCGCATGGCTGGAGAAGATGAATCAGGCGCTGGCCATGCGAAATTATGACGGCACGTTCTTCCACTTGAGCGACGGCCGCGTCGAAACGATGCGGATCGTCCACCGGGTCAAGGCGGGGCGCGTCACCGAACGGCTGCAGTCGCTGGACGGCTCGGGCCGCGAGTTCCTCCGCAACAACGACGAACTGACCTGTTACCTGCCCGACCAACACACCATCCTGGTCGAACCGCGCCAGGATCACGGCCCGTTTTTGGGGTCGCTCCCCCATTTTGGCGCCGACGTGGGTGAATTCTACAGCCTGGAATTGTTGCCGACCGCCCGCGTGCTCGGCCGCGCGGCAAAGGTGATCGTGGTCAATCCCAAGGACCAATTCAGATTCGGCTACCGCCTGTGGCTCGACGAGAACACCGCGATGCCGCTCAAATCCCAATTGTGCGACTCGCACGGTCAGGTGATCGAGCAGATTGTATTCGCACGTCTCGCGATGCCCGACAGTATTCCCGACAGCGAGTTGACGCCCGCGGTGTCCACGGAGGGAATGCGCTGGGTGCGACAGGGACTTCCGAACGAGGGAGCGCCGCCCGCACTCCTGGCGTTTCGAGCCAGCGAACTGCCGCCCGGATTTCATTTGACCGTGGCCGGCGCGCAAACGCTGGGCGCCGCAACCGTTCCGGCCGCGCACCTGGTCTACTCGGATGGGTTGGCCACCGTATCGGTGTTTGTCGAGGCCCAGCCCGATCGGCAATCCGGCGCCGAGGGGCGGGCGAACGCCGAGCCCGAAGCGCCCATGCGGGGGTTGGCGCGGGTGGGATCCGGATTCGCATTCTCCACCGTGGTGCAAGGCCACCAAGTGACGGCCGTCGGCGAGGTTCCGGCCCGGACGGTCGAATTCATAGCGCATTCGGTCAAATCGGGCGGCGACCCGCCGCGCCCTTGAGTCAGCGCCGTTCCGCGGGCCGCCATGCGCTTTGTATTGTACTCGCGCCCCGGCTGCAGCCTGTGTGAAGAGCTATTGGAGGCACTCGCGGCGGTGCCCGCGGCGCAGGGCTATGCCGTCGACGTGGTCGATGTCGACGCCGACGAGGCGACGCGCATCCGTTATGGGCACAAGATTCCGGTGCTGATGTGCGACGGGGTATTGGTCTGCCACGGGCGCATGGACCTCGAAGAAGTGCATAAGGCGCTCGCATACCACCGTTGACCGGTATAATCGCAAGTTTGCCCAAGCCCAAGCCCTTGATGAAGAATATCCGCAACTTTTCAATCATTGCTCACGTTGATCACGGCAAGTCGACATTGGCCGATCGCTTCATTCAGCAATGCGGCGGTCTCGATGCCCGGGAAATGCAGGCGCAGGTCCTTGACTCGATGGACCTCGAACGCGAGCGGGGCATCACCATCAAGGCGCAGAGCGTAACCCTCGGCTTCCAGTCGCAGAGCGGCGAGGTCTATCAGCTGAACTTCATCGATACGCCCGGACACGTGGATTTTTCGTACGAAGTCTCGCGTTCGTTGGCGGCCTGCGAGGGAGCCCTATTGGTGGTGGATGCCGCCCAGGGTGTCGAAGCGCAAAGCGTCGCCAACTGCTATACGGCGCTCGAGCAGGGTTTGGAGGTGCTGCCGGTCATCAACAAGATCGATTTGCCGTCGGCGGATCCGGCGAAGGTGATGCATGAAATCGAGGAAATCATCGGCATACCGGCCGACGATGCGGCGCTGGTAAGCGCCAAGACCGGGCTCGGGGTGCCTGAGTTGCTGGAACATCTGGTCAAGCGCATTCCGCCTCCCAAGGGCGATCCGGATGGCCCGTTGCAGGCGTTGATCATCGATTCCTGGTTCGACAATTATGTCGGGGTCGTCTCGTTGGTGCGGGTCATGAATGGCGCGCTGCCCTCGGGGGCCAAGATCCGCGTCATGTCGACCGGGCGCAGTCACTCGGTCGACAAGCTGGGGCGGTTCGCGCCGAAACCGGTGACCCGCGATGCCCTGCTCACCGGCGAAGTCGGTTTCGTCGTCGCGGGCATCAGGGAAATCGACGGCGCGCCGGTGGGCGACACCATCACCCTCGAGGCCAATCCGGCCAAGGAGCCGCTGGCCGGATTCAAGCAGGTCCAGCCGCGGGTGTTCGCGGGGCTGTTTCCGGTGAGTTCGGACGACTATGAGCAGTTCCGCGACGCCCTGAAGAAGCTGAAACTGAACGACTCCGCACTGCATTTCGAACCCGAAGTGTCCACTGCGCTCGGCTTCGGGTTCCGCTGTGGTTTTCTGGGATTGTTGCACATGGATATCGTGCAGGAGCGGCTCGAGCGCGAATACGACCTTGACCTGATCACCAGCGCTCCCACGGTCATCTACGAGGTCCTGTTGACGGACGGATCCGTGG
>JBBIUT010000016.1:0-50477 GCA_037440085.1 Gammaproteobacteria bacterium
CCGCACCTCGCAAGCGCTGAATATTATCTAATTGTCACCAGTATAATATAAAAATCAGCTTGCGGCAGGGGCGCGGGAACCCGCTCTCGATTCGCGGCCCCGCGCCGATTTGACCCTCGGGATCGGCCGGTTCTCAGAGTTCTTGGTACAGGCTGTCGGAGGCAATCTTGCGTATCTTGTCCAGGCTCTTCAGCCACTGCGCGTATTCGGAATCCGCCCCGGTCTTCTTCACCGCGTCGGAAAAAGCCGCGAAACTCTCAAACTCCTGCGTGACGACCACCGATCCGGACTCCGGCCCCGCAAATGTCGCGCGCCACACGCGGGTCTGAACGGTTATGCCGAGGCGCTTCAGCATGCCCCTGCCGTTGTCCAATGCATGTACGTACCCAGATACATCCTCGGTGCTCACCACGATCACTCGAAGATACCCCTTGCCCTGCGCCAAAGCGCTGTTCGACGTGCCGATACCCAAAGCGACCATCAGCGCGAGCGATGCGATGCTCTTCAACATCGAGATTCTCCTTGATTAGTTGGTTAGTTGATTTGTTGGTCGGCCCGCAATTTGCCGGCCCCAACCTGATATACCCTTTCTGCGGCGCTGACAAGTTCTGCCGGCAGGCTCCCGGCGCCGAATACCGGCGGACTGCGGATCAGTTGCCGGCGACCCCCGCCGCTGCCATGAAGCTCTTCACGTGGTCGAACTCCGGACGTGCCGATTGCGCGCCGTTGCCGGTCGATTCGAACAGCGCGGCGTAGTACTTCATCGCCGTTGGCTTGTCGCCCAGGGCCTCGGCCGCCATGCCCGCGTTGAACAATCCATTGAGCCGATTGGGGCTCTGTTTCAGGGCGCTTTCGTATTCGGTCAATGCTTGCCGCGGCTGGCTATACTCGAGGAGCATATCGGCCAGCATCTCGCGCGCCGGGATATCCACCTCGCCTTGACCCACCTTGTCCTGCAGATCGGCGCTGTCGCGCATCTGTTTCAGCGCCTCGGCCTGTTCGCCGTGTGCAAAGGCGACCCATGCCAGGGCCTCGCCGCGTTCGATCCGCGCTCCGGTCGAATCCGCGTAATACGCGTTCTTGCCATGTCTCACGTTCGCGAGCAGTGCATCGTAGGCCGCCAGATCGGCGCGCGCACGCGCGGCATCGCGCAGATGTCCGTCCGCTACGATGCGCGCCCAATAGGTCAGCACTTGAGTCTCGGGCCTTGCCGCCGCGACCGGCTCGAGCGCCGCCGCGGCATGCCAATCCCGCAACTCCAATGCATAGAAGGCCGGAAGCTTGCTCCGATAGTACGGAAACATGGCCTGCATGAAATGCGAGGTCATATCCGGCATGGCCTCGAAGCGGTTCAGCGCAGCCGTCGCCTCGTTGATCACGCTCTTGGCGCGCGCCTCTTGTCCGCTTTGCAGATAGGCATACAGCAGAAAATCGTCCGAGTGAAACTGATCCATGCCGTCGCTCTCATGGCGCGCTTGTGCGGCCTGCGAGGCCGCCACCGAGGCCAGATTGGCCTTGATGTCCTCCTGCCACATGCCCAAGCGCGAAAATATGTGCCCCGGCATGTGGACCGCATGCGCACCCGAGGGTGCAATTTCCCCGTAATGTCTGGCGGCGGCCAGTCCGTCCGCCGCGAGCGAGGGCGTGTCGCAGGCGTGAATGATGTAGTGCACCACCCCCGGATGGTCCGGATAAATCGCGAACAGCGGATTCAGCACCGCAAGCGCTTTGTGTTCCTGTGCGAGGCTGGTGTCGTCGGGCGCTTCCGCGGCAAGCAGAGACAGCGCGTAGAAGGCGCCGGCGTCCGTGTCCTTGGGATAGTGCCGGTACAATTCACCCATCGCGGCGGAGTAGGCTTCGACCCGCGCTTGGTAGCCTTGCTGGCCGGGTTGATAGAAGCGTCTGAGCGCCCCGATGTACTCCCGCTCCCGCGCCGTCTTGGCGGCAGGTACCGCCGCCTTTTGCGTTTCGGCCCGGCCCTGCGCCATCGTGTCCTCGTCGGGCCGATTCCATATCTGGTGGTAGATGCTCATCGCGATGCCCCAGTGCGCCATGAGGCAACCCGGATCCTCACGGGCAATGCTCTCGAATTGCCGTTGGGCCTCGCCGTACCAGAAATCATGCAACAAGGCGACGCCGCGATTGAATGGCGCCCGCACCGCGGGCGAACAAGAGACCTCGAACGACACCGCGCCGAGACGCTCGGCGGCGGGGCTTCCCGCGCCCTGCGCCGAACCGTGAGTCGCGGCGGGGAGCACCGCGGCCATGGGCTCCGCGGCCCGAGGCACCGCCGCGTGGTAGTCCCTGCCGACGAACGCCGCCACGGTGGCGGCGATCTGCGCCTGGGTCACCGGCGCGACCTGCTTGCGCTCTCCGAGCGGCGCCGTATCGGGCCCGATGACCGCGATCCAGATGTTCTCCGAGCCCTTCTCCTCGACGCCGTGCTCCTTCCACTCGGTGAGGCCGCTGCCGCGACCATGATCGGTGGTGATGATGAAAGTCGTCTTGTCCCGGTATTCAGGCATCCCCTGCATCGTGTCCCAGAGTTGTTTCACGAAGAAATCGAATCGATGCGCGCTGTCGAGCACCAGGTCGTATCGGCCCTGATGCGCCCAATCGTCGGTCTCGCCATAGCCGACGAACAGGACCCGCGGTTTCGCGGCGGCCACATAATCGAGCAGCGGAATTTGCAGCAGCGCGTCCGGCGGCCCCTCCTCATTGACTTCGGTCAAGGTCTCGTAGATCCGCCGCAGCAGCGCATCGCTCGCGCTCTCATGCGGCTTCTTGGGCGCCTTCCAGCCGGTTTGCATCACCAGGCCGCTGCGCTTCTTGTTGAATATGTCGTCGAATGCGTTCCAGGTTCCGTAGATCGCCACTCGACCGCTGAATTCGTCGAATTTGTTCAGCCACTCGAACACCGTCGGGGTCGGGTTGGGGCCGAATTCGTTGCTGTCGATGGCCGGGTTCGGGAAACCGGTGGCCATCTCGTTGTATCCGGGGTAGGAGAAGGCCATTCCGTTGGTCACCTGCGCGGCGCTCCCCACGGCTTGATTGCCGAAGATTTGCCCGCGCTTCGCCACCGTTCCCCACAGAAACGGGAACAGCGCCGCCCGCCGCTCGCTCTCGCCCGCCCGCCAATAGCGCTTGCGCAGATCCTCATCCGAGAGCCAGCTGCCGCCGGCCTTGTCGTTGAGCAAATCCTCCTCTGCACCGGTGAATATTTCCTGCCATCGCAACCCGTCGCTGACGATCAGCACCACGTTTTGTGTCTTGGCGGCGAATGCCGCGCTCGCGCACGACAGCCACACAGCACCCGCCGCGATCACGCCGATCGCCCGATATGATCGGCGCATCATTGCTGCAGCAACACCGCGCAATTGGCGGTCCAGCTCAGATACACCTCGTCGCTCCAATCGATCGACCATTCGGCGGTGCGCCGGTCATTTTGTGCGAACACCGTGACCAGCTTGCCGGTTTCGGTCTTGATGCGATAGGTGGAGCGGTTGCCGAGATAGCCGAGCTCCCACACCAGTCCCTTGAGTTGATTGACGCCCCCCGCCGCCGGCTCCTTGCTCAGGCGGATCTTTTCGGGGCGCAGGGCCACCCAGACGCGTTGTCCGCCGCCGAACCGCCCCACATCGTCGACGATCAGATCGCAGCCGGCCTCGGCGCTGTGCACCACGATATGCCCCGGCTCATTGCCGCTCACCGTTCCCTCGAACAGGTTGGTGGTGCCGATGAAATCGGCCACGAAGCGATTCTGCGGAAATTCATAGATTTCCGACGGTGTGCCGACCTGCACCAGCTGGCCGCGGTTCATCACCGCGATGCGGGTCGAGAGCGCCATTGCCTCGTCCTGATCGTGGGTGACGAATACGAAGGTGATGCCCACTTGATCTTGAATGTTCATCAATTCGAACTGGGTCTGTTCACGCAGTTTCTTGTCCAGCGCGCTCAACGGTTCGTCCAGCAGCAATACCTTCGGCCGCCGGATCAGAGCCCGGGCCAGTGCCACGCGCTGGCGCTGGCCGCCGGAAAGCTGGTGCGGTTTGCGCTTCGCGAGCGAACCCAACTGCACCATGTCGAGCGCCTCGTGGATGCGCCTGGTCCGCACGCTCCCTTCGAGCGCCATGCGGCGCAACCCATAGCCCACGTTCTGTTCCACCGTCATGTGCGGAAACAGTGCGTACGACTGGAACATCATGTTGACCGGGCGCTCGTACGGCGGCACAGCCGTCATGTCCACCTCATCGATCAGGATGCGCCCGGCGCTCGGGTTGGCGAATCCGGCCAGCATGCGCAGCAGAGTCGTCTTGCCGCAGCCCGATGCGCCCACCAGGGCAAACATCTCGCCCTTGAAGATGCGCAAATTGACGCCGTCCACCGCGCTGAAGGCGCCGAAGGTCTTGCTGACGCCCTCGATGACGATTTGCGGCTTGGCCTCCGGATTCAGCCATGGTCGATCAGCAAGCGATTTTTGCTGCGGGGATAGCACGCGCTCTAGAACTCCCCCGCGGGCGTCACGCGCCGGCGTTCAGGCGCGAAAAACGGACGCTCCACCACTTGCGCCTTCGACATGCGGCGCTCCCAAACGAGTTCGCGGTTCAAATATATATCCGCCCACACCGTCGTGCCGATCTGAAAATAGGGGGCATCGACCATAGCAAGCGCGATGTTGCGCTTGCAAGTCGGCGACCAGGTGGCCGAGGTGACGGCCCCGATTTGGCGCCTGCCGTTCGCCTCGTCGTACAGCAGCGCATCGTGGGCCGGTTTGTTGCCGGCCACATCCAACCCCACCAGCTGCCGGCGCGGCCCCCTGTGCCGTTCTGCGAGCAATGCACGGCGGCCGGTGAAGTGACCTTTCTCGAAATCGACGAGCCAGGCGAGCCCGAGCTCGATCGGCGAGCGGTCGCGGCCGGTGCGGATCGTCTGTTCCGCGGAAACGAAGTCGATATGGGGCGCCAGGAATCCGGCTTCGATGCGCGCCATGTTGAGGGCCTGCGAGCCGATGGCTCGAATGCCGCGCGAGCGCCCCGCCGCCATCAATTCGTCCCAGATTTGCGGCGCCGCCTCCGGCGCCATCCACAACTCGTATCCCAAATCTCCGGTGAAACCGGTGCGCGAAACGGTGAGTTGCCGGCCGTGCCGGGAAAAATGGCCGATCTCGAACGGCTTCAGGAGTTCGATCCCGGCCAGACCAAGCGCCTTCAGCACCGCGCAGGAGGTCGGGCCCTGCATCGCAAGCGCTGCGATCTGTTCGGTCACTTCGCCGATTTCGACATCGAAACCGACGGCCGAATCGAGCAGCCAGTCGATCTGCCTTTCCGCCGTACAGAGGCGGTATTCGCCCTCGCCCAGTCGAAACACCGTGCCGTCGTCGAGCAGATGCCCCTCATCGTTGCACCAAACGCAATACGCCACGCGGTCCGGTTTGAGCTTGGCCAGATCCCGAGTGACCAGATGATTCAGGTACGGCACGGCATCGGGGCCCGCGATGCGGTATTTCACCATCGGCGTCAGATCAAACAGCGTGGTCGCGTTGCGAATGGCGAAGTATTCCTGCTCAACCGTGGTGAACACATCGACCGTGGTGTAGCCGGCCCAGGCAACGAAGCTGTCCATTTGGGACAGTGCGCGGGCGCGCTCATGAAACGGCGTTTTGAGCAGCGGCTGTTTGAAATGCGGTGCCGTCGGATGCGGTGAGCTCATGTCACGCTGCCTCCTTGAGAACCTGTCGCGCCGCATTGCGTCCGGGGATGCCCATGATCCCTCCCCCGGGATGGCAGCCGGCGCCGCACAGGTATAAGCCCGGCAGCGGAGTACGGTGCTGCGCGGCGCCCGGAACCGGGCGGACCATGAAAAATTGATCGAAGGCGAGTTCGCCGTGATGCCAATGGCCCCCGGTGATGCGAAATTCCTGCTCGATGTCGAGCGGCGTGAGCAATTCCGCGGCGACGATGCTGCCGCGCAGACCAGGCGCATGCCGCTCCAGGATGTCGAGGCACCGGTCCGTGAAACGTCCGCGCTCCTGCGGCCAGCCGTTCTTCAGGGCGTAAGGCGCATATTGCACGATGGCCGACAAGACATGCTTTCCGTCCGGAGCAAGACCCGGGTCGTTGACCGTGGGCACCGTGATCTCCATTGCCGGAGCGGCTGAATACTCCTCGTATTTCGCGTGGTTGTAGGCTCGCTCGAGGTACGCGAGCGACGGCGCGATCAGCAATCGCCCGCCGAGGGCGGCGCTCTGCAAACCCTTGAACTGCGGCGCGCGATCAAGCGCCAGGTGCAGTTTCGCCGCCAACCCGCGCGCGCGCAAATGATGCACGCGGCGCACGAAGCCGGTATCCAAATGGCGCGCTCCCAACAACTTGAGGAACGTGTTCTTCGGATCGGCGCTCGAAAGCACGGCGCGCGCCGCGATGCGCTCGCCGGACTCGAGCAACACCCCCGCCGCACGATCCGACTCGACCAGAATTTTCGAGACCGGCGCGGAGGTGCGGATGGTGGCGCCGGCGGCGGTTGCGGCCTTGGCGAGTGCATCGCTCAGCGCGCCCAGGCCTCCGGTCGGCTGCGCCAGGGCGGCGCCCCCCGCCGCTTCGGCGGCCATGCGATATAGGAGCGTCAATACCGTGCCCGGCGAGCGCGGACCGAAATTCGTACCGAGCACCGCGTCGAATCCGAGCGCCCCTTTCAGCGCGTCGGATCGGAAATGCTCCTCGAGCAAATCGAACACGTTCATGCCGCCGATGCGCAGCAATTCGCGCATGTCTTGCCGTCCGAGCCTGCGTATCTGCCAGCTCAACCGCAGCAGAGCCCCGATGTCGCGCCAGTCGCCAGTCCCCAGGCGCGGCGGCACCATCGACATCAGCGGCACCAGGGCCTGCGCAAAGCGCCGCATCTGCGCCGAGTAGCGTCGGTACGCCGATGCGTCCTCCGCCGTCAAATCCGGCTCCGCGGCGAGCGGCAGCCCGAGCGTGAGCGGCGCGCCTTGCGCGCTCAATGCCGTGCTTGGCATCGATTGCGCCGCCCATTGCAATCCGTGCGAGCCCAATTGCAGTTCATTGACCAGATCGGCGGGCATCAGATGCAGCAAGTGCGCACAGGCCGACACCTGAAATCCAGGTGCGAACTCGCGCGTGAGAGCCGCCCCGCCGATTTGCGGCCGCGCCTCCACCACCAGCACGGAACGGCCGCCGCGCGCCAGGCTGGCGGCGCACACCAGGCCATTGTGTCCACCGCCGATGACGATGCAATCGTAGCGCATGCCGGTTGATTCTTTTGTCACGTCGATTGCGTCCGGCCCAAATCCTTGAGTACGGCGCGGGCCGCGTTGGCGCCCGGCGCACCCATGACGCCGCCGCCCGGGTGGGTGCTCGACCCGCACATGTAGACGCCTCGCACCGGCGAGCGGTATTGCGCGAAGCCCGGCACCGGCCGGTTGAATAGCAGCTGATCCATGGTCAATTCGCCTTGGAAGATGTTGCCTTCCGTCAAGCCGACTTCGTTTTCTATGTCGCAAGGAGTGCGTATTTCCGCATGCAAAATCAGGTCTTTGAAGTTCGGGCTGTGCTGCGCGATGGTATCGATGACCGTGTCGCCGAAAGCCTGGCGCTTCGCCGCGGTCCACTCGCCGTCGGCGAGCTCGTACGGGCAGTACTGGACGAAGACCGACATATAGTGCTTGCCGTCGGGGACCATGGTCGGATCGATTTGCGAGGGGATCAGCATATCGATGTAGGGCGCGCGCGACCAGCGGCCCTCCTTCCAGTCATCGTAGGCGCGTTCCATCATTTCCAGGGTGTCGGTGACATGCATGTCGCCGCGCGTGCACGGTGCGCCTTCGGGAATGGCCGGAAAGCGCGGCAGACCGTCGAGCGCGATATTGAGTTTGCCCGAGGAGCCGCGGATCTTGAAGTTCTTCACCCGGTGCAGGAAATCGTCGGGCAGATCCTTCGCATCCATGATTTTCAGAAAGGTGCGCCTGACATCCAGATTGGAAATCACCAACGGCGCATGAATCTCCTCGCCGTCATCGAGCAGCACTCCCGACGCGCGGCCGTTCTTCACCAGAATCTGAGCCACCGGCGCGGCGCTGCGGATCGTGCCGCCGCTCGCCTCGAACGACCTGCCGAGGGCGTTGCTGATCGCCCCCATGCCGCCGCGGGCAAATCCCCAGGCGCCGACCGTGTCGTCGATGTCGCCCATGTAATGGTGCAGCAGCACGTACGCGGTTCCCGGCGAGCGGGGCCCCAACGCCGTTCCGATGATCGAGCTGCCGGCGAAATGCGCCTTGACGATGTCGCTTTCGAAATACTCGTCGAGGAAATCCGCGGCGCTCATGGTCCAGAAGCGCAGCGTGTCGTACATTCGCTGTTCGCCAAGCCGGTGAAAGCGCTGTCCGAGATACAAAAGCTCCTTGATGTCGCGCGGCTTGAAGGAGGTCGGGTCGGGCGGTTCGCGCATCAGCAGCGGTTTGATGAATTTGCACTGGCGCATCACGTCGCGCGAGTAGCGGTCGTAGGCTTCCGCGTCGCGCTTCGAATGCCGCGATATTTCGCGGCGCAAGGCGTCGTGGTTGTCGTACAGCGCGAGGTGGCCCCCGCCCTGCATCATGGTGCAGCCGCCCTCGTACGGAATCACCTGCAGGCCGTACTTGGGCAGATCCAAGGTGCGCATGATCTCCGGCCGCAGCAGACTGCAGACGTAGGAGCAATTCGAGTAGGTGAAATCCTGGTACAGGCGCCGGCTCACCGCCGCTCCGCCGATGTACGGCATGCGCTCGAGCACCAGCACCTTCAGGCCGGCCCGAGCCAAATAGCAGGCCGCCACCAAGCCGTTGTGTCCGGCTCCGACGATGATCGCATCGAGGCCCTGCGGGCCGCGTTTAGCCTGGCCGTTCAAGCAGGTACTTTGTGCGTGGCGCCGCTCGCCTGCAACGTGGCATCCACCGCGATCTCGAACGCCCTGAGCGTATCGGCGAGGCAGGACGCGTCGTGCGCCGCCGACACGAACCACGGCTCGCGCGAATCCGGCTCGCACAGCACCCCCTGGTCGTGCAGCACCTGCGCCATCGCATCGTAGAACGAGTAGTCGCTGCTCTTCCATGCGCGGTAATTGCGCGGCGGATCGTGCGCGAAATACAGTCCGCTCATCGACGGATGGCCGACGAAGCTGTGTGCGATTCCGCGCGCCCCGAGGATCGAACGCATGCCGTTGCGCAGGCGCGTCCCGTAGTCCGCGATTCGCTCCAAGGCGTCGGTCTCGTCGAGAATCTCCAAACATTTCTCCGCGGCGGCGAGCGATACGGAGTGCGCGGTGTAGGTTCCGCCGTGGGCCACGCCACGCCCGATCTTGCGCATGATCTGCTCGCGTCCGGCGAGTATCGAGATCGGGTAGCCGTTGGCGACCGCCTTGGCGAAGGTGCACAGATCGGCCTTGATGCCGTACAGCTCCTGTACGCCGCCGCGCGCCACCCGAAAACCGGTCTTGACCTCGTCGATCAGCAGAACCACGCCGTATTTGTCGCACATCTCGCGCGCCACGCGCAGGTACTCCGGCTCGGCGGCGATGCCGAGGCAGTTGCCCATGATGGGCTCGATCAGCATGCAGGCGATCCGCGCGGCGTGGCGCTTGAACACGTCCTCCAGTTGATTGGCATCATTGGCCTGCACGAAATGCGCGAAGCTCTTGGTGCTCACCGGCACCCCTTCGCTGTACGGCTTGACTTCCGGATCCCCGACCTGCGTCCACTTCTCCATGGGGGTGAACCACATCGCCGCATCGAACAGGCCGTGATAGCTGCCCTCCAATATCACGTAATCATCCTTGCCGGTGTAGGCTCGGGCGAGGCGCAAACCCGCCATGACCGCTTCGGTTCCGGAATTCGAAAAGCGCACGAGCTCCGCCGCCGGCACCATCTTCGCGATCCGCTCGGCCACTCGCAGTTCGGCTTCCGTGGAGAGCGCGAAAACGCCGCCCACTTCCATGCCGCGGCGCGCCGCCGCGTCGACCCGCTCATCCGCATAGCCCAAGATCGCCGGGCCATAGCCCATGCGGTAGTCGACATAGGTGTTGTCGTCGAGATCCACGATGCGTGCGCCCTTGCCGTGCTTGACGTAGATGGTTCGATCTTCGCCCCAGTAGCGGAAGTTGGAGGCCACGCCGAGCGGCAGGCGTTTCACGGCGCGCTTGAAATGCGCGTTGCTGTTGGTCAGTTTTCTGGCCATGAGGTTCCCCTGGGATTATTGGCGGCCGGTATAGTTTATCCGAGCATCAGTTTATATGAGCATATAAATAAAAGCATCAGCGATCGCCTGAAACGGCAATGGTCATTTGCCGGATTTCGAGCCATTCGGCCTAAATATGGCCAACAAAAGAGCATTTGAGCCGGTTGCTGCAGCGCCGCTTGCCAACCAGCGGTGCCGCAGCGTAAATTAAATGCTCATATAACCGGTCCGAGAGAACGCCATGAACAGCCTGCCCGCGACTCAACCCGACCGCGATGCCTTCGTAGGCCAGCCGCATGCTCTGCCGGCCTGGGTCTACAACCATCCGGAACTCACCCGGCTCGAAATCGAACGGGTGCTGATGCCGAGCTGGCAGATCGTCTGCCACGTGAACTCGATTCCGCGAGCGGGAGACTATCAGACATTCGATTTGGGCCCCGAAAGCGTGCTCGTGCTCAGGGATCGGGATGGCTCAATCCGCGGATTTCACAATGTATGCCGGCATCGCGGTGCCCGCTTGCTCGATGGGTCGGGCAGTTGCCCGGCCACCATCACCTGTCCCTATCACGGCTGGAGCTACCGCCATGACGGCGGCTTGGTCGGCGTGCCAATGCGAGAAAGCTTTCCGAGTCTCGACCGCGCGGCTCATGGTTTGCGCCCGGTGCGGGTGGACACCGCCCTCGGGTTCGTTTTTGTGTGCCTCGCCGGCGACCCGCCGCCGGTCTCGAGCACCTGGGGCAGGCTCGCTCAGGAACTGGCGCCCTATCGATTCGAGGACATGGTTCCGTTGACGCCGATTACCGCGGAAGTATGGGACGTCGATTGGAAGATCGCGATGGACAACTACCTCGAGTCCTATCACGTGCCGATCGGACACCCCGGCCTCTACCGCATGTTCACGCCGGATTACGAGGACGTTGCCTCGGTACCCGGGGTTGCGCGCGGCGTGAGCTGGATGCGCGATCAGCCCTCCTCCCGTTGGTCGGAGCGTCTATATCAAAAATTGATCCCCGGGGCCGTCGCGCATCTACCCGAAACCCTGCGCCGCAGCTGGCGATTTTACAGCGCATTGCCGAACCTGGGGATCGACGTGTTTCCCGATCAGATGGATTTTTTCCAATTGTTGCCAGGCGGTCCAGGCAAATGCATCGTTCGCGGCGCCATGTTCGGGCTGCCAAGCGACAGCCGGGAGACTCGTGCGGTGCGCTACTTGAGCAATCGCATCAATACCCAGGTCAACAACGAGGACAAGCGGCTGTGCCAGCGCGTACAGCGGGGACTTGCATCCGGCAGCTACAAACCCGGTCCGCTGTCGCGCCTCGAGGTTTACATGCACGAATTCCACAATCTGCTGCGCGAACGGATCCCCGAGTTTCGCCTCGCCGGCGCGCCGCGGCAATTCGCCGGACTCTCGCTCAGCCGAGATTGATCCAGGCGGACTTCGTCTGGGTGTAGGAAATCAGGCTCTCCACGCACTTGTCGCGCCCCTGACCCGACTGCTTGTAGCCGCCGAACGGCTGCGTCATGTCGCCGTGATCGAAGCAATTCACCCAGATGACTCCCGCCTCCAAATCGCGCACCGTCTTGTGCGCGACCGCCAAATCGCGGGTCCATACCGAGGCCGCAAGACCGTAGATCGAGTCGTTGGCGATCTTGAGCGCCTCGGCAATGCCGTCAACTTCGATGGCGGCCGCGACCGGACCGAAAATCTCCTCCTGCGCGATGGTCATGCGATTGTTCACGCCGGAAAACAGCGTGGGATTGACGTAAGCACCCGGCAAATCGGGGGTATTGCCGCCGAACTCCAGCCGCGCACCCTCGCTCTTGCCCCGGGTGATGTAATTCATCACCCGCGAGCGGTGCGATGCGGTGACCAGCGGCCCGAGGTTCGTCTTGGGATCGAGCGGGTCGCCGGCACGGTAGGCGGATTTGCCCTTTTCGATGAATCGGGCCATGAATTCCTTGGCGATGGGGCGATCGATCAAGAGTCTCGACCCCGCGTTGCACACCTCGCCCATGTTGCCGTAGATGCCGTTGATCGCGTACGTCACCGCGGTGTCGAGATCGGGCAAATCGCTTAGAAAAATCTGCGGAGTCTTGCCGCCGCATTCCAGGCTTACGCGCTTCATGTTCGATTGGCCGGCACAGATCAGCATCTGCTTGCCGATTTCGGTCGAACCCGTGAATCCGATCTTGGCGACATCCATGTGCAGCGCGAGGGAGGCGCCGGCGGTTTCACCGAGTCCGTTCACCACGTTGAACACGCCGGGCGGCCCGCCCGCCTCGACGAACAGCTGGCCCATCAGCAATCCCGACAACGGCGATTGTTCCGCCGGCTTCAGCACCACCGAATTGCCCGCGGCCAGCGCCGGAGCGACCTTCCAAGCGGCCATCAGCAACGGATAGTTCCACGGCACGATCGAACCCACCACGCCCAAGGGCTCGCGCAGAATGTAGTGAAAGGCATCCGCCGCGGTGGCCGTCACCGTGCCGTCGATCTTGTCGATGAGTTCGCCGAAGTAGGTGAAATTCCTCGCCGCCGCCGGCACGTCGATGGTCACCATGTCGGTGATCGGCTTTCCCATGCACAGGGTATCGAGCAGCGCGAAGCGCTCAGTGTTCTCCTCGATGAGCCGGGCGAAAGCCGCCATTACCGCCATGCGGTCCCGCGGCGCCATGCGGCTCCACACTCTCGACTGGAATGTCCGCTTGGCCGCCGCCACGGCGAGATCAATATCCTCCGAGGTGCCTGCGCTCACCTCGCACAGGGGTGAGCCGGTCGCCGGATTGACCACGGTGAAGCGGCCTTTCTTCACCGAATCGACGAACTTGCCGTCGATGAAATGCCGAGTCTCGTAATGCAGGTTCGCGGCGCGGGCGTGCCAATCAGTGGTGCTCAAGGAAGCCAAGGTCATACGTAAGTCTCCAATAGAATGATCTTGCGGAGTGGGTGTCGGATGGAACTGAGTATAACTTCAAGATTCGGTTGGCGGACGGTCGAGCGCGAGAGCGGGTATCCGCGCAATCAGCTGGCGGCGAAACCAGGAAACCGCCGGCGGAATTGCCCCCCTCGATCGCTTGCCATAGCCAAAATCCATCATCCCCGTTTGCGCCGACTGCGCCGCCGCCAGAGTCGCGCGCCGCGTCCAGGGACGCAGCCGCGCAGCCAGGTAAGCGGTCGCGCGCGCGTTGCGGCCGTGCGCGCCGCGAGCATAGTCGAGCCTGCGCACGCGGCAGCGACCTGGCCCCGTGGGTATCACCTGCATGACCGACACGCCGTCGGGTCGCCACTGCAGCAATTGGGTGGGCGCAATAAATCGTTCGTGCCACACCCCGCCGCCGGAGGAGCCCGACAACCCGCGATAGCGTTGCGAACTCCAGCCGCTTGCGCTCTCGGTCTGCCGGACCGCCCAGGCGACCGCGGCCCCGGCAGGGTCCGGCGCCCCCGGTGGCGCGGCGGACTCAAGCCATTGTTCGATCACCACTTTCCAGTCGGCGGCAACCGCAACTTCGCGAGCCGGTCCGAGCGGCGTCAAGCCGTTTGGCGGCTTGCCGTCGAACCACGCGCCCGGCTCGACTGCGGCGGCTACCGCCGGTTCGCGCGACCTCACGAACAGCAAGCCGCCGAGGGTTCGCAGGTCGAGCGCGCTCAAATCTTCGCCGTCGCCGCCACCCTCGCGCCGACCGTCCAAGTGGAACGATAGGCCATGAATCGCGCACTCGATGGCCCCATCGAATCGACCGCCGCCGCTCGCGACCAGTGCGTGCGGCGAATGCGGACAGCTGTTTCGAAGCGCATGCACCTTCCCGGAGGATTCCCGCACCAGCAAGGCGCGCTCCGCCGCGGTGTCCACCGCCAGATAATCTCCGGGCCGGGGAATCTGCGATTCGTGTCCCGCGATTTGCCAGGTGCCGCGATGCATGCGATCGCGCTCCAGCGCAAACGCGAGCCCGTTGCCGTACACCCAGTCCGCGAATTGCTGGGGCGCCGCCGGCGGATTGCTGCGCTCGCCGACCCGCAGCGGTGTGTGGGGGAAATGCCCCGGAAAAACCGAGCGCAGATACGCCAGGCAGCGGGCTTTGGCGGCCTGCCGATCGATGTTCTGCTCGGATTGGAAGGCGAAATCCTGCCACAATATCTCCAGCGCACCGATCAGCCCGAGAGCAATCCCGTCCGGATCCAGATGAGGTTGCGAGGTCTCCTCGATCAGCCGCCCGATCAGGTCACGCACCAGGACCGTAAAGCTCTCGTCCTTCTTGCCGCAAATGTCGTAGTATTCCTGCCGCGAGCTGGCCTCGCCCCAAAATGCATACCAGACGGAGACTTTGCGGGGGCTGGCGATGTCCGGGTCGAGATAAAGGTCCACCATCCTCTCGAGCGCCGCAACCGGTCTCGATCGGAGATTGGCGACCGGCACCAGAACCTGTTCCTCGAATTCCGCGGCGAGGAACTGCAGGGAAGCGACCAGCATCGCCGCTTTGGAGTCGAAGTAGAATCTGACAATGCCAGGGGACATTTTCGCGATCGCCACCACTTTCTCCACCGTCGTATTCGACGGCCCGTATAGATGCAGTGCCGAGATGCAGGCATCGATCAGCCGCTGGCGCTGCCGGCTGCGGGTGCTGCGCGCACGCGCGGCCTTCGGCGCGGCGGCACGGGTTTTCTTGCGCGAACCCACCTTAAGGCAACCCGCGCATGAGTGACCCGGCAGCCCCGGAAATCGACCGCCGCGCGGGGCGCGGCGAGTGGCTGAAGCGCCACGGCAAGTGGCTCATCATCCTGCCGCCGATGCTGTACCTGCTGGTTTTCTTTCTCATTCCGTTCGGATTCGCCTTGATGATCAGTTTTGCGGAGACCGCGGTACGCGTGCCTCCGTTTACCGATATTCTATCCGTCAGTCCCGACTGGCACATCCATTTATCGCTGAATCTCGGCAATTTCCAGTACCTTTTCACCGACGAGGTCTACGGACTCTCCTATGTTTATTCGCTGAAAACGGCTTTTTTCTCCACCGTGATATGTCTGCTCCTCGGCTACCCGATGGCGTATGCCATCGCGCGAACATCGAAGAGCACCCAGAGCATGCTGCTGCTCGTGATCATTCTGCCGTTTTGGACCTCGTTCCTGCTTCGGGTTTATGCGCTCGAGGGGATCATAAGGGAAACCGGCTTGCTCAATTCGGCGCTGCTGTGGCTCGGCATCATCCATCAACCGCTCAAGATCATGCACACCACCTTTGCGGTCTACCTCGGCATCATTTACTCGTATCTGCCGTTCATGGTGTTGCCATTGTTCGCCACGCTCGAGAAGCTCGACTATACGCTGCGCGAGGCGGCGGCGGACCTGGGCAGCCCGCCCTGGCGGGTTTTCATCGACGTCACCCTGCCCTTGTCGATGCCCGGCATCATCGCCGGTTCGATGCTGGTCTTCATCCCCGCAATCGGCGAATTCGTGATTCCGACGTTATTGGGAGGGCCCGACAATCTCATGATCGGCCGGGTGCTGTGGGACGAATTTTTCGGCAACCGCGATTGGCCGGTCGCATCCGCGGTCGCAATCGCCTTTCTGGTGCTGCTGGTCGGGCCCATAGCCCTGTATCAGCACTACAGCACCAAGCAGCTCGAGGCATAGGGCATGCAGGACCGCATCTCGCCGTTCCTGATCTCGGTGCTCGCCATCGGCATCTCGGTTCTCTACATTCCAATATTGGTGTTGATCGGATACTCGTTCAACGCATCCGCGCTGGTGAGCGTTTGGGGCGGCTTTTCCACCAGCTGGTACACGCAGTTGCTGCACAACCAGCAAATTCTCGACGCGGCGTGGCTGTCGCTGCGCATCGGTGTCGTGGTCTCCACCGGTTCGGTGATTCTGGGCACCTTGGCAGCCATTGCCCTGGTGCGGTTCCCGCTGTTCCGCGGCAGGCTTCTGCTCACCGGCATGGTGAACGCGCCGTTGGTGATGCCGGAGATCATTACCGGCATTACGCAGTTGCTGCTGTTCGTATCCATGCTGCAGATGCTGTCGTGGCCGCACCGCGGCTTCACCACAATCGTGATCGCGCATATTGCCTTCTGCACCGCCTACGTCACCATCACGGTCCAATCGCGCCTGCAGACAGCCGATCGCTCCCTGGAGGAAGCGGCGATGGATCTGGGGTCGGGTCCGGTGCGCGCTTTCCTCGACACCACGTTGCCCGCGATCATGCCGGCCCTGGCATCGGGTTGGCTGCTCAGCTTCACTCTTTCGCTGGATGATTTGGTCATTTCGAGCTTCGTTTCCGGCCCGGGCGCGAGCACGCTGCCGATGGTGATATTTTCCAAGGTGAAATTGGGCGTGAGCCCCGATGTCAATGCGCTCGCGAGCCTGATTATCTGCCTCGTCGGCGTCGGTGTCTTGACTGCCGGGTACCTGATGCGCCGCGCCGAAAGTGAACGGCTGCGCGATGCCCAAATGGCCGAACGCTGAGCGTGCGGCTGCCCGTTAGGCCGCGGTTACATAGCGGGGATCATGCGCCGGTCGGGTGAAGATCCGGCGCAGCAGCGGCACAAACGCATCGAGTGGTTGCCAGCGGTAATCGGGATCAAAGGAGCATTGATCCCAGTTCGCGCAGAACGCCTCGCACGCACGGTACCACGGGTGACCCAGAAATCTCTCGCGTCCGTCCCGATTGCCGCCCAAGTGATGGGCGTAGTAGTAGCTTTGAAACAGCCCGTGCTGTTCGACGATCCAGGTCACCTGCGGGCGCACGTACGGGCGTATGATCGCCGCGGCGAGTTCGGCATGATTGCAGGGCGCGAGGTCGTCCCCCACATCGTGAATGAGCGCGGCAACCACCAGCTCCTCATCTGCCCCGTCGCGCCTCGCCCGCGTCGCCGTCTGCAACGAATGATCCAGGCGGCTCAGCGGGTATCCTCCGTACGAATGCTTGAGCTTTTCCAGTGCCGCGAGAATTCGCTCCGGTAGCTCTTGAAGATAATCGCGTTCGTACCTCTCCAGAAGCCGGTAGTCCTCGCGGGTGCCGTCTTGCATCCGCGTGAAGCCGACGACGCGGTCCAGGCGCGATTTATCAATTTCGGTCACGTGGACTCCCCGATCATTTGGCGGTTTTGACCCGCGTCCAGGTGCGCGTTCGAATGCGCTCCGTCGCGGCGCTCACCTCGGCCGATTTGTACAGCCGCGCCTCGATCTCGGGAGTCGGATACAGCGTCGGATCGTCGAGAATCTTTGGGTCGACCAGCGGCCGGGATGCGAGATTGTCGTTCCCGTAGTAAATCGAGTTGGTGATCTCGGCGATGACGTCCGGGCGCAGGATGAAATTGATGAATTGATATGCCGCCTCGGGATGCGGCGCCCCTTCCGGGATGAGCAGCGCTGAAAATGTCTCGTTCGCGCCCTCCTTCGGTACCGTGAAAGCGAGATTGACGTCGACCCCCACCGCCCTGGCGCGGGCCCGCGACTGGGCGTAGTCGCTCGACCATGACATCGCGACGCACACTTCCTGATTCGCGAGTGCGTTCAGGTATTCGGAAGAGTCGAACGAGCGAATATAGGGCCGGACCTTGAGCAGCAGGTCCTCCGCAGCCTTGAAGTCCTCGCGCTTGGTGGTATTCGGATCCAAATGAAGGTATTGCAGGGCCAACTGAATGGTGTCTTCCGCGGAGTCCAGGAAGGTCACGCCGCAATCGGCAAACTTCGCAACGACCTCCGGTTTGAACAACATGTCAAGACTGTAGACCGGCGCATTCGGCATCCGCGCCCTGATCATGTCGACGTTATACGCGAAGCCGTTGATGGAATGCAGATACGGCACCGAGTGCGCATTGCCCGGGTCGTACGCCGCCTGAATGGCGAGGATGCGCGGATCGAGATTCTTCCAATTCGGCAGCTTGGATCTGTCCAGTGTCTGGTACACGCCCGCCCTGATCTCGCGGCTGAAGAAATCGGTCGAAGCGCTCACCAGATCATAACCCGAGCTGCCCGCCAGCAGGCGCGCCTCCATGGTCTCCTCGGCGTCGTAGACGTCGTAGACCACCTTGATGCCGGTGAGCTTCTCGAATTGCTCGATGGTGCGGGGACCGATGAAATCGGTCCAGTTATAAATATAGAGTTGCTTCTCCTCCGCCGCCGCCGGTTGCGCGCCGAGCCCCGCGACGAGCGCACAGAAAATGCACAATAGGACTCGCGCTTCAGGAATTCGACCGGGCGACATGGTGTTAGTTTACCATCCGGGTATTGGCGGCGGACTCTCGTGAGCTTCGCGGATTTATAGGCATTGCTTGCAGGAGATTCTCGGAGGGAGCTTAAATTGCGTCAATACGGCCGATCGTTTTGCCTGGTGCTGGTTGCCTGGTGTGTTTGCGCCGATCTCGCTCCGACCGGCAACGCGCGGGCTGCCGATGGCGCGGCCGCGGGGCCGCGGGCTCGGGATCTGGGCGTGCCGTTCGACGGTACCCCCGGACCGTTCAACGCGATTACCGACGTCGCCGGGGTACTCGTCGGACACACAACGTTGATTTCCGGATCGGGCAAGCTCAAGGTCGGCGAGGGACCGGTGCGAACCGGAGTCACCGCGGTGATGCCGCGCGGCCGCGACTCGCTGTCGGACCCGGTGTTCGCCGCCTGGTTCGCGCAAAACGGCAACGGCGAGATGACCGGAACCGCTTGGGTCGAGGAATCCGGCTTTCTCGAAGGCCCGGTCATGATCACCAACACCCACAGCGTGGGAGTGGTGCGAGACGCCACCATAAAATGGCGCATCGCCCACGGCGCCGCCGATGCGGCCGGCTATTGGTGGTCCCTGCCCGTGGTCGGCGAAACCTGGGATGGCTGGTTGAACGACATCAACGGTTTTCACGTCAAGCCGGAGCACGTTTTCCACGCGCTCGACACGGCGCACGCGGGCGCGGTGGAAGAAGGCAGCGTCGGTGGCGGCACCGGCATGATTTGCAACGGCTATAAGGGCGGCATCGGCACAGCGTCGCGGCGGCTCGATCCCAAAGACGGCGGGTACACGGTCGGCGTACTGGTGCAATGCAATTACGGGAGTCGCGACAATTTGCGAATCGCGGGCATCAACGTCGGGCGTGAAATACCCGCACCGGAACCGTATGCGTTCATTCCGTCCGATATCGCGGAACGCGGCTCCATCATCGTCGTGGTGGCGACCGACGCCCCCCTATTGGCTCATCAACTCAAACGAATCGCACACCGGGTCACCCTGGGACTCGGCCGCAACGGTAGCATCTCCGGCAACGACTCCGGCGATATTTTCATCGCGTTTTCGACCGCAAATCCGGGTGCGGCCGCCGAAGGACATGTGGTGGAGTTGAAGATGCTGCCGAACGATTCTCTCGATCCGGTGTTTCGCGCCACGGTCGAAGCCGCGGAGGAAGCGATTGTCAACGCCATGGTGGCCGCGCGCGACATGGAGGGTGCCGACGCGCATCGCGTCATCGCACTGCCGCACGCCGCGTTGCGCGCCGTGCTCGATAAATATGGCCGCCTGGTTCACTGAGGGGGGGTATCGGAATCTCCGCCGGCGCTCATTCGTAAATCGGCGCACCCTTCGGAACGGTCGGCACCAGCATTGCGGTAAGGCGCGAGTCCGCCCAATCGTACCGCATGATTTTCCCCGGACCCCGCCCCCCATTGCGATGCTTTTGGGGCGCGCGCCGCGCCGCTTAACGGCCGGTGCGTTTTACGGCATTCCGGAGTATGCTCAACGAGAGTCTTCGGGCCGGTGGTTCATTGGCGAAGGCTGGTTTTTGTGCCAACTTTTTGGGTTCAAGGGATCGGGGAAAAGCATGAACACTGTCATTCCGGACGTCGCCCTCATCGACAACAGCGACGAGCGCGCACCGCTGGTTCTGGTGCTGGATTGCTCCGGCAGCATGCAGGAGCAGAGCAAGATCCAGCTGCTGAACGAGGGGCTCAAGACGCTGGCGGCGGATCTGAAAGCGGACCCGATCGCCGCCCGCTGCGGCCGCGTGTTGGTCATATCTTTGGGCGGCGACAGCAATGTCGAAATCATGGGCGACTGGACCGATGCCATGGACTTCACGCCTCCGGACCTGCTGGCCGGCGGACTGACGCCGCTCGGCGCCGCCATGCGCTGCGCTCTGGATGAAGTTGAATCACAGAAGAATCAGATGCGCGCGTCTGGCGTTTCGTACAAGCGCCCGATCATCATGCTGCTCTCGGACGGGGAATCCACCGACGACTGGCACCAAGTTGCCGCCGAATGCAAGAGCGCGGAGAGCGCGCACAAGGTCAACATCATGGCCATCGGAATTGGCGATCAGGCCAATAAGGAAGCCCTTGGGCAATTCAGCAACAAGGGCGCCCTCAGCCTGAGCGGGCTCAAGTTCAAGGAACTGTTCATCTGGCTGAGCCGCAGCATTCGCGCGGTCTCCCGCGCGCCGGCCGGCGGCACGGTCCAGTTGAATCCGGTGGACAGCTGGGCGCAATTGTCCACCTGAAGATTGCGCGCCTGCCCGCGCGCCGCTCGACCACCGGCTTCGGATCCGCCCCGCCCGCGGGCTCAGCATTTATGTGGACTCAAGATTGATGTGGAGAGTGTTCTGTGCCTCGGCTACCGGTCAACGCAATCTGGACCATGGCGTGGCCGGCCAGGATGCCGGCCATCACGTCGTGACCGACGATGTGCTGGTGGCCATCGTTTGCGATGGCGCCGGTTCAGTCCCGGAAGGCCGGACAGGATCCGATTTCATGGCACGCGGCCTGGCTGAGGAGCTCACGAGTGCCGTGCACGCCGACCGGAGCCTGTGCGAGGTTCGGTCACACGGCAGCGGGCGCCTCGAGTCGACCATCCGCGACGCCGTCGGTGCCGTGAGAATCAGGCTCGCAGACCTAGCCGCCTCGCGCGAACTCACGCTGCATGACTTTTCGTGCACGCTGGTGGGATGCGTGGCCTCGCCCGCCGGAGGCTGCTTCTTTCAAATCGGCGACGGCTTCGCCATTCAGCAAGCGGCGAACGGGGACTCCGCGGTTTCGCTTCCGGAAAACGGCGAATACGCCGATGAAACCTATTTCGTTACCGATGAGAACTGGAAGGACCATCTTCGGCTCACACCGATACCCGCACCGGAGCGCGGATGCGTGATCGGGCTGTTGTCGGACGGCACCGCGCCCTTTGCCGTGAACCGCGCGCGCAGCGGCTTCTTCCGCCCCTTCATCGACCCTATCGCCGCCTTTTTGCGCGAGGCCACCGCGCCGAACGGCAACGCGGCGCTGCGCAATCTCCTCGAGAGCCCGCGCGCCTGCGAAATCTCGCCCGACGACAAGACCCTGCTGCTCGCCTTGGTCCTCTGACCGATGATCCTGATGCGCGATCGATCCCGTGCCCTCCGTCGAACGCAAACCTGAACACGTTGTCCAGCTCATCTGGGCTGGAGGCCGCTCGGAGCGGGTAACCTTGACCGCCACCGGCAAATCGGGCGGCGCCGGCGAGATCTTCTCCATCGACGAGATGCCCGGATTCGTCGCCAAGATCTACCACGCCGCCACCTCGCAGGAGCATCTGGCCAAGTACCGGCACAAAATCCAGTGGATGGTCGATTATCAGCCGGCGCTGCCGCAGGTCCCGGCCGAGTATCAGGACGTGGTGCAACTCGCCTGGCCGGAAGCGTTGATCCTGCGCCAGTCGCGCTTCGTCGGTTTCGCCATGCGCAAGATCGCCTTCGACCGCACTCTCGAACTCGATTATCTGCTGAATCGCCGGCAGGCCGCCAACGAAGGCTTCGAGGCCGACTACGGCAAGCTGGTGACGGTCTCCTTCAACCTCGCCTCCCTCATCAACTGTCTGCACGAGAAGCACATTGCCATCGTCGACTTGAAACCCATGAACGTGAAGGTCTACAAGGCATCGTTGTATGTATCGATCCTCGATTGCGACGGTTTCCACATTGCCACCGACGAGTTCTGCTCCGATGCGCCGCAGGTTACGCCCGAATATCTGGCGCCGGAATTTCAGGAGAAGACCGTGGCGCACCCCGAGGCCCAGGACCGCTTCGCGCTCGCCACCATCATCTTCCGCCTGCTGAACTACGGCATCCATCCGTTCAGCGGCGTGGCTGCCGACCGCAGCAACTATCCGCCCGAGTTGGCGGGTCGCATCAAGCAAGGCCTGTACCCCTACGGAAAGGCCGCTCACACACGCGTGCGCAAGGTGCCGGCGAGCGTGCACGAGGCCTTCCCGGACGGCCTTCGGGAACTTTTCGACCGCGCCTTTGTTTCCTCAGGTTATTCAAGACCGAGTGCGCAAGAATGGATCGATGCACTGTCGGTCTTCGCCAGCCAGCAGAGCGGCCGGATGTCGCCCTGCGACAAGGGGCATCTGCGATTCTCCGGCAGACCGTGCCCGACCTGCATACGCGAGGCGTTGATCCAAGGCGCCGAAGTGCGCCGCCGCAGCTTTCTCGCACGCCTGCAAGCCGCGCCCGCCCGTACTTTGAAGTATGTGCAGAAGACCTTGCGACAGACCCACAGTTCGCCGTTCCAGGCCTCACTGGCGCAGGTGCAGCTCAACGCACTGCAGCTGGCGCCGCCCGCGCCCATCTCCACGCGCAACGCCATTGCCCTGGAAATTCTCTGGATATGCGGGCTGCTGATCACCTACTGGTGGACGAAATGAGTTCGGCCACCGCCACCTCCCTGTGGCTCCTGCCGCTATTCCTCGTCTGGCTTTGGCGGCCGCGTCGGGCGACCGGTCCCGATGCTTGGGCCCTGCTCATCGCCTTTGGCGCACTCGGCGCCTGGGCACTGTGGTTCGGCCTGTACGGCCAATCTGGCGAACCCGCGGAATTCGCCCGCTGGAAACCCACGGTCCTTTACTGGACGCTCGCCTCCATTATGATCGCGGGCCCCGTGCTCGGCTGGGGCTACCCCGTGAAGATCATCATCGGCGCGTACTTCGCGTTGTCGAACCGCGAGTGGCGCTGGATCAACTTGGGCTTGGCCGCGGTTTACGCGGCCCTGGGCGGCATCAACCTGTGGGTGGCCTCCGAGTCCTCCTATAAGGACTGGGTCGGCTTCAAGTACGCCTGCATGATGAATCTGCTCATCATCGTCCTGTTTCGCCTGAACTTCGTGTGGTTGCCGCTGCTCATCGAGGATGTCTCGGTCAAACTTTATCGGCGCACCGCCGCGGCCTGCCGCTATCTCACCAGCCTGTTTTGAACGAGGCGAGCCTGCTTCGCGAATTGGTCGCGGCGGCGGCTGTGGTAAGCTTCATCAAACAAAACTTTGCGAATAAAACTGTGGAATCCGACATGTACGATCTATTGAACTACCCTCTCGTATTGTTCGGGCTTTCGTTCCTCGGCCTTTGGCTCGCGACGCGTTTGGGAGCCTCCATCAAAAAACGGCATCTGATCAATGAAGATATTCGCAAAGACTTCGACGTGATTTTGGCCACGACGCTGACGATCAGCGGACTCATCATCGGCTTCAGCTTTTCAATGTCCATCAACCGCTATGAGCAGCGCAAGAACTTCGAAGAGGCGGAGGCCAACGCGATCGGCACCGAGTACGTGCGGGCGGACTTGCTGCTCCCGGAGGATGCCGCCCAGGTGCGATCGCTGCTGCGGCAGTACCTCGACCAGCGACTGGCGTTCTACAAGGTTCGCAGCGTAGTGCAATTGCGGCAGATCGATGCCCGCACGGCGCAGCTGGAGAATGATCTCTGGGCGGCGGTGCGCCGCAGCGCTTCGACGCAACCGACACCCGTCGTTGCATTGGCGGTGGCCGGCATGAACGATGTCTTGAATGCGCAGGGCTACACGGATGCGGCCTGGCGGAACCGGATCCCGGCGGGCGCATGGTTTCTGATGGCGGCGATCGCCGTGACCTGCCAGATATTGATTGGCTATGGCGCAAGAAACGCCAAGGCGGAAGGCGCCCTATTTAGGGTGCTCCCATTCGTGGTATCCATCTCGTTCCTGCTCATCGCCGACATCGACAGCCCGCGCAGCGGCATCATTCACGTCAAACCGCAGAACCTTTTAATTTATGCCGATTCGCTGCGCGCGCCCTGAGGAACGGCTTTACTGCGGCCCGAGCACATGAACGCCGCTCGCTTGCGGACCGAGATCTCCCGGTTGCTCCGAAAAGAGCACTTGCAACCCGGTGACCAGATCCTCGAGCCTGCGGTCGACCAGGCTGTTGCCATGGAAATAGAATAGCCGTCCGTCCTCGGTCTCGATGCGTCCGAAGCTTCGCCGCGGGTCGATTTCGCAAATGCGCCCCTGCAGCGGCTCTACGTGCGCCTTGATTCCTTGCCGGCGCCTTCTCTCGTAATCCTCGAGCTTGCGCCGGGCGGTTCGAAACGCATCGCGTAGCGAAACATACGCATTTTCGTGAGCATGATCGAGATCGTGTGCCCGGGTGATCACAATTTTCTCGTCGGGAACCGTGATTTCGATTCGAAACTCGAACAGCGACCCTTGGCGGCTGTGCTGATGCGGCTCTTCGACCACCACGTGACAGTGCATGATGTGTGCGCTGAATTTATCCAGCCGGCTCATGAGTTTGCGAATGCGCTCTTCCAGAGCGGGCGAAGGTTCCATGTGTCGGAACGTGATCTGTAATGGCAGCTTCATGATGCAAAACCCATATTTACTTGAGGATGAAATATCTATACATCCTGCAGCACCGGAAACCAATCCGTACTCCCCGCAACGCGAGCGGCCGCAACTCTCGGGTCACTTACGCAGCAGCAACGGCGTTTGAGGTCCCAGGGTCTTGCAGCAACGAAAACCCAAGTGGTAATTGGCATGGCTCGCCGTATCCATGACCCGGGAGCCGTGCCAATACGGCGCGCGCCACCGGCACCAATCCTCATGCGCCCGATAGGTATCAAAAATGAACCAGCTGCCCTTCATTTCCGTATAGCCCAGCTCCTTGCTGCCGATACTCGACATTTGGTGTTCGTTCAGAGGCAGATTCATATGCTCCGCGGCATTGCCGTTCAGATCATAGACATCGAGCGAGCTTCGGCACGCGGGGAAATCACCGGCTGGGTACGTGTTCGAACCGCACAACTGCCAACCCCCGCCCAGGCATCCCGGTGTCTTGAAACTGCCCGCCGCGCAGATGCCTCGCTGGTATTCGGGTCCGTAACTCCATGATTTTCCGGCCTGTCGGGCCGCGTTGTGGGCGCTCCTCATACGCTCGATCGCGGTCTGCGGAGCCACGCCTTGCGCTAGATCGAAGCGATAATCCGGAGGCTCCAGACTCCCCGCACAGGCTCCCTCCCACTCGTGCGCATCGCACAGCCGCTTGCCCTCGGCTTCGCAGATTTGCGCCGCTTCGCGCGCCTTTACCCAGACCACCGGATACGCGCAGGGAATGTCCGGAAATTCGAATTGATCGATGCAGGCCTTGGCCTGATCCGCCGCCGTTTTCTTCGGATCGTAAAGCGGAGCCATATACTTGCCACCGCAGATTCGTTCGAATTCGGCGTTGGCATAATCGACGCCCGCCTCCTTCAGCTTGGCGGCACATTGCTGGGGAGTCACCGGATGCTTGGAGATGGCGGGATTTCCCTGGCCGAGTACCGGGGAGCGGGCGAATATCTCTCGTATGTCGCGCATTTCGGCATCGCTTAACCCATGGATCTCCTGCAACTGCCGGAACAGCAGCGCGTTCTGCTCCTGCAGCGTCGTCTGCGCGGTCGCATCCATCGACTTGCCGACCATGATGCAGACGAACAGGAAGCCGATCGCCGCGCGTACCGAGCCGGTCCAATCGCACCTCCTTCCGATCACTGCGGGTCCTTCGGCACAGGGGCCGCACCGGCCGTCCGCACCGCGCCAACGCTTTCCAGCGCGGCCTGCTCGCCTTGCTCGGGCACCAGAACCTCGCCGTCGAATTCGCGCCGCAGATATTGACGCAAGGTGTCGGCCGCCGCCGGTTCACCGTGTGTGACGAATATGCGCGCAGGGCTGCGGGGTGCGCCGCGCAGCCACGCCAACAGTTGATTCCGGTCGGCATGACTCGAAGCGCCGTGCAGCTGCGCCACTTCCGCGCGCACTGGAATCCATTCGCCGTGCATTTTGATCGCCTCGGCGCCGCTCAGCATCGCGGCGCCGCGCGTGCCCGCCGCTTGATAGCCGCTGAACAGGATTAAATTGCGCGCGTCCGGCGCGAACGCCTTCAAATGGTGCAGGACCCGTCCGCCTGTTGCCATGCCGCTCGCGGATATGATGATCATGGGCCCGCGCAAGGTGTTCAGATGTTTCGATTCCTCGACGCTGTTGACGAATTTCGCCGCCGCACACATGGCGGCGCATTGCTGCGCGCTCAATCGATGCTGGTCGCTGAATTCCCGGTAAATCGCCGTGACGTCGGTGGCCATCGGGCTATTGAGAAATACCGGGACATCGGCAATCCGACGCTGCGACTTGAGATTCGCAATCAGATGCAATAGCGATTGCGCCCGACCGACGGCAAAGGCGGGGATCACGACCACCCCATCGCGCGCCAATGCGCGGTTTAGAATCCCGGCAAGCTCGGTTTGCGCATCAACCGTCGGATGAAGACGATCCCCGTAGGTCGATTCGATCAGCAGCCAGTCGGCCCCTGCAGGCCGCGCCGGCGGGAGCATGATCGGGTCATCGGGGCGTCCGAGATCCCCGGAAAATAGAATACGCCCCTCCGGCGTATCGAGCAGCAGCGAGCCGGCGCCGAGCAGGTGTCCGGCCGGCGTCAGTCGCGCCGTGACGCCGGGCATCAATTTGACGTCCGTGGACCACTCGATCGGGCGCAGCAACTTCAATGCGGCGGCGGCATCGGCCTCCGTGTACAGCGGCAGCGCCGGCGAATGTTTCGAGAATTTATGCCGATCGGCGAATCGCGCGTCTTCCTCCTGCAGCCGCGCACTGTCCGGCAGCAATAACGCGAGCAGTCGCGCGGTCGCGGCCGTGCAGTACACGGGACCGCTAAAGCCCGAGCGTGCAAGGACCGGCAGGTACCCGGAGTGATCGATATGCGCGTGGGTCAGGAGCACGGCTGAGAGCGTCCGGACGTCGAACGGCAATCGCTGCCAATTGCGCTCCCGCAGCCGCTTCAGGCCTTGGAACAGTCCGCAATCCACCAGCAGCTGATGAGTACCGATGCGCAGCAGATACTTCGAGCCGGTCACTGTCCCGGCGCCGCCCAGGAACGTGAGTTGCATCTCTCCCATCCTCCCTTAGTGCATGGTATTGCGGAGCAGCCCGCGCAGTTTGGTCACCGGCCTTGCATTGGGCGCATGTTCGTTCGTCAACCATCCGCACCGATACGCGCCGATGCGACACGCATTCTCGCCTTGAACGACGGGCAGATCCGCCATCTCGTCAAGAGCTGCGCCGATATCCTCGTTGTGCAAGGCCATGACGATCGAACACTAGCGCGGCGGCAGTGCCCGTCGATGCGGAGATATACCTATTCAATGGGGGCCGATACCTTTGGCGATTAACACCGCATTCGTGCCGCCGAAGGCAAACGAATTCGACATCACGGCGCGCACCGAGATGCCATGGCGCGCCTTGCCGGCCACGTAGTCCAGATCGCATGCCGGATCGGGCGAATTGAGGTGCATCGTGGGCGGCACGGCCGCGCGCTTCAAGCACATCACCGCAATGACGAATTCAAGTGCGCCGGCCGCGCCCAGCAGGTGACCGTGCATTGATTTCGTCGAACTGACCGGAATTGAATATGCGCGTTCACCGAACACCGCTTTGATGGCAGCCGTCTCCACCGCATCGTTCTGCAGCGTGCCGGTACCGTGCGCATTGATGTAGTCCACGTCATTTGGATCCAGGATTGCCGAGTCAAGTGCCGCACGCATTGCGTTCGCTTGTCCTGCCGCGGTCGGCCGGGTGATGTGCGTGACATCGCTCGTCAAGCCGTAGCCGGATAATTCCGCATGTATTGGTGCGCCGCGGGCAACCGCGTGGTCCCATTCCTCGAGCACTGCGAAGGCCGCGCCCTCGCCCAGCACGAGACCGGTTCGCGTACGCGAGAACGGTCGACATGAAGCGGACGGATCTTGCGGATCCTCCGTCGCAAGCGTACGCATGGCTTCCCAAGCGCGTAGCACGCCAAATACCAACGGCGCCTCGGCGCCGCCCGCCAGCATGACATCCACCTCACCGCATTTTATTCTGCGCGCCGCCTCGCCGAGCGCGACCGCGGATGATGAGCATGCGGTGGAATATGTGAGAATGGGTCCCGAGAGTCCGTGATCGATTCCAATCCAGGACGCCGGCGCATTGGTCATCGCGTTCAGCACGCTGTAGGGCTGTATCCGATCGGATCGCCCGGCGTACAGCGTGTGATACCCCTCTTCGGTCGTTGCAGCACCCCCCAACGCACTGCCGACGAAGACACCGCAGCGCTCGCGCCGCTCGCCCGCGAAGGCGAGCCGCGCATCGGCGATGGCCTGTCCGGCGGCGACCAAGGCCAGCTGGCTGACGCGATCCAGCATCCGCAGCCGCGGTTCGGGGAAATGCGCTCCGCCATCGAAGTTGACCGGCGCACCGATCGGCGAGCGCATTCCTCGCGCCTGAGAATCGGCAAGGCGGTGCACGCCGGATCGGCCCGCCCCGAGATTCTCGAATAATTCCTCGCTGGAGTTGCCGAGCGGCGCCACCACGCCCATGCCGGTAACCGCGACACGGCGCTGTTTCATTTTCCGCCGGGGACTTCGGTAGCGCCGCCGGCACGCAACTTGGGCCGTCGCGCGATGAGTTCGTCGATGTACCTTACGACGTCATTGACGGTGACCAAATCGGTCGGCGTATCCCCGGCAATCTTGACGCCGTAGCGGTCCTCGATTTTGAACATGAGCTCGAGCAGGCTCAATGAATCGATTTTCAGCGTGGCGAGCGTCGCGTCCGAGGTCGCCTGCTCGCGCGCGACACCATAGTCGCGAACCAGGATGTCCGCCAGGGTGTCGAGCGTGCTCATGGAGCGGCTCGGCATAACGATGACGAAACTATTGGGCTGCGGGCTTTTCCCGCCCAGCGTGCCGCTTCGGTCAACACCGGCGGCCAACTGCGCAGCACCGCGGTGGCGGGAGCGCTGAGCTCAGGACGCATGGCGAAGCGGGCGTAGGCGGCGGCCAGTCGCATGCGTTGCGCGAATGCGCTGCGCCACGCCGCAGCATAGTCTCGGTGAATCTCACGCCAATGATTCCCGGCGACCGCGGCGGCGGACTGCATGACGAGTCGACTGCTGAGCAAAAAGGCGGATTGCAGAGCCATATTGATGCCTTCGCCGATCAGCGGATGTGTCTCACCCGCCGCATTGCCGACCTGAAACGGCCCGCGCTTCCTGCCGATTCGGATTCCGGGACGCAACGGTCCCACCGACAGCCAGGGTCCGGTGCGCTGCGCGCGATCGAGAGCTTCCCGCACCCCCCGGCATGACGCGCGCAAATATTGCTCGATCGCGACGCCGGCGGATGCGCCCGGGTTCCGTGCGCGGCATTCACGCAGGGTGTCTCGACGGATACAGCAAGCGAGCGTGAGCCGTTCGCCCTCCGCGACAACCATTCCCCCATAGCCACCCTTGAAGCTGAGCACCGGCAGCAGGCCTCCCGGAAGCACAGCGCGACGAAAGCTGGTCTTGAAGCCAAAGAGATCCGCACTGCATCGAGGCGCATGCACGCGCGAAACCGGCCGGTCCGGTCCCTGATCGGGATCCATTTCCCAGGAACCGTGGGCGTCGATTGCAATTGATGCGCGGATCGAGAACGAATTGCAGGCACGCACGATCCCATGCGATTGCCAATCGCCAATTGCCTCGATCATGCAATCGAAGCGGCCTGGATCCCCGCGCAGCGAGCGCACCTTGGCCGGTTGTAGGATTTTGACGCCGAGTGCTCGCGCCCGCCCCAGAAGAATCGCATCCAGCCGGTCGCGGCCGAGCGCCCGGCCAAAGCGATAGGGCCCATCGGTGCAGGGCGGAAGATCCGCCACGATGGTCGGTGAACCGCTCATCCAACCGACCCTCCGCAATTCGGGTCCCGCGCTATCTCTAACGGCCGGACCGACCCCCAATCCATCGAGCAACACGAGGCTTCCGGCCGTAAGGCACTCGCCGCAGACCTTTTGACGCGGATAGATTTGCTGCTCCGCAAGAATCACTCGCCAACCCGCCTGCGCCAGCAAAATGGCCGTTGACGCCCCGGCGGGGCCGCCGCCGATCACCAGAGCATCGGCGTCGGCAGCCATGTCAAGCAAGTGCCGCGCCAGCGGGCGCGCCGACGCTGGAGGCGAGGAAGCAATGCGAAAAGGGGAGCGCGCGATATTCTTCAAGCCGCCATCCCTCCTCGTCGCCGGGCCAAGCGGCTGAAATTTCCTTTCCCGCAAAGCCCGCCGCGACACTCTTGACGGCATCCTCCCGTGTGACGGCATTCGATCCGAGAAAACCGACCAGACGACTGCCGAGATGCGCCACCGTGTCGCGGCGCGGTTCGCTTGCGATGAACGCCCGACTTCTAGCCGCCACTCCCGTGAGCAGGGCGCGCAAGAGCGGATCCTCGAAGTGATGCAAAAACAAAGTAGCGATGCACAGATCGTAGCGCTCCCGGTCGGTTCTTTGCGCCCAGACCAGCGCATCTTCACACACCACGTTCACTTGCCACTCAAGGCTATGGAAACCATCCAGGGTATTAAGATCGACCGCCGGGTGCCGGTCAAGAAGCGTGAGTTCGACGCGCTCCCATTTGGGCCGCAGGGTGCGCGCCAGTCGTAGCAACAGCGTACCGTCTCCGGCGCCGAGTTCAACGATTCGTTTTGGGTGAGTCGCGAGCCGTAGGCGCGCCACCAAATTCCGCAGGATCGCCAGGGAACCCATGGCGCGGTGGATGCGCCGCAAGTCCCGGCGCGAGCGCTGCGCTCGGGGGTCCTCCGAATCGAGATCATCCAGCATCTCCGGACACACCTTGCGGGACATGGCGGTCCGCTCACTCATTCGACTGCCAGCAGAGCGCCATGGCAGGTGAATCCGGCGCCAAAGGAGGACATCCACCACCAACCGCCGGGCGTGCCGTCGGCGAGCGCCGCGTCGAGCACGAAGTAGACAAAGGCGCTGCTCAAATTTCCGTATAGGCGAAGCGCGTCGCGGCTGTGGCGCAGCGCCTGCGGCGGCAGACGCAAATTCTCCTCGAGCGCGATTAATACATCGCGTCCGCCCGCGTGCATGATCCAACCGCTGATTTGCTCGCGCGCGAGGCCTGCGCGTACGAGGGTCTTGACCAAGATCTCCTCCGCGTGCTGCGCGGCAATCCGCGGCACCGTGCGCGTCAAAATATTGCGCAGCATTCCCTCCCGGTGCTCGAATCGCAGCGCCTCGCGATCATGCGGATCGATCAGCGAGGCCGATTCGCGCCATTCGATTCGCCGCCGCGCCGGCGGCCCTTTGCGAGATAGAACGGCGGCACCGGCGCCGTCGCCGAATAAACAGGCGCTGATCAATACGCCGGGATCGTCATCCAAATACAGCGCGGCACTGCAGACTTCGACGCATATGGACAGCACGCGATCACACTGCCCGGCCTGAAGCAGCGCATTCGCAAGCTGCCAGTTCGGCAGCGCCCCGGCGCATCCCTGCCCCACCAAATCAAAACCCAGCACATCATGGCGAAGCCCGAGATGCTCAACCGCATACCCGCTTAAGCCCGGACACAGGTAACCGGTGCATGTCGTAACGATTACGGCATCGATCTCCTCGGGCTCGAGAGCTGCGCGTTGTAATGCCGCGCGCCCGGCGGCGGCCGCGAGGCGGGGTGCATGCAGGGCAAAGCGTCTGTGCAGCGTGTCCGGGTCGATTGCGAAGACTTCCTCGAGAGATTCCACGCTGAGCCAACGCTCCTCGATCCCGTTGTCCCGAGTCAGCACCAATTTAGTAATCGCCCGCGATCGCGCGTCGAGGCGCTCGAACCAATCCGATGCAGTAAACGCATCCCAGCACTCGCGCTTCGTATAGCGCTTCTCGGGCAGCGCCGTGCCGATGGCATTTAGATACATGAGTCGCTCTCGATCCCGGTGGCCTGACACCGCCATCGTCATCGTTGAATTCGGTGGCTCGAATATATGCCGATTGGTTGAATAAATGGCAACAAACGCGCAGTTGATTACCCTTGCCTCGAGGTGGATCGCACGGCGGCGGCATCGCGTCGTCGCATACGGCTCCCGGACCGAGGCTTTGCGGCAACCCGGGACTTCGCGAACCGCATGGACTTTGGATCTCGGCTAGTTGATCCCGTCCATTCGGGCGGGAGCGGCCGCGGAATTAACGTTCAAGCGCGGCCAAAAGGTCTTGCTGAATTTGCATGTCGCTCTTCATCAGGCGGTTCTTTCCTGGCCGGGTGATATTAAGGGTATGCTACGTCTCAATATGCATGGACTACCAACCTCTGAGTGATATCTGAAGGCGCGCCGCCGACACCTTGATGAGCGTTACCGTTGGCTGATTTGAATGGTCATTGAATCATGTGCGGCTGCGGTTGTCTGGACGCCGGCGCACGCCGCCTTGACGTCCAGTGCGTGCTCTTAGGGACCCGCACGGAGGCTGTGCGGGAGGCTCCGATCAGAGGATCTTTGCGCCGGCCGCCAAATTCACTATTTGGCAATTCGCGAGCGGCTCGGTACGCTCGCATGGACTTCCGGTAAATTGTGCGAACAGCGGGAATCTCTTTTGCGTTTTCCCGCTAACTTAAGGAATTCCGCGTGAGCGCCAGGACTGCCCCGATTTTTTCGACCGCACCGCAGCAAATGCTGCCAAGTACACCGCGGGAATGGTTGGACGCTCTATCAAAGGGCACCTGCGATCCCGACATGTTCTCGAGCGCGATGACCGATTATTTTCAATTGACCCCGGACGGGTCCTGGGAAGTTGTTTCGCTGCTCGACCAATACCATCGACTGGGGAAAATTGAATCAGCATTGTTTCAGCGCCTCAAGTCACGATTCCAGCTTGCCGCACTTGGCACGGATATGAACGGCGATTGGCGCGTTCCCCCGCCTTTAGCGCAGGAACAGGCGGCCGCCGCCGTACCTGAAGCCGCATCGTTATCGGCTGTCGATATTCCGAGACCCGGCGCTGAACAGGGGCATCCAGGCGCACACGACTTGCTGCGCGGTCGCTACCGCCTTGAAAGGATAATGGAGCGAGATGCTGTCGGCACCGTGTACGAGTCCACCGACCTCGACCGCCTGGATCTATCAGGGCCCGGCCGAAGGACGGCCATCAAAATCCTGCATAAGGCCGTTAGCGGGCGCCCCGACTCGTACAGCGAAAGGCGGCGGGAATTTCAGTACCTGCAGGCACTGTCGCATCCAAGCATTTTGCGCGTCCATGAATTCGATCGCGATGGCGACACGGTCTTTTTTTCGATGGAATTGCTCGGCGGTCTACCGCTCAGCACGGTGTTGTCGAATAGAAATCACGTGGCGTTGGACCACGCCCATGCGGCTGCGATCATCCGGCACGTTGGCGATGCAATCCTGCACGCGCATGGGCGCGGGGTCGTGCATGGCGATATACATCCGCGCAACATCTTCGTCACCGATGAGGGGGAGATTCGGGTTTCGGGCTTCGGCGCATCGACGGCATTGGCGTCGGACCTTCGGGCCTCTGATCCAGGGTTGGATCAGCAACTTTCCGTCGCCAGGTCGGCCTATGCCAGTTATCAGGTGTTGGCCGGGTGTGCTCCCGAGGTTGGCGACGATGTGTATGCCATTGCATGCCTCGCATGTGTCCTATTGAGCGGATATCACCCGTTCAATAATCGCAGCGCTGCCGAAGCGCGTGCATTGCGTCTGAGGCCGAGACGGCCTCCCGGACTGACATACCACCAATGGAACGCGCTGCGGTCAGGGCTGAGCATCGAGCGCGAGCGGCGTCCCTCCGATATAGCAAAGTGGCTGCACAAGGTCTTTGACGATCAACCCGTGGAGCAATTGCCGACCTTGTCGGTGCTGTTGACTTCGGCACCCCCGCCGCGGAAATTCTCGGGCATCCACGCCATGATCCTTGTGATCGCGGTGGGCGCGGCCGTGGGCGTTTGGGCCCAATATCACTTCGAATCGGTGGCGGGCGTCGCTGCGACACTGGACAGCGAGGCACGCCGGTTCGCAGCGGTAGCCGACTCCTTGGTCAAACGAATGTCGGGTGCTGTGCGTCGACCTGCGGCAGCCGCGCTACCAACCCCGCCCCTCGAGCCGGCGGCAAATGCAGCCGCTGCCCCTGTCCCGCCTCCCCAACCCGCGAGCCTGGATTCCGCTGCACCGTCTCAGGCCCGCGCGCCGACCGCGATCGCGCCGCCGTTGCCGGCAATCAATTCGCCATCGCGAATCGAATTGGCTTTTGAAACAATTGAAGTCTCGAACAACACACCCACCGCCTTGGTGCCGGTACGTCGAAAAGGCAACTTGCTTCGAGACGCGACATTCATCTGGTGGACCGAAACCGGAACCGCCAAAGCGGGCGCGGATTTCGAGCCGGTCGCACCGCGAACGGAAACCATCCGGGCAGGCAAGGATCGTCTTAACCTGCCGATTCCAATCGTATCGGATTCGGCGCGTCGACAGACCAAGAATTTCTTCGTGGTCATCGATCAACCCGGTCCTTACGCGTCTTTGGGATCGCGCACGGTCGCCAAAGTCAGCATTTTACCGCCGGACTAATGTCGACACCTCAGCGGCTTGGCCAAATCCTCGCATGAGATAGCCCGGAAAATGCGAGCTGCAGGCCATCACGTGCGTGATCGCGTCTCGGTCGTAGTGATCCCGGGAGCGGTAAGCCTCGAAATACGTATTCAGGCGCCGTACCCGTTCCGGCATCGCGCTCACCGCCTGCAGGCCCACCGAGACGCCGTAATTGGTGAAGGCGAACTTGATGCGGGCCCCCGGCTCCCGACAAAAATAGCCGGCCTCGATCCACATCTGATCGAGCATCTGCGTGCAGCGCGCCTTCTGCGACACGGCCCAGCCTTCCTCGGGAAAGAACTGCGTCATCCATAGCATCATGCCGAGGCCGAGATCCTGGGTAATGTATAAATCGGGAGCCGACTGCGCGATCAACAGGCGCATGTCTGCGATCTGGTCGGCCAGCGCCGCTTCATCGAGAAGACGGTAGGAAACGTAGCCGTCGAACGCATCCAGCCCGCCGAATCCGTAGCCGGGATAAGGGCCGCTGAGATCCTCCTTCATCTTCCAGATCACGCCGCCCGGCCGCACGAATGGGCCATGAATCTGCCGCGCCAACTCGATGCCGAGCTGCCGATAATCAGCGATATGACGGCCGAGGACGCCCAGTGCGTAGAGCCACATGGCCAGGTAGTGAAAATACTGCCCATCGCGATCGGGCGCCTCGCCAATGCGAATGCCGCGCGCTCGCCCGAGCACTCGCACCACCTCGGCAACCAGGGATTCCGCCTGATCCAGATACCGGCGCTCGCCCGATTCGGCGTACAACGAAACCAGCAGCACCAGACCGAACGCGTCGGTCCACAAATACCTCAAGCCGTTCGGCCAAATGCCCTCGGAGCGCATCCAGGCCAATTTGGCGATTGCATAGGGCGTATCCCTTAAGAATGTCATTGCGCATTTGACCCCGGCCCGTGCCCGGCCGCCAATATGGCGAAACCGCAGCGTATTGCGCCCTGTACCTAGCGCCGCAACGCCGAAATGCCCTCGAGCGGGTCTACCTCTCGGCTGGTTGTACGACGCCGGCGAGCGATGCATGTGCCGAGAAACCGGGAGCCGCGTCATCTCGTTTCAGCGCCGCAAATACGGGCAGACCGGCGTCGACCACTGCCATGCTCAACCCGCAGCGGCGCCTCGGACGGGAAGATGTTCGCCCGCCAGGGCTTCCTTGAGCGCTGAATCGAGCAGCCCGACCGCTTCGTCCACATCCGCTTCGCCGATCAAGAGCGGCGGCATGAATCGAACCGTGCTCTGCCCGCACGAAAGCAGGATCAGTCCATGGTGAAATGCGCGCGTGATCAAGGTGTCGCAGAGCTTCTTGGCCGGTGTTCTGCCGGTTTGATCGGTCACCAATTCCATGCCGATCATCAATCCCTTGCCGCGTATCTCGCCGATCACCGAATACTTTTGGGCGAGCAAGCGCAGCTTGTTCATGAAGTAGCCGCCCACCTTGGCGGCATTCGCACAGTACTGCCGCTCGACCAGATCGAGGGTCGCCAGCGCCGCCGCACAGCACAGCGGATTACCCCCATAGGTATTGCCGTGTGCGCCGCGCGCCCACTTCTGCATGATGCTGCGTTTCGCGACCATCATACCGATGGGCATGCCCGATCCCAGGCCCTTGGCAAGCGTCATGATGTCCGGCGCGACCCCCCAATGCTGTGCGGCGAACATCTTGCCGGTGCGGCCGATGCCCGATTGCACCTCGTCGAAAATCAGCAGAATGCCGTGCCGATCGCACAGTTCGCGCAACCCCGACAAAAACCCGTCCGGCGGCACCAGATAACCGCCCTCGCCCTGGATGGGCTCGACCAGTATCGCCGCCACCTCGCCGGCCGGCACATTATGCGCAAACAAGACCTCTTCGATGTAGCGCAGGACCGCCTGCCCCTGATCGGTGCCGGCAAACAGCGGTCGATAATTGTTCGGGTATGGCACGTGCGTCACACCCGGCATCGCCGGGAAGAATCCCTTCTGCTGCGTGTACTTGCTCGAGGTAAAGGCCAGCGATCCCATGGTTCTGCCGTGGAAGCCGCCGAGAAATCCCAAGAAGCGACCGCGACCCGTGACGTAGCGCGCAAGCTTTAGCGCGGCTTCGACGCTTTCGGTCCCCGATTGCGCAAAGAAACTCATCGCCGGCGCCCCCAACGGCGACAATTCGTTCATGCGTTCGGCGAGCCGCACCTGACCCTCGTGCCAATAGTCGGACGAGATATGGATGAAGCGATCCGCCGCATCCTTGATCGCCTGCACCACCGCCGGATGACTGTGCCCGGTGCTGCATACGGCGATGCCGGCGGCAAAATCCAAGAATCGATTTCCGTCCACATCCCACACCTCGGCGCCCTTGCCGTGAGACATGACGAAGGGGTAATCGCGCGGATAGGACGGCGAGTCCACCAGCGCGTCGCGTGCCAGGAGCGCGCGCGCCTTGGGTCCCGGAAGTTCGGTCTTGATATGTGTTTTTTTCACGGTCTGCCCCCGCTCGAGTTCGCTTCGAAAATGATTTGCCCGCCTTGGCGGCCGGGCCGGCTCATTATATCGCCAGCCGGCGTCAATCTTCTCCATACATAGCATGGGCGCCGCATCGCAGGCGCCGCGCTTTGATTCGTGCGGGCAAAGCGATTACGATCTAGCCGATGCGATCTGTCCATGCCCGCCGGCCGCTGCAGCCCCCAGATCGCCGATGACACCGCAAAAGCGGCCGCCACTGCTCGGGTTTTGGATGTGTGTCGCCTTGGTGGTGGGGAATTCCATCGGTTCCGGCGTATTTTTATTGCCCGCCTCGCTCGCGCCCTACGGGCTCAATAGCGTAATCGCCTGGGGCTTCACCGGATGCGGCGCGCTGTTGCTCGCGATCGTGTTCGCGCAATTGAGCCGGGCGTTTCCCCAGGCGGGCGGCCCTTACGCTTACGTCAATCTGGCATTTGGACCCTTTACGGCATTCATCGTGGCGTGGGGCTATTGGATTTCGATTTGGGTGGGTAACGCGGCCATCGCTACCGGTGCGGTGAGCTATTTGAGCCCGCTGATGCCGTGGATCGCGACCGTGCCGGGCGCATCGGCCGGCGTCACGCTGTTATTCCTGTGGCTGCTCACCTTCGTCAATTGTTACGGCATCAAGGCTTCCGGCTGGGTGCAGAGCGTCACGACCGTGCTCAAACTGCTGCCCTTGGTCGCCATCTGCGCGTTGGGCCTGTTTGTGGTGCGCGGAGCGACGGTCGAGGCGGCCTCCGCGATACCGCTCTCGGTGGGCGGCACCACCGCTGCCGCCACGCTCACTCTTTGGGCGCTGCTCGGCCTAGAGTCGGCGACGATTCCCGCCAGCAAAGTTCACGAACCAAGCCGCATCATTCCCCGCGCGACCCTGCTCGGTGCCCTCATTACCGCCCTGATCTGCATTCTTGCCTGCACAACGGTGCTGCTGTTGGTGCCGCCCGCGACGCTCGCCTCTTCGAACGCGCCGTTCGTCGATTTGGCGAGCCGCTATTGGGGCGCCGTCGCCGGCAAGACCCTGGCCGTGTTCGCCGCGATCAGCGGCTTCGGCGCGCTCAACGGCTGGATTCTATTGCAGGGAGAGCTGCCAAACGTGATGGCGAAAAATGGGGTATTCCCGCGTATCTTTGCACGCGATTCGGCGCGTTTCACACCGACCTTCGCACTGTTGTTCTCGAGCGGCCTGGTGAGCTTATTGATCCTGATGAATTACCAGAAGACCATGGTGAACGTCTTCACGTTCATGATCTTATTGTCCACCACCGCATGCCTGGTGGTGTACTTGATGTGTTCGCTCGCCCTGCTGCGTCTGCAATGGAGCGGGCAGATGGCGCGGCGGCGCGGCAGGATCGTGCCGCTCGCGACGGTAGGAATCTTCGCCACCACGTATTCCCTGTGGGCCATCGTCGGTGCCGGAAGCGAAGCGGTGCTGTGGGGCGGCGTGCTGCTGCTGCTCGGCGCCCCGCTTTATTTCCTGGTTCGAAACGACGTGAGGCGGCTGGCATGACCTGGTGGCGATCACTGACGGCGGTTGCGGTGGGGGGACTGCTCGGTTGCCTGTTGCGCTGGGTGCTGGCGATGTTCCTCAATCGATATTTCCCGACCGTACCGCCCGGAACCTTGGCCGCCAATCTCATCGGTTGCTACATCATCGGAGTGGCGCTCGCCTTTTTCGCGCAATATCCGGCGGTCGCGCCCGAGTGGCGGCTGTTCGTCACCACCGGCTTTTGCGGCGGCCTGACCACTTTTTCGACCTTTTCGGCTGAAGTGGTGTTTCTCATGCAGTCCGGGCGCACGGCAGGAGCGCTCCTGGCGATCGCCGTGCACCTGGGTGGTTCTCTGCTGATGACGTTCGCGGGGGTCGGTTCGGTGACCTGGCTCAGGAGCTGAAGGATATTCGCCTAGGATCCCGCGGACACACCTCCCGAACCGCGGTGTGTGCGCCATTCCCCGCGCACCACATAAGCGGCCGCGCCGGCGAGCAGCAGCGCCAGCGCAAACCAGGTGAGCGCATAGACCAGGTGATTGTTCGGAAGTTCGATCACCGTGAGCCCGCCGATCGGAAGCCCGCCGGGAACCGGCGACGCGTCCGCGTCGATGAAATAGGGTGCGATCGTCGACAGCAGACGCGCCGAGCCGATGGCGGCCACGTCGCGCGAATACCACCGATCGGCGCCGGGATCGTTCGCATGCAGGAAAGCGCCCTTCGGCTCGCTAATGCGCAGCAATCCGCTCACCACGGTGGCGCCGCCGATCAGGCCGCGGATCCTTGACGCGGAATCGCGGCTCTCGAACGGGACAAACCCGCGATTGACGAACACGGTGAAACCCTCGACGGTGCGCAGCGGCGTTAGAACCCAGAAACCCGCGCCAAAACGCGTCACAGCCTGCACCAACGTCTCGCGATCATTGAGATATTCCCCCGCCGCGCGCACCTCTCGATACGTGTAATCGCCGGCGGCGACCCGCCGCCATTGCGGGGGCCCGGGCGCATCGATCGGCGCCGCGTGCACGCGCAGCGTGATTTCTTGGATGAGATTCAGCTTCCATTGGCGCCGCTCGAGCTGCCATATTCCGAGCGCCGAGAGTGCACCGACGCCGAATATGCACAGCAGCCCTAACAAGGACAGCAGCAGCGGCGAGCGCGCAGGCCTCAAGGCATCTGACTCATATCCATGCCCGGCATCATATTGGCGTTGAGGTGATAGATGATCCATAGCGATCCGACCAGGACGATCACGACCAATATCAACGTGAACACCATGGCCATGATCGACCAGCCGCCTTCCGATCGGGTATTCATGTGCAGGAAATACACCATGTGAACGACGATTTGCGCCACGGCGAACACCGTAATGGCCAGCGCGGTTGCGATCTTGCCATTGAGCGCTCCGGACATGACCAGCCAGAACGGCATCGCCGTCAGGATCACCGACAGGAAGAATCCGGTGAGGTAGTCGCGCAACGACCCGTGGCCGGCGTTCGCAGCGCGTTGGCCCGCGGAAGGCTTGTCGTGAACGATCTCGCTCATCGCAGCATTCCCCCCAGGTAGACGAACGTGAAGACACCGATCCAGATGACGTCGAGGAAATGCCAGAACATGCTGAGGCAGGCCAGGCGGCGCACATTGTCCGCAATCAGGCCCCGCCGGCCGACCTGCAGCATCAGGGTCACCATCCAGATCAGTCCCACGGTCACATGCAAACCGTGGGTGCCGACCAGCGTAAAAAAGGCGGACAGGAATGCGCTGCGTTGCGGAGTCGCGCCGTCGTGAATCATATGAGCGAATTCGTGCAGCTCGATGCCGACAAACGCCATTCCAAACAGTGCGGTGACGATGAGCCAGCCCTGCGTGGCCCCCACTCGCCCCTGGTAGGTGGTGAGCATCGCGAAGCCATAGGTGATCGACGATAGCAGCAGCATCGAGGTATTGACCGCCACCAGCGGCAATTCAAACAGGTCCTTCGGCTGGGGTCCGGCCGCGTAGCTGCCGCCGAGCACGCCGTAGGCGGCAAACAGCGCCGCGAACACCAGGCAATCGCTCATCAAATAAATCCAGAAGCCAAGCAGGGTGCTGCCGCCCGCGGCATGCGCGTGCTCCTCGGTCCGGTAAAAGACCGGTGCCTCGGCTCTGGCGTTGCCGCCTGTGGCGATGGTCGTCATGATTTCAACCCTGCGAAGCCAGCAGGTGCGTCCGTTGGTCCTCGACCCGCGCCACGGTGTCCGCCGGGATATGGAAATCGCGCCGGTAATTGAAGGAATGCACGATTGCCGCCGCGGCCAGCGCCGCCAGACCCAGCGCCGCCAGCCACCAGATGCGCCAGATCATGGCGAAGCCCAATATTCCGCTCAAGGCGGCAAGAATGAAGCCGGCTCCGGTATTGCGCGGCATGTGGATGGCATTGAATTGCGCCACCGGGCGGCGAAACCCGCGATTTTTCATGTCCCACCAGGCATCGGTGTCGTACACGACCGGTGTGAAGGCAAAGTTATAGTCCGGCGGCGGCGATGAGGTCGACCATTCCAGAGTCCGGCCGCCCCACGGATCGCCGGTGCGGTCGCGCAGCGCATCGCGCCTGAGAATGCTGAGATAGATCTGAATCAAAAACGAGACGATACCCAGAAGAATCAGGACGGCGCCCGCCGCCGCGACCACAAACCAGATCTGCAGCGTTGGATCTTCGAAGTGGCGGAGCCGGCGCGTGACGCCCATGAGACCCAGCACATACAGCGGCATGAACGCCAGATAGAAGCCGGCCACCCAGAACCAGAACGACACCTTGCCCCAGAACGGCTCCAGCCGGAATCCGAATGCCTTGGGGAACCAATAGCTGATGCCGGCGAATACGCCGAACACCACGCCGCCGATGATGACGTTGTGGAAATGCGCGACCAGGAACAGGCTGTTGTGCAGCACGAAATCGGCGGGCGGCACCGCCAACAGCACGCCCGACATGCCGCCGATCACGAACGTGAGCATGAACGCCAGTGTCCACATCATCGGCAATTCGAAGCGGATGCGTCCGCGATACAGGGTGAAAAGCCAGTTGAACATCTTGGCGCCGGTGGGGATCGAGATGATCATAGTGGTGATCCCGAAGAACGAATTGACGCTCGCTCCGGAACCCATGGTGAAGAAGTGATGCAGCCACACGAGATACGAAAGAATGGTGATCACCAAGGTGGCATACACCATCGAGGAGTAGCCAAACAGGCGCTTTCCGGAAAAGGTCGCTGTAACCTCCGAAAAGACCCCAAATATCGGCAAGATCAAAATGTAGACTTCCGGATGCCCCCAGATCCAGATGAGGTTGACGTACATCATTGAATTGCCGCCGAAATCATTGGTGAAAAAATTCGTGCCGGCGTAGCGGTCCAGGCTCAGCAGCGCGAGCGTCGCGGTCAGGATTGGGAAAGCGGCGACAATGAGCACATTGGTGCACAGCGCCGTCCAGGTGAACACGGGCATTCTCATCATGGTCATGCCGGGTGCACGCAGCTTGACGATGGTGGCGATCAGATTCACCCCTGAGAGCAGCGTCCCGACTCCCGCGATCTGCAGCGACCAGATGTAGTAATCCACGCCGACATCGGGGCTGTAGGCGATGCCGGAGAGCGGCGGGTAGGCAAGCCAGCCGGTGCGCGCAAATTCGCCGACGAACAGCGATATCATCACCAGCACGGCGCCAACGGTCGTCATCCAGAAGCTGAAATTGTTGAGAAACGGGAATGAGACGTCGCGCGCACCGATCTGCAGCGGCACCACGAAATTCATCAGCCCGGTTATGAACGGCATCGCCACGAAAAAGATCATGATCACGCCGTGGGCGGTGAAAATCTGATCGTAGTGATGGGCGGGAAGGAATCCGTCGGCGGCGCCGAAGGCGGCCGCCTGCTGCATCCGCATCATCAGTGCGTCGGCAAAGCCGCGCAGCAGCATGATTAGTCCCAGGATCATGTACATGATGCCGATGCGCTTGTGATCGATGGTGGTGATCCACTCGCGCCACAGATAACCCCACAGGCGAAAATAGCTGATCGCGCCGAGCACGATGGCGCCGCCGAGCGCCACCGCCACGAAGGTGGCGACCAGAAGCGGCTCATGGACCGGAAAGGCCTGGAGCGTCAAGCGCCCGAAGGCCATCTTCGTCAAGGTGGAGTCGGCAGTCATGCTGGGATCACGGGTTCATCGGGACATGTCGTTGGCGCAGCGCTTGCCGGCCTCGACACAGCGATTGAGAATCGCGGCGTAGAGGCCGGGGTCGACCTGGGCAAAGCCGCGGACCGGCTCGTTCTCGCTCGGTTGCTCGAGCTTCAGGTAATCGCCGCGGCCGAGCACGCCCCCGCCGGCCCGCAGGCGCGCCAGCCATCGATCGAAATCGCGATTCGCCATCGCGTGAAACACGAAATGCATGTCCGAGAACCCCGCGCCGCTGTAGTTGGCGGAGAATCCCTGGTAATCGCCGGCGGCGTTTGCGACGGCGTGCAGCCTGGTTTCCATGCCCGGCATGGCGTAAATCTGGCCGGCGAGCGTCGGAATGAACAGTGAATTCATCACCGAAGCGGAGGTGATCCGAAAATCGATCGGCCGATCGAGCGGCGCGGCGAGTTCGTTGAGGGCCGCGATCCCGTATTCCGGATAGATGAACAGCCACTTCCAATCGAGGGCCACGACCTCCACCCGCAGCGGCTTCGCGGCGAATGCGGCGGATTCCCCCGGCTTGATTCTGTCGAGGGGCCGGTAGGGATCGAGCAGATGCGTGCCCTCCCAGGTGAGCCCCCCGAGGCCGATGATGATCAACAGCGGTACGGCCCAAATGATGAGTTCGAGATGAATCGAGTGGTCCCAATCGGGCTCGTAGCGCGCCGCGCGGTTCGCCTGACGGTACCGCCAGGCGAACAGCACCGTCATGATCATCACCGGCACAATCACGATCAGCATCAGCCAGGTGGAGTCGAGCAGCAGATCGCGCTGCTGCTGACCCACATCGCCCGATGGATTCAATACGACCGCGTGGCACGCACACAGCATCGCGAGGAACGGCAGGGTTGCTGGCAATCGACTACGGCGCAATGCATCTCCATTCGGCGAACAAGCGCCATATGCGGCTGAGTCACTTGCCGTGCCGTCTCAAACCCCTACAATGTGCCGCAAGAGGAGTCGCACAGCCGCAGCCGCCCGGGCATTTTACTGCACGCGCCGCGCAAAAGGATACCGCGAGTCGAAATTGAAAGACGTATGAGCAACGGCCTACACGACGCCACCGGCGCGCACACCGCCACTTCCCCGGTATCAGGCCCCGATCTGGCCGCGGACCGTTCACAGCACGGCCGCCGTGAGCCGCGGGCCGGCGAAATTGCGGTTGGCGTGATTATCGGCCGAACCTCGGAATTCTTCGATTTCTTCGTCTATGCCATCGCATCGGTGATGGTTTTTCCGCAGCTCGTCTTTCCGTACCTGGATGCACTGTCTGGCACACTGCTGTCGTTCGCGATCTTCGCGGTCGCCTTTCTTGCGCGTCCGATCGGCACGGTGATCTTCATTGCGATCGATCGCGCCTACGGGCGCGGCGTCAAATTGTTGGTCACCCTGCTGCTGCTCGGTGTCTCGACCGTGGCGGTCGCCTTCCTTCCCGGCTATGACCAGATCGGTTCGGTCTCGGCGGTGCTGCTCATTTTGTTCCGCCTCGGTCAGGGCCTCGCGCTCGGCGGCGAATGGGACGGTCTGGCCACACTGTTGGCGCTCAAGGCGCCCGAGAGCCGGCGCGGCTGGTACGCCATGATCCCGCAGCTTGGTGCGCCGCTCGGCCTGATCGTCGCCAGCGCTCTGTTTGCCTTTTTCGCGCACAAACTGCCCCCCAAGGATTTTCTCGACTGGGGCTGGCGCTATCCGTTTTTCGTCGCCTTCGCGATCAACGTCGTCGCGCTGTTTGCGCGGCTGCGTCTGGTCGACGCTCCCGAGTTCGCGCAGCAATTCGAGGCCCGGGCACTGCGCCCCTCGAGCGTGCCGGAGACGCTTCGGGCCGAGGGGCGCAATATCGTCATCGGCGCATTCGCGCCGCTCGCGAGTTTCGCCCTGTTCCATACCGTGACGGTATTCCCGCTTTCCTGGGTGTTTCTGTACACGCGCCAGGCGCCGGCCCGCTTCTTGGTCATTGAAATGGCGGGCGCGGCGGTCGGGGTGGCGGCCATCATTGCCTCGGGAATCATCGCCGATCGGGTGGGTCGCCGTACGATACTCGGACTCACCGCCGGAGCGATCGCCGCGTTCAGCGGCTTCGCCCCGCAGCTGCTCAACGGCGGCGATGTCGGGGAGGCGATATTCATGCTGCTCGGCTTCATACTCCTCGGCCTCTCCTTCGGCCAATCCTCGGGCGCGCTGGCATCTGGCTTCCCGATTGCGTACCGCTACACCGGATCCGCATTGACCGCGGATTTCGCCTGGCTGTTCGGCGCCGGCTTTGCGCCCTTCGTGGCGCTGATTCTCGCGAGCCGCTTCGGGTTGATGGCTGCGGGCGCTTACCTGCTGTCCGGGGCCATTTGCACGCTGGTGGCGCTCGCCTTGAGTCCACACGAGAGCTCGGCGCGCTGAGCGTCTACCGCAGACGAGTAGCGGCGCTGCGGTCCGAATGAGTTGCCGCCCTGCAGCAAGAATATTTTTGCCTCGATTCGCAACATACGACCGAACCAAACGTCTTAGAACAAATGCGGAAGCATTTGCCGGTGCCCCGGCCGGAGCGATCTTGATTGATCGCAGTGAATCATCTAATCTGAATTTGGGGACGTGGCTGAAGCTGGACGGCAGGACATCGGTATTCGCGACGCCACGCCGATGCCGCAACACTAACAATCATCGCTCGAAGCGATGCCCGACGGAGAGCACCGGTCATGCATCATGGCGCAGCTCTTACGACCTGAGCAAATATTCGCGCTGAAATTCGGCGCGGCGGTGCTCTTGATTTTCTTCGTTGCCGGAATATTGGTGTGGCGCACCCTCATCGCCGAGTCGCCGCCGATCGATTCCCCGGTCGCGCAGACCCCGCCGTTTAGCCACAAGCATCACATCAGCGACGTCGGCCTGGATTGTCGCTTTTGCCATGCGACCGTGGAAACCGCGGCCTTTGCCGGGTTGCCGCCGACTTCGACCTGCATGACCTGCCATTCGCAGCTGTTCAAGGGTCAATCGATTCTCGCGCCGGTTGCCGAAAGTCTTCGGCTGGACCGCCCCCTGCATTGGATTCGCGTGCATCGGCTGCCCGGCTTTGTGTATTTCCACCACGCGATACATATTTCCAAGGGCGTCGGCTGCTCGACCTGCCACGGACGTGTGGATCAGATGCCCCTCTTGTGGCGCACCCAGTCGCTGGAGATGTCGTGGTGCCTCGACTGTCACCGCGCTCCGGAGAGATATCTCCGTCCGCGCAACCGCGTATTCGATATGGCTTGGAATCCGCCGCCCGACCAGCTGCAGCAGGGCCGGCGGCTGCTGGCGGACTACGGAATCGATCGGCGCCGCTTGACCGACTGCTCCAACTGTCACCGCTAGAACACAAATGAAGCCCATCGACGTCCGTGAAGTTCCGTTCGAGCAGGATGCCAACGGCGGGACTGCGCCGCTGTGGCGCAGTCTGCAAGAGTTGACGCGGCGCGCGGCATCCGGCAACGGCGAGCGCACGCTGCCACCGGCCAATTCGCCGCGCGACCTTGCCGAGATCGATCGGCGCCAATTCCTGCGCCTCGCCGCCGCTTCCCTGTCGATGGCGGGCGCCGGCGGTTGCAGCCGGGCGCCGCAGCAGACGATCGTGCCCTATGTGCACGCGCCGCCGCGGCTGGTCGGCGGCGATCCGCAGTACTTCGCGACCAGCGCCGATCTGTGCGGCACCGCGCAGGGGCTTCTGGTCAAAAGCAACTACGGCCGGCCGACCAAAATCGAGGGCAATCCATCGCACCCGGGAAGCCTGGGTGCGACCGACATCTTCGCCCAGGCCGCGGTGCTAGATCTGTGGGACCCGGATCGCGCTCAAGCGGTGCTGCACCGGAGCCAGGTAAGTACCTGGAACGCCTTTGTCGCCGACCTCGGTGCGCACATGAGCCGCCTGTCCGTCAATGCCGGTACCGGGCTGCGCATCCTGAGCGAGAGCATCACTTCGCCGACGCTCGCCGCCCAGTTGCGCACGCTGCTCGAGCGCTTTCCCGGCGCGCGCTGGCATCAATATCAGCCGATCAATCGGGACCACGCCTATGAGGGCAGCCGCCTCGCCTTCGGGGAGGTTCTCGAAACGCGTTATCACTGCGACAAGGCACGCGTGGTCCTGAGTTTGGACAGCGATTTTCTTGGGTCTCCCGGCGTACGCTACGCGCACGATTTTGTGGGCGCGCGGCGCACCGCCGATGCGCAGCCCGATCCGGGACGCCTCTACGTCATCGAATGCACGCCGACACTCACCGGCAGTTTCGCCGATCATCGATACGCCGCTCGATTCAATGAGATCGAGGCCATCGCCCGCGCCTTGGCCCAGGCACTCGGCCTGCCGGTTGTAGGCGGTACGAGCGCGTCGGCGCTGCCCGGCGGCGTCCTCGCCGCATGCGCCGACGACTTGAAGCGCAACGCCGGGCAAGCCTTGTTGGTTGCCGGCGAGACGCAGCCGCCGATCGTGCACGCGCTCGCCCATGCGATCAATGAAACACTGGGCAACGTCGGCCGCACCCTGAGCTACAGCGCACCGATCCTGGCGCTGGCGGAGAACCAGGGCGATTCGCTGCGCGCGCTGGTCGATGACATGGCGGCCGGAAAGGTCGATACGCTCGTCATGCTCGGGGGAAACCCGGTGTACAACGCACCGGCCGATCGGCACTTTGGAGAACGGCTGGCCAAGGTGGGCCTGCGCGTGCACCTGAGTCTTTACAACGACGAAACCTCCGCGCTGTGCGACTGGCAGATTCCGCAGGCGCATTTTCTCGAGAGCTGGTCCGACACCCGCGCCTTCGACGGCACGGTTGCCATCCAACAACCCCTGATTGCGCCGCTGTACGGCGGCAAATCGGCGCACCAGATGGTGGCGCTGCTGCTCGGCGAGGGGACCTCGAGTGACCACGATTCGAACGACCATGATCGGGTGCGCGAGCTCTGGACCCGGGGTCACCCGCAAGCGGACGCCGATGCGATCTGGGACCGCGCGCTACAGCGAGGCATGATCGAGGGCTCGCAGCTGCCCGCACGGCCGGTGTCGCTGCAATCGGATTTTTTGCGCGAGTCCGCCGCGCCGGTCGCCGGCGGCGGCGGCGACCTCGATCTGATCTTCGCCCCGGACCCCACGGTCTGGGACGGTCGCTTTGCCAACAATGCCTGGCTGCAGGAACTGCCCAAGCCCTTGACCAAGCTCACCTGGGACAACGCCGCCCTGGTGAGCCCGCAGCTGGCGAAGCACATGGGGCTTGCAAACGAAGACCAGATCGAATTGCAATATCGCGGCGCCACGGTCCTCGCCCCGGTGTGGATCGTTCCCGGCCAGCCCGAGGCGACCGTCACGGTAACCCTGGGTTATGGACGAAGCCGGTCCGGGCGCATCGGCGACGGCGCCGGGTTCAATGCGTTTTTACTGCGCCGCTCCGATGAGCCCTGGCATGGGCGCGGGCTGCAGATCCGCAAGACCGGAGCCAAGGTGCGCCTGGCCACCACCCAGCATCATTTCTCGATGGAGGGACGCCGGCCGGTACGCGCGACCACGCTGGACCAATTCCTGCGCGATCCCTCGGCCGTGACGGCGGATGCGCGCCGGCGCCAACCAAGCATGTACGAGCCCGCGCCCGACGACGGTTACGCCTGGGCCATGAGCATCAATCTGGACGCCTGCATCGGCTGCAGCGCCTGCACGATCGCCTGTCAGTCCGAGAACAACATTCCGGTTGTCGGCAAGGCCGAAGTTCTACGTGGGCGCGAAATGCACTGGATCCGCGTCGATCGCTACTACCAGGGAGCCCCCGAGCAGCCGCGCACCTACTTTCAGCCGGTGCCCTGCATGCATTGCGAGGATGCCCCGTGCGAGGCCGTCTGCCCGGTCGAAGCCACCGTCCACGATTCGGAGGGGCTGAACCTGCAGGTGTACAACCGCTGCATCGGCACGCGGTTTTGCTCCAACAACTGTCCCTACAAGGTGCGCCGCTTCAATTTTCTCCAATACGCCGACGAGGACACCGAAAGCCTCAAGGCGCAGCGCAATCCGGAGGTGACGGTGCGCATGCGCGGCGTGATGGAAAAATGCACTTATTGCGTGCAACGCATCACCAACGCACGCATCGAGGCCGAAAAGGGCAATCGGCGCCTGGGCGACGGAGACGTGGTGACGGCGTGCCAGGCCGCCTGTCCAACCGGGGCGATCGCTTTCGGCAACCTCAAGGACCCGCACAGTCGAGTCAACCAAACCAAGGCGTCTCCGCTCGAGTACGCCCTGCTGAGCGAACTCAACACGCGGCCGCGTACGACCTATCTGGCCAAATTGACCAACCCCAATCCCGAGCTGATGAACGGCCCCGCGGGCGATGCCAAGGCGGGCAGTTGACATGAGCAGCGCCGCACCGCATATGCTGTTGCCCGGCACCCATTCCTACGGCACGATCTCGGAAAAGATCAGCGGCATCGTACTGACGGCGCGCACTGCGCGCTGGTGGATGATCGCCTTTGCCGCCTGCTCGGTGCTGACATTGGTATTCTTTGGCGCGATCGGATATTTGTTCTACACCGGCGTGGGCATCTGGGGATTGAATGTCCCGGTGGTGTGGGCCTTTGACATCACCAACTACGTCTGGTGGATCGCCATCGCAATGTCCGGAACCTTCATTTCGGCGGTGCTGCATCTGACGCGCCAGCCGTGGGGCGCCTCGATCAGCCGCTTTGCCGAGGCCATGACGGTCTTCGCCCTTGCGATCGCCGGCATCTTTCCGATCATTCACTTGGGCCGGCCCTGGTTTTTCTATTGGCTGACGCCCTATCCTAACGTGATGGCCCTGTGGCCCCAGTGGCGCAGCCCGCTGGTTTGGGATTTTTTCGCGATCTTGGCCTACCTGCTGTTGTCGCTGATGTTTTGGTATTTGGGACTGATCCCGGATTTCGCCACCTTGCGCGATCGGGCGCGGAAGCGCGGCGCCCGGATCACCTACGGCCTGCTGGCGTTGGGCTGGCGCGGCGAGGCACGCCATTGGCAACGTCGTCAGAGCGCGCAACTGCTGCTCGCCGCACTGGCCGTGCCCCTGGTGGTATCCGTGCACAGCGTGGTCGGCCTGGACTTTGCGACCGGCAATACGCCGGGCTGGCACTCGACGATATTTCCGCCATTTTTTGTCGCCGGCGCAATGTTTTCCGGTTTTGCCATGGCAATGACCATCGTAATTTTATTGCGGCGCGCGTTCGATCTTGGCGAGTTCATCACCGAGCGGCACCTCGATAATCTGGCCAAGCTGATCCTCGCCATGGGTTTGGTGCTCGCCTACAGCTATGTCATGGAACTCTTTATGGCCTGGTACAGCGCCGATCGCTACGAG
>JBBIUT010000017.1:0-50131 GCA_037440085.1 Gammaproteobacteria bacterium
TTCACGCCGGATTTGGTGTCTTGGAACGGCGCGGGTTTCGACCTGCCGGTGCTGCACTATCGCAGCCTCCTGCACCGGATAACGGCCGCGCGCTACTGGGAAACCGGCGATAGCGACAGCAGTTTCCGCTACAGCAACTACTTGAGCCGATTTCACTGGCGGCACATGGACCTGATGGACATTTTGTCGGGATTCCAGGGGCGGGGGCGGGCGAGTTTGCAGGATATCGCGTGCTTGCTCGGGCTGCCCGGAAAGCTCGGCATGCACGGCTCGCAGGTTTGGGAGGTGTTTCTGCGGGGCGGGCTGAAGCGCATCCGCGATTATTGCGAAACGGACGTCCTCAATACCTATTTGATTTATCTGCGGTTTGAGCTGCTGCGCGGACGGCTGAATGCGGCCGAGCATGCGCGCGAGTGCGCCCGGGTCCGGCAAATGCTCGAGGATTCGCCCGCCGCGCATTTCAAAGAATTTTTGGCCGCGTGGCCCGCGGCTTGAGTCGGGGAGAGATTCAGGAGGCGGACGTCGTGGATCTCTCCCACGACGGCCGAGGAGTCGCCCGGGCCGCGGGCAAGGCGGTGTTCATCGAAGGCGCATTGCCGGGCGAGCGCGTCCGCTACCGCGTGTTCAAGCGCCGCAGCCAATGGGATGAGGCGGGGCTGGTCGAGGTGGTGTCGGCATCGCCGGATCGAGTGGTCCCGCGATGCGCGCATTTCGGTGTCTGCGGCGGCTGTTCCTTGCAACATCTGGCGCCCGCGGCGCAGCTTGCGGCCAAGCAGCGGCAATTGCTCGACAATCTCGAGCGCATCGGCGGTGTGCGGCCGCAGCGGGTGTTCGCGCCGCTGCGCGGCCTGGAATATGCATATCGGCGCCGCGCCAGGCTCGGCGTCAAATACGTCCACAAGAAGGGCCGGGTTCTGTGCGGTTTTCGCGAACGTGACAAGCCCTATCTGGCGGACATACGCCGCTGCGAAATACTCCTCGATCGATTCGCGACGCTTCCGCAGGAACTGGCGGCGCTGGTGGAGACGCTTTCGCTGCGGGAAAAGCTGCCGCAGGTCGAGGTGGCGGCCGGCGATGACGCGGCGGCGCTCATATTCCGGGTCATGGTGCCGCCGAGCGGCGACGATGTGCTCAAATTGGAGCAATTCTGCCTGCGCCATGACGTGCAGATCTACCTGCAAAGCGGCGGTCCCGAGACCATTCGGCCGCTATCGCAGGGCGCGCCGCCCCTCGCATATAGCGTCGATGGCGGAAGCATTACGCTCGAGTTCGGACCGGCCGATTTCATCCAAATCAATCGGGAAATCAATATCGCCATGGTGGCGGCGGCGGTGGAGTGGCTGCAGCCCAAGGAGAGCGATTCGGTACTGGATTTGTTTTGCGGTTTGGGCAATTTCACCCTGCCGTTGAGCCGGCGCGCCGCGCGCGTGGTGGGCGTCGAAGGAGACCCGCTGCTGGTCGGCAAGGCGCAGGCCAACGCCGGGCGCAACGGCGTCGCAAACGCGGTTTTCTTGGTGGATAATCTCTTCGAACCGGGAAGTTGCGGGCCGTGGAGCGCAGCGGCCTACGATCTGGTGCTCCTCGATCCGCCGCGCGCGGGCGCCGTGGCGATCTTGGAACGCATGGCACAATGGCGGCCGCGCCGAGTCGTGTATATTTCCTGCCATCCGGCGAGCTTGGCGCGCGATGCCGGCGTATTGACGCGGGTCCACGGGTTTCAGCTGATCGGCGCGGGGGTAATGGATATGTTTCCGCATACGACGCACGTCGAATCGATCGCGGTATTCGAGCGGCCCGCATGAGCCTGGGACCGCTGATGATCGATGTGGCGGGAGCGGAGTTGAGTCCGGACGACGCCGATGTATTGCGCCATCCCTTGGTTGGCAGCGTCCTGTTGTTCAGCCGCAATTACCGCAATCCGCAGCAGCTCGCGCAGCTTACCGCGGCTATCCGGGCGCTGCGCACGCCGCAATTGCTGATCGCCGTGGATCATGAGGGAGGCCGCGTGCAGCGCTTCCGCGACGGCTTCACGCGGCTGCCCGCATCGCGTGTGCTCGGCCGGCGTTTCGATGAAGACCGAAGCGATGCGCTGCGCCTGACGCACTCGATCGCTTGGCTCATGGCGAGCGAACTGCGTGCCGCCGGCATCGATTTCAGCTTTGCGCCGTGCGTCGATCTGGATTACGGGGTGAGCGAGATCATCGGCGACCGGGCCTTTCACCGCGATCCGGAGGCGGTTGCGGCGCTTGCGGCCGCGTACCTCTCGGGCATGCGGGAGGCGGGCATGGCGGCGGTCGCCAAGCACTTTCCCGGCCATGGTGCCGTGGTGGCGGACTCGCACGTAGCCCTGCCGGTAAACCGGCGCGAATTCGTCGATCTGGAGCCGGACTTGCAACCCTATCGATTGCTCATCGAGAACCAGCTGCCGGGGGTCATGGCGGCCCATGTGGTGTATCCGGCGGTCGATGCGCTGCCGGCAAGTCTCTCGCACCGCTGGATCACGGATATTCTGCGCGCAACGCTCGGCTTTCACGGATGCGTATTCGCGGACGATTTGAGTATGGCCGGTGCCGCGGCCTTCGGCGACGTGGTGAAGCGCGCGCACCTTGCGTTCGCGGCGGGTTGCGATGTGCTGCCGATCTGCAACGACCGGCAAGCGGTGAAGACGGTATTGCAGGCCCTTGACCCGGATGTTGCGACCGCGGCCTCGCAGGCGCGGCTGGTGCGCATGAGGGCGCGCGGCGAGCCTCCCGGAGCGCTTGCGGGTTCGGCCCATTGGCGGCAGACGGTGGCGAGGATCGCGGATCTGGCGGTTGCGCCCCCGCTGGTTTTGACCGAGGGCCGGTGATGACGAGTCTGGATTCCGATATCTACCGCCGACTGCTCGAAACATCCCCGGAGGGCGTGGTTCTGGTCGATGTGCGCCAACCCGATCAGCCGGCCGTCTACGTCAATGCCGGGTTCGAAGCCTTGACCGGATACTCCGCCGCCGATCTGCTCGGCCGAAACCTGCGCCTGCTGCAGGCCGATGACCGCGAACAGGATGGCCGCCACCGTTTGCGCGAAGCCATGGGGCGGGGCGAGTCCTGCCGCGTGCTGCTGCGAAATTACCGCAAGGACGGCACTTTGTTTTGGAACGAGATGACGCTAATGCCTCTTCGCGATGCCGAAGGCCAGGTGACGTACTATGCAGGACACCATCGCGACGCGGGCGAACGGCTGCGCATCGATCCGCGTCTATCGCGCGATTCGCTGAGCGGCGCGCATCAACCGACCGGGGTCGCCATTCGCGACGACCGGCTGACCGGATTGTTTACGCTTCCGTACCTTCAAGAGCTGCTGAAACGCGACTGGGCCATCGCGCAGCGGGAGCATCGCAGCATCGCTGTGTTCGCCATCGATATCGACGCGCTCGACCTCTACAACGCGACCTTTGGCCGGGCGGCCGGCGACTCGGCGATTCGCCGCGTGGCGCACTGCGTATCCGGCTGTTTGCGCCGTTCGAGCGATGTCACGGCCCGCATCGACGGCGGCAGCATGATGGCGTTTGCGCCGGGATTGACGACAGAACAGGCGCTCAAGCTCGGAGAGCTCATGGCGGAGAGGGTGCGCGAGCTGCGGATACATCATCCGCGTTCGGCGGTTTTGCGCTACATCAGCATCAGCGTCGGGGTCAGCGCCGCCGCACCCGGCGCCGCCGACGATCCGTCGGCGCTGCTCGACAATTCCCAGCAACAATTGAAACTCGCGAAGAAGTCCGGCCGCAACCGGGCGGCTTGAGGGGCGCCGCCTGCGGGCGCCGCCGCCGGTCCAGCCTGCCGTTACCGGCCCGCGACCGGGCTGTGCACCGGTTGCGCGGCGCCGTCGGGCGAGCGTGAACGGCTTCGCATTCGTCCGGCCTCTTTTGTGACGCCGTTCAATACACCGCAATTTGCCCGTCCGGGCGTCATTTGAAATATGACCCGGATACGGTGTTCGAGCGCGGAATCTGGTACCAAGGTCACCGTGACTATCCGCACCAAAATGGTTTCGCTGCTCGCCCTGTTGTTCGTGGCGCTGATCGCGCTCGATCTCGCCGTGCAAAATCGAATTCTGCTGCCGAGTTTCGCCGAGCTCGAGCGCGACGATGCGAAGACATCGATGAAGCGCATCGAGTTCGCGCTCGGTCTGACTCTCGACGGGTTGCAGCTGACCGCCGCGGATTGGGGCAACTGGGAAGATATTTACCGTTTCATGCAAACCACCGATTCCGCGTTCGCGAGTAAGTTCGTGAAAACCAATATCACCCAGCTATCCATGAAGCAGTTGCAATCGAATGTCTTGATGGTTGTCGACATGCACGGCAACGTGCTGTTGTCGCACGCGGAAGATTTCAATTCGGGTGCGAAGCTGAATCTCGACCTGGCAAGTCAAAAAGTTATGCCGGAGAACTTTCCATGGCGGAGCAATCTCGCCAAAGGTGAGGCCGCGCGGGGTCTTATTCAAACCAATCTCGGCGTGATGATGATCGCGGCGGCCCCAATCCTCAATGGCACGGGCGGCGGGGAACCGGCAGGCATGGTGATCTTGGGGCGGCTATTGGAGTCGCCGCAAATCGAGTTGCTTGGCGCGCAGGCGCAAGTGGCGGTGACGCAGGAGCGTGGTTCTTTCAACGGCGAACAGGTCGTCGAGACTGAATCACGGACACAGGTATATCGGTCGTTCACGGACATCTACGGCCAACCGGCATTGAATCTTCGCGTCTCGGTACCCCGCAGAATCACGGCGCGCGGCCGGGATGCGGTCACCTACGCTTCCGTATATCTGATCGGGGCGGCCGTCGCGGCGTTGATCTTGCTGGTGATCGTGCTCAACCGGATGGTGCTCGGACCCCTGGCGCGGGTCACGCGCCATGCGGTGGCGATCGGCAAGGGAACGGACCTTTCAGCGCGCTTGAATCTGGGCCGCCACGACGAAATCGGGCGGCTGGCACGCGAGTTCGACGGCATGGTGGCTCGCGTGGCGGATACACGCAGAGAGTTGGTCGATCAGTCCTTCCAGGCGGGATTCGCGGAACTCGCAAAAGGGGTGCTGCACAATTTGGGCAACGCCATGACCCCCCTCGGCGTGCGCGTGTCCAAACTCGGCGAGCGCTTACGCGATGCGCCGGCAGGGGATTTGGCGGTGGCGAGCGCGGAACTCGCCGGTGCGGAAGCCGGATCGGCGCGCCAGGCCGATCTCGAGGAATTCCTGCAATTGGGCTGTCGAAGCATGGCGGCGACCGTCGAGGACGCCAAGCAGGACATCGCAGTCATTCAGCGGCAGAGCGTCTTTGTGCAGACAGCGCTGAGCGAGCTGATGAGATCCACCCGCAACGCTCACGTGGTGGAGTCGGTCTGCCTGCCGGATCTGGTGACGCAGACATTGGAAATCGTGCCGGATGCCGCACGGAATCGGCTGGCGGTGGAAAGCGACGAGTCGCTGCGCAAGCTGGGCGCGGTGCCGATAGCGCGTACCGTGCTGCGCTTGGTGCTGCAGAATCTGATCATCAACGCCGCCGATGCGGTGCGCGATGCGGGCCGGGTCAAGGGCGTGATGCGCGTGGCGGCGGAAATAGTCCGCGATACCGGCCGGGAACACCTGCATTTGCAATGCAAGGATGACGGCGTCGGCATATCGAAGGACAACCTGGAGCGCGTGTTCGAGAAGGGCTTCTCCACCAAGTCCCACGACACAAATTACGGGATCGGACTGCATTGGTGCGCAAACGCGATTGCGGCGCTGGGCGGTCGAATTTGGGCGACCAGCGAGGGTGCGGGCCATGGCGCCTCGATGCATTTGCTGCTGCCGCTGGCGATCCGCGAAGTCTGAGTGAAGACATGAAAACCATTGAGGTAGACCCCGTGACGGACATTAAGCGAGTGGCGATTCGGGTACTCATCGCCGACGACGAGAGCGAGGTGCGCGAAGCCTATCGGCAGATCCTGGTCGATACCGACATGAACGGCGAAACGGCCGTGTTCCGCAATTTGCGCGAGCGGCTGTTCGCCAAGCCCATGGCGGATCAATCGATCAAGAAGCTGACCTCGGGCAACACCCTCTTTGCGCCGGTGTTCTGCGAGGGGGCGGAAGCCGCGGTTGCCGCGGTAAGGGACGCGATCGCGGCGGACGAGCCGTTCGCGGTGGCGTTCCTCGACATGCGAATGCCGCCGGGTCACGACGGAGTGTGGGCCGCGGCGCGCATCCGCGAACTGGACCCCGCCATTGAAATCGTGCTTTGCACGGCCTATTCGGACGTCGACCCGGCGGAAATGGGCACGTTGGTGCCGCCCGAAGAAAAGCTCTCGTACCTGCAAAAGCCGTTTCATCCGCACGAAATTCGCCAGATGAGCATTTCGCTCGCCAGCAAGTGGCGCGCCGAGCATCGCATCGTCAAACTCGCGTATTTCGACGCGCTCACGGGATTGCCGAACCGCGAACAGGCGCGCAGCCGCTTATCGAGCGCCCTGGCGGCGGCGGAGCAACACAAGCGCATGCTCGCCGTGCTGTATCTCGATCTGGATAATTTCAAGAGGGTCAACGACACGCTCGGGCACGCGGTGGGCGATGAGCTTCTGTGCCTGGTGGCGAGCCGAATGCGCCAGACCTTGCGAGCCGACGATGGTGCCGCCGCGGATAACCAGCCGAGCCCGCGCTCGAATCACATCGCGCGATTGGGCGGCGATGAATTCATCGTCATCCTTCCGGGTGTCGGATCAGCGGCGGACGCGGCCGCCGTCGCCGAGCGGCTGATCGCGGAGCTGCAGCAGCCAATGCATCTGGCGCAGCACACCTTGGTGATCACGCCGAGTATCGGTCTCGCACTGTATCCGTCGGACGGAATGGACGTCGATACGCTGCTGCGCAACGCCGATCTGGCCATGTATTTCGCCAAGCGCAAGGGTCCGGGAATGCACGCCTTGTTCAACGGCGCGATGAACGATGCGGCGTTGCACCGATTCACGCTGGAGGCGAAATTGCGCGGCGCTTTGGAGCGGGACGAATTCTCGCTGCACTACCAGCCGCAATTCGACGTCAGCACCGGTTCGATATCCGGGATGGAGGCGCTGCTGCGCTGGAATAACGATGACCTGGGATCGGTGACGCCTGCGGAGTTCATTCCGGTTGCCGAGGAAACGGGCCTGATTCTGCCGATCGGCGAGTGGGTATTGCGCACCGCCTGCCGGCAGGCCAAGGCGTGGTCCGATGAAGGTCTTCCGATGACCCGGATCGCCGTGAACGTCTCCGGGCAGCAGTTCGTGCTCAAGGAGTTCCCGCTCTTGGTGTCCGCGGTCATCAAGGAAACCGGAATACCGCCCGCGATGCTGGAGCTGGAAATAACCGAGTCGGTCGTCATGAAGGATGAGGAATGGGCGGAGCAGGCGCTTGCGCAGCTGAAGGAGCTCGGCGTCCAGCTGGCGATCGATGACTTCGGCACGGGCTATTCGAGCTTTGGGCGGCTGCGGCATTTTGCCGTCGATCGCCTAAAAATCGACCGCTCGTTTATGACCAGTTTAGTCGATTGCAGCGACGATCGTGCGATTGCCGCGGCAATCATCGAGATGTCGCGCAGCCTGCGGATCAATGTGACCGCGGAGGGCGTGGAGAATTTTCCGCAACTGCTGTTCCTGCAAGAGCACGAGTGCCAGGAGGCGCAGGGGTTCTTGTTCAGCCGTGCCCTGCCCGCCGCCGACGCACACGGCTTGCTGCGTCGCGCCGCCGACAACACCGCCGGCACGCGTACACAGCGGCTGCGATCATTGATCGGCTAAGGCTTCTTGCCCGGCTTCCACCGCTCGAGGAATTGCGTGATCGCGCTCGACTCCATGTGGAGCATGGCCTCGAACTCCCCCATTCTTTGACTGTAGATCAGCTTGCCGCCCGGGTCCAGGACGGCGAGCGCCGGGACGCCCTTGTCGAGCGGTATCCCGTAGCGCGCGGCGATATCCAGGTTTTGATCCAGGCGGCCGACGTTGATGTGCACCAGGAGAAAGTTCGCATCGAGGAGCGGCCGATTCGCGGCATCGTAAAAGTAAAGGTCGAGAGCTTGACAGTCGGGACACCAATTCCCGCCGAAGTCCAGGATCACGCGCCGATGCCTGGCGGCCGACATCTTGATTGCCGCCGCGATATCGGCCGAGGCCTGTTCCGGCGCCGGGTAGATCCGGCGTTCCAGCGCATGACACGGCACCGCCAGCAGGAGCGTCAGCATGATGGCAAGCACTCGGCTCATGACGGCTCCTTGGCAAATACCAGCAATCGATTATACGCAGGCAAATCGCGGTCGTCCTGGAGGCGCATGCCATACTGTGCCGCGACCGCCGCGACGGCTTCCACGTCGCGCAATCCCGACGAAGGATCGCGCTCCTGGAGGGTCCGATCGAAATCCCGATTGCTTTCCGAGGTGTAGGCGCCGGCATAGCGGAACGGTCCGTATACGCACATGACCCCGCCGGGCACGAGGACGGCGCCGATACGGCGAAACATGGCGCACACTTCGTCCCACGCCATGATGTGCAGCGTGTTCGCCGTGAAGACGGCATCGACCGAATGCACCGGCCAAACACTTTGGCGTACATCGAGCAAGGTCGGGGGGCGCAAATTAGCGGCGCCTTCGATCTGCACGCGCGCCGACAAGTCCGGCAGATTGCACAGACGCTCGGTCGGGTGCCAAGTGAGGTGCGGCAAATGCCGCGCGAAATGCACGGCATGCTGGCCCGTGCCGCTGCCGATCTCCAGCACTCGAAACCGGTCCGCGAAACAGCCGCGCAGGACTGCGAGAATGGGATCCTTATTGCGCTCGCAGGCTTCGGAAGACGGCAGCATGGGCTCCTTTTAACATCGGATGGCGCCCAATACCATCGGCGCTCGATAATCTGCAAAGAATCGGTCCGCGAAGGTTTGCCGCCCGACGCCAATTGTCGCCCGATGGAATTTGCTACTCAACGATGGGATCCTTCGCTAAAGTGTCGGCCCTGCGGACCCATTCCATCGAGGAGTTCTCAACATGTCTCTGTACGATTTTTCGATTCCCGTCCTGTGCCGCGGCTTGAGCAACCTGTCCGCGATTCTCGACAAGGCCGCCGCGCATGCCGCGGCGAGGAAATTCGATTCGATCGTGCTGGCGCAGTCGCGCCTGTATCCGGACATGTTTCCGCTCTCGCGTCAGGTTCAGATCGCCTGCGATACCGCCAAGGGTGCGGCCGCGCGCCTCGCCGGCATCGAAAATCCCAAACACGAGGACACCGAGATCACCCTGGCCGACCTCAAGCAACGCGTGGCGAAAACCTTGGATTTCGTCAAATCCGTCACCGCCGATCAAATGCGGGCGTCGGATAGTCGCGCCGTCGAGCTCAAATTTCCAAGCCGCACTTTGCGTTTCACGGGGCGCGCCTATCTCACCGATTTCGTGCTGCCAAACTTTTATTTCCATGAATGCATGGTGTACGCGTTGCTTCGCAACAACGGCGTCGAAATCGGCAAGGATGATTTCCTGGGAACCATCCAGTAGCGGTTGCTACGCGAGAAGCTCGACCAGCAATTCGATGCGCGTGAACAGGTTCTCCTCGGTGCGTGCATCGTGAGTGAAACGCAGCTTGAGGGGGCCGTCGAGACGGTAATCCTTTGGGCGAGTTTGAATCAGCCTCAAAATATGCCGCGCGTCGACCTTGTTGTGCTCGTTGAAGACAATGTAGCCGCCGACGGCTCCGGCGTCGATCTTGCGTATGCCGAGATCGGCGGCGCGCAGCTTGATTTGGGTGGCGCGAAACAACGATTGCGCATACGGCGGCAACGGCCCGAAACGATCGATCAACTCGACTTTCAATTCATCGAGTTCCTCGCGCGATGCGGTGCCGGCTATTCGCTTGTACAGCACCAAGCGCAAGTGCACGTCGGGCACGTAATCGTCGGGAATCAAGGCCGGCAGATGCAACTCGACCTCGGGGCCGGCCTCGAGCGGCTTGTCCAGATCCGGCTGCTTTCCGGATTTCAGGGCGGCAACCGCCCGCTCCAATAGCTCCATGTAAAGGTTATAGCCGATCTCCTGGATCTGGCCGCTCTGCTCGTCGCCCAACAGCTCGCCGGCGCCGCGAATTTCCAAATCGTGGGTCGCCAGGGTGAATCCGGCGCCGAGCTCTTCGAGCGATTCCAGTGCCTCTAGCCGCTTGACCGCATCGGCGGTCATCGCCTTGTGCGGCGGCGTGATCAAATACGCATAGGCGCGGTGATGCGACCGGCCGACGCGCCCGCGCAATTGGTGGATTTGCGCCAGACCGAATCGATCGGCGCGGTCGATGATGATCGTGTTTGCGGTCGGCACGTCGATTCCGCTCTCGATGATCGTGGTGCACACGAGAACATTGAAGCGGCGGTGATAAAAATCGAGCATCAGTTGTTCGAGATCGCGTTCGCGCATCTGTCCGTGCCCGACGGCGACCGTGGCCTCCGGTACGAGCTCGCGAAGCGACTGGGCGGTCTTTTCGATGGTGTCGATGGTGTTGTGGACGAAATAGATCTGCCCGCCGCGGCGAATCTCGCGCGCCAGAGCTTCGCGCACCACCGTTTCGTTCCACTCCAGCACGAAGGTCTTCACGGCCAGACGTTCGGCCGGGGGCGTCGTGATCAGCGACAGATCCCGCAGGCCGCCCATGGCCATGTTGAGCGTTCGGGGTATCGGCGTCGCGGTCAGCGTCAAGACATCGACTTCGGCGCGCAGCGCCTTGAGTTTTTCCTTGTCGCGCACGCCGAAGCGGTGCTCTTCGTCGATGACCACGAGTCCCAGATCCTTGAATCGAACCTTGCCCTGCAGCAGGCGCTGCGTGGCGATGACGATGTCCACCGAGCCGGATGCGATGCCGTCGACGACCGCCGCGGCTTCCTTGCTGGTGCGAAAGCGCGACAGGCTTTCGATGCGCACCGGCCAATCGGCGAACCGGTCGCTGAACGTCGTGTAGTGCTGCTGGGCAAGCAGCGTGGTCGGCACCAATACGGCCACTTGCTTGCCCGCCTGAACCGCCACGAACGCGGCGCGCAGCGCCACTTCGGTTTTACCGAAGCCCACGTCCCCGCATATGACGCGATCCATCGGTTTGGCCGCCTTCAGGTCGAGCAGCACCTGGTCGATGGCTGCGGCCTGATCGGCGGTCTCTTCGAAGCGAAATCCGGCTTGAAAGGCCCGATACTCGGCCTCTCCCGCCTGCATCGGCATGCCTTCGCGGGCCGCCCGGCGCGAGTAAAGATCGAGCAGTTCGGCCGCCACGTCGCGTATGCGTTGCGCCGCCTTGCGCCGCGCCTTCTGCCACTGCTCGCCGCCGAGTTTGTGCAGCGGCGCGGTTTCGGCCGGCGCACCCGTGTAGCGCGAAACGAGGTGCAGCGCCTGCACCGGTACGTAGAGCTTGTCGCCATCGGCGTACTCGAGCGCCAGAAATTCGCCCGCGTAGCCGGCGACGTCCATGGTCTTGAGACCTTGATAGCGCCCGACTCCGTAGGTTTCGTGCACCACCGGGGCGCCGGTGCGCAGGTCCGATAGTTCCCTGAGTATCTTCGCGGGATCGCGATCGCTGCGCCGCCGCCTGCGCTCCTGCCGGGCGCGATCTCCGAACAGTTGCGATTCGGTGAGAATCTCCAGCGCCGGGGATTCCAGGCGCAGCGCCGATACGGCCGCCGACACGGTGACGCCGAATTTCAAATCGCTCGAAACGAAGCTCGCGAGATCCTTGAAGACCTGTGCTTGAATGCCGCGGCCGCGCAGCAGATCGAGCAGCAGTTCGCGGCGCCCTGCCGATTCCGCGGCCAGCAGCACGCGGGCTTCGCTTGCCGCCAGATGCGCCGCGAGCTCGGCCGCCGGCTGTTCGGCGCGAGGGTCGATGCGAACCGCCGCCGGCGCAACGCTCGCAAAGTTCTGCACCGGCCCCCGCGTTTCGGGCGGCCACTCGAAGGAGCGCAATTGCACCTTCGACCGCGCGGCGAACTCGCCGCGCAATTCCTCCGGCGTCAGAAAAAGTTCCGCCGGGTCGAGGATCGGCCGATGCCGGTCGTGGCGCAGCTGCTCGTGTCTCTCCACGATGCCGTGCCATAAATCGTCGGCCAAGGAGCTGGCTTCCTGAATGTCGATCAATACGCTGTTTGGCGGCAGGTACTCGAACAGATGCGAGGTCCGATCGAAGAAAAGAGGCAGGAAATATTCGAGTCCGCCTGGAGCGTGGGCCAAGCTCACGTCGCGGTACACGGCTTGCTCCGCGAGGTCGCCGGGAAACCGCAGGCGATAGCGGCGGCGGAATTCGCGTACGGCGTCGCTATGGAGCGGGGTCTCCCGTGCCGGCAGCAGCTGAATGCGTTCCAACTTGTCGGCGGATCGCTGGCTGTCCGGATCGAAGCGCCGGATGCTGTCGACCTCACGGTCGAGCATGTCGATGCGATAGGGCGATTCGGAACCCATCGGGAACACGTCGAGCAAGGAGCCGCGCACCGCAAACTCGCCGTGGGCAACCACCTGGGTCACTGCCGCGTAGCCGGCCGTCGCCAATTGAGCGCGCAGCGCGTTGAGGTCCAGCGTCTCCCCGACATGCACCTTCAGCGAATACGCTTCGATATAGCTGCGCGGTGGCAGGCGCTGCAACAGGGTGTCGACCGCGACCAGCCACACCCCTCTGACGGCCCTCGGCAGCTCGGCGAGGGTTGCCAGCCGGGCCGAGGTGATATCCGGATGCGCCGAAAAGCTGTCGTAGGGCAGGGTTTCCAGGTCCGGAAAGACGCGTGCCGATGCCGCCGTGCCGGCAAAGAACGCGATCTCCTCGCTGAGCGCCTCTGCGTCGCGGGAATTGCGGGTGATGACGATGACCGGTCCTGCAGCCTTGACCGCCGCTTCGGCGATGGCGAGCGCGGCGGCAGCCCCGTAGAGCTTTCCCCATTTGATGACCGGCAAATCGGCGGACGGTAGGGCAGGGTCGAGTAGCGGCATCATCGTATGGCGAATTCAACAAAAGAAGCCCGCCGCGAACGCATCGCGGTGGACACCGGTAAGGAATTAGATGTTACGCGACTTTAGGGCGCGGATTGCGCAGAAGTCTCGGAACTCGTGACGACGCTGTGAATCACGTGATCTTGCTCGAAATAGACCACGAATCCGGGGTACTCCCAGCGGGCGATCGGCGGTTTGCCCACAGCCGGGACTTTGGTCGCCGGTTCGCCGAACTTGCTCGCCACTTGGTTCATCGTCATGCCGCGCGTCGGGGTGGCCACATCCGCCTGCTTGACCGCAATGCCGTTGTCGGTCGCGATCAGATCGGCGCGGCTGGGTTGCGCAAGGCCCGCGAGGCCGCAGGCGCAGGCAGCGGCAATTACCAGGGTTCGATAGTCCATGGAAGACCTCAAGCGTTACCCAAAGGACGGATCCTTATATTCAAAATTATACCACTGCCTCGAAGCCGCAATACTTGATGTATTTAACATTATGATTATATTGAATTTTATGATTGAACTTCTTGGACCCTCTTAAGACGCGTACCCGGCGCGGACGGGCTATGGTTTAATCGCCGCGAATGTTCCAGCCCGTTCCAGTCTACGTGGGCCTGCGTTATTCGCTGGCGCGCGAGCACAGTTTTTTCGTCTCTTTCATCACCTGGGTATCGCTGCTCGGCGTCGCGTTGGGCGTGCTCGCCCTGATCACGGTGCTTTCCGTCATGAACGGCTTCGGGACCGAACTGCGCAGCCGGTTGCTCAGCCTGTCCGCGCATGCGACGTTGACGGAGGGCGGTGCGGCAATCGCCGATTGGCGCCCGAAAATTCTCGAACTGCAGGGCGCTCCGGGGCTTACGGGAGCCGCGCCGTTTCTCGATACCGATGCGATGCTGAGCCGCGCCCCCTCGATGAGCGGCGCGATCGTGCGCGGCATCGATCCGGCGCTGGAGGCCAAGGTCTCCACCATTGCCGGCGCCATGCGCGAGGGCAAGCTCAGCGACCTTAAACCCGGAACCAATCGCATCATTCTCGGCCGCATGCTCGCTTATCAATTGCAGGCGGGTGTCGGCGATGCGATCACCGTCATGGCCCCCGGCGGCACCGCTGCCGGGGGCGGCATCGTGCCGCGATTGCAGCAATTCGAAGTCGTAGGCATATTCGAGGTCGGATTGCAGGAGCACGACAGCGTGCTGGCGCTCGTTAATTTGCAGGATGCGCAGGCGTTTCGCGGGCTGTCGGGCCCGACCGGCATTCGTCTCAAGTTCAGCGATGTGCTCAAGGCGCCCGAATTGGCGCGAAATGCCCTATCGCGGCTCCCGCCGGGATTTGTGCTGCGCGACTGGACGCAGGAGAACGAAGCGTATTTTCGTGCGGTTCGCATCGAAAAAACCATGATGGGGCTGATCCTGATGCTGATCGTGGCCGTGGCCGTGTTCAACATCGTGGCCACCCTGGTGATGGTCGTGAGCGACAAGCGCACCGACATCGCGATCCTGCGAACGCTTGGCATGAGTCCGCGCGGCGTGCTCGCCGTGTTCATCACCCAGGGGCTGCTGATCGGGTGGGTCGGAACAGCCATGGGGGTGGTTTTGGGCCTCGAGCTCGCCTTGCACGTCGACGTGGTCGTGCCGTTTCTCGAACATACCCTGGGCTTTCACATCATGGACGATCCTGACGTCTATTACATTTCGGGACTCCCGAGCGAACCGCATGCCGGTGACGTCATCCGAATTGCATTGGCGGCCATGTTCCTGACTTTCATCGCCACGATCTATCCGGCCTGGCAAGCTGCGAAAACTCAACCCGCCGAAGCGCTGCGATACGAATAATGCGCTATTGGTATGAAGGATATTTAGGTCTCCGTTACCTGCGCGCCTCTCCCAAGCGCGGTTTCGTGTCCCTGATCGCCGGCATCGCGATCCTCGGGCTGGCCCTCGGGGTCGCGGTGCTCATCGTCGTGCTGTCGGTCATGAACGGCTTCGAAGAGGAGCTGCGGACGCGAATATTGAGCATTACGGCGCATGCGACCATCACGGGTCTCGAGGGGCGCATCGCCGGCTGGCGGCCGCAGGTGGATTTGGTCGCGCATTTTCCCGGCGTGCTCGCGGCGGCGCCCTATATCGAAGAGCAGGCCATGATGACCCGCGGCGAGCGCTCCGCCGGGGTGTTGATGCGCGGGGTGTTGCCGGACCAGGAACGGCGGGTCGCGGACTTGAACCGGCATCTGCTGTCCGGTCACCTGAGCGATCTGCGTCCCGGTGAATATCGGGTGATTTTGGGTAAGGCGTTGGCGGACGAACTGGGCGCACGCGTCGGCGATCGGGTCGTGATCATGGTTGCCCAGGGCGACGTCACGCCGGTGGGCGTGCTGCCGCGGATGCGGGCCTTCCAGGTGGCCGGCATCCTGTCGGTCGGCATGTACGAGTACGATCGGCGCGTCGCGCTCATTGCGATGCAAGACGCGGCAAGGCTGCTGCGCATGGGCGACGACGTCACCGGTATGCGGCTGAACGTTGCGGATTTGTATGCAGCGCCACGCGTCGTGCGCGCCGCGGCGGTCGCACTCGGCGGCGACTATGCGGTGGACGACTGGACCAATCAGCACGTCAACTTCTTCCGCTCCATCGAGATCACCAAGGGGATGCTGTTCGTCATTCTGTCGCTGGTCGTAGCCGTCGCGGCATTCAACATCGTTTCGACCATGGTGATGGTGGTGAAGGACAAGCGCCGGGATATCGCCATCCTGAGGACGTTCGGTTCCTCGCCGCGAAGCATATTGTCGGTATTCATCGTGCAGGGCAGTTTGATCGGCGGCCTCGGCATCGCGGGCGGCCTGGTTCTCGGCGTCCTCATCTCGGTCAACCTGCAGGAGTTGGTGCACGGGTTGGAGCGCATCGTCGGGTTCAAATTCCTGGATGCGCGTGTCTATTTCATGAGCGATCTGCCGGCGCACGTGCGGCTCTCGGATGTGGCGCGGATATGCGGCATCGCCTTCGTTCTGGCTTGCGCCTCGACTCTCTATCCCGCCTGGCGCGCCGCGCGCATGCCGCCGGCGGAATCGCTGCGAAATGACTGAGGATCGTAGGTAAACCATGTCGAACTCCAACAATGTCGTGCTCGAAGGCGTGGATCTCGCGAAGGATTTCATCCAAGGAGGGGTGAGGTTGCAGGTGTTGCGGGGGGCTTCGATCCGGGTGCGCGCCGGCGAGCGCATCGCGATCGTCGGCGCATCCGGCTCGGGCAAGACGACGTTGCTGCAGCTGTTGGGCGGACTGGATTTGCCGACCAGGGGTACGGTGGGAATCGACGGCTCGGCCATGAATCAATTGGATGACGCGGAGCGCGGCCGGCTGCGCAATTACGCGGTCGGATTCGTCTATCAATTTCATCATTTGCTGCCTGAATTCACCGCCCTCGAGAACGTCGCGATGCCCCTGTTGGTGAGGCGCATGGTGCCAAAGATCGCGAAACAACAGGCGGCGGCCATATTATCGAGGGTCGGGTTGGCCGAGCGCTTGAACCACCGCCCGTCGCAGCTTTCCGGCGGTGAGCGCCAGCGCGCGGCCGTCGCGCGCGCGCTGGTGACGCGGCCCAAACTGGTGCTGGCGGACGAACCGACGGGCAACTTGGACGGCGTGAATGCCGCGCACGTGTTCGAACTGATGCTCGAGCTGAATCGCGAGCTCGGGACCAGCCTCGTCATCGTGACCCATGATGAGCGCTTGGCGGCGCGCCTCGACCGGGTGCTGACCCTGACCGACGGCGTGCTGATCGAGCGCGGCGCGGCGCCGGCCTGAGGGGGAAGGTCGGCGACGCCGAAGCAAACATGCGGTGCTGCGCGCGAAATCGTGACGCGGGCCTCATATCGATGACGGTATCTTAAACCGGTGGCGCTCAAGTATCATGCCGGTAGTTCCAAGAGTTACCCAATGAGGACACAATGTGGGAGATCATCCGCGCGGGCGGCGGCTTCATGTGGCCGATCATCTTATGCTCGATCGCATCGGTGGCCATCATATTGGAGCGACTGTGGACGCTGCAAAGCAGTCGCGTCATTCCACGAGATCTGTCGCAGAAGGTGTGGAACTGGATAGAAGCGGATCAGCTCAGCGAGAAACTGGTGATCGCCCTGGAACAGAACTCGCCGCTCGGCAAGCTGCTCGCGATCGGGCTTGCGAACCGCAATAGACCCCGCGCGCTGATGGTGGAGCGGCTTGAGGACGGCGGGCGGCACGTGGTGCACGATCTCGAGCGGTTTCTCAACACGCTTGGGACCATCGCCGCGATTGCGCCCTTGCTCGGGCTGCTCGGAACCGTGGCGGGGATCATCCATGCGTTCAACGCAATCACCGCCAACGGCCTCGGCGACCCGCGGGTTCTGTCGGGCGGCATCGGCGAGGCGTTGATCACCACGGCGGCGGGGCTCACGGTGGCGATTCCCTCGCTGATCGCCTATCGCTATTTGCGCGGCAAGGTGGAGCGCCTGGTCATTCGCATGGAAAAGGAAGCCATGAAGCTGGTCGATGCCCTGGACGCGCGCGGCGATCTCGCCGCGGAGAGTTGACCATGAATCTGCGTCCGCGCAATCGGGAGGACCCCGAGATCAACCTGATCAACTTCATCGACGTGTTGCTGGTGCTGTTGATTTTCTTCATGGTTACGACCACTTTCCAGCAAGAGGGGCGTGTCAAGGTTCAGCTGCCGCAGGCGAGCGAGATTCCGCTGCCGCGCGGGACCCGCGAACCGCTGGTGATCACCGTCACCGCGGATGGAGGCTACCGGGTCAATGAGCGCACGTTGATCAACGCGAGTCCGGAGACCTTGCGGGCCGCGCTACTGAAGGAGGCGGGCGCCGACCGCGGCCCCATCACGATACGCGCCGATGCCCGCAGCACGCATCAGGCGGTGGTGACGGCGATGGATGTTGCCGGTCGGCTCGGCTTCTCGCAGCTCAATATTGCGACGGTGCATCAGGAACCGCCGCCTTGAACGCGAGCATGGCCGCGGGCGCGGGCCGTCCCAAGCCGCGCAACACAGCCTGGTCGATCTACCGGCGTTTGCTGCGCTATGCGCGGCCCTATACCGGGGTTTTCCTGATCGGAGTACTCGGAATGGTGTTGTTCGCGGCCACGAATTCGGCGCTTGCCTACCTGGTCAAGGAATTCTTGAACGGCGCCTTTGTGAAAAAGAACCCCGAAGTGCTTTGGAAGGTGCCGATCGCGGTCGTGGTGCTGTTTACGCTGCGCGGCATCGGCGATTACGTGTCCAACTTTTACCCAAGCTGGGTGGGCCGTCAGGTCATCAAGGGTCTGCGGCGCGACGTGTTTTCGCATTATCTTCGATTGCCGACGCCGTATCTCGACCGGCAGCAGTCCGGCCATTTGCTTTCGAAATTGACCAATAACATCGAACTGGTGGCGGCGGCGGCGACCAGTGCGGCGATTTCGCTGATCGGCGACAGCCTGACGATCATCGGATTGCTGATCACGCTGTTTTACATGAACTGGCGGCTGGCGGCGTTTTGCATCGCAGTGGCGCCGGTGATTGCATGGCTGATGCAAATTGCCAACCGCAGCTTCCGCCGCTACAGCGAGCGCATTCAGAATTCGATGGGCGACATCACGCGTGTCGCCAAGGAGGCGATCGATGCCCAGCGCCTCATCAAGATCTTCAACGCCGAGGATCATCAGATCGAGAGGTTCGAACGGGTCAATGAACTGAATCGCGCTTCGAACATGAAGCTCGCGCGCGCCAAATCGATCAGTAATCCGGTGGTCCAGTGCATCGCGTCGATCGCGCTGGCGAGCGTGCTCTACGTGGCGATACGGCAGGTGTTTTCCCACAATATGCAGGTGGACGAGTTCTTGGGGTTCTTGACCGCCCTGATGCTCATTCCGTCGCCGTTGCGCAGCCTGGTCAACATGAGCGGCCCCTTGCAGCAGGGGATCGCCGCCGGACAGAGCGTATTCGAGATCATGGATGAGCCGACCGAAGACAGCGGCGGAACGCGCGCCCTCGCGCGCGCGAAGGGTGAGATCGAATTTCGCAACGTCTCGTTCACGTACGGCGGCGATAAGGGCGACGTGCTGCGTGATGTGAGTTTTCGGGTGCGGCCGGGCGAGACGGTGGCCATCGTGGGCAGATCGGGCAGCGGCAAGACGACGCTCGTGGGTCTGGTGCCGCGCTTCTACGACGTGCAGCAGGGGTCGGTACTTCTGGACGGCGTCGACGTGCGCGAGTACCGGCTGACGGATTTACGCTCGCAGGTGAGCCTGGTGAGCCAGGACGTGGTGCTGTTCAACGATACCATCCGCAACAACATCGCCTTCAATGCGATCGATAAGACCGATGCGCAAATTGCGGAGGCGGCGCGCGCCGCCAACGTCATGGAATTCGTCGCACAGCAACCGAATGGCTTCGATACCGTCCTGTCCGATCGCGGCCAAAATCTGTCCGGCGGCCAGCGCCAGCGCATATCCATTGCGCGGGCCTTGCTCAAGGATGCGCCCGTGCTGATGCTCGACGAAGCCACCGCGGCGCTCGATAACGAGTCCGAGCGGCGTGTGCAGCAGGAGCTGGCCGTGCTGATGCGGGGACGCACCACCTTGGTGATCGCGCACCGCCTGTCCACCGTGGAGGGCGCCGACCGAATCATCGTGCTCGATCATGGGCGCATCGCCGAAATCGGGAACCATCAAGAATTGCTGGCGCGCGGCGGCCTGTACGCGGCATTGCACGGGATGCAGTTCAGCGATTGACGCGCTTGCCATGTCGGTACAATCCTGGCTCAACCGCATTTGGTACGAGAGCGCCGCCCCGCCTTGGTGGCTGCTGCCGCTGTCGCTCGTGTACGGCGCCGTCTCGGCGGCGCGGCGCTTTGCTTACGCCCGGCACTTGCGCCGTTCGACGCACCTGTCGCGGCCGGTGGTCATCGTCGGAAATTTGAGCGTCGGCGGAACCGGGAAGACACCCCTCGTTTGCTGGCTGGTGGCGCGCCTGGCGGAGCGCGGGCGCAAGCCCGGGGTGGTCACGCGCGGCTATGGCGGCTCATCGAGCGGAGTGCGGATGATCGAAGCAACCGACGACCCGCTGCTGGTCGGAGACGAGCCTGTTCTGTTGGCGCGCCGCACCGGCGTTCCGGTTGCCGTCGGCCGCGATCGGCCGGCTGCGGCGCAGTTGTTGGTGGGCGCCGGCTGCGACGTGATTGTGAGCGACGACGGATTGCAGCATTACGCCCTGGCACGAGACTGCGAAGTGGTCGTTATCGACGGAGACCGCCGTTTCGGCAACGGCTGGCTATTGCCGGCGGGGCCGCTGCGGGAATCGCGCACACGGCTGGCGCTCGCCGATGCCGTCGTGGTCAACGGCGGCCGGGCGCTGCTCGAAGGGGCGATCAGTATGCGGCTCGAGGCCACGGGCGCGGTGGCGGCGAACGGCGGCCGCGTGGTGCCGTTGCAGGACTTTGCGGGCAAAACCGTGCATGCGGTCGCCGGTATCGGCAATCCGGAGCGGTTTTTCAACATGCTGCGTGCACATGGCATCGAGGTCACCGGCAGCCCTTTGCCCGATCATGCGCGCATCAGGTCCGAGGACATCCTGTTCGCCGACGATAGGCCGGTGCTCATGACCGAGAAAGATGCCGTAAAATGCGTCGGCTTGACCGATCAGCGGCATTGGTATGTGCCCGTGAGCGCGCAGTTCGACGGCGGCGAATCGACTACACTGCTCGGCATCGTGATGGACAGCCTGGCGAAGCGCGAAGCACCGGCGCGGGAGACCATTGATGGATAGACGACTGTTGGAACTGTTGGTGTGCCCGGTGTGCAAGGGTCCGCTGCATAGCGCGGGTAGCGGCGGTACGCTCGAGCTCATCTGCCGAACCGACCGCTTGGCTTACGCAGTGCGCGATGGTATTCCGCTGATGCTGCCGGAAGATGCGCGCGTGTTGGGCGCGGACGATCCGTTGCTCAATCGCTAGAGCGGCCTGCGCCCCGTGTTCCATGTGGTGATACCGGCACGCTTCTCGGCGGCCCGTTTGCCCGGAAAACCCCTGGTCGATATCGGCGGTCGGCCGTTGATCCGCTGGGTGTGGGAATGCGCCCGCGCGAGCGGCGCCGCCTCGGTCATCGTCGCGACCGACGATGAGCGCATTGAACGGGTGGCGGCCGGTTTCGGCGCCGATGTTGCACTGACGGCGCCGAACCATGCTTCGGGCACCGACCGTGTCGCCGAGGTTGCGCGCACCAGGGGCCTCGCCGCGGAAGACATCGTCGTGAATTTACAGGGGGATGAAGCCCTCATGCCGCCCGCCGTAATACGCGATGTCGCGGCTGCATTGAGCGAGCGTCCGGGTACCGACATCGCGACCGCGGTGGCCCCGGTGCAGAGCCTGGCGGAGTTTCTCGATTCGAGCTGCGTCAAGGCGCTGCGCGGGCGGGAGGGTCAAGCTCTTTATTTCAGCCGAGCGCCGGTGCCGTGGCCCCGCGACAGCGTCGTGGCCGGGAGGCCGACGTGTTTCGCCGGGGCGTGGCGCCATATCGGCATCTACGCGTATCGAGCCGCGAGCCTTCTGCAATTCGCCGCCCGGCCGCCGACACCGCTCGAGACGACGGAGAAGCTCGAACAATTGCGCGCGCTGGAATACGGCATGCGCATTTACTTGCTGACGCTGGCCGAGGCGCCGCCCGGCGGCGTCGATACGCCGGAGGATCTCGAGCGGGTGCGGGCGAGCGTGGGCGCGGCTACTTCGGGAACAGCATGAATTGCTCAATTTTTCCGTCCGGCCATGCGCGCACCGCCCGAGTGAACGGCTTGTCGGCCAGGCGCACGTCGTAGGTTCGCGTCTGCGTGCCGCGGCGGCGTACATTTGACGGCCGTGTAGTGCACGAATATTCTGGCCATAAAGAACACGAACCCTGAGGAGAGGCCCATGGCAGGCGACTCGGGTCGAATCGTCCCGGCTCGGATCCGGCTGCGCCGTGAAATGAATAGGCCGTCCGCGCCGTGACCGTGTCCTCGTGGGAACGAGTCAAGGAATTGCTGCACCAAGCGGTCGCGTTGGGGCCGGAGGCGCGCGCTAAATTCCTCGACGAGGTTCGTGCCGCAGACGCGGACCTGCGTGCCGAACTGGATTCCCTGCTATCGGCGGATGCGCAACTCTCGGAGGATTTCCTGCGCTCGCCGCGGGTGGACGAACACCCCGGCGATTTCGACGAGTTTGGCGCAAGCCCCCTGGCGGCGGGGCAGCTTTTCGCCCAGCGCTTTCGACTCATCCGCAAGCTCGGCGAGGGCGGCATGGGGCAGGTCTGGCTCGCTGAGCAGCTCGCGCCCGTGCGGCGGCTGGTCGCATTAAAGCTCATTGGCGCAGGCATGTACGACGAGGCGGTCGTACAACGCTTCCAAGCCGAGCGTCAATCGCTCGCCATCATGGAGCACCCCTATATCGCCAAAGTGTTCGACGCGGGCACGACACCGCAGGGACAACCCTACTTCGTGATGGAGTTCGTGCCGGGGCTGCCGATCACCGAGTATTGCGATCAGAAGCGGCTCAGGGTATGTGATCGGCTGGTGGTATTCATCCAGGCGTGCGAGGGCGTGCAGCATGCGCATCAGAAGGCGATTATTCATCGGGATCTGAAACCGGCCAACATTCTCGTGGTCGAGGTCGACGGTATCGCCGTGCCGCGGATCATCGATTTCGGGCTGGCGAAAGCCATCGCACCGAAACAGGCGGACGAGACGCTGTTCACCCGTTTCGGGCAGTTCATGGGAACACCCGGTTATATGAGCCCGGAGCAGGTGGATCCGAACATCCGCGACGTCGATACGCGCACCGACGTCTACGCGCTGGGCGTGATTCTGTATGTGCTGCTGACCGGTCTGCTGCCGTTCGAGGCGAAGCGTCTACATAAGCCCGCGCTCGACGTGTGGCTGCGCCAGCTTCGGGAGGAAGAGCCGCCGGCGATGAGCGCGAAGCTCGCCGCCGATTGGGAGCGCGCTTCCATGGCCGCGGAGGCGCGCGCCACCGATCGAAAGCAGCTCGTCAGAATGCTGCGCGGAGATCTGCAATGGATTGCATCGAAAGCGCTGGAGCGCGAGCGCGAGCGGCGCTACGGAAATCCCGCGGAGCTTGCCGCCGATTTGCGCAGGTACTTGGACCATGAGCCCGTCTCTGCATGCCCGGCAAGCGTCGGGTATCGGGTGCGTAAATTTATCCGCCGCAATCGGGTCGCTGCGGTCGTGGCCGGCGTGCTGTGCGTGCTGGGGATCGCTGCATCAGGCGGCGGTTTGATCGCGGTGCGCAAGCAGCACGAGGCGGAATTTCATGCCGCGCAGGCGATGCAAACTCAGGCGCGACTGCTTACCCAGGCGGCCGCGGAGCGGCTCAGGGACTGGGATTTGACGGGCGCGCAGGACATCATTTTGTACGTGGTCGGCAATCCCGCGTTTGCGCCCGCGCACACACCTTCGGCCATCACCGTCTTTCAGGACATTCGTGCGGCCGACCTTCAGATCGCGGTGCTTTCCGGGCACGAGGCGAAGGTCAATAGCGCGGCTTACTCGCCGGACGGAGCGCGCATCGTGACCGCGTCGAATGACAAGACTGCGCGAATCTGGGATGCGCACGCGGGCGTCGAGCTCGCCGTGTTGTCCGGTCACGACGATCACGTGGCATTTGCGGCCTATTCGCCGGATGGCAGCCGCGTCGTCACCGCTTCGGATGACAAGACTGCACGAATCTGGGATGCGCGCACCGGCCGTGAGCTCGCGGTGTTGTCCGGTCATGTCGATACGGTGAGCACCGCGGCGTATTCGCCGGACGGTACCCGCATCGTCACCGCTTCGGATGACAAGACCGCACGGATCTGGGATGCGCGCACCGGCGTCCAGCTGCGCGTGCTCGCCGGCCACGGCGGCTATCTCTATTTTGCCGCCTTCTCCCCCGACGGCAGCCGCGTCGTCACCGCTTCGGATGACAAGACCGCGCGGATCTGGGATGCGCGCACCGGCATGCAGCTCATGGTGCTCGCAGGGCATGATGGCATCGTCCTTTCCGCCGCATTTTCTCCCGACGGTACACGCGTCGTTACGGCCGCGGACGATAAGACCGCAAGGATCTGGGACGCGCGCTCCGGTGCGGAGCTTGCCGTGCTGTCGGGTCACGACAATCAAGTTATCTCCGCCGCTTACTCGCCGGACGGAACGCGCATCGTCACCGCGTCGAACGACAAGACGGCGCGCATTTGGGACGCGCGCACGGGGGGGCGGATCGCCGTGCTGTCCGGCCATGTCAATTACGTGAACTCGGCCTCTTTCTCCCCTGACGGCGCGCATGTCGTCACCGCCTCGGACGACAAGACTGCGCGCATCTGGGAAATCCGCGCGGGACCGCAACTTGCCGTGTTTTCCGGCAAGGGATATTTTTTCGAATCCGCGGCCTTTTCACCCGACGGTACGCGCATCGTCGCCGCGTCGGCCGACAAGACCGCACGAGTCTGGGATGTGCGTACCGGGGCGCCGCTCGCCGTTCTGGCCGGCCACGACAGCTACTTGTATTTCGCCGCGTTTTCGCCCGATGGCACCCGGATCGTAACGGCATCGGATGACCGGACGGCTCGTATATGGGATGCGCGTTCGGGTGCCCAGCTGGTCGTGCTCTCGGGTCATGATGATCAGGTCCTCTCCGCCGCTTACTCGCCGGACGGAGCGCGTATCGTCACCGCGTCCACCGACAAGACGGCGCGCATCTGGGATGCGCGCTCCGGTGCGGAGCTTGCCGTGCTGTCGGGGCACGCGAAACTGGTCACTTTCGCCGCCTACTCCCCCGACGGCACACACATCGTCACCACCTCGAGCGACAATACCGCGCGCATCTGGGATGCACGCACCGGCACGCCGATCACCATTCTCGCGGGCCACGGCGACTCCGTCAGGTCTGCTGCTTACTCGCCGGACGGAACGCGCATCGTCACCGCGTCATACGACAAGACCGCCAGAATTTGGGACGCCCGCACCGGTAAGGGGCTCGGCGTCCTGTTCGGACACGCCGGCTACGTGCATTTCGCCGCGTTTTCGCCCGACGGCACACGCATCGTGACCGCATCCTATGACAAAACCGTCGGCATCTGGGACGCGCTCACGGGTGCGCAGTTGGCTGCGCTCCCGGGATACGAAGGCGGCTTCTATACCGCCTCATACTCGCCGGACGGCGCGCGCATCGTTACCGCGTCCCGTGACAAAACCGCACGGATCTGGGATGCAGACATCCCGGCGCCTCTTTCGGCGCAGATTCTGTGGCAAGCGTCGGCCGAAACCGATCCCCTGCCTGCGGTCGATCGGGCGGAATTGGGCCTTTCGCCGGGATACCCGGTGAGGTCCTGGCCGGGACCGATTTCCGCATGCGATCAGGCCGCCGCTGCAATCTACGATCCGGACCGTCTGGCGCCCGGCGGGCCACTGGCGAAGATCATGCCACGCAAGGATATTCTCGTCTGCACGGAGGAGATCCGCAGGCCCAAGCACACTGCGCGAGCCGACTATCAGATGGGGCGGGCGTTATTGGTCGAAGGAGATCATGACGGTGCCCGGCGCGAATTCGAAATCGCCGTGGCGGGCGCGTATCGGGCTGCGCGGATCGATTTGGCTGACCTGCTCATGAATGATTCGGCAGCCGCGCTCGAACGCAACCGTGCGGTGTCGCTCTACGAGCAGGCGTGGCAGGCAGGGGTGCCGATCGCCGCCTTCAAGCTGGGCCATTTCTACGAATCCGGAACCCAACCCGACGCGGCCAATGCCTGGCGGTGGTACCGCCTAGCGGCGGACGCCGGCGAACCGAACGCGCTCGCTCGAATTGCGGAGCGCGAGGAAAGGAATGCGCTCGCCGAAACCGATCCCCGAGAGCGGGATGTACGGCTCTTTGCGGCCTTCAAGCTTTATGCGGCGGCGGCCGCGCGCGCTCGGTACGAAGATTGGCCGGACGATGTGTGGAAGACCTGGCGCTACCGGCGCGCCACCATCGCACGCCTCCTGGCGCGTAGGGGCATGATGCGGCAAGTGGCGGACGCCTACGCCGAGGTTAGGTCGCCGTCGACCCTTCGTCCGCCGAGTTTACGGGAGCGCGTGCAAACCGCATTCCAGCGCTGACGGACCCGCCCGCCGCTTTGGTTGATGGCTAGCGATCATCCGGGCCGCTGCGCGGCACATCGCTCGGGGCGGACGACCACACCACGTACTTCTCCTCGCTGGCGCTCGGTCGAGGCGACTCGATCGGCCTCGGTGTCGGCGGTTCGACCAGCGGTGGCGCAGAGGCGGGGAGGGGTGCCGCCAACGCCGCGGCCGCCGGCGTGACTCCAGCGGCGTTCGCGGTGGCCGGGGGCGAATCCGGCGCCGGCGCACGCGGGCTGCTCGCACTGGTCTGACCGTTCCCGCTGCCTTCACCGCCGTCGCGTCGGCCGCGGCCGCGCCGCCGTCGGCTGCGGCCGACGCGTTCCGGGCGCTCGCCGCCTGCTTCTCGTTCCGCCCGAATCGGCTGCTCGCCGCGGTTCGGCTGTTCAGAGCGCGGCGCTTGGTCGCTGCGCGCCGACGGTTCGCTGCGAGGTGCTTCCGCACGCGGCCCCTGGTCGGGACGAGCCGCTTCGCTGCGGGCGCCTTCGGTACGGCGCGGACCTGCATCTTGGCGGCCTTCGCCGCGGGGACGGCCGTCGCGCCGGGGGTCGCGCGGTCCGTCGCGCCGCGGGTCGCGGTTTCGATCGCGGTTTCGGTCCCGATCGCCGCCGCTGCGGTAGCGATCGTGGCGTGCATCGCGATGCGGAGGCCGGTCGCGCGCCGGCGGACTCGCCGCCGGCGCGGCAGTTGTGTCGCCCGATGGGCGCGTGCCGAACAGCCAGCGCCAAAAGCGCACCAAGGCGCCTGGTTGCGGAGGCGCCGCTGCCGCGGCCGGCTCAGCGACAGGCATCGGCACGACGGGAGAGGCGGAGGCCGGCAAAATGCTCGGCACCACCGGCGCCTCGCCCGGCGGCTTCTTGTCGCGATTGCCGATGCTCGAATCATCGATGCTCGGCTGATCGGCGATTTGATAGCTGACCGTGTTGTTCTCCGGCAATTCCTTCTCGTCGTCGCGAATTCGCCGCAGGGTGTAGGCCGGAGTCTGAAGGTGCGGATTTGGTACGATCACCAGCGATACTTTGTCGCGTGACTCGATCTGATTGAGCCAGTCGCGCTTCTCGTTGATCAGATACGTGGCGACGTCGACCGGCACTTGCGCAATCACCCTTCCGGTACGCTCCTTGCGGGCCTCTTCTCCGATCAATCGCAACAAGGCGAGAGACATCGATTCCACCCCGCGGATCGTGCCCATGCCGCTGCAGCGCGGGCAGCTGATGTGGGTGGTTTCGGAGAGGGCGGGCCGCAGCCGCTGACGCGACAGCTCGAGCAGTCCGAAGCGCGACAGCCTTCCCAACTGAATGCGTGCGCGATCCATCTTGACGGCGTCGCGCAGCATGTCCTCCACGGCGCGCTGATTGGCCTGCGACTCCATGTCGATGAAATCGATGACGATCAGGCCGCCGATATCCCGGAGCCGCAACTGCCGGGCAATCTCCTCGGCGGCTTCCAGGTTCGTATTGCGGGCGGTCGCCTCGATATCGCCGCCGCGCGTGCTGCGCGCCGAATTGATATCGATCGAAACCAGCGCTTCGGTGTGATCGATCACCAAACTGCCGCCGGACGGCAGCGTCACCTTATGCGAATAAGCGGACTCGATTTGGCTTTCTATCTGGTAGCGCGTGAACAACGGTACCGGGTCCTGGTACAGCTTCAGTTTTCGCTGCGCATCGGCCGGCATGAACCGCTGCATGTATTCCTGGGCCTTCTGGAAGGCTTCAGGCTGATCGATCAAGCATTCGCCGACATCGTCGGAGAAGTAGTCGCGCAGGCCGCGGGTGACCGCGTCACTTTCCTGAAATATCAGGAATGGTGCGGGTCGGCTTGCGTTCGCCTCGACGATCGCATCCCAGGCTGTTTTGAGATTGTTCAAATCCCATTGCAATTCTTCGGTCGAGCGCCCGACCCCGGCGGTGCGCACGATGGCGCCCATGCCTTCGGGAATCTGCAGGCCGCTCATCGCTTCGCGCATCTGATCGCGATCTTCACCTTCGATGCGCCGCGATACGCCGCCGGCGCGCGGGTTGTTCGGCATCAAGACCAAAAATCGGCCTGCGAGACTGATGAACGTGGTGAGCGCGGCGCCCTTGTTGCCGCGTTCCTCCTTTTCCACCTGCACGACCAGCTCCTGACCTTCCTGCAGGAGCTCTTTGATATTGAGACGGCCGCCGTTCGCGGGTTGCGAACGGAAGTATTCCTTGGAAACTTCCTTTAACGGCAAAAAGCCGTGCCGCTGCGCACCGTATTCGACGAACGCCGCTTCAAGGCTCGGTTCGACGCGAGTGATGCGGCCTTTATAGATGTTGGATTTTTTTTGTTCCCGGGACGGGATCTCAATCGATAAATCGTAGAGTTTCTGACCGTCGACGAGCGCGACTCGCAGTTCTTCTTCTTGAACCGCGTTTATGAGCATTCTTTTCATTTGCCCCAACTAAGGTGGTAGGGGCCGAGGAGAGCTTGAGAATAGAATCCGGAGCCGCGACCCAGGTCGCGGCAAGAATTGAGGAAACACCGAGCGCGAGCCACGCGATCGGCATCAATTCAACCCAATTCTGCCAATATGAATACGGCAAGCCCGGGGCCTTGTTCTCGGTTAACCGCTTGTCAAACGCCAAAGCCTGAGCGAAGGCTCTCTTGCGTCTGTCTCATCGGCCGAGCGATGGTCTGGAGTTCCAGAACCAACTAATATGCGGCGCCCCCGTAACACGGGCGCGCCACCGAAACCGGTGCCAACTTGCCCTACCCAACTGAGGGCCAATAAAGCCTTCGGCCCGTCGATACGAGGTCCGGAAGGTGACACGGCTCTGCAACGTTAGCACAGCAGGCCGACAGGGTCAATGTAATCAATACCTTAGATGATCGCATAACGTATGATAACCAAGATGAAAGCGGAACTCGCAGATCCTGCGCGGCGTCCCGGCAGCAAGAGCCCGGTCAGCCTGCGCACCATTACCGCCGAAGAAGCCGGCCAGAGAATCGACAATTTTCTCATGCGGCATTTCAAGGCCGTGCCCCGCAGCCGCGTCTACCGCTTGCTGCGCAAGGGAGAGGTGCGCGTCAACCGCAAGCGGGTGGAGGCCGAGTATCGCATCGTCGCCGGCGACCGGGTGCGCCTGCCGCCGGTGCGCATCGACAGCGGCGACGCACCCGGTCGGCCTTCGAGCAGTTTGACGGAATTGATCGAGAGGGCGGTAATCTTCCAGGACAAGCATTTGTTGGTGCTCGATAAGCCGGCGGGCGTCGCGGTACACGGAGGCAGCGGCATGAGCTACGGGGTCATCGAGGCGCTGCGCGCATCGCGGCCGCGCGAGACTCTGGAACTCGTTCACCGGCTCGACCGCGATACCAGCGGCTGTCTGGCCGTCGCGCGCGACCGGGCTACGTTGACTGCATTGCACGCGCTGATCCGACAGTCGGGCATGCATAAGACCTATTTGGCTCTGGTGTCGGGCAGCTGGCAGCTCGGCACCAAACGCATTGACGCTCCGCTGGCGACGGACAATCGCCAGCACGGTGAGCGGCACGTCCGGGTGGCTGCGGCCGGCAAAGATTCCGTCAGCGTGTTCAAGCCGGTGCAGTTTTTCGGGAACCTGGCCACGTTGATGGAGGTGGATATTCCGACCGGACGCACGCATCAGATACGGGTACACGCCGCATTCGCGGGCCACCCGCTGTTGGGCGACGACAAATACGGCGATCGCGAGCGCAATGCCGAACTCAAGCGTCACGGACTTAAGCGCACCTTCCTGCACGCTCATTCCATTGCTTTCGACTGGCCGGGTTCCGGCGTACCGTTCCACGTGAGTGCGCCGCTGCCGGCGGAGCTCGCGGCGGTGCTCGATGCGATCACGCCCGCGAAGCGCACGCCGGCCAAAGGGGGCGCGCGCCGCGCAGGAAAATCAGCGCCAAGGCATTAAGGCCAAGAAATCAAGGAATCTGAAATCCGACCCGGCGCAGCACCGCGCACAGTCGGATCAGCGGCAGCCCGATGAGCGCGCTCGGATCCGCGCTGTCGATGGATTCGCACAGGCTGATCCCAAGGCCCTCGCTCTTGAAGCCGCCGGCGCAGTCGATGGGCGCCTCGCGAGCGACATAACGTGCGATCGTGGCCTCGTCGAGCACGCGGAAGGTGACGCGGGTGGTGTCCACGAATTCGATGGCGCAATCGTCGCAATCGCGCACGACTGCTACGGCGGTCAAAAATGCCAGGGTGCGGCCCGAGCAGCCGCGCAGTTGTTCGATGCAACGCGCCTGCGTTCCAGGTTTCCCGAGGATGATTTCCCCGCCGGCGCCGTCCGGCAGGGTGGCGGCTTGGTCGGAGCCGATGACGAAGGCTTCGGGGTGCCGCGCAGCGACCGCCCGAGCCTTGGCCAGCGCCAATCTCCCGACCAGGGCGATTCCCCCCTCGTGGTCGAGGCGGGTTTCATCGACGCCCGGAGCGGCGCATTGAAAAGAGTCGTGCACCCGCGCCAACAGCTGGCGCCGATAACTCGAAGTGGATGCTAAAAAGAGATCAGGCGGAGACTTCAAAAACAACGACTTGCACCTGATTCATTTTTGACAGGGGTGGTAACGCGCCCTATTATACGCGGCCGCGGAGGCGCCGGAAGCATCGGGTATCGGGCGCCGGCCGTTCGGCGGATTGCAGGATTTATTGAAGAAAACTTGATAGGACACAGCATCCATGGCAGTTCAGAAAAGCAGAAAGACACCGTCGAAGCGCGGCATGCATCGATCCCATTCCGGGCTCGCGACACCTGCGGTCTCGATCGACTCCAAGAGCGGCGAAACTCACTCCCGTCATCGAATTTCGCGAGATGGCTTCTACCGCGGTCGCAAGGTACTCGAGACCAAGGCGGACGCGGCCGCGACCGAAGAATAAGCCGCGGCAATCCGCGACGACGCGCTCGTCGCCCGAGCCATCTAGAAGCATTCCCGTGTCGGCGCCGCTCCATATCGCCATCGACGTCATGAGCGGCGATTGCGGACCGTCGGTTTGCGTTCCGGCGGCCCTCGCGGCTGCGCGCGCCTTTCCGGACGTGCGCTTTACCTTGATCGGCAAGGAAGAAGATCTGAAGCGTCAGTTGCAGTTGTCCGCTCCGGCGGGCGCGGCCGCCGCAAATCCCGCCAACGTAGGCTGCCTGTTCGCCGCCCAAATCGTTGAAATGACCGATCACCCGCGCGAGGCGTTGCGCCGCAAGAAGGACTCATCGATGCGGCGCTCGCTCGATCTGGTCAGGGTCGGCGATGCCAACGCCTGCGTGAGCGCCGGCAACACCGGGGCTCTGATGGCGATGGCCCATTTCGTGCTGAAGATGCTGCCCGGAGTGGAGCGGCCGGCGATCGTTTCCATGATCCCATCGCGCGGCGGACACACCTACATGCTCGATCTGGGCGCGAATGCATCCTGCACGCCGGCCCAGCTGTGCCAGTTTGCCGTGATGGGATCGGTGTTGGCCGCCGATCTCGAGGGTGCTCACGAAAAGCCGCGCGTTGGATTGCTCAACATCGGCGAAGAAGAGATCAAAGGCAATGAAATTGTGCAGGCCGCGCACAATATGCTGACAACGAGCGACATCAACTACGTCGGCTTCGTCGAAGGGCACGATATTTTCTCCGATAAGGTGGATGTGGTCGTCACCGACGGGTTCACCGGGAACGTCGCGTTGAAGACCATGGAGGGGGCGGCGCGCCTGATTTCGGACGCTCTGCGCGAGGAATTCACGCGCAGTACGCTGCGCAAACTGGGTGCGCTCGCGGCACGCCCCAGCTTGCGCGCATTGCGAACCCGAATGGATCCGAGGCGATACAATGGCGCCACCATGGTCGGATTGAACGGCATCGTGATCAAGAGTCACGGCGGCGCCGATCTGTTCGCATTTCAACGCGCGATCGAAGTCGCGGTAATGGAAGCGCGCAACGGCGTACCGGAGAGAATCACGCGGCGTCTGAGCGCTCATCGTTAACGAAGGATCGCAATGTACTCACGCATTGCCGGCACCGGCAGCTATCTACCTGAAAAAATATTGACCAACGCCGATCTGGAGAAATTGGTCGATACCAGCGACGAGTGGATCCGCTCGCGTACCGGGATCGAGCGCCGTCACGTGGCGAGCGAGGGGGAGACCACGACAGATCTTGCGGAACACGCGGCGCGGCGCGCCATGGCGGATGCGCAAGTCACCGCCGCGGACGTCGATCTGATCTGCGTGGGGACGACTACGCCCGACCTCGTGTTTCCGAACGTCGGCACGCTGCTGCAAGCGAGATTGGGCATTCACAACGGCTGCCCGGCCTTCAGTTTGGAGGCCGCCTGCACCGGGTTCATGTATGCCTTGAGCGTGGCGGACAAGTTTGTCCGGTTGGGCGAATCGAAGTGCGCGCTCGTGGTCGGCGCGGAAACACTGACTCGGATCGTGGATTGGAAGGACCGCGGCACTTGCGTCCTGTTTGCGGACGGTGCGGGCGCAGTGGTGCTCAAGCCTTCGGCCGAACCGGGAATCATCAGTACCCGGTTGCATTCGGACGGCCGCTACAAGGATCTGTTGATGTACCCGGACGGAGTCTCCAAAGGGTTCAATATGGCGCGCGAGGGCAGGGCCGGGGTGCAAATGAAGGGTAACGAGGTTTACAAGGTGGCGGTCAACACCTTGGGCCAACTTGTCACCGAGACGCTCAACGCCAATAATATATCCAAGGATCAGTTGGACTGGCTGATTCCGCATCAGGCCAATATCCGAATCATTGAGGCGATTGCGAAACGTCTGCATTTGCCGATGGAACGTGTCATCGTGACAATCAACGATCAGGGCAATACCTCGGCCGCGTCGGTGCCGTTGGCGCTCGATACGGGCATTCGGGACGGCCGCGTGAGGCGCGGGCAACTGCTCTTGTTGGAGGCCTTCGGGGGAGGCTTTACCTGGGGTTCGGCGCTCATTCGCTATTAATGCGCCGGCTCGAATAATCGGATGCGAACTACCGGTTGGTTTTGGATTTTAGGCGTGCTGTCCTCGGCGGCGCAGGCCGAGGTATACCCGCTGGTGCCCGACCAGGATTCGATCGGTGAGCCGGGGCAGACGCAGGCCGAACGGCAGGACACGCTGCCGGACGTTGCACGCCAGTATCACCTGGGGTTCGATGAAATCGTCGCGGCCAATCCAGGTGTGGATACCTGGCTGCCGGGCGCGGGAACCCTGATTCGGCTGCCGATGCGGCATTTGCTGCCCACCGCTCCCCGCTCCGGCATCGTGATCAACCTGCCCGACGGGAGACTGTACTACTTCCGTACCGATCAACACGGCAACCGGGTGGTGGAGACCGACCCCATCAGCGTCGGCAAGATGGATTGGAAGACGCCATTGGGCGTCACCACCATCGTCAGGAAGGAGAAGAGGCCGACCTGGTATCCGCCGAATTCGGTGCGCGAAACCCATTTGAAGGAGGACGGCGACATACTGCCGGCAGCCATTCCTCCCGGGCCCGACAATCCCTTGGGCGAATACGCGATGCGCCTGGGGATTCCCGGCGGCGCCTACCTGATACACGGCACCAACAAGCCGGTGGGCGTGGGAATGCAAATCACGCACGGCTGCATCCGCCTCTATCCGGAGGACATCGAATATCTGTTCGGAGAAGTTCCGGTCGGCATGCCGGTGCGTATCGTCAACCAGCGCATCAAGACCGGTTGGGTCGACGGCGCGCTTTATCTCGAGGTGCACCGACCGTTGGACGGCGTGGATCCGAAGGATGTGGAGGATTTGACGTCACTGACCCGCAGCATTGTGGCCGCAACCGCCGAACGGCGGGTCATTATCGATTGGGATCGCGCGGAGCGTGTATTTCAAGAGGCCAATGGCATCCCCACCCGCATCTCGATCGATCGCTGGGTTGCTCCGGCTACCGCCTTGGTGTCGCGCGGAAAAGCGCGTTAAAGAAAAACGCCGCGGCGTTCACCGCGGCGCTCATACGCGCATCAATTGCCCGATTTACTTCGAAACGGACTTCTTGAACATGCGATCGATCTTCTCATTGATCGCTTCAATCGCCGTCGAGTTCTGCTGCGACATCGACAACGCCTGGTTGGCGGTGCTCTGCGCTCCGGAGGCCGCTGACTGGGCGCTCTGAGCAGCGCTCATGGCAGCCGCAGCCGCGCTCGCGTTCTTCGCCACGTCGCCCTGCAGTTTGTTGACCTGGGATTTGAGATCATCGATCTGAGATTGGATCGGCTTCAGGTCCGTGCATCCTGTGAAAGCAATAACGCAGGCCGCCGCGAGAGAGGCCTTAAGTGTCGTGGAAAATTTCATAATGGTCCCCTAGGGTTGTTAAATTCATTCGTCTTAAAAAAGTCCGCAATGTCGTCGCACTTGAGCCCAGTCGTCATGTCGGGCGCCTGTGCGTTGCAGCACGGTGGTACATAAAGCCAAATTCGCGCGTCGATTGCAACTTAAAATCGAGTTATGTCGGTGATCGCCGACGATTTTAGCAAGTTTCGTCATTGAAATTACATCGTCATTAAAATTCAGAGGCGACTTTATATTCTATTGTGCGTTCTGGTTATTGGACGAAATACCAAGATTTGTACGTACATGCCGCATCGCGTGAATCGGAGCCCGCGGTTTTTGCAGCCGAATTGCGCAGCTTGATCATGTTCCGTCAGCCGGATCGCGCACAGATTCATTCCCTATATGGCGAGAATCGGGGCGAGCGGCGGCGGCAATGGTCGGCGCCAATGGTCGGATGCGAATGCCGGATGAAGTGACGGTTTGCTCCCGGACGCATACCCGCCGTAGCGATTGAGTGCTTCGGATCCCGGCTCGGTTACGCAATGCGGCATCGATGGAGATCGCGGGTCCTCAAGGCGCTGTGCGGGGGCGGTAGCCGAGGGTATTTCGGGCTGCGGACTCTCTTGCCACTGCCCGTAGACTGTATATAATACCAGTTACTGGCTACATATACAGGTGACGCAATGTCCGATCTTACACCTCGTCAAACGCAGATTCTCCGGCTCATCCAAGAGGCCATTGCGGAAAATGGCATGCCGCCTACGCGTGCGGAGATCGCCCGTACGTTTGGCTTCAAGTCGCCCAATGCGGCCGAGGAACATTTGCGTGCCCTGCAGCGTAAGGGCGTCATCGATCTGATTCCCGGCGCTTCGCGCGGCATCCAGCTCAAGGATATTCTGCGAGAACAATTGGGTCTGCCGCTCATTGGTCGAGTGGCCGCCGGCCGTCCGATCCTGGCCGAAGAGCACATCGAAACGCGTTATCAAATCGACCCCCAATTATTCCAACCGCAACCGCACTACCTGCTGAAAGTGCAGGGCATGAGCATGAAGAACGCCGGGATCCTGCATAACGATCTGGTGGCCGTGCATCGCACTCCCGAAGTGCGCAATCGTCAGATCGTGGTCGCTCGTCTGGAAAACGAAGTCACCGTCAAACGCTATCGGCAGGAAGGCACGATCGTGTGGCTGTTGCCTGAAAATGCCGATTTTGAACCCATCCGTGTCGATCTGAAGGAACAGCCCATGATTATCGAAGGGGTGGTGGTCGGGGTGCTTCGCCGCGGTAAAGACGTGGATGTCGCGTGAGGCATCATCGCTTGCGGATATCTTGGCCGATGCTCGTGTCTGGAAGTTAAAAGACAGCGCGGCCGCTTCCACCCGGCCGGTTTGGCCCACCGGCCGAAGTTCGCTCGATGCGCGCTTGCCGGGCGGCGGTTGGCCTACGGCGTCGCTGGTCGAGGTGCTGCTGGATGCGGCCGGTCTCGGTGAAATCCAACTATTTTTGCCTGCTCTGGTGGAATCTCAGCGCAGAACCGACGGTGAGGCTCCCTGGCTGGTCTGGATTGCGCCGCCTCATGAACCTTTTGCACCGGCCTTGGCACAGCAGGGAATTGAACTGGGCCGCTTATTGGTGGTGCGGCCCAACACCGCGACGGAAGCTTTGTGGGCCGCTGAGCAGGCCTTGAGTTCGGGAGTCTGCGCCGCTGTTTTACTGTGGCTGAAAGGCACCGATGATCGCTGGCTGCGGCGTTTGAAGCTCGCGGCCGAGGCGGGCGGTGCGCTCGGTGTGCTGTTTCGTCCCGAGCGGCATCGATTCGAGTCTTCGCCCGCCACATTGCGCTTGCTGCTGACTCAGGGTGAGCACACGCCGCATCTCGAACTGCTCAAGGTGCAAGGCGGTCGGCCCGGGCCCGTCGAGTACGTTGTGATGTCCGTCTCATGAAATCGCGCGCGGTGAAATCAGCAACGGCGGATTTATTTGCTGCAGCCGATGCCGCCGCGCGGCAGCCCGCGCCTGCAGCCGCATCGCCGCCGCCTCTTGAGGCCGCAGCCCGACCCAGTCCAAAACACTTGTGGTATGCGGTGGTGTTTCCGCAGCTGAACGAGGTGCAGCAGTCGGCCGCCCTGCTGCGGCGCCTCTGCATGCATGCGCAGCAGTTCACCTCGCTGGTCAGTATTGAAATGCCCAACGCCCTGTTGTTGGAGATCAGGGGCAGCGTGAAGCTGTTCGGTTCGCTCGAGATGCTGCACACCGGCATCGATGACGTTTGGAGTCGACTGAAGGTGAGCGCCCACAGCGCGACGGCGCCGTCGGCTCTGGCGGCGCTGTGGTTCGCCCGCGCCGGCAAGCGGGTACGCATCGAGGATTCCGGCTTGCTGGCGGGCGGGCTGGCGGAGTTGCCCGTTGCATGTACCTCCTGGGATGCCGAGCGGCTGCACACCCTGCGCGCCATGGGCGTGACCCGGGTGGGTGATTTGCTGCGCTTGCCGCGCGCCGGTTTGGCGCGACGCTTCGGTCGTACCGCGGTGTTGGAAATAGACATCGCGCTGGCGCGGCAAGACGCGCCGCGCAGGGCGTTCGTGCCGCGCCAGCGGTTTTGCGAGCGCTGCGATTTCGAGACCGAGATCGAGACCGTCGCGTATCTGCAGCAGGCGCTCGAGCCGCTGATGGGGCGCTGCGCCAAATTTTTGCGTGAACGGCAGGCGGGCGTGCTGGCTTTGGAATTGAGGCTGCGGCACCGCGCGCGGCCTGCCACACGAATTCGCCTGGGATTGGCGAGCGTCACGAGCGAGCACCGCCGCTTGGCGGACGTGATGGTCCAAAAACTGTCCCGGCTCGAACTCGCGGCACCGATCCTTAGCATGGAGCTCCTCTCGGGCACCCTGCAGCCGCTCTCGGCCGGTTCGCTCGATGCCTTCGCGGCGCTGGGCGGCGCCGGCGGCCGCGATACGGTGCCGCAATTGGTGGAGCGTTTGCGTGCCCGGCTCGGCGAAGCAGCGGTTTATGGGATCCGTTCGATCCCGGAGCATCGGCCCGAGGCGGCTTGGCAGCGGATCCATGAACTGCGTTTGGGTGCGCTACGTCCAGGTGCGCCCGGCCCCGGCTCCGCCATGCGCGACCGGGGCCGGGTGATCGATCTGGGGAGAACCGATGAGGGCATGCCGCGGCCGGTGTGGTTGCTGGACGAGCCCGTCATGCTCTTGGCCCCGGAAGTGCAGCAGCTGAATCAGGGGAAGGGGATTCTCGAGGAGGGCCCCGAACGGATCGAAAGCGGTTGGTGGGACGGCAAGGATATCGCCCGCGATTACTACATCGCGCGCCAAACGGGCGGCATACGGCGCTGGGTTTTTCAGGAGCAGCGGTCCAAGTGCTGGTATTTGCACGGCGTATTCGCTTGACTCATGTACGCCGAATTGCACGCCTTGAGCAATTTCACCTTTTTGCGCGGCGCTTCGCAGCCCGAGGAGCTGGTCGCCCAGGCCAGGCGCTTGGGCTATCGCGCGCTCGCGCTCACCGATGAGTGCTCGCTCGCGGGCGTGGTGCGGGCGCATGTCGCCGCCAAGCGGCATGAGCTGCCGCTGATCGTCGGCACGGAGCTCAATTGCGCCGATGAACTCAAACTCGTGGCGCTGGCAACCGATCGGGCAAGCTATGGTGCGATGAGTCGTTTGATCAGCCGCGCACGGCGTGCCGGCGCCAAAGGCAGCTACACGCTCGAGCGCGCGGATCTCGACAGCGCCCTGGACGGATGTTTGCTCGTCTGGCTGCCGCGGGCGGGCAGGGCGCCGCGGCCGCAACAGATCCAAGACGGCCGGTGGTTGCGCGAGCGTTTCGCGGGGCGCTTATGGATAGGCATCGAGCTCTTGACCGGCGGTTTCGATGTGCGCCGCCTGGCGCTCCTCGAAGAGCTCGGCAAGACGCTCGAATTGCCGCGGGTCGCCGCCGGGGACGTGCACATGCACAAGCGCAGCCGCCGCGCCTTGCAGGATGTGCTCACGGCGATTCGCTTGAACATCCCGCTCGAGCGCGCGGGGCTCAATTTGTTTCCGAACGGCGAGCGGCATTTGCGGCCCTTGCCGCGTTTACGGCAGATCTATCCCGCGCCGCTGCTCGCGCAAACACTCGCAATCGCGGAGCGCTGCACGTTCACGCTCGATGATCTGCGCTACGAATATCCCGAGGAGATCGTGCCCGCGGGCGAAACCCCGGCCAGCCAGCTGCGCGCCTTGACGGAGCGGGGCTGCGCCAGGCGCTGGCCGGGCGGGGCGCCGCGCGCCGCGCGCGAAGCGATCGAGCACGAATTGCGCTTGATCGCCGAACTGAAATTCGAGCCGTTCTTTCTCACCGTGCACGATGTCGTCGAGTACGCCCGTTCGCAGAAAATTCTCTGCCAGGGCAGGGGCTCCGCGGCCAATTCCGTGGTCTGCTACTGCCTGCAGATCACTGAAGTGGATCCCTCGCGCATGGCGATGCTTTTCGAGCGCTTCGTGTCCAAGGAGCGCAACGAGCCGCCCGACATCGACGTCGATTTCGAGCACGAGCGGCGTGAGGAGGTGATCCAATATATCTATCGCAAATACGGCCGGGAGCGCGCGGCACTCGCCGCCACCGTGATCTGTTACCGCCCGCGCAGCGCCCTGCGCGATGTCGGCAAGGCGCTGGGGTACGATTCTGCGCAAGTGGACCGGCTGGCGCGCGGCATCCAGTGGTGGGACGGGCCGCGCATCGATCCCGCGCGCATGCGCGATTGCGGCTTCGATCCGCAGGATCCGAAAATGCGGCGCCTGATGGCGCACGCGGCGGAAATCCTCGGATTTCCACGCCATCTTTCGCAGCACGTGGGCGGCTTCGTGATCGCGCGCGGCCGCTTGGACGAGCTGGTGCCCATCGAGAATGCCGCCATGCCGGAACGCACCGTCATCGAGTGGGACAAGGACGATCTGGATGCGCTGGGCCTGCTCAAGGTGGATGTGCTCGGGCTGGGGATGCTCTGCGCGATACGCCGTGCGTTTCGCCTGATCAACGACTTCGGCGGCTCGCGCGCGGTAGCGGGAGAGGTCGGTCTCGCGACGGTGCCGGCCGAGGACCAATCGGTGTACGACATGATCTGCCGCGCCGACACCACCGGCGTTTTCCAGATCGAGTCGCGGGCCCAGATGGCCATGCTGCCGCGTTTGCGGCCGCGCAATTTCTACGACCTGGTAATCGAGGTGGCGATCGTGCGGCCGGGTCCGATTCAGGGCGAGATGGTGCATCCGTACTTGCGCCGCCGCAATCACGAGGAGGCGGTGAGCTATCCGAGCGAGGCGGTCGAGGCGGTGCTCAAGCGCACCCTGGGGGTGCCCATCTTTCAAGAGCAGGTCATGCAGCTCGCGGTCGTTGCGGCCGGGTTCTCCCCGGGCGAGGCGGATCGGCTGCGCCGCGCCATGGCGGCGTGGAAGCGGCAGGGGGGGCTCGAGCCCTTCGAGCGCCGGTTGATCGACGGCATGCGCGAGCGCGGCTATCCCGAAAGCTTTGCGCGGCAAATCTTTAAGCAGATACTGGGGTTCGGCGAATACGGATTTCCGGAAGCCCATGCCGCGAGCTTTGCGCTGCTGGTCTACACATCCGCCTGGCTGAAGTGCTACGAACCGGCGGCATTTTGCGCCGCGCTCATCAACAGCCAGCCGATGGGATTTTATGCGCCGTCGCAATTGGTGCGCGATGCGCGTGCGCACGGTGTCGAGGTCCGGCCGGTCGCGGTGGCGGCGAGCGGCTGGGATTGCACGCTCGAGCGGCGCGAGGACGGCCGCCCGGCGCTGCGCTTGGGGTTGCGGCTGGTGAGGCATTTATCGCGCGAAGGCGCGAGCCGCCTGCTCGCCGCGCGCGCGGCGGGCGCATTTGCCGATCTTGCCGATCTTGCCGAACGGGCGGCGCTCGAGCGCCGCGATCTCGAAGCGCTCGGCGCGAGCGGCGCGCTCGCGGATCTTGCCGGACACCGGCATCGCGCCGTGTGGCAGGTGAGCGGGGTCGAGCGGGCGCTGCCCTTGCTGCCCGCGCGAACGGCGGTCGACGAAGGGATTCCCATGCTGCGTGCGCCGCGCGAAGGCGAGGATATCGTCGCCGATTATCGCAGCCTCGGGTTGTCGCTGCGGCGCCATCCGCTCGAGCTGCTGCGCGCCAAGCTCAATGTGCGCGGCGTCATTCCGACCCAGGAGCTCTGGGACCGGCCCAACGGCCAGGTGGTCACGACCGCGGGATTGGTCATCACGCGTCAGCGGCCGGGCAGCGCCGGCGGCGTGACCTTCGTCACCCTGGAAGACGACGTGAGCCATGTGAATTTGATCGTCTGGGAGCGGGTGGCGAGCGCGCAGCGCGCGGCATTGCTCGAATCGCGGCTGCTCGAGGTGCGCGGCAAGCTGCAGCGCGAGGGCGACGTGCTGCACGTGATCGCGCAACGCCTGACGAATCTATCGGCGCTGCTCGGGGACCTCTCGGTCGAATCGAGGGATTTCCACTGAACCCAAAGGTGTTCGCGCGACGAACTCGGTAGTTCGCGCAAAGTCAGGATAATGAATTTGAAATTCAATCGGGTACAAAATACACTGTCGTGGTTCTGAATCAGGCGTCCTCAATAACCAAGGCCACAGAAATGCATCACGCCAAATTCCTCAAGCTCGGAGCTGCCACGGCCATCCTCGGCCTCTCCGCGTTTGCATCGGGCAGCGCCGCGGCTGAGGACGTGAACATGTGGGACGGCGATTGGCACTTCGAGCTATCTCCCTACGCCTGGGTGCCGTGGATGTACACGACGGTGCAGCTGCCGGCCATCGCAGGGGGCGGCAATCCGACTCAGGAAGTCCAGCCCAGCCAGTACCTGAAGTACCTTAAGATGGGCGCGTTGTTCGATGCCACGGTGCGCAAGGGCGATTGGGGGCTTTGGACGGATCTCGTGTATCTCAACTTGCAGAATAGCGCCACCAGCGTGCGGCAAATTAACTTACCCGGCTTGCTGCCCGGCGCACCCGCCACGCTGCCGCTGACGCGCACCACGCAAAGCGGAGCCCGGGCGGCGATCTGGACCCTCGCCCCCTCGTACACGGTGATGAACAACAACGTCGGCACGCTCGATGTCATGGTCGGGCTGCGCTATACGAGCCTTGGCATCTCGTTTGCCTACAATTTCACCGCCCCGCCGCTTCCGCTGCAGCGCGGCGGCGGCTTCTGGCCGAGCAGCGATACGACCGACGGTCTGATCGGCATCAAGGGTTCGCTGCGGCTCTCCAGCGACGGCAAGTGGTTTCTGCCCTATGAGGCGGACGTCGGCGACGGCAGCAAGAACTGGCAATACAATGCAATGCTCGGCGCCGGCTATCACTTTCACTGGGGCGACATCACGCTGGCCGCTCGCAACCTGACCTATCAAATATCGGACAAGCCGGTTTTGGAGAAGGTGCGGATGACCGGCCCTGTGCTCGGAGCTTCGTTCCGCTGGTAATGCGCACGGGCGTGCGTTGCGCGTAGTCCGCTCAACGCGAGAATACTGCTCCGTGCGGTGCGCCGACCCCCTTCCAGCCGTGCGGCCATTCACGCTCTGCGAAGCTGAAGCCTGCCTTTCCGTCCGCATCGCGAAACGCGTCATCCGCGGTAAGCGCCCCGGTATTCTGCGCGATTTCCTGTAATTCATGAATAGTTCCGGCTAGGCGTCCTCAAAACCGGTGAGCACGTTCACCGCATTCACCCCGACTTGGGCCACGGCATAGCCGCCCTCGAACACGAACAGCGTCGGGACCTTGCAGCCGCCGATCATTCGGCCATAGGCGGCAAAATCCTCCGACTGCAGCCGAAAGAAGCTGATCGGGTCTCCGGCGAAGGTATCCACCCCCAGGGAGACGACCAGCGCATCGGGGCGGAAACTCTCGATGCGCCTCAAGCCAGCGCGGAGCGCGTCGGCCCAGGCCGCGAACTCGGTGGCGCGGGGCAGCGGCAGGTTCAGGTTGTAGCCCTGACCCGCTCCGGCTCCCGTTTCATCCGCATAGCCGGAAAAGTAGGGAAATGCCTCGGCTGGATCGCCGTGCAGCGACACGTAGAGCACGTCCGGCCGATCGTAAAAGATGTCCTGGGTTCCGTTTCCATGATGGAAATCGACGTCGAGGATGGCGACGCGCGCGGCGCCTTGATCGCGCAGATACTGCGCGGCGATCGCCGCATTATTGAGAAAGCAGTATCCGCCGTACAGATCGCGCGCCGCGTGATGCCCGGGCGGGCGGCACAACGCGAATGCCGCACGCGCTCCCCGGTGAAGATGGTCCGCGGCCGTCAGGGCCACATCGGCGGCCGCGCTCGCGGCCTCCCAGGTTCCGGCGCTGATCGAAGTCTCGCCCGCCATGGCGTAGTAGCCGAGTTTGCCGGTGATGTTGTGCGGGCGCCGCTGCGCCATACGGCGCGCCGGCCAACAGTCCGGTATCGCCTCGCCCAGATTTCCGGCCGCGACCCAATCGGTCCAGGCGCTCGCGAGGAATTCGACGAACTCAACCTCGTGAACCCGCAGAATCGGCGGCAACCCGTAACGGGTCGGCGCCGTGACATCGCCGAGACCGACCGCGCGGACCCGTGCGAGCACGATCTCGGCGCGCTCCGGACACTCGTGAGGCCGGACCAATTGGCCGCCGAACAGTTCGGTCCGGGCATTTCTCAGGGCATGATCGGCGGAGAATATGCTGATCATCCGCGCCTCGATGAATGGTTCAGCGGTTTTTCCTTTTCTTGCGGCCGGATTTCTCGGCCGGATTCGGCGCATCTTCGTGCGCATCGCCGATCTTGTAGTCGTCGAAATCGCTGAGCAGCTCGGCGGTGCGCCGCTCCTCCATCACCCGTTCGAGACGCCGCCAGGCGGGCTCGGCGCCCTTGGGCGCCCGCCGCCGCTGCGACTCGACGTCGCGCATGATGTGTTCCACGTCGACATCGTCACCCGGCGCGGTGTCTTCTGCGTCCTCTTCCTCGAATTCGTCCGATTCTGGCTTTTCGCTCATGCTACCAACGCTTGCGCTTCACCTGTGAACCAGCCACGCGCGGTTTATAAACGGAAAGACGCCTCGCGCGCAATACCCTGGCGCACACTCCGCTATTTGACAAGGTCGTTGAGTTGAAATATCGGCAGCAATAGTGCGATGACGATGAACATGACTATCGCGCCCATGAACACCACCATGAACGGCCCGAGCAGGTTGGTCATGGTCGAAAGCAGGCCGTCCATCTCCCGTTCCTGATTCGTCGCCGCCCGTTCGAGCATCTTCTCCAGCTCGCCGCTGCTCTCGCCGCTGCTGATCAGGTGAATCATCATGGGTGGAAACAGCTTGCGCGCCGCCAGCGACTTGCCGATCGGAGCCCCCTCGCGCACCCGCAGCGCCGCCTCCTCGACCGCGTTTCTCATGGGAAGGTTATTGACCACCTCGGCCGAAATGCGCAAGGCCTCGAGCACCGGCACCGCACTCGCGGTCAGGATGCTGAAAGTACGGGAAAACCTCGCGGTGTTCAGGCCGCGAATGAGTTTTCCGGCGAGCGGGACCCGCAGCAGCAGCCGATCGAAGCGCAGGCGCGCCTCCGGCGCCTTGAGCCAGCGCATAAATAGCCAGGTGGCAGCCGCCAGGAGAATCAGCGCATAAAACCAGTAGTGACGAATGAGATCGCTGCTGCCGATCAGTATGCGGGTGGCGATGGGGAGTTCCTGATGACCGGACTCGAATACCGCGACCACTTGCGGCACGACGTACGCCAACAGAAAGGAGACGATGGCGAACGACAACACCATGAGCACGATCGGGTAGACCAGGGCATTGCTGACCTGCTGACCCATCACCTGGCGTGATTCGGTGTAATCGGAGAGGCGCTCGAGCACCTGATCGAGTTTGCCGGACTGTTCGCCGGCGGAGACCGTCGCCCGGTAGATTTCCGGGAAAGCCTGCGGGAAATCGCGCAGTCCCTCGGCCAGCGGGTGTCCTTCGACCACCTTGCCGCGCACACCGAGCACGATTCGCTGTACGCGCGGCTTTTCGGTTTGTTCGGCGACCGCCTGCAGCGATTCCTCGAGCGGCAAGCCGGAGCGCAGCAGCGTCGCCAGCTGGCGGGTCAAGAGCGCCAAGTCGAGCGTCGAGAGGCCGCGGCGCATGAAGCGGCGGCCGCGGCCGCGCTTCGATTCGCGCTGTGCGGCCTCCTGCACATCCACCGGCAGCAGCTGCTTGTCGCGCAGCAGCTGCCTGACGTGCTTCAGGGTGTCCCCTTCGATCAGCCCTTTGCGCTCCCGCCCTTGGGGGTCGAGGGCCGTGTATTCGAAGGCTCCCATCAGTCCTCGCGGGTGACGCGCAGCACTTCTTCCAGGGTCGTTTCGCCCGCCAGGACCTTGCGTCGCCCGTCATCGCGAATGCCGGGGCTGGCCGTGCGCGCGTAGCGCTCCAAGTCCTGTTCCGAGGAGCCGTCGTGGATCATGGTGCGCATGTGATCGTCGACCGCGATCAGCTCGTAGATGCCGGTGCGACCGCGAAAGCCGCTCCCGGGCTCGGCACTCGGCCGATACAATTCCACCGGTCCGCCGCGCGGGTCGAGATTCAATAGCCGGCGTTCGTATTCGCCGGCGGTGAACCGCTCCTTGGTGGCCGGATTCAACACGCGCACCAAGCGCTGCGCCAGTACACCGATCAAACTCGAGGACAGCAGGAACGGCTCGATTCCCATGTCGCGCAGGCGCGTGACCGCGCCGACGGCTGTATTGGTGTGCAAAGTGGACAGCACCAGGTGTCCGGTCAAGCTCGCCTGCACCGCGATTTGCGCGGTTTCCAAATCGCGGATTTCGCCCACCATCACCACATCCGGGTCTTGGCGCAGGATGGCCCTCAGGCCGCGCGCGAAGGTCATTTCGACCTTGGTGTTCACCTGGGTCTGGCCGATGCCGTCGATGTAGTACTCGATGGGATCCTCGACCGTCATGATATTGCGGGTATTGTCATTGATGCGCTCGAGCGACGCATAGAGGGTCGTGGTCTTGCCGGAGCCCGTGGGACCGGTCACCAGGATGATGCCGTGAGGCTTGTGTATGATTTCATCCATCGTGTCTTGCGTGCGCGGATCCATCCCCAAGGAGGTCAGTTCGATGCGGCCGGCCTGTTTGTCGAGCAAGCGCAATACCACGCGCTCGCCGTGTCCGGAGGGTAACGTCGAGACCCGTACGTCGACCGCGCGGCCGGCGATGCGCAGCGAAATTCTGCCGTCCTGAGGCAGGCGCCGCTCCGCGATATCGAGTTTCGACATGACCTTGATGCGCGACACCACCAGCGGCGCCACCGCGCGCTTGGTTTGCAGCACCTCGCGCAACACGCCGTCGACGCGAAAGCGAATGACCAGGCGGTTCTCATACGGCTCGATGTGGATATCCGAGGCGTTTTCCTTCACCGCCTGCGTGAGCAAGGCGTTGATCAAACGAATGATGGGCGCTTCGTCGTCGCTCTCGAGCAGGTCCGAGGATTCGGGGATGTCCTCGGCCAGGTGGGCGAGGTCGGTATTGTCGTCCAGGCCCTCCAGCATTTGCATGGCCGCCCCCGAGCCGGCTTCGTAGGCGATGCGCAGCAGCGAGTCGAACTTCTCAACCGATACGCGCTCGAGCTTCAACGGCACGCCGACGAAGCGGCGCACCTCCGCCAGAGCCTGCGGGGTGACGCCCGGACGGCACACCGTGTCGGCGTAGTCCTCGGCGACGCCGCGTACCAGCACGCCGTGACGCTTGGCAAACGGAAACGAGAGCTTGCGTTGCGGCAGCGGCGCCAGCAGTTCTGCGCTCATGGCGAGTTCACCGGCCGTGGACCGACGGCGGGCTGCGGCGCCGGGGCGGGTTGGGCGGCCGGAGCCGGCAGCGCAATCGGTTGGGCGGGCTGCGCAGCCGGGGCCGCCTGCGCCGCAGGGGCGGGTTGCGCCGCAGGGGCGGGTTGCGGAGCAGGGGCCGGCTGAGCGCCGGTCGCCGGTTGCGCGGCAGGGGCGATGATGGTTGGGCCGTGGTTCGGCGACATCTGCGGAATCGAGGGCTGTTTCTCGCCGGGCAGCAGCCAGATCTTGCCTTTGTGAAGATTGTGCTCCTCCTGGCGAATCTCATTGTATTTCGAGGCGCTGACCGCTTCGGTCGCGGGCTGATCGCGCAGGATCCTGGGGCGCAGGAAGACGAGCAAATTGCTCTTTTGGCGCGAGCCGCTGCGCGATTTGAACAGGTTGCCGAGCAGCGGTATCGCGCCGAGCACGGGTATTCGATCCTCGGCTTCGGTCACGGTGTCCTGCATCAAGCCGCCGAGCACGATGATGCCCCCATCCTCGATGAGGATGGTCGTCTTGATGGAACGCTTGTTGGTCGATATGTCGGATGAATTCGCCAGTTTGGCGCCCGGCGAGGAGTCTTCCTGCTCGACTTTGAGCTGGATGGTGTCGCCCTCGCTGATGTGCGGCGTTACCTTGAGTATCGTGCCGACTTCCTCGCGCTGTATGGTCTGAAAGGGACTCGTGGTGCCGTTCACGGCGGCGGTCGAACTGGAAAATGACCCGGTGATCAGAGGAATCTCCTGGGTCACCTTGACCTCCGCCTCCTCGTTGTTCATGGTGATGACCCGCGGCGTCGAGATGATGTTGCTGGTGCCGTCGCTGCGCAGGGCCTGAATGAGGGCGGCGAACCCCTTACCCGTGCGCGAGTTGTAGGTGCCGAGCGCGAAAGTGCCGCCGTTCGGGATCAGTGAGGCGACACTCGTGCCCGTGGTGAGGCTCGAGGTGGCGCCGCTGGTGTTGGTCCCAGTGACCGTATTGCTTACATTGCCGCTCAAAACGTTGGCGGCGGCGGCGGCCAGATCGACGATGCTGGTGCCGGCGCTGCCGGGCAGGTTCGACACGCCGTAACCCAGGTTGGTGCCTCCGTCGAGGAGCCATTGCACGCCGATATTCGCGCTCTTGTTGACGGCGACCTCGACGATCAAGGCCTCGACCTCGACTTGCGCGCGGCGGATATCGAGTTTGTCGATCACCGCCATCAGGTTTTTCATGATCTTGGGCGGCGCCGTCATGATGAGCGCATTGGTGGGAATGTCGGCCCAGATCGTCACGCTGGCATCGATGTTGGGGCTGCCGCCGCCGGCGGCGGGCGGCGCGCCGGCCGGAGAGCCGGGGCCGGCTTGCGCCTTGCCGGTGGCCGAGGCCTGTCCCTTGAGTTTGTCGGCCAATTTTTCCGCATCCGCGTACAACAGATAGCGCACCTCGGTATCGCCCGCGCTGCCCGCCCGCGGCGTATCCAAACTGAGCACCAATGCCTTGGCCTTGAGCTTGAGCGACTTCTCGCCGCTGATCAGGACGCTGTTGGTGCGCTCGTCGGCGACGATCTTGATTGCGGCGCCGCCGGCCTCGGCGCCGGCTCCGCCTTGATTCAATTGATTGATGGTGCGCACCATTTCGGTCGCACTGGCGTTGCGCAGCGGAACGACATCGATCGGCTCATCGCCGCTTTCGTCCATGCGTTCGATGATCTTCATGATGCGGCTGACGTTGCTGGCGCGATCCGAGATGATCAACATATTGCCGCTCGGATAGGCCGCCAGATGGCCCTGCTGCGGAATCAAGGGCCGCAGCAGCGGCACCAGCTGCGCCGCGCTGATGTTCTTCATGGTAATGATCTGCGTCACGATCTCGTCCGAGCTCGAGCTCACAGCGCTCGGCAGATCGATGGACGGCAGCTGCCGGGCGTCGGTATTCGGAATGATCTTGATGACCTTGCCCGCGGGCACCGCAACGTAGCCGTACACCTGCAGCACCGACAGGAACGCTTCGTAGAACGCCCCCGCCGACATCGGTGTCGCCGACAGCATGGTGACCTTGGCGTTGACGCGCGGATCGATGATGAAATTTTTGCCGGTCACCTCGCTGACCGCCTGGATGATCTGGCTCAGGTCCGCATCCTTGTAGTTCGGCGTGATGGTCGCGCCTTCCTGCGGCCGCGGGGGAGGGGCCGCCGGCAGGGCGGCCGACACCAGCAACACCGCCAGGGCGCCCACAGCCGCCGTGCGCAATATGCGGTGCGGATTGAATGGCTTCAGCATCATGGACTACCCGTGGATGGATCGTTTACGAACCGTGCACGCCCTTCGACCAGCGCGCGGCTCATTCGTTTTGTGGCCCGTTGGGGCCGGGTTGAGGAATCGACGGCGCCGCGCCAAAGGCCGGTCCGCGCTCGGCATCGCGTAACGCCGCCCCGGCGGCCCCGGCCGAGTCGACCTCCAGATCCTTGGTGGCGTCTGCGGCAACCTGGGCAATATTCAGGGTGATATCCTGCTTCTGGCCGCCCCGTTCGACGCTCACGGTGACGCGGTCGGAGGTTTGAATCGTATTGAACACTTCCTGGCTGCGCTGCGGATCATCGAGGGTCTGGCCGTTGATCGCCGTGACCAAGTCTCCAGGCTTCAATCCCAGTTTATTGAAAATGGCGCGATTTCGGCCCGGGTAGGCGCGAAAACCGCGCAATTTGCCGGCGGCGTTGTCGTAGGATGCCACCACTCGCATCACCTGATCCAGAATCCCGGGATCCTGCTGAACCATGCGGCGTATGTTGCTGACCGCAGAGACCGTGCGCGGGTCGGGTGGCATCCGGCGGGCCGAGGCGATGCTGCGCTCCCCCGGGAGGATTCGCGGCAGCAGCAAGGTCTCCAAGCTGCCGTTGCGGTCGAGTATGACGTGGTCGAGATAGACCGAATGCAGCGATGCGCCGCTCACGTTGTCGCCGACCGAATAGACCTTCGAGGGGCCGCCGTCGCTGATGATCGCGATGCCGTGCTTAGGGTCTTGGGTGGCAATGGTGCCGGCCAGCACCAAATTTGCGCTGCTGAGCGGGGCATTGGCCGGATCCTGCGCACCGGGTTCGGCCGCGCGGACGCCAAACGGATGCGCCATAAGCAGCGCCTGCACATTCACCGCCGGGCGCCGGTGCGGCTCGGCGCTCCTCGCGATGACCGGCTGCGGCGACTTGACCGGGCCGCCGAGCAGCGAAATGGCGGCACGGGCCAGCTCCACCGCAATCAGCGCCGCCAGCGCGAGCGAGGTCAGATGGGGGCCGTTGCCGCGCAGGCGGGACAACCATTCGTTAGTGCGCGTATCAAGCATGTGAGGATCGTGCGCGTTTACCGCGATGTATGTGTCGAAAGAGCGCGCAAGCGGACTCACGGCGCCCATGGGTACCTTAACTGCCTAATCATACGGGCTACCGGCTAGCCCGCTCAAGCATTTGTTTTTACTTGTTAAAGTAAACTGACACTGTTTGGCGACAGCGGGCCCCCGGTCGCGGGTTTTGTGTACAGCGCTTGTAAAGCGCGAAACTGCGCCCTATAAACTGATAATTCATGAGTGACATTGAACGCGGGAAAGAAGGTACGGGCTTGGTCGTCGAGGAAGCGGCGCCGAAGCTCAAGCGCCCGCCTCAATATCAGGTCCTGCTGATCAATGACGACTACACGCCCATGGAATTCGTGGTCGACATCCTGCAGCGCTTTTTTTCCATGGACCGCGTCAAAGCGACCCGGGTTATGCTGGAGGTCCATACCAAGGGTAAAGGAGTGTGCGGAGTCTTCACTTATGAAATCGCAGAGACCAAGGTGGCTCAAGTGATCGCATATGCGCGACAACATCAGCATCCGCTGATGGCAACGCTAGAAGAGGCGTAA
>JBBIUT010000018.1:0-46917 GCA_037440085.1 Gammaproteobacteria bacterium
GAAAAAGATTCGCAAAGGCGACACGGTGATCCTGATCGCCGGTCGAGACAAGGGAAGACGCGGCACCGTCATCGAAGTGCTGACGGACGATCGCGTGCGGGTCGAGGGACTCAACATGGCCAAGAAGCACCAGCGGCCGAACCCGCAAATGGGCGTTCAGGGCGGCATCATCGAGCGCGAAGCGCCGGTGCACGTATCGAACGTGCTGATCGTGAATCCGGCGACGCAAAAAGGCGATCGCGTGGGCTTCAAGTCGCTCGAGGACGGGCGCAAGGTGCGCGTGTTCAAGTCGAACAAAGAAATGGTCGACTCCAGATAAACGAGTGAAACAGATGGCAAGACTGCAAAAGATTTATCGCGAGAAGATCGTGCCGGAGCTCAAGCAGAGCTTGGGGCTCAAGAACACGATGCAGGTACCGCGCATCGTCAAAATCACGGTCAACATGGGCGTGGGCGAGGCGGTGGCCGACAAGAAGGTCATGGACGCCGCCACCGCCGACATGGCAAAGATCACCGGTCAGAAGCCGGCCGTGACCAAGGCGAAGAAGTCGGTCGCCACCTTCAAGGTGCGCGACGGGCAGGCGATCGGCTGCAAGGTGACCCTGCGCGGCGCGCGCATGTACGAATTCCTGGACCGGCTGGTCAATATCGCGATTCCGCGAATTCGCGACTTTCGCGGCATCAGCACCCGATCTTTCGACGGCCGCGGCAATTACAGCCTCGGCGTCAAGGAACAAATCATTTTTCCGGAAATTCAGTACGACCAGATTGATCAAATTCGTGGCATGGACATCACCATCTCCACGTCGGCCGCGGACGACAAGCATGGACGCGCGCTGCTAGAAGCATTCAACTTTCCGTTCCGCAAGTAGGGTAATAGCCCATGGCCAAGACGAACATGCTCATGCGCGAGAAGCGCCGCCTCAAGGTAGCCAAGAAATACGCTGCCCGACGCGCCGAGCTCAAAGAGCTGATCCGCGACCCGAAGACCGGGCCGGAAGAGCGCGCCGCGGCGCAGGTCGAGCTGCAGCAGCAGCCGCGCGATGCGGCTGCGTCGCGGCAGCGCAATCGTTGCGCCATTACCGGCCGGCCGCGCGGTGTTTACCGCAAGTTCGGCCTGGCGCGCACCAAGTTGCGCGAGGCCGCCAATCGCGGCGAGATTCCGGGTCTGTCCAAGGCCAGCTGGTGAGGCGCGCACAATGAGCATGACTGATCCGATCGCCGATCTTCTGACCCGCATCCGCAACGCGCAGTCCTCGGGCAAGCCCACGGTGGGCGTGGGTGCCTCGAAGCTGAAGCTTGCCATACTCAAGGTGTTGAAGGACGAGGGGTATATCGGCGCCTTTGGTGTCGATACCAGCGGGGCGAAGCACACCGTATCCATCGAATTGAAATATCACGACGGCCGGCCGGTCATCGACCGCATCGAGCGCATCAGCCGTCCGGGGCTGCGCATCTATCGGGGCAAGGACGAATTGCCCAAGGTGCTCGGTGGTCTGGGAGTCGCGGTCGTCTCCACCCCGAAGGGCATCATGTCCGATGCCCAGGCACGCGCCGCAGGCACGGGCGGCGAAGTGCTGTTCGTGGTCCAGTAGGTCGTTCCATAGAGCCGTGTAGGCATTCAATTAGGATTTCGCTATGTCTCGAGTCGCAAAAAAGCCGGTAGATCTGCCGCAGGGTGTGAGCGCCACGATCGGCGCGGACGCCGTCACGGTAAAGGGTGCGAAGGGTTCGCTCACCCTTGCGCTCAAGAGCGGCATCAAGGTCGAGCTCAAGGACAAGCAGCTGGCGGTGGAGGCTGCTTCGACCGCGGAAGGGCTGAATGCGATCGCGGGCTCGACCCGGGCGCATCTCGCGAACATGGTTACGGGCGTGACCAAGGGCTACGAGAAGAAGCTCGAGCTGGTCGGCGTCGGCTATCGCGCCGCGGTGCAGGCCAAGACCCTGACTTTGACGCTCGGTTATTCGCATCTGATCAATTACGCGATCCCGGATGGCGTGAGCATCGAGGCACCGAGCCAGACGGAAATCGTCGTCAAGGGCATCGATCGCCAGCGGGTCGGTCAGACGGCGGCCGAGATCCGGGGCTTCCGGCCGCCGGAGCCGTACAAGGGCAAGGGCGTGAAGTATTCGGACGAGAAGATTTCGCTGAAAGAAGCGAAGAAGAAGTAAGGACATGAAGCTAGACAAACGAGACACCCGCCTGCGCCGCGCGCTGCGGGGCCGGGTGAAGATCAAGGAGCTCGCGGCCATGCGCCTGTCGGTGCACCGCACGCCGCGGCACATCTACGCGCAGATCTTCGCGCCCGAGAGCGACAAGGTTCTGGTGGCCGCCTCGACCTTGCAAAAGGACGTGCGCGGGGCATTGAAAACGACCGGCAACATCGAGGCCGCGAAGGCCGTCGGCCGCGCCATTGCGGAGCGCGCCAAGGCCAAGGGCATCGCCAAGGTGGCGTTCGATCGTTCCGGGTTCATGTATCACGGGCGCGTAAAAGCGCTGGCCGAGGCCGCGCGCGAAGCGGGGCTCGAGTTCTAACCGGAGGGCAGAGGGCAATGGCGAGAGTAGAAAAACCGATGTCCGGCGACGACCTGCTCGAAAAGCTGGTCGCGGTGAACCGTGTTGCAAAGGTGGTCAAGGGCGGCAAACAGTTCGGCTTCACCGCGCTCACGGTGGTGGGCGACGGCGCCGGCCGGGTCGGCTTCGGCTACGGCAAGGCGCGCGAAGTGCCGGTGGCGATTTCCAAGGCGATGATGCAGGCGCGCAAGAGCCTGGTTACCGTATCGTTGAAGAACGACACCCTGTTTTACGCGGTCAAAGGACGGCATGGGACCACTCGCGTCTATATGCAGCCGGCCGCGGACGGCACCGGCGTGATCGCCGGCGGCGGCATGCGCGCGGTGTTCGAATGCGCCGGGGTGCGCAATGTGCTCGCCAAGAGCTATGGCTCGCGCAACCCCATCAATGTGGTGCGCGCCACCATGGACGCATTGGCCAAGCTGCGCACGCCGGATGACATTGCGGCCAAGCGCGGCAAGAGCGTCGCGGAAATCACGGGCTAAGGTCATGACCGGCAAATCAATCAAAGTGACGTTGATCAAGAGCATGGCCGGCCAGTTGGCCTCCATCCGCAACTCGGCCCGCGGCTTAGGGTTACGCCGGATCGGGCATAGCGTGGTGGTCGCGGATACGCCGTCGAATCGCGGCATGGTGAACGCGGCGAGCCACATGCTCAAGGTCGAAGCCGCGGATTCGGCATCAGAGAAGAGAGTCTAATATGCGCTTAAACACCATCAAGCCGGGCGCCGGCTCCAAGCGGGAGCATTTGCGCGTGGGGCGGGGCGCCTCCGCCGGTCAGGGCAAGACCTGCGGCCGCGGAGTCAAGGGACAGCGCGCCCGCAAGGGCGGCTATCACAAGGTCGGATTCGAAGGCGGCCAGATGCCGCTGCAGCGGCGTTTGCCGAAGACCGGCTTTCGTTCGGCCATGAAGACCTCGCGCGCGGAACTCACGCTCGACGATTTGATGCGCGTCACCGGGGGCGAAGTCACCCTCGCCGGATTGATCGCGGCGAACCTGGTGCCCGAACAGACCAAGCTCGTTAAGATCATTTTGTCGGGCGCCGTCACCAAGCCCTATGTCATCAAGGGCGCGGCTGTCACGGCAACCAAGGGCGCCAAGAGCGCGGTCGAATCCGCCGGCGGCCGCTTCGAGAATTAAGAGACCTTTGTAAAGTGGCCACTTCCAGCACCAATGCCGCCGCGGCACTAGGAGACATGACCCGCTTCGCCGAAATGCGCAAGCGGTTGTGGTTCCTGTTGGGTGCGCTGGTCGTGTACCGCGTTGGCACCTTCATTCCGGTGCCCGGCATCGATGCCGCGCGGTTTGCAGCGTTTTTCTCGACGCAGCAGGGCACGCTGCTCGGCATTTTCAACATGTTCTCCGGGGGAGCGCTGCAGCGATTCAGTATTTTCGCGCTCAACGTGATGCCGTACATCACCGCCTCGATCATCGTGCAGATGGCCTCGATGGTGTATCCGCCTTGGGCGCAGATCCGCAAGGACGGCGAGTCCGGGCGCCGCAAATTGATGCAATACACGCGCTACGGGACGGTGTTTCTGGCAGGTTTCCAGGGATTCGGCGCGGCCCTGGCGATTCAGAACTCCGGCGGCCACCTGGTCGCCTATCCGGGCCCGCAGTTTCTGTTCATTGCCACGCTGTCGATCACCACCGGCACCATATTCGTCATGTGGCTGGGTGAGCAAATCACCGAGCGCGGCATCGGCAACGGCATCACCATGATCATCGTGGCGGGCATCGTCGCCGGACTGCCGCGAGCCATAGGCAATACGCTGGAAATGGTGCGGTCCGGCGAGATGAACCCGCTGATCGTACTGTTGATCCTGGTGGTGGTGGTGCTGGTCACCCTGTTCTGCGTTTTCGTCGAGCGCGCACAGCGCAAGATTCAGGTGAACTACGCCAAGCGCCAAGTGGGGCGGCGAATGATGCAGGGTCAAAGCACGCACCTGCCGTTCAAGTTGAACATGTCGGGCGTGATCCCGCCGATCTTCGCCTCGAGCTTGCTGGTGTTCCCGGCGACCATCGCGCAGTTCTTCGGCAACAGCCCAAATCCCAATGCGATCCAGCGCACGCTGCAAAAGATCGCGGCCATCCTCGGATACGGCCAGCCGCTGCACGTGTTGTTGTTTGCGGTCCTGATCATCGGGTTCGCGTTCTTCTACGTGGCGCTGGTGTACGACGCGCGCGACACGGCGGAGAACTTGAAAAAAGCGGGCGCCTTCATTCCGGGCATCCGGCCAGGCCAGCAAACCGGGGACTATCTGGACAAGGTGCTGACCCGGCTGACGCTGTGGGGCGGCCTGTACATCATGGCGGTGTGCTTGCTGCCGGAAATCATTCGCATGGTGAACCCGGGCATTCCGTTCCAGTTCGGAGGCACCTCCTTGTTGATCATCGTCGTGGGCGTCATGGATTTCGTGGCCCAGACGCAGTCGCATTTGATGTCGCACCAATACGAGGGCCTGATGAAGAAGGCCAGCCTGCGGGGCATCGGGAGTAAGAAATGAAAGTTCGTCCATCGGTCAAGAAGATCTGCAAAAACTGCAAAGTCGTGCGTCGTCGCGGCATCGTATACATCATTTGTTCGTCGGATCCCCGGCACAAGCAGCGGCAGGGCTGAGGCCAGAGCGGCGTCAAGATGCCTAGTGAATTGATCTTTAGAGATTTTTTGTATATACTTGCGCGCTTTTTCGCGTGCGCTATTGTTGTCCGCATAGGGGAGAAATAGATGGCGCGTATCGCCGGCATCAACATACCGATGAACAAGCACGTCGTCATCGGCTTGACCCACATTTTCGGCGTCGGCAACAGCCGTGCAGCGCGTATTTGCGATGCAGCAGGCGTGAAGTACAGCGTCAAAGTGAAGGATTTGACGGACGCCGAAGTCGCGTCGCTGCGCTCGCAAGTCGCGAAGTTCGCGGTGGAGGGCGATCTGCGCCGCGAAGTGTCGATGAACATCAAGCGTCTGATGGACTTGGGCTGCTACCGCGGCATCCGTCATCGCAAGGGCTTGCCGATGCGCGGTCAGCGCACCCGCACCAATGCTCGTACCCGCAAGGGTCCGCGCAAACAGGCCGTGAAAATGAACGCGCCTCCGGGCAAGGTCTAGGCGGCTTGGTGCGGGCGGTATTTTCTTAATTGCTCGCGAAGCGGGCCACTAACGGACGGAGTCGCTGCGACGCCGTCGGAAACTAAATGGAATGGCTGAACAGAAGCAAAATGCCGGGCAAAGCGGCGCACAGGCGAGCAAGCCCGCGCGCAAGAAGGTGCGCAAGAACGTGCTCGATGCGATCGCGCACGTGCATGCCTCCTTCAACAACACCATCATCACGATCACCGATCGCCAGGGCAATACGCTGTCCTGGGCGACTTCGGGCGGCTGCGGCTTTCGCGGCTCGCGCAAATCGACGCCGTTCGCGGCTCAAGTGGCTGCCGAGCGCGCGGGTACCGCGGCCCAGGAGCATGGCGTGAAGAACGTCGAAGTTCGCGTCATGGGTCCGGGACCGGGCCGCGAATCAGCGGTGCGCGCCTTGAACGGCTGTGGTCTCAAGATAACGAACATCGAAGATGTGACGCCGATTCCGCACAACGGTTGCCGCCCGCCGAAGAAGCGTCGCGTCTAGTTCGAGAGCCGCCCCCGGTTCGCTTAACGACATTCGTCCGAATTTAGATCAAGGGTTCCTAATGGCAAAGTATACTGGTCCGAAGTGCAAGCTCTCTCGCCGCGAGGGAACCGACTTGTTCCTGAAAAGCGGTGTGAAGCCGCTCGAATCGAAGTGCAAGCTCGAAGTTCCGCCCGGCGGCGTGAAGAGCGAGCGCAAGCAGCGTCTGTCGGAGTACGGCCTGCAGCTGCGCGAGAAGCAGAAGCTGCGTCGTATGTACGGCGTACTCGAGCGGCAATTCCGCAACTATTATCAAAAGGCCGCCGGCCGACCGGGCGCGACCGGCGAAACGTTGCTCCAATTCTTGGAATGCCGGCTCGACAATGTGGTCTACCGGATGGGTTTCGCCGCGACTCGGGCCGAAGCGCGCCAGCTGGTGAGCCACAAGGGTGTTTCGGTGAACGACAAGCTCGTCAACATCGCCTCTTACCAGTGCAAGGCCGGCGATGTCATCGACTTGCGCGAGAAAGCCAAGAAGCAGACGCGCGTGCAGGCCGCGCTCACGATTGCGACCCAGGTAGGTCTTCCGGATTGGGTCGAGGTGGACGACAAGAAGTTCTCGGGTGTCCTGAAATCGGTACCCGATCGGCAGGAAATACTGCCGGACATCAACGAAAGTCTGGTCGTCGAGTTGTATTCGAAATAGGTATTGGCAAGTAACGCGTCGCAGCCGGTGCTGCGTTGTCCGCGGTCAGTTAACGAGGATGTATCCATGCAGGGATCGATCAACGAATTTTTAAAGCCTCGGGTCGTCAAGGTCCAGCCGGTGTCGCTGCGCCATGCGCGCATCGTGATCGAACCGTTCGAACGGGGATTCGGCCACACGCTGGGCAACGCCCTGCGGCGGGTGCTGCTGTCGTCGTTGCCGGGTGCGGCGATCACCGAGATCGAGATCGAGGGCGTGCTGCACGAGTACACCGCCATCGAGGGCGTGCAAGAGGACGTGGTCGATATTCTGCTCAATCTCAAGGCGGTGGCGATTCGCATGCACACCCGCGACGTCGCGGAAGTCCGCCTGCACAAGAAGGGTCCGGGACCGGTTCTGGCCGGCGACATTTCCGGTGACCACGACCTCGAAATACTGAATCCCGAGTTGGTGATCGCCAATTTGACCAAGGCCGGCGAACTGTCCATGTCGTTGAAGGTGGAGCGCGGACGCGGGTACCGGCCGGCCGCGCAGCGCATGGCATTCGAGGAGCAAACCCGGGCGATCGGGCGACTGCAGCTCGATGCCTCGTTCAGTCCGGTTCACAAGGTAACCTACAACGTGGAGAGTGCGCGCGTCGAACAGCGCACCGACCTCGATAAGCTGATCCTGGACATCGAAACCAACGGCACCATCGACCCGGAAGAGGCGATTCGCCGCGCCGGCGGGATCCTCAAGGATCAGTTGTCGGTATTCGTGGATCTTCAGGGCCAGGACGAGTCGACCACCAAGGCGACCGAGACCCAGTTCGATCCGATATTGCTGCGGCCGGTCGACGAGCTCGAACTCACGGTTCGCAGCGCGAATTGTCTCAAGGCCGAGAATATTCACTATATCGGCGATTTGGTGCAGCGGACGGAAGTGGAGCTGCTGCGCACGCCGAATCTCGGCAAGAAGTCGCTCACCGAAATCAAGGAAGTGCTGGAGAGCCACGGCTTGACCCTCGGCATGCGGATCGACAACTGGCCGCCGCCGGGTTTGAAGCGCGATGAAGAGCGCGACAGCATTTAACGGGATCCGGGGCACTCGAGCGGATCATTGACATAGCAAGGCTTTAGAAAATGCGTCACAGACACAGCGGGCGTCAGCTCTCGCGTAATTCATCCCACCGTCATGCGCTCATGCGCAATATGGCGGCCTCGCTGCTGCGTCATGAGACCATCCGCACCACTGTACCGAAGGCGAAGGAGTTGCGCCGCGTGGTCGAGCCGTTGATCACGCTCGCCAAGATCGATTCGGCGTCCAAGCGGCGGCTGGCTTATTCGCGGTTGCGCGACGTTGCCGTCGTTGAAAAGTTGTTTGTCGATCTGGGGCCGCGCTTCAAGACGCGCGCCGGCGGGTATACGCGGATCCTCAAGATGGAACCGCGGCCGGGCGACTCCGCCGATATGGCTCTGATGCAACTGGTCGAAATGAGCAAGGTGGAGGCAAAGACCGCGGACCACGCCGATAAGGCCGAGGCCAAGGGCGGCAAGGCCGACAAGGCTCCGAGGAAATCGAAAAAGGCCGCTGCTACGGAAGAGAAGCCTGAGAAAGCGGCGCCGAAGCGCCGCAAAGCCAAAGTCGCCGCCTGATCGCCGCGAGGGACGCCGCGAAGTCCGCCAGCTCAGGCGGCCAATTTGGCGAACGCGTTGCGGGTCAAATTCTCGGGCGCGGCTGCCGTGGTTGCCACGTTGTCTTCGATACGGATGCCGCCGTAGGGGCGCAGGGCGTCCACCGCCGACCAGTCGATATGCCCGCGCCGCTCATCCGCGTGCGCCGCGGAGAGCAGCGAATCGATGAAATAGATTCCGGGCTCGATGGTCACCACGACGCCGGGTTCGAGCATGCGCGTGAGGCGCAAGTACGGGTGGCCTTCGGGGCGCTTTCGCTCGTGGCCCTGCAGATCGCCCATGATCCCCCCTACGTCGTGCACCTGCAGTCCGAGCAGGTGGCCGATTCCGTGGGGGAAGAACACGCTGGTTACACCCAGTTCCAGAGCGGACTGACCCGGTAGCTTCGTCAATCCGATCTGCTGCAGCACATCGCCCAAGATGCGGTGCGCGGACAAGTGGATCTCTCTGAAATCCCGCCCCACGGTTACCTCCTGGCACAGCTGCCGCTGGGCGGCCTCGGTGCCCTCGAGCAGATCCGCAAACAGACCGGGCGCGGCTGCGTAGGTGCGCGTGATGTCCGATGCGTAGCCGCGAAACTGGGCGCCGGCGTCGATCAAAAAAGAGCGCAGGGTTGCCGGAGGGCGCCGATCGAGATGCTGGTAATGCAGCACCGCCGCATGTTCGTTGTAAGCCACGATGTTGTTGTAGGGCGTCTCTTCCTCACGCTGCGCGCCGGCGGCCAGATATGCCATGTGGGCCTCGTATTCGGAGGCGCCGCGACGAAATGCCGCAACTGCGGCAGCATGGCCACGGGCACCCAGTTCGCTCGCCCGGCGCATGCATTCGAGCTCGTAGCCGGTCTTTACGGCCCGATCGAAGTGCATACTTGCGAGCAGCTCAGGGGGATTCACGGATTGCGAATCGGCGGCTGGGAAGCAGTCGCTGGGACCGATGAAGGCCACCCGCCCGAGTTTGGCCCAGTGCACCGCGGCACCAGCAGGGTCCGGCATTGGGGTGATGTCGATGGCTGCCGACCACGGTTGCTGAGGCAGGCTCGCCGGCTTGTGCCAAAAATCGTTGGGTTGATGAAAAAGTAGCCGGAGGCGCGACCCTGGGGCATAAACGGCGAAGCATTGCGGATTGTCCACAATGGGTACCCAGGCCTTGAAATGGGGATTCACCTTGTAAGGATAGTCCTGGTCATCCAGGAACTGGATTAGCGGCCGCCCGGAGTGAATGACCAAGGCATCGAAACCGGCCGCTGCAAGCGATCGGTCCGCCCGGCTCATCAAGGTCTGCAAATGCAGCAAATAGAGCTGATCCAGACTGGCTTCGCTCACTTCGACTCTCTCATATACCGTTGATCGTACATGGCTGCGAACCGGTCTTAAAGTACGTGCCGGCCGGTGCAATCGCCGGCGGGGTCGCCCACAGCGGCAATAATTGTGGCCGGAGACGCTCGGTCAACGCGAAAGAGATATGAAATTGGGCGGAAACACTCTAAAATTAGACCGTACAGTTGGGTGGAAGCCCAAAACAACATGCTCAGCTTTCAATTTTTTCATTAAATTTCTGGGGTATCGATAGATGAAGACCAAACTTGCTTTAAGCGCTCTTGTCGCTGCGTTTGTGCTGAGTGCCTGCGGCAGCAAGACCGAGGCTCCCGCTCCCGCACCGGCGGCCGAAGCCACTCCTCCGGCTGCTGCTCCTGCTGCTCCCGCCGCTGATGCCGGTGCTGCCGCCGGCGCCGCCGGCGCCGCCGCTGGTGCAGCGTCTTCAGCCGAACCCGCAGCACCTGCTGCACCGGCTTCCAAGCCGTAATCGATTCGACAGCTGATCACTTGCCCGGGTGGGCGGCCAATGCCGCCCGCCCGGGCGGTGTCTTTTGTGGCCTTGGGGAAACAGCGTAGTTGCTTGTCAGCATTCGCGACTGTAAACACTCGACGAAGGATCGCCAATGGATCCAGAGCGTCTACGCTGAGTACATCGATGCCTTGGCCGATCTGAACACCGGCCTGTTTCCGGTGCTTGGCGCGGGCAATCCGCGTGAAGACGAGATCTTCGCGAACTGGTTCGCAAACGACCATTCCCATCCCCTGGTGATACTCAAGGGAGCCGAGCCCGTGGGCTTTGCGCTGGTCACACGTCCGCGTATCGCGACCGCCGGCGAAGGCGCCGTGAATTACCACATGTCCGAGTTCTTCGTGCGCAAGCAATACCGCCGGCACGGAGTCGGCCGCGATGCCGCGACCCTGATCTTCGACCGCTTCGCCGGCGACTGGGATATCGTGGAATATCAGCGAAATCCGGGCGCCGTGGCGTTTTGGCGGCGGGTGGTTTCGGCTTATTGCGGCGGCCGATTTACAGAGCGCACGCACGACGGCGAAGTGCGGCACCGTTTCGCCAGCAGGTCTTCAGTCAAGCGCTGAGCGGCGTTTGGCGCACCGCCGCGATCGACTCGGCCACGTAGGCCACGTTGTGCGGCATGAGTCCGGCAAGATTCATGCGGCTGTCGGCGGTCATATAAATGTGGTGCTTGTCGCGCAACGCCTCGACCGCCTCGCCGGACACGCCAAGCAGCGAGAACATGCCGTGCTGCGTCTCGATGAAATCGAAAGAAGCGCCGTGGGTGACCGCCCGCAGGTGATTCGCCAGCAACTTGCGCATGTCCTGGATCCGGCCGCGCATGTCCGCCAATTCGGCCACCCAGGAGCCGCGCAGCCGCGGATCGGTGAAGATGCATGCGGCGATCGCCGCGCCATGGTCGGGCGGCATCGAATATATGCCGCGGGCGATTTGCAGCACATGACTCAACACGGCGTCCGCACGGGACTCACTCTCGCCGATCACGATCAGTGCGCCGACGCGTTCGCGGTACAGGCCCAAATTCTTGGAGTGCGATACGGCGATGAGGGCCTCGGGAAGCGCCTCTGCGAGCAGGCGAATCCCGGCAACATCGGCCTCGAGGTCCACCCCGAATCCCTGGTAGGCCAGATCGAGGAACGGGGTGAGCCGCCGCCGCTGCAGCAAATCCCCCAGGATCCGCCATTGGGCCGCGTCGAGATCCGCGCCGGAAGGGTTGTGGCAGCAGGCGTGCACCAGCACCACATCGCCCTCGCGCGCAAGCTCCAGGCGCTCCAGCATCGCATCGAAACGCAGTTGATGGGTCTTTGCATCGTAATAGGGATAACGCGCGAGCTTGAGCCCGGAGCTGCCGAGCAGGGGCGTATGATTACCCCAGGTCGGATCGCTGACATGTACCGTGGCCGACGGCGCGGCCGCGCGGATGAGCTCGGCGCCGACCCGCAAGGCCCCGCAGCCGCCGGGTGCCTGGACAGTGCGCGCGCGCCGCTCGCGGCGCGCGGCATGCGAGGCACCGAGAACCATCTCTTCGACGGCGCTGTTGAATTCCTCTCGGCCGGCGGCGGCCACGTAGGATTTCGTGGTCTGGGACGCGAGCACGATTTGTTCGGCGCGGCGTACGCATTCGAGTATCGGGGTGTTGCCGCTGAGGTCGCGATAGACCCCGACACCGAGATCGACTTTTTGAGAGAATGTATCGGCGCGAAATTTTGCCATCAATCCGAGGATGGCATCGGGGTTCAAGCGGTCGAGATGTTGAAACAAGTGTTTATGCCCCATATTTTTGCAGGCCACATTATAGGCCATGCCGTCGCGGACATCGGCCGCGATCGGACCGTACCTTTGCGCTTGGACCCGGCGGGAACGAGTTAGACCGTGCGGGCCCGAGCGTTGAGTCCGGTCCCGCGGTGTGCTGGCGCGGCGCTCGCCGCGGCGCTCGCCGCCGCGGGCGGCGGGCTTGCGCGCGCCGAGGATCAGGCGCCGCCGAACGGCAGCGCGAGCTGGCTCAATCCGACCACCGCCCCGTTCGTTCCGGTGCCGGAGATCGACCACGATCCGAATAGCGGGCTGACCCTGGGATTGATCCCGACCTGGCTGATGATGGACGATAAGGGGCAGATCAACCAGATCATCGCGCCCGATGTGCTCTACAACCCGTATTTCGGCTACGGCATCCGCGGCCGGATTTATGCCTTTCCGTCGGATGACGCGCAATGGTCGACCGTGGTCGGAGCGAAGGAGCGCGTGGAGAGCGAATTCGATTCCGAATATCAAACGGGACGCTCGCGCAACACCGCCCTGTCGTTCAATACCAGTGTGGTGTATGACCGCAGCGGCACCCCGCGATTTTACGGCATCGGCAACAGTTCGCCCCAGAGCAATCAGACCAACTACACATTGCAGCAGATGTATGCGCAGGTAAGGGTCGGCTGGAATTTGAGCCATCGTTTGCAACTTGCCTATACGATGCGCGCGCGCGAAGTCAAGATCCAAGAGGGGACGCTCGACGGCATCCCGTCGCTCGACGATTTTTTCGGACCGATCCCGGGCGTCGGCACCACCCACGAAACGCTGAGCCGGGTCGAGATCGTCTACGACACGCGCGACGATCCCACGGTACCGACGCGCGGCGGCGCTTACGTCTTGTATGGCGGCGCCGCGGCGCGGGACGGCGTGTTCAACACTTCGCTGTACAGCGAGGGCGGATTGGACGCGCGCCAGCTGTGGTCGCTCGCCTCCGGAAATACCATCGCCGCGCACGCGGCATTGCGCTACATGCCGGGTACGACCAATGTGCCGTTTTGGAGTCTGTCGAATATCGGCGGCGATCGCAGCACCCTGGACGGCAGCCAGCCGCTGCGCGGTTATGGCGAGGGGCGCTTCAACGACCGCAATTCATTTTCCACGAGCATCGAGTACCGCAAAAGAGTGCTCACCGTCGATGCGATGTCCACTCGCATCGACATCGAATTGACGCCTTTCGTGGATTTCGGCGAGGTCTTTGCTCATTCCAGGGATTCGCCGGTGGCGCACCTGCACCATGTCGGCGGGCTCGGCTTTCGCGGGATTGCAAGCCCCTTCGTCGTCGGCTATGTGGATGTCGGGTACGGCTCCGAGGGGGGTGCCGTGTTTACCGGAATCAACTACCCTTTCTGAGCCACTGCCCGACCCACAACCGATGAGCCATGTTTTTCACCGATTCGGCGCTTGCGTCGGCAGGCACCCGCGAGGCGTGCTTGCCGCCTGGGCCGTCGCTATTGCGCTCGGTGTCTGGGGATCCGGCAAATTCGAGCTGGCGGCGCAAAACGGCACATCGGACCTGTACGGCAGCCCCTCGCATGAGGTGGCCGAGACATTGCGCGCCGATTTCAGCATCCCGTTCCTCGAGCCACTCGTGGTCGCCGTTTCGACGCCGGCGCTTTCGGCCGATGATGCCGGGCTATTGGCCTGGGACCGCGATGCGGCGCGGGTGCTGCGCGGCCTCCCTGCCGTCAAACGCGTTGCCGCCTACTCGGACTCCCGCGATCCCCATCTGCGCGCGCCGAACGGCCACCTAGGGCTGTTGCTGGTCGAAATCGCCGCCACCGACGTGCCGGGGCAGCAGCGCGCCGTCCCCCTCGTGCGTGCGGCGCTGGCACCGCTGCGCACGCAATTGACGGCGCTCGATCCCGGGGCGCGGGTCGCGGTGACCGGGGGGCCGGCAGCCGACTACGACATCAATACCTCGAGTGCGCAAGGCGGGGATCGCGCCGAGAAGCGGGCCCTGCCGCTCACGCTTGCCATACTGGTCATCGCTTTCGGCACTCTGATCGCCGCCGCCCTGCCGTTTCTGATGGGCCTTGCCACGACCACGGTGTCGTTGGGACTCGCGTTCGTGCTGGCGCGTTTGATGCCGGTATCGAATCTCCTCGGCAATGTGGTCACCATGATCGGTCTCGCGATCGGCATCGACTACTCGCTGCTGATGGTCAAGGATTATCGCGAGCGACTGCAGCATTCACCGGTGCTCGAGGCGGCGGCGCAGACGGTGGCCGAGGCCGGCACCACCATCCTGTGGTCGGGTTCGACCGTCGCCATCGGGCTGCTGGGGCTGCTTTTCAGTCCCGTCTTGGAGACCCGCAGCGTCGGCATCGGCGGCGCCCTGGTGGTGCTGGTATCCGTGCTCGCCGCTCTGACCTTGTTGCCGGCGTGCCTGGCGCTGCTCGGCAGGCGGATCGAACTTTGGCCCTGGCGACGGCCATCCGCGCCGGCGCCGGAGAACAAGAGCCGATGGGCCCGGCTCGCGGAATGGATCGTGCGGCGCCCGCTGCGCACGCTGGCGGCCGCCACCGGGGCGGTGGTGCTGATCGCACTGCCCATATCCGGTGCGCACAGCGGATTCAGCAATGAAGCCTGGTTCATGCCGAGGGAGCTGGAATCGCGGGTCGGAGCCGATCTATTGTCCCGGCAAGCCGCGGCCGATACTGCGCTGACGGTGCGCGTATTGCTGCGCGCGACCGACGGACAGCCGGTGCTCGCCGCCGACCACGCCGCCGCCCTCACGGACTATCTCACGCGGCTCGGACGCGATGCGCGTGTGGCGGAGGTGGCATCGCCGCTCGCCGCGCGCGGCGACGCGGCACATCTTTACTCGAGCCGCGATGGGCGTTCCGCGTTGTTCGAGATTACGCCCGCCAACGGCTTATCGTTGCGGCAGGTTCAACAGCTGGCGCGGGACCTCCGGCACATCGTGCCTGCGGGGCCGTTCACGGTCACGATCGGCGGCACTCCGGCCTTCTACAATGACTTCAGCGACACCATGTGGAAGAGCTTCCCCAAGGTGTTCGGCTTCGTCATCGTCACGACGCTGCTGCTGCTGTTCGCCGCCTTCCGTTCGTACCTTCTGCCGCTCAAGGCGGTGATCGCGAATCTGCTCGCCGTAGCCGCCGGCTACGGCGCCGTGGTCGCCGTATTCCAATTCGGCTGGCTGCACGGGTTGGTCGGCCTGGAACGGCCCTTTTCTTCGATACCGCTCGAAGTGCCGCTGATGATATTTTGTTTGAGCTTCGGGCTTTCCATGGACTACGAGCTGTTCCTGCTGTTTCGCATTCAGCGCCAGTTTGCGCTGCATGGCGACAATGACCGCGCGACGGCCGAGGGTCTGGCAGCCGTCGGTCCGGTCATCACGGGCGCCGGCTTGATCATGACCGCGGTATTCGGCGCGTTTGTCAGTGCGAGCCTGCCGGCGTTGAAAATGATCGGCGCCGGTCTGTGCGTTGCGGTCTTGGTCGATGCCAGCGTGATCCGGGCATTTGTCGTTCCCGCGTTCATGAGCGTTGCCGGCCGCTGGAATTGGTATCCGGGATACCCGCAAGAACCGGGTAAGGGACGCCGGTAGGGGTATTTGACGGGGCCGGCCGTCTCCAATCAAAGACATTGGCCCGATGCCATTTTCCGGCGTTAGCGTGTACGCTCTACCCACCTCAAACGCAGGAGATATTGAGCTATGGCACTTTGGAATGAGAAACCCACACCTGCGCCAACGGGTCGCAAGGATCCAATGACACCCGCACCGATGGGCGGTGTTCAGCCGTCGGTGACGCCGGCGGCGGAGCGCAGCGCGAACGAAGCGATGGTGGGCGGGGCATCGCACCGTCCCGTGCCCCGGGAACGCGGCGAGGTCGGCGAGTCCGTGATTGCCGCCAACCTGTCGATCGAGGGCAAGATCGAGGGATCCGGCAACGTGCGCATGGCCGGCCGCTTCAAAGGCGATGTACGCATCGACGGCAATTTCAGCATCGATGCCGGCGCCCATTTGACGGGCCAGGTATTGGCCGGGATCGTGGTGGTCGGCGGCGAGCTGCAGGGCAACATCGAATCGGCCAAGCGCGTGGACGTGTTGGAAGGCGGAGTCATCGTCGGCGACGTCAAGGCCGGATCGATCACCGTGGCGGCCGGCTCGCGCATGCGCGGCCACGTCGAATTCGGCTGGGGCGACGAGAAGACGGTGAAGCTCGCGGGTTCGGCGAGCGGCGGCAGCTAGGAGGCTCCTCATGAGTGTCGTTCGTCAGGGCACTCTTGGCGCAACGCGAACATGCCCGCACTGCAAGGCGACTGTTCTGCAAAGCGCCAATATTTGCCCCGGCTGCCAGCATCACCTGAGGTTCAGTGCCGCAAATTCCGAGCCCCAGTCCGAAGGGGTGCCGGCCATGCGCATCGACGGCTCGATTCACCACCCGGGCCGCGGCGAGGCTTGCGAATACTGTGTGGTCGTATCGATCACCAATGAACAGGGCGAGAAGATCGCCCGGCAGGTGGTCGGCGTAGGTGCGCTGCAGCCAGGCGAACTTCATAAGTACAGCTTTTCGGTGGATCTCATTCCGGCGCGCCCCGGCGTTCCGGCGCGTCCCGGCCCTGCCGGCCCTGCCGCCGAGCGCAAGCGCAACTGACCGGTCGAACGGCAGCTCAGCGCCGCCCGCTACCCTCGATGTCGATGAAGCGCAGAAATTCCGCGCGGGTGCTGGCATCTGCGCGAAAGGTACCGAGCATTTTGCTGGTGATCATCGAAACACCGCGCTTATGCACCCCGCGGGTGGTCATGCATTGATGCACGGCGTCGATGACGACGCCGACGCCGCGCGGCTTGAGCACTTCGTTGATGCATGCCGCGATTTGGGCCGTGAGTTTTTCCTGAACTTGGAAACGGCGCGAGAAGCCGTCAACGACCCGTGCGAGCTTGCTGATGCCCACGATTCTGTCGGTGGGCAGGTAGCCGACGTGCGCACGGCCGATGATGGGCGCCATGTGATGTTCGCAAAACGATTCGAACGCGATATCCCGCAACACCACCATTTCGTCGTAGCCCTCGACTTCCTCGAACGTCCGCCGCAGATATTCGCTCGGATCGATGGTATAGCCGGAGAACCAGTCGCGATACGCATCGACCACGCGCTTCGGGGTATCGCGCAGCCCTTCCCGGTGGGGATCCTCGCCGGCCCAGCGCAGCAGCGTTTGTACGGCGGCTTCGGCCGCATGGCGCGTCACCGCCGGGTTGCTCTTTTTTGCCATAGCCTTCCCGTTTCCCTACAGAACCGCTTGCACATCGGGACCGCATCCCGCCGCCGTGAAGGATAACATCTCGGCACATGCGCGGCCGCGGCGATCTCGGCAGCTCTTGATTGACTCGGGCCGGCAATAACGACATTCTCACTGTCCGTTTTTCGCCGAAAGGATCGTCCGTGAATCACCGCGCCGCCCTCAAGTCTATCGGAGTGCTCCTGTCCGCGCTGTGCGCGCCAACCGCTTGGGCCGCCTCTCCCATGAGCGATGCCGCGGTGCGCGCCACGGCGCACGACATCTTCAAGCAGTTGATCGAGATCAACACCACGGACTCCATCGGAAGCACCACCGTCGCGGCGCAAGCGATGGCCCGGCGCCTGCTCGATGCCGGTTTTCCGGCTGCCGACGTGACCGTGGTGGGACCCAATGACCGCAAGGGCAACATGGTCGCGCGCTATCGGGGCAAGGCCGGGTCGAAACTGCGGCCCATTCTGATCATCGGCCACCTCGACGTGGTGGAAGCGCGGCGCGAGGATTGGACCACGGACCCCTTCCAGTTCGTCGAGCAGGGCGGCTATTACTATGGACGTGGCACCGAGGACATGAAGGACAGCGACGCCATCGTTGTCGCGAATTTCATCCGCTTGAAACAGGAAGGCTTCGTGCCCGATCGCGACATCATCCTCGCGCTCACCGCCGACGAGGAGGGCGGAAAATCGAACGGTGTGGATTGGCTGCTGAAGAGCCACCGGGAACTCATAGATGCCGAATACGCGCTCAATCCGGACAGCGGCGGAGTGGTCACCGAGCACGGCAAGCCGCTCACGGTGGAGTTCGAGGCCACCGAAAAGCTCTATGCCGACTATCAGGTGCTCGCGACCAATCCGGGCGGACACAGCTCGCTGCCAAGGCCCGACAATCCGATATACCAGGTCGCGCATGCGCTCGAGGCGCTCGAGAGAACGCCGTTCCCGTTTGAATTGAACAGCGTCACGCGCGAATATTTCGCGCAAATGGCGTTGCTCGAAACCGGCGAGCGGGCCGCCGACCTGCGCGCCCTATTGGCGACGCCGCCCGATTCCGCGGCCATTGCCCGCTTGTCGAAGGACCCACGCTATAACTCGACCATGCGGACCACGTGCGTCGCCACCATGCTGGCCGGCGGGCACGCGCCGAACGCCTTGCCGCAGCGCGCCGAGGCCAATGTCAATTGCCGCATCTTCCCCGGCCATTCGCAGGAGGAAATACGCCTGGCGCTGGTGACGCTTTTCAACGACCCCGGACTCAGCGTGCGCTACCGCAGCGACGGCGGCGAGCTGTCGGATCACGGCTCGGATCGCAACGCCATGGCGTCGCCGCCCCTGCGGGCGGACCTCATGGACTCGCTGCGCGGCGTTTCGGCAAAACTGTGGCCCGGTGCGGCGGTAATTCCCATCATGGAACCGGGCGCCTCGGACAGCATTCATACCATGTTGGCGGGAATTCCGAGCTACGGGATCAGCGGTGTGGCGATCGAGCGTAACGATCACCGCGAGCACGGCCGGGACGAACGCTTGAAGGTCGATTCCTTCTACACCGGCGTCGAGTTTTATTATCTGCTTCTCAAGGCGCTGACGACCGCTGCGCATTGACGCGCGCGAACGGTCGCGCAGCGCATCGCCCACGAGCGCTTTACGGCTCGTGGTAGTACATCTGCACGGGCTCGTCGGCGGTGCTGACGAGATCGGGAGCTTGGGTCCCCGTGCGGGCGTCGACGCGGCGGTATTTTCCCCTGAAGAAAAGCAGCGGCCGCAGCGGCTCGACGCCCTTGTGCAGTTTGCGCACCTCGAGCGTGACGAGCCAGTGATCGCCGGCCTCGTAGACATCGCGCTTGGTGCAGATGAGGGACGCGAGACAGCCTTCGAGGCGCGGCAACCCGTCGGTTTCGATGAAACGGTATTTGGGAGACGCAGTCTCGGGCCAACTCCCGGCGAAGTAGGTCGACAGCGCTTCCTGTTCGTCGCGCAGAAAGTTGATCGAAAAGCCGGACGCACGCGCTAACAGCTGCGAAAAGCGTGCGCGCTTTGCCGGGCAAAACAGCACCAGCAGCGGGTCGAGGGAGAGCGACGAGACCGCATTCGCGGTCATGGCGTGAACCTGGCCATCGAGCTCGGTGGCGATGACGGCAACGCCGGTGGCGAACAAGCCAAGGACCTCGCGAAATGCCTTCGGATCGGGCGCAGACACCCTAACGGCCCGCCGCCGCAAAGGCCTCGTCGCGCCCCTCGCTGACGAAGGCGCGCACGCGTTCCGCCCGCTCCAGAATCTCCGATTTGTGGCTGGCGACGAGAGCGCCGGCCATGCGGACCGGATCGCCGAAGAAAAAGCGCTCATAGAGGACCTGCCGTGACGCGAACGCCGACAGCGAGGCATCCCAGGCGAGGCGAAACAGCGGGATGCGATCAAAGGCCTCGGCGCGCGCGGCCTGGTAATAGTGCTTGATGTCCTCGACCAGTGGTCCTTTGAGATCCGCCTCGAGCGGCATCGCAACCAGCCCCGAGGCGCCGATCTGCTGGATGATCTCCACCATGCGCGGATAAAGCCGCGGAAACAGATTGCGCGCCGCGTCGAGCGGATTCCACGCCGGGCGCATGACGCCCCACTCATCGAGCGCCGCGTCGGTCTCGGCGGCGCGCAGGAATGCCTTCATGGTTTCCATGTTGACCCACAATTCCGCGAGCTTCTCTTGAATGTGCTGGAACCCTTCCGCGCCGATCGAGTCCACCAGCAGGTGGGCGAGCCCCAGCATGAACTCGGCCTTGGCAATGTTTTTCACGACCACCTGGTGCGTCATGTGCACGACCGCACCGGTGCGCGAATACGCCTGGTTGCAGCGGTTGACGTCACGGTACAGCAGGATGTTTTCCCACGGCACGAACACATCGTCGAACACCACCACGGCGTCCATCTCCTCGAAGCGCGAGCCGAGCGGGTGGTCGAAATGGGACCGCCCGTAGTCGACGCTCTCGCGGCAGATGAACCGCAGGCCGGGCGTGTGGTTGGGAATCGAGAAGCCGAAGGCGTAAGGGGCGTCCTCTTCGGCGCTCTTGAGCAGCGTCGAGGGGAACACCATGATTTCATCCGAGATCGGCAGCGTCGCCAGCATTCTGCAGCCGCGAATGACGATACCCGCGTCGGTCTCCTCCTTCACCCGGGCCGCGAGAAACGGATCGGCCTGGCGCGCCGAGCTCACGGCGCGGTTCGCCTGCGGCGGAATGAGCGTATGCGTGAGGCATAGATCATGCTCGCGCAGATATTCGTGATAGCGGATCGCGTTGGCGCCGAATCGCGGATCGGCCTCGCCGAGAAAGGCGGCGCCCGCGGCGTACCCGCTCATCGCGCGGTTGATGTAGTCGGGCACGCGGCCCATCATGCCGTGCGTGTAATCTTCCCAAACCTTCATGGCCACCGAGATGCTGCGCAGCTCCTCAAGGGTCTTAGGCAACATGAACGAGCGCGCCACCCTGTGGCCGCTCGAGGGCGAATCGAACAGCGTCTTATCGGCGTGCTGCCACTGCAGATCATAGAGGCGCGCCAGGGTCATGACTCCGCCGCGCAGCGCCGGGTGCGCGGTCACGTCGCGTACCTTTTCGCCGGCGTACCAGATGTTGGGAGGGTTTGCGCGCAGGCGCTTGAGCACCTGCTCGCCGTGCCGGGCGCCGGCGGGAGATTTGGGGTCCGTCGAATGGCGAGTGTGGCTCATGATTGCGAATCTTCCCCAAGGTGGTGGCTGGATATCCCAAGGAGCGAAGCTTAATGGATCCGATCGCCGGGAGTTTACGTTGCCCGCCACAGCTCCGGGAATAGCGGATGATTCATGGGCGACCCCGCCGGCAGCTCGGCCTGCAAGCCCGGGAAATCCGGCGATGTCTTCCAGTGCCGCGGCGCGTGCACGATGTCGTCGCCCAGGAATCGCACCGAGAACACGCGCCGGCGCCTATTCCCCTCGATACCGCCGGCGGCATGCAGGGTGAGCATGTGAAAGCACACGGCATCGCCGGGTTCGAGCGCCCAACCGAGAATGGGAAAGTCGCTGCGCCGCGCCTCGATGTCCGGCAGATCGCCCAGGGTGCCTTCGGGAAACCACTTTGCCTGCGAATCCATGAAGGAGCGCGGCATCAGCCAGGGACCGCGATGCGATCCGGCAATGAATTCCAGGGTGGATGCGCGGCTTACCGGATCGACGGGGATCCAGAAGCTCACGTTCTGCCTGCCTTCGATGTTGTAGTAAGGCTGGTCCTGGTGCCAGGGCGTCGGCTGGCGCGTGCCGGGCTCCTTGGTCAACATGTGATCGTGGTATAGACGAACGGCATGGCTGCGCATCAGTCGGCCGGCCGTTTCTGCCAGGGCCGACTCGAAAATGATGCGCCGGTAGTGGGGATTCTCCCGCCAATTGCAGAAGTCCTCGACGAAATAGCCGGGATCGTTGGGGCTGCTCGCGACCTTGGCGCGGGGACTCAAGTGCCCGAGATTCAAGTCGATCCCGGCACGCAGATCCTCGAGTTCACGCGCCGTGAACAGCTGCGGTATGCGCACGGCGCCGTCCCGCTGAAACCGCTCGATGAGATCCGCATCGATCATGCGGCGGCGCTCGCGGCCGCAACCGCGGACGGTCGATTGCGCATGAGCGCATCCAGAATCTCCTCGAGGAGCGCGTGTCCGCGGTAGGCGAATCCGGTATAGACCTGAATGAGATCCGCACCCGCACGCAGTGTGGCCAACGCGTGATCGGCGCTCACGATGCCGCCCACGCCGACTATGGGAAAGCCCTGGCCGAGTTCGGCGCGCAATTGAGATATCACGGCGAGCGCCCGGGAATGCAGCGGCGCTCCGCTCAGTCCGCCGCGCTGCCCGGCGGGCCAGTCGGCGCCCAGGGGCGCAAGATTGGTGGAGGTGTTCGTAGCGATGACTCCGTCGATGCCGAGCGAGCGCAGGTTCGCGGCCAGAGAGGAAACCTGGCCGGGGTCGAGGTCCGGCGACACCTTGACCAGCAGCGGAACGAATCTGCCGTGGCGCACCTTGAGTTCGGCGCGTGCGCGAAGCAGCGACCCGATAAGTCTCTCCAAGCCGTCGCGATCCTGCAACTCACGCAGCCGGGCCGTGTTCGGAGAAGATACGTTCACGGCGACGTAATCGGCGTGCGGGTACACCTTGCACAGGCACACCCTATAGTCGTCCTCGGCATTCTCGATCGGCGTGTCGGCGTTCTTGCCGATGCTGACGCCGCGGATGCCGCGGTAGCCGCTGCGCTCCAGGCGCGACACGAGGTGATCCACGCCCTTGTTGTTGAATCCCATGCGATTCACCAGCGCCGCCGCCCCCGGGATGCGGAACATGCGCGGTCGCGGATTGCCCGGCTGCGCACGCGGGGTCACGGTGCCCAATTCGATGTGGCTGAATCCCAGCACGCCGAGCGCATCCAGATAATCGCCGTTCTTGTCGAAGCCGGCCGCGAGTCCGAGCGGATGGGAGAAACGCAGCCCAAGGCACGACCGCGACAAGCCGGCCGGCGGTTTGGCGGCGGGCCAGAAGGGCCGCAGCAATTGCAGGCCCGCGAGGCCGAGATCATGGGCAACTTCGGGGTCCAGGCGCGAGAGTATCGGCAGCGAGCCGCGAGCGACGAACGGAACGAGCCCCCTCACCGCCGCACCGATGCGAACCGGCGCCGCGCCGTCGGGACGATGCCCCGGACGGTCGAATCCGAATAAACCAGTATGTGCTGCATATCATCGCCCCGGGATTGTCCCGCTCGGGTCATGTTGCCATCTTGGGCGCGGCTCCTGCAAAAAAACCTCGAATGTCCTCGCCGAAGGGCGGCGCCTCAGGCCGCAGAAGCGCGCCGGCGCTGCGCGGAGGGGATGGCGGGCTCGCGCTGCGTGCCTCGCAAAGCGGTTTGCAGGTAGCGCCCGGTGTGCGAGGCGTCGTGCAGCGCGACCAGTTCGGGCGTGCCGGCGACGACGATGCGGCCTCCACCGTCTCCGCCGTCGGGTCCCATGTCCACGACCCAATCCGCGGTTTTGATCACATCGATATTGTGCTCGATCACGATCACCGTATTGCCTTCATCGCGCAGCCGATGCAGTACCAGGAGCAATTGCGCAATATCGGCGAAGTGCAGACCGGTGGTTGGCTCATCGAGGATATAAAGCGTGCGGCCGGTCGCGCGCTTGGCGAGCTCCTTGGCAAGCTTGACCCGCTGCGCTTCTCCGCCCGACAGGGTGGTCGCGCTCTGGCCCAACCGGACATACGAGAGCCCCACGTCGAGCAGAGTCTGCAGCTTCGGCTGCACGGTCGGCACCGAGGAGAAAAACGGCAGCGCGTCCTCGACCGTCATGTCGAGGACCTCCTCGACGTTCTTGCCCTTGAAGCGAATGTCCAAGGTTTCTCGGTTATAGCGTTTGCCTCGGCACACATCGCAGGGCACGTACACATCGGCGAGAAAGTGCATCTCCACCTTGATGACGCCGTCGCCTTGGCAGGCCTCGCAACGGCCGCCCTTGACGTTGAAGCTGAAGCGTCCGGCTTCGTAGCCGCGAGCCCGCGCCTCGGGTACCTCGGCGAAGATCTCGCGAATGGGAGCGAACAGACCGGTATAGGTGGCCGGATTGGAGCGCGGGGTGCGGCCGATCGGGTTCTGATCGATCTCGATCACTCGATCGACGTACTCCAGGCCTTCGATGCGTTCGAAGTGCGCGGAGCCGGGCGAGGCGCGGTTGAGTTGGGTCGCCACCGCGCGAAACAGCGTGTCGTTGACCAGGGTCGACTTGCCGGATCCCGACACGCCGGTGACGCAGGTCAACAGGCCAAGCGGGAATTCCGCCGTGACGTTCTTCAAATTGTTGGCCGTGGCGCCGGTGATCCTCAACATGCGCCTCCGGTCGGGTGCATGCCGCGCCCGCGGCACCTCGATGCGGCGGCGGCCGCTCAAGAATTGCCCGGTGATCGATTCGGGATGGGCGGCGACCTCCGCGGCCGTGCCCTGCGCCACGATCGCGCCGCCGTGCACGCCGGCGCCGGGTCCCAAATCGACCACATGGTCGGCCTGCCGGATCGCCTCTTCGTCGTGTTCCACGACGATCACCGTGTTGCCGAGATCGCGCAGATTGACCAACGTGTCGAGCAGCCGCTGATTGTCGCGTTGATGCAGACCGATGGAGGGCTCGTCGAGGATGTACATGACCCCGACCAGACCGGAGCCGATCTGGCTCGCGAGGCGGATTCGTTGCGCTTCGCCGCCCGACAGCGTGTCGGCGCTGCGGTCGAGGGTCAAGTATCCCAGGCCGACGTTGGCGAGAAATCCGAGCCGGCTGCCGATTTCCTTGACGATCTTCGCGGCTATCTCGCCGCGCCAGCCGAGCAGCTTCAATTTCGAGAAGAATTCGATGGCGCGGTTGACGGATAGCGAGGACACCTCGGGCGCACTGCGTCCGTCGAGGAACACGTTCCGGGCGGAGCGGTTGAGCCTGGTCCCATGGCAATCGGGGCAGGCGCGCGAGGAACGGTACTTGGACAGATCCTCGCGCACTGCGGCCGATTCGGTCTCCTTGTAGCGGCGTTCGAGGTTTCTGACGATGCCTTCGAAGGTGTGTTTGCGCTTGACCGTGCCGCCTTTGCCGTCGAGATATTTGAATTCTATTTGTTCGTCCTCGCTGCCGAACAGCACCAGCTGCTTGATCTTCTGCGGCAGGGTTTCGAACGGCGCGTCGATATCGAAACGGGTGTGCCGCGCCAACGATTGGATCAGCTGAAAATAATAGGCATTGCGCCGATCCCAGCCGCGCACCGCGCCGCCGGCGAGCGACAGGTGCGGATTGGCGACGATCTTCTCCGGGTCGAAGAATTCCTGGGTGCCGAGCCCGTCGCAGCTAGGACAGGCGCCGATGGGGCTGTTGAACGAAAACAGACGCGGCTCCAGTTCGCTCAACGAGTAATTGCAGATTGGGCAGGCGAATTTGTTGGAGAACACGAGTTCCGAACGCTTCGGATCATCCATGAAGGCGGCTCGCGCCACTCCCGACCCGAGCCGCAAGGCGGTTTCAAAGGATTCTGCCAGGCGCTGGGCGAGATCGGGACGTACCTTGAACCGATCGATGATCGCCTCCACCGTATGTTTGCGCCGCACATCGAGTGCCGGCGCTTGATCCAACTCCACCACCGCGCCGTCTATACGAGCCCGCACCAAGCCGCCCGCCAGCAGCTCCGCGATGAGTTCCGTGTGCTCGCCCTTGCGCTCCGATATGGCGGGGGCGAGCAACATCATGGCCGTCCCCTCCGGATGCTGAAGCACGGCATCGACCATCTGGCTCACCGTCTGCGCCGCGAGATCGATGCCGTGCTCGGGGCAGCGGGGCGTGCCGGCGCGCGCATACAAGAGCCGCAGGTAGTCGTACACCTCGGTTACCGTGCCCACCGTGGAGCGGGGATTGTGCGAGGCCGACTTCTGCTCGATGGAAATGGCCGGAGACAGACCCTCGATGCTGTCGAGGTCCGGCTTCTCCATCATGGACAGGAACTGACGCGCATAGGTCGACAACGATTCCACGTAGCGCCGCTGCCCTTCCGCATAAATGGTGTCGAAAGCCAGCGAAGACTTGCCGGACCCGGAAAGACCGGTCAAAACGATGAGCCGATCGCGCGGCAGGTCGAGATCGATGCTCTTGAGGTTATGGGTCCGGGCACCCCGGATGCGGATATATTGCATGTAACCAATTACTATACGCCCGGCGTCAACGCTGGGTACACGGGTCCCTCCGGGCGCGCCGCAGCGGCCGAGTTTCTGCATGAGCACGGCGCAATTGCCGCCTCTTGGGGCCTGCCTGCGCGTGTACAATATGTGACATCCATAATCTTCAGGGGCATGTCATGGCGCGCGGAGTCAATAAAGTCATTCTGGTCGGCAATTTGGGCGCTGACCCTGAAACCCGCTCCATGCCGAGCGGGATGACGGTCACCAATATCCGCATCGCCACCAGCGAATCCTGGAAGGACAAGGCCTCGGGCGCGCAGCAGGAGCGGACCGAATGGCACAGCATCGCGCTATTCGGCCGTTTGGGCGAGATCGCCGCCGAATATCTGCGCAAAGGCTCGCAGGTGTACATCGAGGGTAAACTGCGCACCCGCAAGTGGCAGGATAAGCAAGGGAATGACCGGTTCACCACCGAGATCATCGCCGACAACATGCAAATGCTGGGCGGGCGCGCGGGCGCCATGGGCGGCGGTTCTGGTGCGGGTGGCGCGGAGCGGGGCGCAGGCACCAGCGCGCCGCCGCGAGAGGATTACGATCAGTCGCCGGCGCCGGCGGGCGGAAAAGAAGATTTCGACGACGACATTCCGTTCTGATCGCTGCAACGCATCATTCGTCGGCGAGCGCCTGCCCCGGGAATAGCGCGTCGGTGAAGCCGAACTGGGTCAAATCGCGAATGCGCCGCGGATATAAAATGCCGTCGAGGTGGTCCACTTCGTGCTGCACCACGCGGGCGTGAAAATCGCTCACGGTGCGATCAATCGGCAGACCGGCGGCGTCGACGCCGGTATAGCGCAAATGGCGATACCGGGGCACCAGCCCGCGCATGCCCGGTACCGACAGGCACCCCTCCCAGCCGTCCTCCACTTCCTCGCCGAGGGGCGTGAGCCGCGGGTTGATGAGTACGGCGAAGGGCAGCGGATCCGCCTCCGGGTAGCGTGGGTTGGCCTCGAGCCCGAAAATCACCACCCGCAGGCCCACTCCGATTTGCGGCGCCGCAAGGCCGGCCCCGTTGAGATCGCGCATGGTGTCGCGCATGTCCACGAGCAGCTGTTCCAGCTCGGGAGTACCGAAGGCGTATACCGGCAGGGCGACCGCGAGCAGGCGCGGATCGCCCATTTTAAGTACTTCGCGTATTGCCATGGTTCCTAGTATCTTAGCGGCCTTTTCCGCGTGAGCCTACGGCGAAACCATGTCCGGCCTTGTTTACATAAAGACCTTCGGCTGCCAAATGAACGAGTACGATTCCAGCAAGATGCAGGATGTGCTCGAGGCCGCCAACGGAATGACCCGCACCGATGACCCGGCGCAGGCCGACCTGCTGCTGGTCAATACCTGTTCGGTGCGGGAAAAGGCGCAGGAAAAAGTGTTTTCCTTGTTGGGTGAATGGCGGCTCCACAAGCAACAACGGCCGCACGTGGTGATCGGCGTGGGCGGCTGCGTCGCCAGTCAGGAGGGCGAGGGCATCACGGCGCGCGCGCCGTTCGTCGATTTGGTATTCGGACCGCAGACTTTGCATCGCCTGCCCGGGATGCTCGAGGACCTCAAGCAATCGGGGCGCGCGCAAATCGACGTGAGCTTCCCTGAAATCGAGAAATTCGATCGCCTCCCCGAGGCCCGTGCGGCGGGTGCCACGGCATTCGTGTCCATCATGGAAGGCTGCAGCAAGTACTGCACCTTCTGTGTCGTGCCGTACACGCGCGGCGAGGAAATCAGCCGTCCGCCCGCGCAGGTGCTGCGCGAGGTGGAGACGCTCTCGCAGCAGGGCGTGCGCGAAGTGACTCTGCTCGGGCAAAACGTCAATGCATATGCGGGTCCGATGGAGGACGGCACGCTCGCGGATTTGGCCACGCTGATTCACTTCATCGCGGCCGTGCCGGGCGTGGAGCGCATCCGTTTCACGACATCGCACCCGCTCGACTTCAACGACAGTCTGATCGAGGCCTACGCGAACGTTCCGAAGCTGAACAACTTTCTTCACTTGCCGGTGCAGAGCGGGTCGGACCGCATCCTGGCGGCGATGAAACGCGGCCACACGGTGCTCGAGTACAAGCAGAAGCTGCGCAAGCTCCGCGCCGTGCGTCCCGATATCTGCATTTCCACCGACATCATCGTCGGCTTTCCCGGCGAGAGCGACCAGGATTTCGCCGCCACGTTGAACCTGGTGGAAGAGGCGGGATTCGATCAGTCTTTCAGCTTCATCTATAGCCGCCGCCCCGGGACGCCGGCGGCCGCACTGCCTGATGAGCTGCCGCACGCAGTCAAGCAGCAGCGGCTCGAGACGCTGCAGCAGCGCCTCAACTCGCAGGCGCGGGCCATTTCGGAGCGCATGGTCGGAAGCCGGCAGAGGGTGCTCATCGAGCGTCCGGCCAAGCGAAATCCACGGCAGCTCGCCGGCCGCACCGACAACAATCGCTGGGTCAATTTCGACGGCCCGGCGCGCGATCCGATGAGATTCATCAATCATTTTGCGGACGTGATCATCACCGAAGCCATGCCCAATTCGCTGCGCGGACATCTTGTAGCGGAACCTCCGCCGTGAGCTCCGTACCCATGTCGAGGGATCTGGTGTTCGCGCCGGCCGACAATGTGCGGCTGTCCGAACTCTGCGGCCCGCTTGACGAGCATCTGCATCAGATCGAGGCCCGGCTCGGCGTCGAGGTGAGACGGCGCGGCAATCGCTTTCAAATCATCGGGCCACCGGCCGCGATCGCGCGCGCCGAAGCCCTGTTGCAGGACCTGTATGCCCGCTCGCAGCGCGAACCCGTGGATTCCGAACGCGTGCACATCGCGCTTCAGGAATTGCACATGGACGGCAATGATGCCGATGCCGACGAGCCCGCCGAAGAGCTCAAAGTGCTCACCTCGCGAGGAGCGGTGCGCGCGCGCGGGGCCAATCAGACCGAATACTTGAACAGCATTCGCACGCACGATCTCACGTTCGGGATCGGCCCGGCGGGCACCGGCAAGACCTATCTCGCGGTGGCGTGCGCGGTCGAGGCGCTGCAATCGGAAAGGGTGCGGCGCATCGTGCTGGTGCGCCCCGCGGTCGAGGCCGGCGAACGGTTGGGATTTCTGCCGGGTGATTTGTCGCAGAAGGTCGATCCGTACCTGCGGCCGATGTACGACGCGTTGTACGAAATGCTGGGCTTCGAGCGGGTCGCGAAATCGATCGAGCGCAACGTGATAGAGGTGGCGCCGCTCGCGTTCATGCGCGGCCGCTCCCTCAACGATTCGTTCGTCATTCTCGACGAGGCGCAAAACACCACCAATGAACAGATGAAGATGTTCCTCACGCGCATCGGCTTCGGATCGAAGGCGGTGGTCACCGGCGACATCACTCAAGTCGATTTGCCGAATTCCAAGGCATCCGGACTGCGCACGGTCATCGACATCTTGCGCGGGGTGCGCGGCATCGCATTCACGATGTTCAGCTCGCGCGATGTCGTCCGCCATCCGCTGGTGCAGAGAATCGTCCAGGCCTACGAAGCTAAGAACCCCGACGACGGTGTCTAGGCGCCAGACCGTGGCCGGACCGCTCGAGCTCGACGTGATCTACGCGGCGCAGCGTCCGTGGGTGCCGCGGCGCGCGCAATTTGCGGCCTGGGCCGGGGCGGCGCTGTCGGTCGCTGCACCGCGCCCGGCGGCGCACCCCTCCTCGCACATCACCCTTGCCATCCTGGTGGTCGGCGCGGCGCGCAGCCGCAGCCTGAATTACCGCTACCGGAAGCGCAATCGGCCGACCAATGTGCTGTCCTTCAACGGCGCCGGGATGGGTCCGGACGGCAGACACTTTTTGGGCGAGCTGGTGATTTGCGCGCCGGTGGTGGCGCATGAAGCCAAGGCGCAAGGCAAAGCCGCCGCGGCGCACTGGGCGCACATGACCGTCCATGGGATCTTGCACCTTCTGGGTTTCGGCCATGAACGGCGGGCCGGAGCCAAAAAGATGGAGGCCACGGAGATTCAAATCCTTGATCGGCTTGGGTTTTCGGATCCCTATGTCTGATCGGTTATCCTGACCGCCCATGTCCGAACCGCCCCATGGCAACACCGGCCGCTGGCTGAAGCGCATTACGCAGTCGATGTCGGGCGAGCCGCGCGATCTTGCGGAACTCATCGAGGATCTGCGCGAGGCGAGCGAACGCGGTCTGTTCAATGCCGACGCGCTCGTGATGATCGAAGGCGTGTTGGCGGTCGCGGACATGCAGGTCCGCGACATCATGGTGCCGCGTTCGCAAATGGTGTTCGTCGAGCGCGACGAGGCGGCGGACAAACTGGTCGAATTGGCGGTGGAGTCGGGGCACTCGCGCTTCCCGGTCATCGGCGAAGACCGCGATCAGATCCTCGGAATATTGCTGGCGAAGGATTTGCTGCGATTGCATAGCGCGGGCGAAGAGCCGTTCGAGATCCGCGAGTACATGCGCCCGGCGGTGTTCGTGCCCGAAAGCAAACGGCTCAATGTGCTCCTCAAGGAGTTTCGCCTGAGCCACAACCACATCGCGATGGTGGTGGATGAGTACGGCGGCGTGTGCGGTTTGGTGACGATCGAGGATGTGATCGAGCAGATCGTCGGGGAGATCGACGACGAACACGACGTCGAGGACGATCAGGCGATTCGCCGCGAGGGCGATCGCGAATTCAACGTGCGCGCGCTCACCCCGATCGGCGATTTCAACGACTACTTCGGCACTGCGTTTTCCAACGAGGAATACGCCACCATCGGCGGCTTGTTGATGCAGGAGTTCGGGCGCCTGCCGCGCCGCGGCGAAACCATCCAAATCGGCAAATTGGAATTCCGGATCCTGCGCGCCGACCGGCGCCGCATCGATCTGGTGCGGGTGATCGCGCCCGCCGGCCCCCCGCCGCCCGGCGCCGGCAAGACGGGCCATCCATGACGCCGGGGCTGGTGCGCGATTCTATGGGCGGAGCGGCGCAGCGCCGGTTGCGGACCTTGACTTAGCGCGGGCGCGCCTGGGCGCGGCAAACGTCTTTGGGATGGCTTTCTTCTCGTTCCCGAAAACCTTGGCGTCCTCTTCCCGCAGGATGCGCGCGAAGATTTCGCCGATAGGCGATAGGCTGCGGTGCGCCAGGCGCACTACGCCAAATTCACTGTGGAACCAGGGTGCTACAAGAGGCAGAACAACCAGCTCTCGCTTCATGACCAGCAGCAGCAGGTTGGCCCAATTGTCAACTTTGATGTGCAGCCGGACGGCGGGATGGGTACGCACCAGCGGTGCAACCGCCCGATCGACCACCATGACCGACGGATAGGTTCCTGCGCCGATTCGAAGCTCGCCCTTTTCGAGTCCTCGGAGGAGATGCATTTCGCGTTTAAGATCCGCCGAGCAAGCAACCACTTCTCGGGCTTGTTCCAGGAAGATCTTTCCGGCGTCGGTCGGAAGCACGCCTCCCGCCGCTCTTTCGAATAGCTTCGTTCCCGCGCGCCGCTCAATTTGCTGAATGCTCCGCGATAGCGAAGGCTGGGACATATAGCAGTCTTGAGCCGCCCGCACGAAATTCTGGCGTTCCGCGAATGCCTCTGATTGCCGTGGATCGAGCGTGCAGCGCACCCGGCAGCGGCAGCGACCAAAACGACGCGCAGATGAATTTACGGGGCATGCGAGATTCCTTGGGCGAGATTCCCGGGTCGAAATGGGGGATTCAAGAGCGCTCAGGGTTCGCGATTCGCCAGGCGATCGATCAAGTCGCGGTAATGCTCAAGCTCCGGGGTCGAAAGTCCCGCGATCTTGCCTTGGTCGTCCCAACGGCGCAGACGCACCGCTTCTTTGTGAAAGCGCTCGGCCTCGAAGCGCGCGAGCTCCGGCCCGGTCATCGGGCCGCCCTGCAATTTCAAGGTTGCCACGGAAGCCTCGCTCAGCTTGGCGAAATACCGTCCGTCCGTCGCGCACAGATAGCGCTTGGCGGGAACGTGCAGGCGAACCGGCTCGGACACTTCCGGCGCAAAGCGCCGTGCGAGCCAACGGCTGCCGACGAGTTCATGGCAGGCGTCCGTGGTCCAATTCGCGATGTCCGCGGGGACTTCGTCGATCAGATGTCCAATGTCGTGCAACAGCGCGGCGACGATCAGCGCGGGCAATGCGGCGTCGGTTTGGGCGAAGTGGGCGGCCTGCAGGGCGTGTTCGCTCATGGACACGCTCTCGCCGAAATAGGCTCCGGAGCCGCGGTCGCGGTAAATGGCGAATATCTCATCGGCGGCCGTCATCGCTGCTCCCCGTGGAGGGTCCGGCGCAGCACCGCCGCCGTGCAATAGACGCTGTCGCGCGTGAGGTAGCAGCCGCGCAGATGGCGGGCATGCTTCGCCGAGGAGTACGCGGTGCGTCCATGCAGAATCCGCTGATTGTCGAATACCACGAGATCTCCGTCGGCGAGCTTGAACTTGAGCTGATATTGCGGATCCCGCAGCAGCGTGGCGAAGCGCCGGTAAGCCGCGTAGAACGCCGCGCACTCGTGCGCGAGCAGATGCAGCGGTGCGATAGAGCGGCTGTTGTAGTGCACGGCGCGCACCTCGCGGCGGCACGACAGGTGAATCAACGGCCGCTCCGCGTAGAGCTCGGCATCCTTCGAACGGTATTCAAACGGCACCGGAGTTTGCGTCAGGAGCTCGAATGCCGCAGGATCGGTCGTGCGTAGATGCTCGGCGAGCGCGTGGCCGTCGGCGAACAGGCTGTCGCCGCCGTCGCGGGAGCAGCGAAGCGCATGCAGCACCTGAAATCCCGGCACCGGATCGCGATAGGGGTTGTCGGTATGCAGGCCGAGACCCAAATCGGAATAGGCAAGATTCTCGGGCTGCGGCACCGAACGAACGTCGAACACCAGCCCGTAGTTGGTTTCCAACACGCGCCCCACCGGCTGCACGGCATCTAGGATGGCCGAATCGTTCGATGGGACCCCGCCGAGAAACGCGACGCCCTCTTGCAGCAGCCGCGTTAGCCAGGCGAGGCGCAGTCGCCGATCGACGCGAAACTCGTCGAACGACGCGCGCGCAAAATCTCGTGACGCATCGAGTGAAGCCCCCCGCAACCATCGCTGCACGATATTCTCGGGACGCTGTTCGCCGGCACCGCATGCCTGCGAAGCCAACCAGTCGAGGCCGAATGAGGCCGGCAGCGGCTCATCTTCCCATTCGATACGCAGCGAGTCGCCGCGCACCGCCGCCGCTCGAATCCGCGGCCGTTCGGGCAGATCCGCCACATCGATCAGCCGCTGGCCGCTGTGCGGGTCGCGATCCTCGGGCAGGTTGTCGCGCAACCACGGGCTCGCGAATTCGCCCACCGCGCCGTCGGCCCACTCGACGGTGAGCGCTTCGGGCTTCGCCGTGAGTTGCTTTATCGCGCCGTGCCCGCTCAAGCGGATATTCCCTTGCGCGAGGACGCCCGTGCGGAAGTTCCTGCGCCAATGAAAAACAGGAATGCGGCGCCGAGCGCCGCCAATCCGCTCACCGCCGCCAGCGCGATGAAAACCCCGTGCCAGCCGAAGGCCACGGAAATCCTCGCGACGCTGTCGCCGGCGAGCACGGCACCCAAGTAGCCTATCCCGTCGATGATTCCCGACGACATGGCGGAGGCTTGCTTGCCGCCGAAATCCATGGCAAATGCGCCGCCAAGATAGGAATAAGGACCGAGCAGGCAAAAGGCGATGAGTCCGATGATCAACAGGGGAAGCGGCGCAGCCGTTGTGCTCGGCCGCAGGGACATCAGCAACATCAGGGCCGCGGCCGTGGCGGCCAGACCCAGGAACAGCAGCAGCGACCGGCCGTTGACGCCGAGCCGATCGCTCAGCCAACCGGTGACCACCACGGATACGGCGCCGACCCCCGGGAAGATCGCGCTCATGCCCGCCGCATTGCCCATGGTGTAGCCCAAGTAGTCCCGCAGATAGACCGGCGTCCAGATGTTGAAGGTCTCGCGAATTATGGTGCAACCGAGCGACAGCAGGCAAACGAGGATAAACGCCTTACTGCGCAACAACGGCAGCAGCGTAGCGCCGATGCCCCGCGGGCGCGACTCGGATGCGGCAAACAAATTCCGCGGATTCGGGCTTGCTTCGGCGTACCCGGTCTCGACGCGCGATTCGCGCAAAAAGAACAGGTTGGCGAGGTACAGTATGCCTGCCACCGAGGCGGCGAAGTAAAACAGCGCCTGCCATCCAAAGCCATGTTCGATGAGCGCCCCCATGCACTGTCGCGCGGCGGCGTCACCCATGAGATAGCTGATGCTCAAGATCCCCATGATCAGACCGTAAGAGGAATAGTCGAACCACTTCGAGGAGACCTTGATCAATCCAGCCCACGCGATCGATTGGGTCAAGCGGTTGCCGAGCCACGCGATCGTGAATACCGGAATGCCGCCCCCGGCCGCGAACAGCAGCGTAAAGGCGGTTGCGCCGCCCAGCCCGATCAGAAAGCTGATGCGGCCGCCCCAATAGTCGCCGAGGCCGCCAAGGAACAGCTTGCCGAGGGCGTAGGCAAGCACGCCGAGCGAGGTCATCGTGCCCATGCGCACGATGGCTTCGCTATGGCTCACGCCATGCTTGCCAAGTTGCTCGATGATGAGCGGGGTGCCGACGGACAGGTCGGCCCGGCAGAAATACAATGCGGCGTAGCCGCCGAACAGCAGCGTAGTGATCCCGACCTGGCCGGCGCGCAACGAACGCATGCGCAATCCTCGAAACGAAGCGGATGCACGCCCCGAAAGCCATCATGCCACGAACGCGACCCGCCGAGCCGCGAGCCGCCGTCCGGCGCAATTGACGCGCAATTCCAGCGCGGCTAGGCTGAAACGGCGATAAGATGACATCCGTGAACGCCATCAAGAGATTGCCGACACTGTATATTCCGCATGGTGGCGGGCCGTGCTTCTTCATGGACCCTCCGACCGACGATCCGCACATGTGGGACGGTTTGGCGGCGTACCTACGGGGCATCGAGGGCAGCTTGAGCATGCGGCCCAAGGCGGTTCTAGTCATTTCAGGGCATTGGGAGATGCCGCGGCCGACGGTCAATATCGCGGAGAGACCCAAGCTGCTGTTCGATTATTACGGATTTCCCGAGCACACCTATCGCTTGAAATACCCGGTCGCCGGCGCTCCGGAATTGGAACCGCGCGTGCGCTCGTTGCTGGCGGATGCCGGATTCGAACTGGGGGTCGATTCGAAGCGCGGCTTGGATCACGGGGTCTTCGTGCCGTTCCTGCTGATCTTCCCGCGCGCCGACGTGCCCATCATGCAGCTGTCGCTGCTGCACAGTCTCGACCCCACGGCGCATCTTGCCATGGGTCTGGCCCTGGCGCCGCTTCGTGAGCGGGGCATTCTCATCGTCGGCAGCGGTATGAGCTATCACAATTTGGCCGCGATGTTTTCCGGCCGCGGCGCCGAAACAGCTGCCGCATTCGATGCGTGGCTTCAGGAAGCGGTGCAGGACCCGAAGACTCGCGATGCAAAATTGGTCGCGTGGCGCAGCGCACCGGGAGGCCGGGAATCGCACCCGCGAGAGGAGCATTTGATTCCGCTCATGGTTGCCGCGGGTGCCGCCGACGGCGACCCGGGGGTGCACAGCTTTGGCGAGTCGATCGCCGGAAAGGCCATTTCGGGTTTTCAATTTGGCTAGCGGCGATTGGTGCAAGGTACGGCAATGAATAGATTCGCTTTGGCCGGCGCGGCGCTGATGTTGGCGTCTTGGGCCGTGGCGGAGGAGGCGGGTATTGGGCCCGCAGAGGCCGCGCAGCCCTCGAGCGGTGCCATTCGCAGCGTCCTGATTCGCGCCCAATCGCTCATCGACGGGATCAGTGCCGCACCTCGTTCGCACGTGGATATCCTGATTCGCGGCAACCGGATCGTCGAGATTGCCCCGGCGGGCGCTCATCCGCCGCCGCCGGGCGCCCAAGTCATCGACCTCGGCTCGGCCACGGTGCTGCCCGGCCTGATCGACGCGCACACCCACATTTATCTACAGGGCGAGGATCCCGCTCTCGGCGGCTACGACGTGCAGCTGCTGAAGTTCCCCGCCTCGTACCGAACGGCGCGCGCCATCGTGGCGGCGCGCCGCGCGTTGGAACAGGGCTTTACCACCATCCGCGACATGGAAACCGAAGGCGCCGGTTACGGCGATGTGGGAATCAAGCAGGCGATCGACGAAGGCATCGTGCCGGGGCCCAGGATGTGGGTGTCGACCGTGTCGATCTCCTCGACCGGCGGCTACCCGTTGGAAGGCTACGCACCGGAGATCGAGGTGCCGAAGGGAGCGCAACTGATCGACGGTCCGATCGAGGCCCGCAAGGCGGCTCGCCAGCAGCTGGATCATGGCGCCGATTTGATCAAGGTCTACATGACGCATCGCTCGTGGCTCGATGCCCGAGGAAACCTGATATCGCAACCGACGCTCACCCTCGAGGAACTCAAGGCCATCGTCGAGGAGACTCATGGTTGGGGCAAGAAAGTCGCCTGCCATGCCTACAACGGCCAGGGCCTGCAGCGCGCGTTGGACGGCGGCTGCGATTCGATCGAACACGGTCTGGAAATCAGCGATGCGCAAATCGCGCAAATGGTGAAGCAGGGAACGTGGTATGTGCCGACTTTGCAGGTCTATTACACCGACTGGGATCCGGAGAACACGGATTCCGGAAAACGCGACCGGAAGCGCGTGGCCGTGCACGGCGTATCCTTCACCAAGGCGCTGCGGGCAGGCGTCAAAATAGCGTTCGGGACCGACGTCGGCGGCTTTGCCTGGTCCCAGCCGATCGCCGCGGAATTCGCGCGTGAGGTCGATTTCGGCATGACCCCGATGCAGGCGATCCAATCCGCCACTTCGCGCGCGGCGGAGCTGCTCGGTCAGCAGGGCGCCGTGGGCGTGGTCGCGCCAGGGGCCTATGCCGATTTGATCGCGGTCGCGGGCGATCCGCTTGTCGATGTGAACGTGCTCAAGAGCGTGCAATTCGTCATGAAGGACGGGGCCGTATTCAAGTCGCCGCCGAACGCAGCGCCCGCCCCCTAAGCGTTGCGGTTGCCGGCCACTTCATGCCCTCAGATCTGAGCCCCAATCCGGATCCCGCCTCATCGACGGTCGCTGCCGACGCTGTGGCGCCCGACATACGTACCGAGCGGCTGAATACCAAGGCGGCAGGGATCATCGGCCTGGCGGTGATGTGCAGTCGATTGCTCGGCCTGGCGCGCGAGCAAATTTGCGCGGCATTATTCGGCGGCGGCGGCGCGATGGACGCGTTTACCGCGGCATTTCGCATACCGAATCTGCTGCGCGACCTGTTCGCGGAGGGTGCGCTGTCGACCGCCTTCGTCACCACCTTCAGCAAGACCATCGCGCGCGAGGGCGACGGCGCGGCGTGGCGGCTGGCGAACAAGGCGGCCACACTGACGGTGCTGGCGCTGGGCGCCCTTTGCATCGCCGGCATGGTGTTCTCGAGCCAGCTGGTGAGCGCCCTGGCTCCCGGGTTCAATCCGCACAAGGCGGCCTTGACCGCCGAACTCACGCGCATCATGTTCCCGTTCATCCTGCTGGTGTCGCTGGCCGCACTGGTGATGGGGATGCTCAATGCGAAGAGCGTGTTCGGCAGGCCGGCCATGGCTTCGAGTTTTTTCAATCTGGGATCCATCATCGGCGGCGTGGCTCTGGGGGCGTGGATCGACCCGCAGTTCGGGCCGCGCGCGCTGATCGGCCTTTCCATCGGAACCGTGTTCGGCGGCGCTCTGCAGTTCGCGGTGCAGCTGCCGCCGCTGGCCGGTCTCGGCTATCGCTACCGGCCCGATTTTCACTGGCGCGATCCGGGCGTTGCGGCAATTCTGTCTCTCATGGGGCCGTCGGTCATCGCCGCGAGCACCACCCAGTTCAACGTGCTGATCAACTCGATGTTCGCCTCGACACTGGGCGACGGGGCGATATTCTGGCTCGCGATCGCCTTCCGATTGATGCAGCTGCCGCTCGGGCTCTTTGGGGTGGCGCTCGGCACCGTCACCTTGCCGCTGCTGTCGCGATTGGTGGTGGCAGGGCACATGGACGCCTTTCGCGGCGAGCTTTCACGGGCCATGCGGCTGATGTTCCTGTTGACCATCCCCTCCACCATCGGTCTCATGATGCTCGCCGAACCGATCATCTCGGTGCTGTACCAGCATGGGAAATTCGACGCCCACGAGGCGGCCGAAGCGGCCGGCGCACTGCGTTTCTATGCCATCGGGCTCGCCGGATACGCGGCCCTCAAAGTGCTGGTGAACGCCTTCTACGCGCTCGATCGGCGCAAGACCCCCATGCTGGTGAGCTTCCTCGCGGTGGGGCTCAATCTGCTGTTCAATTGGATATTCACCTTCCGCCTGGGTTGGGGTCATCGCGGACTCGCGTTCTCCACCGGCTGCGTGGCGACCTGCAATTTTCTGCTGCTGTATGCATTGATGCGCCGGCGCTTGGGCGGGCTCGAGTCGCGGCGCATGCTCACGAGTCTAGGTAAGATCGCCGTGGCCGGCGCGGCTCTCGGCGCCGTGTGCGCCGCCTCGTCCCGCTGGCTGTTGGCCGATTGGGCCACGCAGGCCTTTTGGAGCAAGTCGGCCGCGCTGTTCGGCACGGTGATCGCGGGAATGCTGGTCTTTGCGGCGTTCGTAGCCTTGCTTAAAATAGAGGAGTTCACCGATGTGGTGGCCGGCGTGCGGAGGCGGTTCGCGCGCGCGCGCTGAGCACGGGAGGTCACATGCGGATCACGGAGGGTGGCTGCCTGTGCGGCGCCATTCGTTATCGAGTCGCCGGCACGCCGCTGTCATCGGTCGTCTGCCACTGCAAGAGCTGCCGTCGCGCGAGCGGCGCGCCCACGGTGGCTTGGCTGACCGTCGATCGCGAGCGCTTCGACGTGCTGAGCGGCACCGCGCGCGCCTTCCACTCCTCGCGCGGAGTCATTCGCCGGTTTTGCGCCGATTGCGGCAGTGCTCTCACTTACGAAAATTCAAAGAGCCCGGCGACCATCGACGTGTCCACCGCATCGCTCGATGATCCCGCCGCCTTTCCGCCGACCGCGGAGGTGTGGCTGGACCACAGGATATCCTGGCAGGCGGCCAATGCGAATTTGAGCCAGCATCGACAAGGGTCGTAGCGACGATCGAATACTCAGGCAGGCCCCGGGGCGCTGGCCGGCTTCCCGCCCTGCGCGGCGCGGCGGCGCCTGATGGCGCCCGCGCCGGTCAGGAGCGTCGCCGCGATGCACAGATAGGCAAACCAATCGCCGTATTGCACGTACACCGTATCGCCGCCCGACATACGCGGCGCGCTCACCACGATGCCGTCCGCTGCGCGCGGCTCGCGGTACGGATCGTTCGCGTAGGTTTTTCTAAGGAGGCGGCCATTCGGATCGATGAGCGCCGAAACGCCGGAATTCACCGAGCGCACCATGGCGGCGCGCAGTTCAACGGTGGCGAACACCGCCAAGGCGAGATGTTCCCACGGTTCGGTTCGTGCGCCGTACCATGAATCAACGGTCATATTCACGATCAGGTTGGGATGCAGTGCGCCCACCTGGCGCAGGTACCCCGCCAAAATATCTTCATAGCAAATCACCGGTCCGAAGCCCCACACTCGTCCCTGCGCATCGCGCAGCGACAGCAGCGCCGGAGCAGCGCCCGGCGTGAAGCGGCCGGCGGCCGCCGGCATCAGATTCCTCAGCCACGGGAAGTACTCGATACCGGGCATGTATTCGCCGAACGCCAGCAGCCTTACCTTGTCGTAACGTCCCGCGACCCTGCCCTGGACGTCGAGCAGAAGCGCCGAGTTGTAGGCGGCGTCGTGCGCCGAGTCATACGTACTGGCACCGATGACCACCGGCGTCTCGATGCCGCGCCGGATCATGGCCATCGAATCGGACGCGTAGTCGGCATTGAAATCGCGCGGCAGCACCGCCGGGTAGCTTCCCTCGCTCCACACCACCACCTCTGCCCCTTCGCGCGCGAGCCGCTGCGTCTGTTCCTGCAGGGCGGCCAATTGCCGTACAGCCTCGTCGCGGGAAAATTCCCCATCGATCGTATAGGGGAAATTCGGCTGCACCAATCCGATCTTGAGCTGCGGCGCGCTGGCGAGCAGCTCGTCGATCTGCCGCATGCGCACCGCTCCGAAAATCAAGGCCGCCGCAAGCACTGCGGCCGCCGAAAAGAGCGGCAAGCGTGCGCGGCGCGGGCTTTCCATGGCATCGTAAAGGGCGCCATTGGCCGTCATCAGCAGCGCGGTCACCCCCAACGGTCCGGTGAGCTCGCTGATCTGGATGACGAGCGGATGCCAGGCCTGGGTGATCCACTGGCCGCAAGGAAACAACTGCGGAATCACGAATTCGCACCCGGCCATGACCATCGGCGCGAGCACGGTCATCGGCACCCGCAGCTGTCGGCGAATGCCGCAGACCACCCCGGTAAAGAGCAGGAAAATCAGCGCGCGGGCGGCGCAGAACAGCAAGAATGCCAACACCGCCGCGAACCACGGGAAATCGGCGAAACGCTGCATGACTTCGACCAGCCAATAGAAGCCGCCGGCTGTCTCGACCACGCCGGCCCACCAACCGAGAAACAGCGCCCGTCCGAGCGTCGGTGCGCGATCGACCGCGAGCAGCATGGGGAGCGCGGCGATCCACGCCAAAGCGGAAAGATCGAAAGGAGTGCAGGCGAGAAACCACAGGCAGCCGCTGACGGTGACCAGCCCGAAGCCGACGTAAAAATTGGATGCGCGCATGATGGGCCGCAAGCTTACCGGCAAAACGACGACAGTTCGCGGCTACTCGGCATCTTAAGGTATTCTGGCGCACAACCATGCAAGAACGATACGACCCCGCCGCCGTCGAGGCGCAGGCGCAGCACTATTGGGACGAGCATCGCTGCTTCGAGGCCAAAGAAGACCCGGCCCGCGAGAAATATTATTGCCTGTCCATGTTTCCCTATCCAAGCGGCCGCCTGCACATGGGGCATGTGCGCAACTACACCATCGGCGATGTACTGACGCGCTTCATGCGCATGAGCGGCAGGAATGTCCTACAGCCCATGGGCTGGGATGCCTTCGGTCTGCCGGCCGAGAACGCGGCCATGGCCAACGGCGTACCGCCGGCGAAATGGACCTTCGAGAATATCGCGTACATGAAAAGCCAGCTCAAGTCCCTGGGATTCGCCCTGGATTGGAGCCGTGAATTGACCACCTGCCGCCCCGAGTACTACCGCTGGAATCAGTGGCTGTTCCTGCGGATGCTGGATCGGGGCATCGCCTATCAAAAGACGGGTGTGGTGAATTGGGACCCTGTGGACAAAACCGTGCTGGCGAACGAACAGGTGATCGACGGCCGCGGCTGGCGCACGGGTGCGCCGGTGGAAAGGCGCGATATTCCAATGTACTACCTCAAGATCACGGCCTATGCGGACGATCTGCTCGAGGCGCTCCGCGGCATGCAGGGCTGGCCGGAACGCGTGCGCGCCATGCAGGCCAACTGGATCGGCAAGAGCGAAGGCGTGCGCATCGGATTCCCCTATGAAATCGGCGGCGCACCGGGCGTGCTGCAGGCGTTCACGACTCGGGCGGACACCGTCATGGGAGTGACCTTTTGCGCGGTCGCGGCGGAACATCCCTTGGCCGCGCATGCGGCGAGAGGGGATTCGCGGCTCGCCGCGTTCATCGAGGAATGCAAATTGGGTCCGGCCATCGAAGCGGAGCTCGCCACGCAGGAGAAGAAGGGCGTGCCGACCGGGCTCGTGGTGCGTCACCCGCTCACCGGCGCTGAAGTGCCGGTGTGGGTTGGGAATTACGTGCTTATGAGCTACGGCGAGGGCGCGGTCATGGGAGTCCCGGCGCACGATGAGCGTGATTTCGAATTCGCGAAGAAGTATCGACTGCCGATCGAGCCGGTCATTGAAGTGGCGGGCCACAGCTATTCCCAGGATGCCTGGGCGTCGTGGTACAGCGAGCACGGCCGCTGCGTGAATTCGGGCAAATATGACGGGTTGGATTATCGCGCCGCCACTGACGCCGTGGCCGCCGATCTCGAACGCTTGAGCTTGGGGGGGAAGCAAACCACTTGGCGGCTTCGCGATTGGGGGATCTCGCGGCAGCGCTATTGGGGTTGTCCCATCCCGGTGATTCACTGTGCGCACTGCGGCACCGTGCCGGTGCCGGATAACCAATTGCCGGTGCTGCTGCCGGAGAATCTCGTGCCCGACGGCAGCGGCAATCCGTTGGCGAAGGACGCCGCATTTCTCGCCTGCACCTGCCCCCGCTGCGGGGACGCGGCGCGCCGCGAGACCGATACCATGGACACTTTCGTGGACTCGTCCTGGTACTTCCTGCGCTTTGCATGCAGCGACAACGGCCGGGCGATGCTCGACGAGAGGGTGCACTATTGGCTGCCGGTCGATCAGTACATCGGCGGCATCGAACACGCGATTCTGCACTTGCTGTATGCCCGCTTCTGGACGCGCGTGCTCCACGAGCTCGGGGCGGTTTCGTTCAAGGAGCCCTTCGCCAACCTGTTCACGCAGGGCATGGTCTTGAACGATGTGTTCTTCCGCAAGTCCGAGTCCGGCCGCATCGAGTACTTTAATCCGGCCGAGGTCGAGGTCAAGACCGACCCACACGATCAGCGCCGCGTGGCGATGCTGCGCGCAGACGGGCGCGAGGTCGAATCGGGCGGCGTGGTCACCATGTCGAAATCGAAGAATAACGGCGTGGATCCGCAGGCGCTGGTGGATGAGTTCGGCGCCGACACCGCGCGATTGTTCACGATGTTCGCGGCGCCGCCGGAGCAGACGCTGGAATGGTCGGACGAAGGCGTGCAGGGCGCTTACCGATTCATCAAGCGCCTGTGGCGGGCCGTGCACGAGCACGTCGCGGCGGGATCCTCCGCGCCGCTCGACAAGGGCGCATTGAACGAGGCGCAGCGCACCATCAGGCGCCAAGCACACCAGACCCTCGCCAAGGTCACCGACGACATCGGCCGCCGCCGCACATTCAACACCGCAATCGCCGCCGTGATGGAGCTGCTGAACAGCTTGGCCAGATTTCCGCAAGCCACGCCCTCGGACCGCAGCGTGATGCACGAGGCATTGGAGATTGCGGTGCTCGCGCTCTCGCCCATCATCCCGCACGTCACCCATGCGATGTGGAGCGCCTTGGGTCACAGCCGGGCATTGATCGATGAACCATGGAGGGCGGTCGACGCCGAGGCGCTGGAACAGGCGACGGCCGAAATAGTCGTGCAAGTGAACGGCAAGCTGCGCGCCCGGATCACGGTGCCGGTGGAGGCGGGCGAGGAGGCATTGCGTGAGGCGGCGCTGGCCGACTCGCATGTGCGCAAGTTCGTCGGCACCGCCGCCATCCGCAAAGTGATCGTGGTGCGCGGCAAGCTCGTCAATGTGGTCGTGTAGGATGGCGCGGTGATGCGTTTTCGAGTGCGGGGCGGGGCGGCGCTCGCCGCGGCGGCGGCGTTGGGACTTTGCGCCTGCGGGTATCGTCTCGCGGGAAGCCAGCCGCTGCCCGCGGTGATCGCCCGGCCGTATCTATCCGTGAGGGATCCATATACCGAGTTCGCGCGCGAGTTCGAGCATCAATTGAAGAGCTCCGGAGCGCTGGTGCAAAGTGTTCGTCAGGGTTCCACCGCGACCATAGACGTGACCAGGGACCTGGTCGAACAGCGGACTTTGGCGGTATCGACGCGCAACATTCCCACCGATTACGAGCTCATTTATACGGTGACGTTTTCGGTGAAGGGCGCGGACGGAGAGCTGCTTGCGCCGCAGACCATCAGCGTGTCGAAGGATTACAGCTTCCAGGAAAACGAACTGCTCGCCACGCAGCACGAGGCGGATATTTTGCGCGAGCAAATGGCGCGCGATCTGGTGTCGATCGCGATGCGCCGGCTGGCGCGATTGAAATAGCGCCGGTGCCGCGGAGCTTCGCGTGCTGTTGGTCAATTCCATCGACCGCCCCGGATTGGGGGTGCTTCTGGATCGCTACGGATTGCAGTTGATCCTGGTGGCGCCCGAGCAGCTCATTCCGGGCTCGTATTGGGGAGAGCGCGAGGCCGGCTTGATCGGAGCGGACATCTATGCCCGCCTCGACACGCCGCTCCATTCCGTGTTGCACGAGAGCGCGCACTTCATCTGCATGACCCCCGAGCGGCGCGCCGGGCTCGACACCGATGCGGGCGGCGACGATGCGGAGGAAAGCGCCGTGTGCTATCTGCAGATTCTGCTCGCCGGATTGCTGCCGGATGTCGGCGTGGAGCGGATGTGCCGGGATATGGATGATTGGGGCTACAGCTTTCGCTTGGGAAGCGCGGCCAACTGGTTTGCCGAGGATGCGCAGGATGCGCAGCTGTGGCTCAACCGACACGGCTTGATCGACCGGAACAACCGAGTCACCTTTGCATCAAGAGAGTAGGAATACCATGTCGCGGCGTGCCGCGCTCGCGAGCCTGGCCGCGCTCATGGGCTCGGCCTGCACCCAGATCGAGTTTCTCGCCGTCAATGTGCCGGCCGCGGTCGGTTCCTACAAGCGCAAGGCGAACATCGCCTATGGCAAGGATCCGCAGCATCGTCTGGATGTGTACATCCCCGGCAAACCCGGCGACACGCCGCCGCCGCTGGTGGTGTTCTGGCACGGCGGGCGCTGGAGTTCCGGCGACAAAGCCGATTACCTGTTCGTTGGTGCAGCCTTGGCCCAGTTGGGCTACGTGGCGGTGCTGCCGAATTATCGACATTACCCGCAGGTCAGGATGGCGGGATTCATGGGCGACGCGGCGCTGGCCGCGCTGTGGGCGGCGGCACATGCCGAACACTACGGCGCCGATCCGAGCCGCCTGTACCTCATGGGGCACTCGGCGGGTGCGCACATGGCCGCGTTGGTGACGCTCGATGAGCGTTATTTCGCGGCGGCGGGCAGCTCAGCCCCGCGCGTCGCCGGCATCGTGGGCCTGTCCGGACCGTATGATTTCCTGCCGCTGCGCGAACCGGATGTGCAAGACATGTTTGGCCCGCCCGAGCTTTATCCGGAATCGCAGCCCATCAATTTCGTGCGCGCCGGCGCACCGCCCATGCTGCTGGTGCACGGCCTGCGCGACGATACGGTCGCGCCGAAGAATTCGCGCAATCTCGCAACCGCCTTGAGCGCGTGCGGCGTGCCGGTGACCCTCAAGCTCTATCATGGGGTCATGCACGCCGATACGGTGGCGGCGCTCAGCATGCCGGCTCGCGGGCGAGCTCCCACGCTCGCCGATCTTGCGACCTTCGTCGGCCGGCCGCCCGATCAGGCGGCGTTGGAGACCGCGGGAGCGGGCATCGCATAACAGCGGCCAAACCGATTGGCGAGAAATGGCGCCAGAGCGATCTCTTCCTGCCTGATGAGACCGGACTGGGGCAGATGACCCGCGCTCAGCATGTCGAGCACGGCGCAGATGCCGCCGGCGGTCGTGATCTGAATGGCGCTGCGCACGCGGCCGCCGATGGGCGCGGCATAGATCTTGTTGGCGTAGGTTTCCTGAAGCAGCTGGCCACTGCGCATGCCGCTCACCGTGACGAACACGATGACGACGTCTTGCAGCGTGATCGGCACCGCGTTCTCGAGGATGTCCTTAAGCAACTCGCGGCGATCGCGCAATCGCAGGTCATTCAGCAGCGCCTTCATGATGGCCGCGTGGCCCGGATACCGAATGGTGCGGTAGTTGAGATTGCGCACCTTGCCCGCCAGGGTTTCGCACAAAGTGCCTAGGCCGCCCGAGGTGTTGAAGGCCTCGTACAGAACGCCGTCGAGTGAAAATTCCTCGAGTTCCTCGAGTGGCTGCGTCTCGCGCAACTGTCCGTTGACGATCGCCTCGCAGGGCTCGCAATACTCGTTGATGACGCCGTCGGTGCTCCAGGTCAAATTGTAGTTAAGGGCATTGGAAGGAAACTTCGGCAACGCGCCGACGCGCATGCGCACGTCCTGCAATGAGTCGAAACGAGAGATGAGATCGCTCGCCACGATTGTGATGAACCCGGGGGCGAGGCCGCATTGCGGGATGAATGCGGTGCGTGCGCCCGCGGCCAATTGCTTGACTGCGCGGGTGCTGGCGACGTCCTCCGTCAAATCGAGGTAATGGGCACCCGCAGCTTTCGCCGCTTCGGCGATCAGGCGCGTGGCGTGATAGGGGGCGGCGCTCAAGACCGCGAACTGAGCCTTGAGTATTTTCCGTAGGCTATCGCCCTGGGTGATGTCGGCGGCGATCTTGGTGACCGCGACCTTGGTCTCGAGGCGATCCAGCTGCTGCTGCGAACGGTCGACGACCGTCACCGCGTAATCGCCGCACCCGCCGAGGAGCTCCGTGATCATCGAACCGATTTTGCCTGCGCCGACGATAACGATGCTTTTCATAGAACCTCCACTGATGGGCCGCATTCTTGCCCAGCGACCCTGCGATTGGTAGGGCCATTTCAGACGTTTTTAAGGTACAATACCGGCAATAAGAAGGGATAGACCGTTAAAATGCCATGGATGCCATCGATCAGCGGTTGATACTCGCGTTGCAGGAAAACGGCCGTGCCTCGACGGCGCAGCTGGCCCGGCTGGTGGGCCGATCGCGCACCAGCGTGCAGAGCCGGATCGAACGGCTGGAAAAACAGGGGGTCATCGTCGGCTACTCGGTGCGCCTTGCGCCCGAGCATGGCTTGGGCGCGGTGCGCGCCCACGTGA
>JBBIUT010000019.1:0-31022 GCA_037440085.1 Gammaproteobacteria bacterium
CATCCTACGAGAGTGCAGACGAACAGGCCCGCGAGGCGGCGCGTGACTCGATGGATCATGAGTTTCCGGCCACCATCGGATTTAAGCGTCGACGCGGATCGCCGCGCCGTAAATGAGAATCTCTACCACCTGACTTAGGCGAGGACCGAAAAATGACATGAGTCGTTTTCCTTTGCAACAACTATTTGCAGAATGTATATTATCAATATAAACTATTATAAATGCAACCATTAGTAATCTAATGAATAATCAACCTCTCTGCCAATTCGAGCTGCTGGAGGCGAGCTTGGGACGCCTGCGAGCACGAATGCCCGAAGCGCCCATGGCGGAGATCATGTTGACGCGCCTGTTGCTGCACATCGGTCGCGGCATGGCCGGCATGCTGGAGCAGCAGATTCGTCCCTTCGGGCTGGCGGAGGCGGAATTTCGGGTGCTTACCGCGCTGTTTTCCCAGCCTGAGGGTGTGGCGCATCCGAGCGACTTGTGCGCGCGGACCTCGCAAAGCCCGGCCAATATGTCGCGCATCAGCGATGCGTTGGTGAGCCGGGACCTCATTACGCGCGTATCGAGCGTCCAGGACCGGCGGCGCATGGTGCTGCGCATTACCGAGCAGGGCGAAACACTGGTGCGCCGGCTGCTGCCTCTGCTGCACGCACCGCTCAAAGAGATGTTCGGCGACTTCTCGGAAGCCGAGCTGCAGCAGTTGATCGTGCAGCTCAAGCGGTTGGGGCTGAAGCTCGATCAATCGATGGCGCGGGAAGACACCCCGTGAACGGTTCGCGCGGGTTGTGCCGAGCGGCACTGCTGCTGTCGGCCTCGATCGCGGGATGCGCCGGCCTCCCACCGAAGCCGGCTCCGGTGTTGCTGCCCACCGAGGCGCCGTTGTCGGACTTGAGCGGCGGGGGCAGTTGGCCCGCGCAAGAGTGGTGGAGGCAGTACCAGGATCCGACCCTCGATCGGCTGATCGAAATGGCGCTGAGCTATTCGCCGACGCTCGCCACGGCTCACGCGCGCTTCAAATCGGCGCGCCAATCGGTGCGTATCGCAAGCACCGCGTCCGGCGCGCATCTGCAGGCGAGCGGCGATCTGTCGCGCCAGCGCCTCAGCGACAACGGGCTGTTCCCGCCGGAACTGCTGGGTTTCAGCTGGTACAACCAAATGGACCTCGGCCTGCAGGCGAGCTACACCTTCGATTGGTGGGGCAAACAGCGCAACGCGGTCGAGGCGGCCATGGATGAAGCGCACGCGAGCCAAGCGGACCGCAGCGCCGCGGTGCTGATACTGACAAGCTCGGTTGCCGACACTTACTTCGGCTGGCAGGCGGATCAAAGCCGCCTCGCGCTCGCCCGCGAACGCGAGACGACCGTGCAACGCGAAGCCGCGGTCACCGCGGCACGGATCGGCGCGGAGCTCGATTCCGCGGACGAATCGCAGCACGCCGCGGCCGCGCTTGCCGCGGTGCGCGAACAAATTGCCGTGCTCGAGGGTTCCGCGGCGCTGCGCATCGTGGCGCTCGCGGCTCTCGTGGGCAGAGCCCCCGCGGAGTTGCCGCCGCTGACCCCGAAGCCCCTGCCGTCGGTCGATGGCGCGCTGCCCGATGACGTGCGGATCGATCTGATCGCGCGCCGGGCGGATGTCACGGCCAGCCGCTGGCGGGTGGAGGGTGCGGAAAGGAGCCGCGAATCGGCGCGCGCCGAATTCTTTCCGGACGTGAGTGTCAACGCGTTGATCGGCCTCCAAAGCATCCATATGTCGACGCTTCTCGAGTACGGCAGCCGCGTGCCGAGCGCTGCCGCGGCGGTGCATTTGCCGCTGTTCGACTCCGGCCGGCTCAAGGCGCGCTATGGGGCGAGTCAGGCGGCGGTCGATGCGGCGGTCGCGGTCTACCAGGATGCGGTGGTGAACGCCGCGCGCGACGTGGCGACACAGGCATCGAACCTCGCGCAAATCTCGGCGCAAAGAACTCAGCGCGCGATCGAGCTGGATGCGGCCCTCAACCTCAAGATCAGCACCGCAGCGCGCGTGCGCCAGGGCCTCATTGATTCCAGATCCGAATTGAGCGCCACCGATGCGTGGATCGCGCAGCAAGATGCCCTGTTGGAGCTCGATGCGGCCGCCGTATCGGCGGACATCGGCCTGAAGCGCGCGCTCGGCGGCGGCTATGAAAGAACGAGAGCAACACCATGAATGCAAATGTCGAGCCTGCGGTCGAATCTTCGGACAATGGCAAGCGGCGCAGGATTCTGCTGCGCATCGCGGCGGTGTTCATCGTCATCGGCGTGTTGTGGGCGCTTTACTGGCAGTTGGTGCTGACGAAGCGCGAGCGCACCGATGATGCCTACGTCAACGGCAACAAGGTGGTCATATCGGCGCAGGTGCCGGGCACGGTGGTGTCGGTCCTCACCGATGACACACAATTGGTGCAAGCAGGGCAGGTGTTGGTGAGACTCGATCCGGTCGATGCGCAGATCAGCCTGGCCGGCAGCGCCAGCGCACTCGCGCAGGCGGTGCGGCAGGTGCGGCAGGCGACCTCGACCGCCGCGCAATACGATTCGCTGATCGCGACACGCAAGATCGAACTCGCGCGTGCGCAGGCCGACCTCGCCAAGCGCGAGCCGCTATTGGCGGCCAGCGCCATCGCGCCCGAAGAGGTGCGACATGCGCGCGAGACCGTGGATCTCGCCAAGGCCGCTCTGACGCAGGCGGTTCGCCAAGCCAGCGCGTCACATGCCCTGGTCGACGGCACCCAGGTGCAGAACAATCCGGCCGTGCTGCAGGCCAAGGCCGCGTTTCGGGATGCCTGGATTGCCGCGCAGCGCAATGCCGTCGTCGCGCCGGTGACGGGCTACGTGGCCGAAAGAAGCGTGCAACTTGGCCAGCACATTCAGGCCGGGCAGGCGCTTATGACGGTGATCCCGTTGCACGCATTGTGGGTCGACGCCAACTTCAAGGAGGTGCAATTGCGCGATTTGCGCATCGGGCAACCGGCCGAAGTGCGCAGCGACCTGTACGGCGGGGCATTTATATTCCACGGGCATGTCGCGGGCATGTCGGCGGGGACCGGCGCCGCATTTGCGCTGTTGCCGCCGCAAAATGCGTCGGGAAATTGGATCAAGGTGGTGCAGCGCGTACCGGTGAGGGTCGAGATCGACGATGGGGAGCTCGCGAAGTCGCCGCTGCGCGTGGGGCTCTCGGCGACCGTGACCGTGGACACGACGAACAGAGATGGACCGGTTCTGGCGGGCAAGGCGGCCGACAAGGCGGTGGGCGAAACCCAGGTCTACTCGCAGGATCTCGAACGGGCGAACGCCGAGGCCGACGCGATCGTCGGCCGCAATCTCGGCGCAGAAAACTAAGCGCGTCGCCGAGATGGCCATCGTCCCCACGGCCGAGGCGGCGCACGAGTATCCGCCGCTGCATGGCGGAAAGCTGTTGTTTCTTACCGCCGCGATCGCGACCGCCGCATTCATGGAAATACTTGACATGACCATCGTCAACGTTTCCGTGCCGAGTATTTCGGGCAGTCTGGGCGTCAGCAATTCCGAAGGGACCTGGGTCGTCAGCTCCTACATGCTCGCGGCCGCCGTCGTGCAGCCGCTGACCGGCTGGATTGCGCGGCGTTTCGGCGAAGTCAGGACGTTCATCACCTCCGTTTGCCTATTCATGCTGTTCTCCGCGATTTGCGGTCTCGCGACCAGCATGCCGATGTTGGTGGTTGCCCGGCTCATACAAGGGGTCGTATCGGGCCCCATGATGTCGGTGGCGCAGGCCATTCTGCTGCGCAATTATCCGAGCGAGCGGCGCGGCATGGCGATCGCACTGTTTTCCATGGTGATTATCATTGCTCCCATCGTCGGGCCGATACTCGGCGGCTGGATCACGGATAATTTTTCCTGGCCGTGGTTGTTCTATATCAATCTGCCGGTGGGCGCATTTTGCGCCGCGGCCAGTTGGATGCTGTTGCGGCATCGCGAGTCCGACAAAATGAGCCAGCCGATCGATGCGGTGGGACTCATCCTGCTTCTGGCCGGTGTCGGCAGCCTGCAGTTTATGTTGGACAACGGCAATGAACGGGATTGGTTCAATTCGCCGCTGATCGCCGCGATGGGCATCGTGTCGCTTGTCAGCCTGACGTTTCTGATCGCCTGGGAATTGACCGATGAGCACCCGGTGATCGACATGCACCTGTTCGGGCGGCGCAATTTCCGCGTGGGTGTCGGCGTGATGGCGATCGCCTATTTCGGCTTTCAGGGCATAAATGTGGTGTTTCCCCTGTGGCTGCAGTCGACTTTGCATTACACCGCCACGTGGGCCGGCTTGGCGGTTGCGCCAGTGGGCCTGCTGGCGCTGGTGGCGGCTCCCATCGTCGGACGCAACATGAATCGCATGAATCTGCGGCTGGCGGCGAGCTTCTCGTTCTGCGTATTCGGAATCGCGGTGTTTTGGACATCCGTGTTGAACGAGCAGGCAAACTTCAGCCAATTCGCCACTCCGCGTTTCTTTCAAGGCATTGGCCTGTCCTTCTTCTTTCTGCCGCTCAATCAGATCATCTTGTCGGGCGTACCATCCCGCGATCTGGCGTCCGCTTCGGGCGTGAGCAATTTCATTCGCACCATGTCGGGCAGCATCTCCACGGCGGTGACGGTTTGGATTTGGAATCGCCGCACCGACTACCATCACGCGGTGCTCACCGAACACATCACCAACTCGGCAGGCGGCTGGAACCAATATCAGGCGCAACTCGGTGCGCACGGGATCGGCGGCGCGGGCGCATTTACATATGCGGAACAACTGATCGGCAGTCAAGCCTCGACGCTTGCGGTCAACGACGTTTTCTTTGCGTTGGGATGGGCATTCTTCATCCTGATCCCCTTCATCTGGCTGGCAAGGCCGCCGTTTGGCGCGCGCGGATCCGGCGCCCACTGACCTGCGATCGATGCGGGCGCGGTTTGCTAGCCGCGATGGACCTGCTCATGGCCGATTGCGCGCCTGAGATCCGCAATGACGGTTTTGGTCGCAAGATAGAAATGACCGACTGCCCAGAACCCGGTGGGCGCGAGAAACAATAGCGCCAAGCGCAGTGAGGCTGCATCGGTTGGCCGGCCGTGCGCAAAAAAATCGCTCGCGAGTCCGACGGCCTGAGGGGCGACGATCAAATTCAGGACATTGCCGACCAGCAGGGACAGAGCGATGAACATGGAACGCAAATGCGCCGGTGCGAGATTTTGCAGCAATCCCATGCACGGACCTATGAAAAAATAGATCGCGGGAATATAGAGCCAAAGCATCAGCTTCGAGAGCCACAGCGAGTGGGTCCAAAAGGCGATGTATGAGGGCACGGTCGCCATTGCCACCCCTGCGCCGAGCAACCATAGAACCCGCCGTGGCGCGGCCATTAGGGGCCGCGACAAGAGCCAGGCGGTGCCGGCCGTCGCAGCCATGCCACCGATCAGATGCATCGGTCCCGTGATGGCGCCCGCTTCGCCGACGTCGAGGTGATAGGTGCGCATCAGGAACGCGGGCGTCCACCATATGAGGCCCCAGCCCCACAAGGAGCACACTCCGCAGCCCATGAGTACATGAAAGGCGGCTCTTTGGCTCCACAGGAATCGCACGGCGCCGAGCAGGGAGGATCCGGCGGGGGCAGCCGCAGCGTCCAATCTGCCGCGGGCCGGCTCGCGAATGGTCAGGTACGCCAGAATTCCCATGGCCACGCCGGGCACGCCGAGGGCGAGGAACGCCGCGCGCCAGCCATAGGCACGAGCCACCGCGCCGGCCATGTCGGCTCCGAGCCAAGCGCCAATGGGTGCGCCGAGCGCCAACACGGTGAAGGCCATGGGTCTGCGCTCCGCGGGAAAGCAGTCCGACACAATCGAAGAAGACGGCGGGAGTCCGCCGGCTTCACCGACGCCCACGCCGATGCGCGCCACCAATAGTTGTAGATAGGTCCGTGACAGGCCGCAAACCACCGTGAACGAGGACCAGAGAATCAGCGCCGCCGCGAGTATGTTTCTGCGATTGAAGCGATCGGCGAGCCACGAAATCGGCAGACCGAACGTCACGTAGAACAGCGCCAGCGGGACTCCGGTGAGGAACGCCACGCCGGCATCGGTCAATCGCAGCTCGAGGCGGATGGGTTCGAGCACGGTCGACACGACATATCGATCCGCGATATTGACGGCATAAATCGCGCACATGGTGACGAGCACGTACCAGCGCTCGAGGTGTGTGGGCGCCTGGTATCTCGATAGGTCGATTGCCGTGGAATGCAAAGCGAAACCTCGACTTAAAATTCCTGTCAACCATACAGGGTCCTCATTCGTGGCGCGAATCGTTACACTGATGCTGCATGCCCTCGCTCGAAGCCTGAAATCATGATGCTTCGCCGGCTGAGTTGACCTCTGCCGGCCGCCGCGGGGCGGCCTGGAAATTCGACGATCCAATGAGCGGTTTCAGGCGAAGTCTCAAGAAAACGGGCGTAATTGTGAACTTGGCTCCGGTTTTATGCGCCTCGGGCCGATATGCTCGATTCGATGAATGCCCAAGCACCCACAGCGCCCCGTCAGCGGCAGAGCCCGTCGAATGTCTAGTCCGGGCGCCGCTGCCCACCGGATTTTGCTGATCGACGACAACGCGGCGATCCACCGGGATTTTCGCAAGGTGCTCGGCGCCGATGTCGATGATTCGGCGCAGGCGGCGCTTGCGGTGCTCGAAGCCGATTTGTTCGGCGAGGCCCGCAGCGTCCCGTCGCGCCCGGACTTCGAGATCGACTCCGCCTATCAGGGGCAGGAAGGAGTCGAAATGGCTCGTACCGCCGCCGCGGTGGGGCGTCCCTACGCCATGGCGTTCGTCGACATGCGCATGCCGCCGGGCTGGGATGGTCTGCAAACCATCGAGGCGCTATGGTCGGCGGATCCCGACGTGCAAGTGGTCATTTGTTCGGCGTACACCGATTATGACTGGTCCGAGGTCGTGGCACGATTGCAGCACTCGGACAAGCTTTTGGTGCTCAGGAAGCCGGCCGAACCGATCGAGGTGCTGCAGTGCGCCACCGCGCTCAGCCGCAAGTGGCAGAACGAGCGCCTGATGCGCGAGCAAATGGAGCGTCTGGAGCACGTGATCACGGCGCGCACCAGCGGGTTGGAGGCTGCCAACCGGCAGCTGCGGCACCTGGCCACTCACGATGCGCTCACGGGCCTGCCGAACCGTGTCTTGCTTGAGGATCGACTGACCCAGGGTGCCCGCGATCGAGTTCGAACGTGTTGTCCGGGAGAAATCGACGCAAAGCGAGTCGCTGAAACCGGAGGACTTGCTTCGAACCCATAGCAAGCTTGCGGCATACCAGAGGTCGTAAGACCAGGATTGCCAACCCCAAAGGAAAATCCGAGCCTTGGCATGCGGCAGCCACTCTGGGTCGCGGAAAATGCTGCCCGGCGCTGGAGACGAGCAACGGACGCGTGAACCGAGGGCGCAGCAAGTTATTCGAACACCGGTCGCTTGTGCATCCAGGGCTGCGCCTTTTCCAGTTGCGCCGCAAGCCGCAGCAGCGTCGCTTCCTCGCCATACCGGCCCGTGAACATCGCGCCGACCGGCAGGCCTTCGGCCGACCAATGAAGCGGCACGCTCATCGAGGGTTGACCGGTCATGTTCGCAAGCGATGTGAACGGGCTGTAGGACGCCAATTCTTGGCCGTATACCCCCAGATCCGCGGGCGAGAGCCCGAGTATCCCGAGCTTCGCGGGCGGCCTGGCCAAAGTGGGCGTGAGGAGCAGGTCGAATCGCGTGAGAAAATTCGCCATGCGGACCGCCGCAACTTGAAACGCGGCATTGGCGTCGGCGAGCATGAGCGCCGTCGCGTTCGAACCCTGATCGGCATAAATCCGCGTCATGGTCTCGATCTCTTCCGGCGCTACGGGTGTTCCTCGCTCGAAGCCGCGATCGCGCAGCGTCTGCGCGACCGAGGTCACGATCACGGTCGCGAACCCGCGGCTCAAGGTCTCTGCATCGATCGAGGGGGTCGCTTCCTCCACATGATGCCCCAGCGTTTCGCACAGCCGAGCGGCGGCGAGCGTGGCGGCCTTGCAATCCGGGTCGAGAGGGGATCCTGACCAGGTTCGCAACATGAATGCGACGCGCAGCTTTTCGGGCGGGCGGTGCATTTCCGCCAAAAATCCCCCATCCGGCGGCGGCGCACTGTAGCGAGACCCCAATTCGATGCCGCAGGTTGCATCCAGGAGTGCGGCGCTGTCGCGCACGCTGCGGGTAACGGCGTGCGAAGTCGCCAGGCCGAACCAGCGTTCGGTGAGAGTTGGGCCGGAGGGCATTCGGCCGCGCGATGGCTTCAGGCCGAACAAACCCGTGCACGATGCGGGTACTCGTATGGAACCGCCGCCATCCGAAGCGTGGGCCATGGGCACGATGCCGCCGGCGACCGCGGCCGCGGCTCCGCCCGAAGATCCTCCGGCCGAGCGTTGCAAGTTCCAGGGATTTCGGGTCGCACCGAATGCTTTGGATTCGGTGGTGTAGGTCAGGCCCAATTCCGGGCTGGTGGATTTCGCAAAAATGACCAGGCCGGCCCGCTTGTACCGGGAGGCGATCTCGCTGTCGCATGGCGCAACGCGGCCAAAGAAAGCGCTGCTGCCCGCGCTGGTGACGGTTCCTGCCAGTTCGATGCCGAGATCCTTGATGATGAAGGGCACGCCATGAAATGCCCCCGGCGAAAGACCTGCGGCGATCTGCGCCCGGGCCTCAACGTAATGCGTGTGCGCCAGGCAGTTGAGCTTCGGGTTGATCGCCGCGGCGTTCGCGATCGCCCAATCGAGCAGCTCGGCCGGGGAAGCCTGTTTCCGGCGCACCAATTCCGCCAATCCCAGTCCGTCGCATTCGCAGTACGATGCAGGCGTCATCGATCGTGCCATGGTTCGGTACTCTCCTTGCGCCTGCCGCGCCGGCCATTGCGCTGTGGTTGCGCCGAGGTCAGAATAGCCGCCTTGTTTCGATCATGAGGAACCAACCGCCGTGAGAGCCATGACTCGCCTTGCCGCATTCGCCCCGATACTTGTGCTGGCAGTGAGCATAGCGCATGCCGACGCATACTCCGATACGATCGAACTCTTTAAGAATGCCGGCGCCAGTGCTGCCTTTTTCGGCAAGAGTTATGGCTATGCGGTATTTCCGACCGTGGGCGAGGCGGGTTTCATCGTGGGCGGCGCGTACGGTAAAGGCCGGGTGTACGTTGGCGGGAAACTCGTGGGCGACACCGCCATGACGCAGTTGAGCGCGGGCTTCCAGCTTGGCGGCAAGGGCTACAGTCAAATTATTTTTTTCGAAGACAAGCGCGCCTTCGATGAATTCTCCACCGGTTCGTTCGAGTTTGCGGCCGGAGTCAGCGCAGTAGCCGTCACCGCCGGCGCCTCCGCCAGCGTGGGCACGACGGGCGCCACGTCGGCAGCAAGCGGCGGCAAGAAAGATGCCACCACCGCGAGCGCGGGGTATGAAAAGGGGATGGCGGTGTTCACCATCGCCAAGGGCGGCCTCATGTATACGGCCGTTGTTGCCGGACAAAAATTCAGCTACAAGCCGCGTTGAGCGGCTAGCTCAGGAGACGGCCGCGTTGAACGCCACGTGGATCAGCCTGGTGGCTTTCGGGTCCGCCTTGATTGCGGCGCTTGCGGCAATTTTCATCCGGGAACGCTTGCCGGCGAAGACCGATCTAGAACGGTTCGGGCAGAGCCGCGCGCTGCAGTTGCTCGCCAGTGTCGCGGAGACCCGGCGCCTGCCGGCCGAGCAATCGCAAGGCTGGCTGTCCCGGCCTTTTTTGATGGTGCTCATCTCCTGGCTGGCCGTCCTGTTTTTCGGCTTCGGCCTGTTCACGCGCATCAGCGCGACCGTGCTCGTGGCCCTTGTCGTCGGTTGCTTGTCGGTGGCGGGCGCGATTTTTCTGATCCTCGAAATGAATCAGCCCTATGGGGGATGGATGCAAGTCTCCAGCACTCCGTTGCGCGACGCATTGGCGCAGATGGACCGGTAGCGCGTCGCAACGCTCGTCCCATGACTCATAAACCGCATCGAGGCCCGCGCTCGTGGGGGGATCTTGCACGCACGCTCGCCGGGGCCGGGACGCGTTACCGGGAACGCCATCCGCACAGCGCACGCCGCCATGAGTACGCCGCCCGGCACATGCCGGGCGGCAACACCCGCACGGTGCTGCACTACAGTCCGTTTCCACTGACTTTTGCGAGCGGTAGCGGCAATCGGCTCACCGACATCGACGGATTCGAATATCTCGATTTGCTCGGCGAATACTCGGCGGGCCTTTACGGGCACACCCACCCGATCATCCAAGCCGCGATGAAGCGGGCGATCGAAGACGGCTTGACCCTCGGCGGACCCAATCTGTACGAGGCGCGGTTGGCCGACGCGATCCGTGCGCGCTTCGCTTCGATCGAGCTCATACGCTTCACCAATTCGGGCACCGAAGCGAATTTGATGGCGCTGTCGGCTGCGCGCGCCCTGCGTCCCGCCCGCCCTCGCGTGCTGGTGTTCAACGGCGGCTATCATGGCGGGGTGTTCTATTTCCGTCACGGCGGTTCGCGGCTCAATGTGCCGTTCGATTGGTTGATCGGCGACTACAACGATATCGAGGGTGCCCGCGCCCTGTTGCGATCGCACGCCGATGAGGTCGCGGCCGTCATGGTCGAGCCCATGTTGGGCGGCGGGTGCATACCGGGAACCCGGGAGTTCCTGGGCATGCTGCGCGAGGAATGCACGGCTCACGGAAGCATCTTGATATTCGACGAAGTGATGACTTCGCGGCTCTCGCCGTCGGGCCTTCAAGGCCGGCTCGATATCAAGCCCGACATGACCACGCTCGGCAAGTACCTTGGAGGCGGTGCGAGCTTCGGCGCCTTCGGCGGTCGGCGCGACCTCATGGAGCGTTTCGATCCCGACGCCGCGGATGCGTTCGAGCATGCCGGTACCTTCAACAACAACGTCCTGTCGATGGCGGGCGGCCTCGCCGGTTTGACCGAGGTGTTCACCGCGCCGGAGGTGCAGCGGATCAATGCGCTCGGCGACCGGCTTCGCGAGCGGCTCAACGGGGTCGCAGGTGCGCGCCGGGCGCCGCTTCAGGCCACCGGCTTGGGTTCGTTGATCGGGCTGCATTTCGGCAGCGCCACGCCCCGAAGGCAAGCCTATCCCGGTGCTGCGCAGGGCGATGCGGAGCGCGCGAAGACGGCGGTCGAGACGCTTTTCCATCTCGAGATGCTCGAGCGCGGATTTTTTTTGGGGCGGCGCGGCTATATCGCGCTCTCGCTGCCGACCACCGAGTCGGACGGCGATGGTGTGGTTGAGGCAGTGGACGATTTTTTGGCCGCGCGCGGCGGGCTCATCGGATCGGCGATCACGATGCGGCAGAGCGATGTCAGTCGGCGATTCTGAGCGCGAGCCGCGGTTGCTCGCCGGCCCGCCCGAGAGCATTTGCCTCATCCGGCTATCGGCAATTGGCGACACCTGTCACGCGGTTCCGCTCCTCCGCTCGCTGCAGCGCAGGTGGCCCGAATGCCGGATCACGTGGGTCATCGGCCGCGGCGAGGCGAAGCTGATGTCGCTGCTGCCGGAGATCGAATTCCTGGCGGTCGACAAGCGGCATTTTATCTCCGAGTGCGCGCGTTTGCGGCCGCAACTCGCCGGACGGCGATTCGATCTGGTTCTGCACCTGCATGCGACATTCCGCGCCAACCTGCTGTGCAGTCTGGTGCGTGCGCCGGTCAAATTGGGGTTCGATCGGGCGAGGGCGCGCGACCTGCAGTGGCTTTTCACCAATCGCCAAATCCGGCCGCGCCGCTGCGAACATGTACTCGACAGCTTTTGGGGCTTCGCGGAGGCGCTCGGTATTGCCGAGCGCCGGCTCGAATGGAACATCCCATTGCCGGCGCAGGCGGTCGAATATGCGCGGCGGATCATCCCCGATTCGCGGGCTACTTTGCTGATCAGTCCGTGCTCGAGCCATGCAATGCGTAACTGGCGGCCCGAGTTCTACGCGCAAGTGGCAGACCACGCGGCGCGCCGCTGGAATATGCGTGTGGTGCTTTGCGGCGGTCCAACTCGCATCGAACGCGAAATGGGCGATCGCGTCGTCGCGGCGGCGGCCTCCGCACCCGCTGACCAGATCGGCCGCGACACGCTGCCGCAAATGCTGGCCTTGTTGAGCGAGGCGACCGTGCTGCTGACGCCGGATTCGGGGCCCGCTCATATGGCGACCGCGGCCGGTACGCCGGTCATCGGTCTGTACGCGGCGACCAATCCGGCCCGCAGCGGCCCCTATCTGAGCCAACAGTGGTGCGTCAACCGCTTTCCCGAGGCGGCGAGAACATTCATGCGCCGGGAACCCGAAGAATTGCCGTGGTGGGTGAAAATTGAGCGGCCGGGTGTCATGGATTTGATCCAGCCGCTCGATGTGATTGAGCGACTGGATCAATTCATGCAGCGCAAGCCGCTACGCGGGTGATCCGCTAAAACGGCAATCCGTGCGCTTGGCCGCCCATGCACATCAGCATGGGCAACGACAGGATGAAATTGACGCGCGATGCACGGCCGGCAGTCTTGCGCGCCGCCGCTTTCTCCTCGTCCGTTGCCGGCACCAGTCCGAGGATTTTCTTCTGGTTCGGCCAGATGAAAACCCACACATTGAACAACATGATCGTTCCGAGCCATGCGCCGACGCCTATCGTGCGAAATCCAGGCTGCAAGGCAAAGGCATTGACGATGCCGCCGCGGTTGTCGGTTCCATAACCACCCAGCAGGTAGATCGCTCCGGTCACCCACGTCGCTACCGCCCCCCATCGGAACCACAGCAGGGCCCGCGGTGCGATGTACTTCGTGATGCCGGCGCCGCCCGGACCGCCCTTGTCGGCGGCCGCGGCCGCAAGTCCCGGCGTCTGCACGACATTGAAGTAATACAACAGACCGATCCACATCACTCCCGAGAGGATGTGCAACCATCGATCGATGCCCATCAGATGGAAACCGGTAGCTAATCCCGCCCAGGCGGTAAGGCAGAGCCCGATGACCACGGCGAGTACGGCGCCGGTCGTGATGGCGCCCTTGACGGTATTGAGCGGATGCATATTGAACAGCTCCATGGTTGTTGATTCTGATTCGCGTTTCGGCTTGCGCTAGTGTAGCGCGGGGCGGGGCCGACCCCAAGCGATCCTTGGGCGGAGGCGCTTTAGCGCTTAGCCAGCGGCTCCACGTCGTGGAACTTGCCGTAGTCTATGAACAGCGTACCGTCCTTGGACACCTCGAGGATGTCGCGGAACGCTTCGCTCCAGCGGATGGCGTCGCTCGGATACTCGGCGCGCGCCATCAGCATCTGTCCGGTCGTTTCATCGGTGCCGCTGACGCTCAATATGAACGAGCTCGCCGATTGGCGCAGCGTCTCCGGCGTCTGCGTCCTAAGCGGACTCGCCTCGTCGATGACGTGCATGATGTTCCAGCCGAGGGCGAACACGGGATGCTGCGAACGCACCAGCGGCAGATCGATGATGCGGCGAATGCGAAAGCCCTCTTGGGTCACTTCGTCGCGCAACATCCGCAGCTGTGCAGAGGCTTCCTGTACCACGTTCTGTCGGGCATTAGCGGCTCGGAACATCAGCGTTGGCTTGCCGTCGATCGGACGCACCACCGCGTGCCTCGCGAACAGGAAGCGCGCCCGCGGCCGCGAGAAGCGAGCGAACATGAGACCGGTGATCAGCGCAAGCATCATGAGTCCGATGAAGATCTCGATCATGGCAACCACGTGGCCATACAGGTTCTGTGGGTGCATGTCTCCGTAGCCGACGGTGGCCAGCGTCTCGACGCTGAAGAAGAACGCACCGACGAAGCCGGGCGGATTCAGATTGGCGATGCATCCCGGCACCAGAGCGTACAGGCAGCCGAACAGAACATCGAAGGTCAGGAACAGCACGCCGATCGTACCGAACACCTGCGGCCAGCTGATCGTCATGAAGTAGTGGTATAGATCCTGCAGGACCGGGCGGGTGATTCCCTGCGTGATGACATCGCGCTGGCCTACCCTGATGCGCCGCATTCCGCTCGGTCGCGCCCGGGTGGGGTTTGCGTGCCCTTGAGGATGCCTATTGGCTGGGTGCTGGTCGGCGGTCATGAGGTGAATCGTAGGCGGATGGTGGTTATGGCGCTCGATTTTGTCACGGTTGAGGTCGCCGGGGGTCACGGCAGGCGCCCGGTCGCTGCAGTCGCTTAGAGTGCTGCGCCGATTCCCGATGCGGTTGTTTGGCTCTTGGTTTGCCAGCCGCCCCACGACCGGGATCGTGAAGCGCGGCTATCCGCGGATGTGACATAAATGCGTTCACGGTCTTTGTCGCAGCTAAGAGACGCTCGTCACGGTTTCATTCGGCAGGCTTCGTCACTATCTTGCTCAATTCCGGAACCCTTCGTGGAAAGACATATATGGCGAGGCCATTGAGCGGGGATATCTGGCACTTGAGCATCGACGATCTGCTGGCGCCCTTGCCGGAAGCGCCTAGGTTGGGTGGCCCCGGACCGTTCGTGATCAACTTGAGTGCCTCCACCGCGCCGATCAGCCAACCCATCAAAGGCGTGGTCGGCTGTCCGGATTCGCACGTCTATCAGATTCAACGTGCCGAGGACCGTCGCTTGCGCTACCGCCTGCGGCTCGGCCCATTTATGACCGAAGACGAAGCGGACGCGGTTCTTGTGAAGGTGCGCGATATCTATCCCGGGGCCTTGACGGCAACTGCGGACGCGGAGGATCTTCGCGCGCTGGAAGCTATCCAGACGAAGATCAACGCGCAAACCAAAGCCACTTTGCAGCCGAAGGTTGATGCGCGGCCCAAGGCCGATGCTCAGCCCAAGGTCGATGCGCCGGCGGCGGTCGATATAACGCGGCGGCCGCCGGACTCCATCCCGGTGCTCTCCGAGGCGGTGTCGGTGGGTCGCCCCGCGTCGGCGCGCGCGCCGGTCTTGCGCCAACTGGCGCCGCAAGTTCCGCCCGCGGCGATCGATCCGGCACCCGTCGCGGCGTCAGAGGCCAAGCCGTGGGCGCAGTCGCCGGCAGCCGCCGCGTCAGAGGACATACCATGGGCGTCTGAGGCCATACCCTGGGTGGTGGAGCCCCCGAAAGTGCAGCCGCCGGCCGTCAAGCCGTCGGTCGACAAGCCATCCGCAGTCCAACCATCGGTAGTCCGGCCGCTGGCGATCAAGCCCTCAACGGCGACTGCCGCCGCCGCAAAACCGGTCGAGCCGTTCGAGACCAGTTTGCCGAGCTTTGAGAGCACCCAAACGATTAGACCCTTGACGCGGCTGGAACTGGAGGATGTGGAGACGTCGCGCTGGTTCGTGATTCAATTGTCGACCGCGGATCAGGCTTTCGATCCGGACAGTTTGCCCAATCTCGATATATTCACCGTGTACCGCTTGTACTCCGTGGCCGGACTCGATCAAGGGCGAATCATGCACGCGTTGCGTCTGGGATTCTTCAAAGATGAAATCGCAGCGGGTACGGTGGCAAGCTATTTGACGGCCTTTTACCAAGGCTCGACCGTGAAGCGAGTGAGCGCCGCCGAACGCGAGCGATTTGCCAATCAATCCTTCGAAGCACGCAAGGACGTTGGCGCCACGGGCCGGCATTCGGCGATCGAGATCACCGGCGACCGCGTGGTTCGCGAAAGCCGAATCGCGGGCACCGCTCCGACCCCGCAAAAGTCCGTGGACCCGACGAGCGCGCCCGGAAGGGTCGCTCAAAAGAGCCGCTGGTTCTGATTCTTAGCGGCGAGGCCGCAACCCAATCGGCGCGACCCGCGCAGGATCTTTATTCACGCTTTCTTGTACACTCGACCCGGCCGCAGAAGCAATGCCGGATGGAGAGCGAGGATGGGGGAAGCGAAGCGGGAAATTCTCTCGTGGGTCGATCGGCATCTGAGCCAGCTGTCCGATTGGCACGACGTCCTCTGGCACTTCGCCGAACCGGCCTTTCGCGAGTACAAATCGAGCGCGTGGTATGCCGATTGTCTGCGTGCAGCCGGCTTCACGGTGGAGGTTGGCTCCGGCGGGATGCCGACCGCGTTCGCGGCAACCTTCACGAACGGCCCCGGGCCGGCCATCGCCTCCTATGCCGAATACGACGCGGTGCCCGGCAATTGCCAGGCCGCCACTACCACACGCCAACCGCGGCGCGGCCTATCGAAGTACGCCCCGGGACACACCGACCCGCATTCGGCCCTCGGCATCAGTGCGCTCGGCGGCGCTCTGGCGGCGAAGGCCGTCATGCAGCAGCGCGGCATCGGCGGTACGCTCAAGCTGTTCGGCGAGCCGGCCGAGAAACTCAGGGCTTCGAAGCCGATCCACGCGGCGAAGGGGTATTACAACTCGCTCGACGCGGCCGTGAGTTTTCACCCCCACTATATGTCGCCGCTATGCAATACGGTTGCCTGGGATACTCACTGCGGGGTCGGCTACAATTATATCTACACCTTCACCTGCGACGACCCGGAGAACTGGATCGCCGCCGATCGGGTGAGCCCCATCCCGCAGAATCATCTGAGCGCGCGTGCGCCCGGGGCCACCGATGCGCTGATGCTGTTCTATCATTTGAACGAAGGCTTGCGCCGTTCGATGCTGCCGGCGACCGGCCTGTGGAGTTTCAACGAGGCGATCCTGACGGCCGGGCAGGCCACGGCGGACAATCTCGCTCCGCATGTGGCGCAGATCAACTACATGGTGCGCACGGATTCGGTCGAGCAGGCGGACATCATCGCTTCGGTGATGGACAACAATGCGGAGGCCGCGGCCAAGGCGACCTTTTGTCGCTGGCACAAGACCTGGGTAACGAAATCTCGCGGCGGACTTGCCAACCATGCGCTGGCGCGCGCCACCTACCGCAATCTCGCTCTGGTGGGCGCGCCGAGGTGGGGAGCCGAAGCGATTCGGATCGCGCGGGAAATACAATCCAACCTCGGCCTCGCGCCGCTGGAGCGGCCGTTTTCGCCCGAGACCGAGCGGCTGATCGATCCCGAGGAGTGCGAACGACAGCTGCGCAGCATGATGCCGGCCTGGCAGCAATTCCTGACCTCGGATGATTACACGGAATATTGCTGGCATTGCCCGACGGTTCGTCTGTTCGTGGCCCGCCCGGTGCTCGCGGGTCCCGCGGGCTTCGTCTATCCGGCGTGGGTGGCGAACGCGCTCGGCGGCATTCGAGCCACGATCGAACCGATGATCGGCGTGGCCGCGAAAACCATCGGCGCGACGCTGCTCGATCTGTTCATGGATGGGGCGCTGCTTGCGGCCGCGAAGCGCGAATTCGAGGAACGCACCGGCGGCGGCGTCGGCGGTGCGCGCTGGCTGGCTCCGCTGCTTGCGGCCGATTTCAAGGTGCCCCATCGGTATCGCTGGCCGGAGTACGTGACGACCGCGCGCGGCGAGGAGTGGACGATCCCCTGGCGGGATGACGAATGAGCGCGGCGAGTAATCGTTCGATCGTTCAATAGGCATTGAACCGAGCCCTCCGCCAAGGCATAGTGAGCGCCCTGCGCGGGCAATCCGCGCCTGACGGGCCGCGAACCCCAGCGAGGAAGCCGTGAACGACCATACAGCAGCGCCGCGCCGCGGCCGCGAATCCCGCCTGGCGCGTGCCCGGACCCAGGCGGCCAAGTATCCGTACATCCGTCGTACGCTGCCGGTGGTCGAGCTTCTCAGTACCGAAGCGGTCGAGATCATCGAAGACAACGCCGATACCATCCTCGAGGAGATCGGCATCGAGTTCCGGCGCGACCCCGAATCCTTGCACCTGTGGAAGGGCGCCGGCGCCGATGTCAAAGGCGAGCGTGTGCACATCCCTCGCGGCCTTGCCCGGCATTTGCTGAAAACGGCGCCGCGGGAGTTCACGCTGCATGCGCGCAATCCGGCGCGCAACGTGCGCTTTGGCGGGGATGCGACGGTTTTCTCGCCGGTAGGCGGACCGCCTTTCGTCTATGACCTCGATCGCGGACGCCGCTACGGCACGCTTGAGGATCTGCAGAATTTCATCAAGCTCGCACACATGGCACCGGCCATCCATTTTTCGGGGGGGTGCATGTGCGAGCCGATGGAAATTCCGCCGAACAAGCGCCACCTCGACGTGCAGTACTCGTTCTTCCGCTACAGCGATCAGGGCTGCGAGGCGACTCCGGAGACGCCCGGACATGCGCGCGATGCCGTCGAGCTCGCCCGGGTGCTGTTCGGCGCGGATTATCTCGAGACGCACCCGGTGGTGCTCGGCAATATCAACTCGAATTCCCCCCTGGTTTTCGATGGCCGGATGCTCGGTTCTCTGCGCGAATTCGCCGGCGCCAATCAGGGGACCATCATCGTGCCCGCGGTGCTCGCCGGAGCGATGGGGCCGGTGACTGCGGCCGGCTGCCTGGCGGAGATTCTGGCCGAGACCCTGGCCGGAATGGCGCTCACTCAGATCGTGAGGCCGGGTGCTCCGGTCATTCTCGGATCATTCGTCGGGGCGATCTCGATGCGCACCGGTGCGCCCACCTTCGGCACGCCGGAGGCGACCCAGATGATTTTCGCGACCGCACAGCTTGCGCGCCGCGTCGGCGTGCCGTGCCGCAGCGGCGGCTCGCTCTGCTCCTCGAAGATCGCCGACGCACAGGCGGCCTACGAAAGCGCGCATACGCTGTTGCCGACGCTGCTCGCCGGTGTGAACCTCGTCACCCACGCGGCGGGATGGCTGGAGGGCGGATTGGTCGCCGGCTATGAAAAGTTCGTCATGGATGCGGACCAGCTGGCGATGATGCAGGTGCTGTCGCAGGGGATGGACCTGTCGGCGCGCGGGCAGGCGCTCGATGCCCTGCGCGAAGTGGGTCCCGGCAGCCATTTTCTCGGCTGCACGCACACGCAGGCGAATTTCGAGACCGCGTTCTATCAATCGACGATCGCGGATTACTCCTCGTACGAGCAGTGGTCGCTGGAGGGGCGACTGACCGCGGAGCAGCGCGCCAACACGGTGTGGAAGAAAATGCTGGTCGAGTATCAGGATCCGGGCATCGATTCCGCGGCCGACGAAGCCATGCTTGCATTCATCGCCGCTCGCAAGGCGCTGCTCACGGACTCCGTGGAGGAAGAGTAGATGGGGATTAATGGAGGGAGCACTCGATGATCGACAAGGTGGGGACGACCGCGGCGCTCGAGCAGGCGTATGACTTGATCGCCGAGGGGATCGATCGGGCCGGTGAGGCCAAGGCAGCCTTGTTTCTTGCCAAGTTGAGCCTCGCGTTGGCCTGCCTCGCGGGCGATACGGCCAAAGTCACCCAAGCCGTGGATGCGGCGCTGCGCGATATTTGACGCTCACGGTTGCGGCGCGCAAGCCGCAATGCGCAGCGCGCGACGCACTTCGGCCGCGATGCCTTGGCGCCAGCGAGCGCAGACGTGCAGGTCCGGCCGCAATAGATAGACGGTGCCGATTTGAGCGGCGTACATTGCGGCGATACGTCCTTGCGGATCGGCAATGACGAGTTCGGCGCGATTGGCGTAGGCATCGTCGGCTCGCCGGCCGACGAGGATTCGAATGACCGGAAACGGCTGATGTACGGCCTCGGTTAGGATCCGATCGAGCTCGCTGCCGAGCGCGCCGTCGGCGGCGAACGCGATCAGGTGAAACCCGATGCCCGCATCGAGGCGGTCCAGCAAATAGTCGTCATCGCCGAGCTTGACGTTGCGCACCGGCTGCCCGTTTGCGATGCCGCCGATGAATGCGGCATCGGCCTCGGCGAAACTGTTGAGCGGGGAAAGGCGATAGTCATGAGGGCGGGACGTGCGCCAATGCAGCAGGTCCTTCGGGAACTCCTCCGACAGGCAGAAGGAAAGCACGGCATCGCGCATCAGCCGCGCTCCGGCGGTCGGCGGACTCATGAAGCGCGTGCTTTTGCCTCCCTCTTCGCAAATTTCCCGTGCGGCTTGCACGCGCTCGCTCGAATACGTATCGAGCAGGTCAGGGCGCGACCAGCCCTTCACCACGAACGCCAATTTCCACCCCAGATTGTTGGCGTCCTGCAATCCGGTATTGCAGCCGCGCACGCCGAAGATGGGCAGCAAATGCGCGGCATCGCCGGTGAAAATGACGCGGCCGTGTACGAATTGCGGCAGGGTCAAGGTGTTGGCCGTATAGACGGTGGCCCAATCGAGCTGCCACGGAACCTTGCGGCGGATCATTTCGAGCACCGCATCGATTCGACGGCTCAAGGTCGCGGGCTCGAGCGCCTGTTCGCGCGTTTCATCATCGGGCAGCCGGAAATCGATGCGCCATAGGTCATCGGGCTGGCGATGCACCAGGACGTTGTTGCCGGGGTTCCAGGCCGGATCGAAATAGCAAAGGCGCTCGGTGGGCAGATCGATCTTGGCTTTGATGTCGGCGATGACAAAGTTCCCGGGATAGGAGCGACCTTCCATGCGCAGACCCATGAGCCTGCGGATCGTCGAGCGGCCGCCGTCGGCCGCGATCACCCAATCGGCGCTCATGTCGTACTCGCCCTCGGGGGTGTCGATGCGCAGGGTCGCCGCGTCCGCCGTTTGCGCGATTCCCACGACCTTTTGTCCCCAGCGCACATCGATCCGCGGGCTCTGGGTGCAGAAATCGATCAGGTATTCCTCCATGTACTGCTGCTGGATGTTGAGGCCGGGCAAGAAACGGTCATTCTCGTCGTGCGGCATGACCATCCGGTAGACCTCCTTGGCCCGATAGAACGAGCGGCCGAACGACCACGGCAAACCTTTTTCGCGAAACGGTTTGGCGACCCCCAACTGCTGGAGGATCTCCATCGAACGGCGCGTGAGAACGATGGCGCGGCTGCCGTGCGATACCTGCAGGTCCTCGTTCAACAGGATCGAGGCGACACCGAAGCGCGCCAAGTCGATCGCCGTGGCAAGGCCGATGGGGCCTGCACCCACGATCACGACCGGCGCGCCGGCACGGCCGCTGTCCATATCCGGACTATGACGGTAGGCATGGACCTTGTAGTTGTAGAAGACCGAAGCGTGCGGCTCCGATGAGGGAGTGTGCATCGAGTATCCGCTCCTCAGCGATGTAGGCGAGTCGCATGCGCTCGCCGCAGGCGCGCCTCAAGGATACCACTACAAAGATCGCCGCTGCGGGGCTACGATGCCGTTCCGGAGGCCCGAAAATCATGCAAGCGACGTCCACTGTGCAAGTCAAGAACGAGCGTGTCATCGTCACCGAATGGCGCTTCGCTCCCGGGGCGGAAACCGGATATCACGTGCACGCGCACGACTACGTCGTCGTACCATTGACCAGCGGCAGGTTGCGGTTGGAGGAGCCGAACGGCGCCAGAGAGGTGAATTTGGAGGCCGGCGCATCGTACACGCGCACGGCGGGCGTCGCGCACAACGTCGTCAACCCCAACACTCACGAATTTCGCTTCGTGGAGATCGAACTGATCTAGGGGTATTTCTTCTCTACGGCCCCGCGCACCAGATGCGTGTCGTAGACCAGTAGGATGGAGGCGATTCGGCCGGTATTGGCATCGAAGTTAAACACGTCGGCACAGTCGAAGGCGACGTGGGTCCCGTCCTTGAGCCGCCAGTCGTAAAGATAATAGGCGACCGCCCGCATGTGCCCTTCTGCGCTCACCAGCACATCGTGCACCGTGAGTTTGCTGCCTCTCGAGGCGCCGGCGACCTTGGAGACGAAATCGCGCACTGGTAGCCGGCCCAGAAACGGCGACTGCACCCAGCCATCGGGGGTGAACAATGCGGCGGCCTTCTCGACCTCGCCCGATTCCAACGCCTGGAGATACTTGCGGACTGCTTGCTGCATAGATGCCTCCGATGCCGAGATGCGCGATGCTAGCGGGCGGTCATCACCCCGGCCTTAAGAGATGCCCCTTGATTTCCGATGCTCACGATCCGCCCAACTGGGCCTGGTCGTAGGCCGCCACTATGCGCACGCTCTGGTAGCGCTGATCAACCGTGTACGATGCATTTTTTGGCGCATACATGTCGCCAACCGCCGATACCTTGTAAAATTGATGCGGTGTGTTCACCAGGTATTGCTCAATGATGTTCACCGGCGCTTGGGAGCGCTCGATGCTGAGCTTGTGGTTGAATGCCGCCGAACCCACCGCCGATGCGCTTCCGACCGAGACCAAGATCACCGTTCGGCCGCGGTTTTCCCGCGATAAATAGTCGAGGAAGTTGATCAAGCGCTGTTGCTGTTCCTGATTGAGTTGGGCCGAGGCTTCGCCGAAGAACAGTGTGATCTGGCCCGAACCCTGCTGATCCGAGAGCTTTTCAAGCTGCGTGAGCGCTTGCTGGGAGTCATGCAGTTGCTGGGCCTGCATGGCCTGCATTTTCGTCATGTCGCCGTTCAATCGATCGAACTGCACCATGGCATTGTTGTTGTCGTTGACGATCATCTGCGCAAGCGCATTGGCATCGCCTACGGATGCCGCTCCGGTCATCGTCCCTTTGGGTACGGTTACCGACTGTCCGGAGTTCATTTGATAGGTCTCGGGTTGACCGGCGCAGGCGGCGAGCAGCATGGCCGACGAGGTTGCGAAAATGAAGCAGCGTGCGAGGGACATCGAATCTCCTTGGTGCTTGAGTTTCTTGCAGGTGGTTCCCGCGGCGATGTTGCGCGCCGGGATCATGCGTTGGCCACCGCCGGCAACCACGCCCTTCGATCCGGCCTCAAGAATCTCATGCCCACGAACTAAATTAGAATTGGACCAAGGTCTACGCAATCGTTGGCCACTCCACCGGGCAATGATCGCACCACGCAACGGATCGGGCAATGCAGCCGAACGAGCGGCGGCAGGCTCTTCAGCGAAAGATCCCACGGCTCAGGATCGTGCCGTCTTCGAGGGGACGGCCGAAGGTGAGCCACACGCTGTGCGAACCTTCGGTGGTGGTCGCGAACCCGAGGGCCACCGGGCCCACCGGGGTGCGTCCGGTAAGGAAGAGCGCGACGGATTGGATCTGGCCGTGATTGGTGCTGTAGAAGACGTCATAGGCCTCGGTATCCTGCAGCCGCAGCCCGGCATACAGCGATTGGCCCCGCAGTGGGGATATGTTCTTGATCTGCCAAAGGTAGCTGCCCATGACGGTCCAATAGGCACCGGCACGCAGTTGGTAGAGATCATAGCCCGGCAGGCTCACCGGACCTCCCAGCCCGAACAGCCGATCCCCGGGCAGATCGCTTCCCAGGCGGCTTCCGCCGGCCGCCGCGATCCACAGGACGTCTTGGTAGAACGGCACCGAGGTGCCGATCCCAAATTCCGCACGCTGCCAATTGCGTTCGGCGCCGAAACCGCGGTTGCTGTCGATATATTCGAGCGCGGCCGCCACGCCTCGGGTGGCCCGGAACGGCGTGTCGCGGGAATCGTAGATCGCCGAGACCGCGACGCCGGCGTCGGTGGTGTCGATCTGCGGAAGCAGCGGCGAGCCGGTCGATAGCTCCGCGCGCCGGACGGTGTCGATGTAGCCGACCCTCAGCTGCGCTTGATTGCCGATATTCATTCCGAGGTCGAGCCGGCCGCCTTGGTCGCCCAATTGATAGCGGGCGATGTCGTTGCCGTAATAGAAGACATTTTCCCAATCCCGCCCAAAAAAAACCTTGGGCTCGACGAAGAATCGCTGCGCGACATCGAGCGGTTGATAGAAGCTGGTGGTCAGCGCCTGCTCGGTGCCGAGCTGCAATGTGTTGCGCCACTGGCCTCCCAAGCTGTTCATCCAGGTCCGTTCGTGCTGCAGATAGAGCACGAAACCGCGCTCGTCGCCGGACGCGGCGGCGTACAACCCCAAATCCACCTTGATGAAGTCGGGTCCCCAACTCCGCTCCTTGGGCAGCCACTCGAGCGTGGCGTTCGCCGGATCGCCCTTCAGTTCATAGCCGACGGTGTCGATGTCCTCATCCGAAGCCATGCGCTGCGCGCCCCGGCTGATTTGTTCGGTGGTGACCTTGTCGCCGGGTTTGATGCCGGCGAGCTGGTTCAGGTACCGCGGATTGACGCGCTCGAGCTTCGCGAACTCGACCGCCCCAATTTGCGATTCGATGCCCTGCTCGGACGTCACGCGGCTGCGCCACGCGAGATACTCTTCCGACGAGACGGCATAGCGGGCAAGTTGCGGCGCCGCGCGGCGTGCCGCGGTCTCTCCGAGCGCGACGGTCTCCGGCGTGCGCTCGAAATCCGTCGCACCGATGTCGCCCAACTCGACGTCGATCCGCACATCCCGCTCGGTCAGGGTCTCCAATTGCAGGCGCCCATTCTCCTGGAACATCAAGTCCAGGGTTCGCCCGAGCAATTGCGGCGCAGATTGCAGCTGGTCCGGCTTCACTGGCGGCGCGGCCAGATTCACGACGATGACGACGTCTGCGCAGAGGTTGCGTGCGACGTCCACCGGGATGTTGCGGACGAGTCCGCCGTCCGACAGGACTTGCTGTCCCATGACAACCGGCGCAAAGGCGCCGGGAACCGCCATACTCGCGCGCATCGCGTTGGCGAGGTCCCCGTGGTCGATGACCATCATTTGCCCGCTGACCATATCCGTGGCGACTGCCCGATAGGGAATCGGCAGATGATCGAAGTCGGCTTGTGCGCGGGCCTTGCCGACGAATCCACTCAACATGGTCTCGATGCCGCTGGTGTCCACCAGTCCGGGCGCCATGACGATGCGCGAATGCCGGATGCCGAGCTGCAGATTGTTGGTGTAGGTGACGCCCTGGCGCTTTTGCTCGATCGGCTCTAGATTGCGCTGGTCGAGTCCACCCACCACTTGACGCCAATTGATGCCCTTGAGGAAAGCTTCCATCTGTGGCGCCGGAATGCCGGAAGCATAGCCGCCTCCGACGAGCGCGCCCATGCTGGTGCCGGCGATGCAGTCGACCGGCACGTGCATTTCTTCGAGCACCTTGAGCACACCGACGTGCGCGCCCCCCTTGGCGCCGCCCCCGGCGAGCACCAGGCCGACGCGCGGACGATGCGCCGAAATTGGCGCAACGGCGTCGCGGCCGGCCTCGCTCGGCTGAGCCGGTGAGGGGAGGGCGGCGAGCAGAACAAGTGATCCGATGAGCAGCTCACGAATAGGCATATAGAGAATGGTAAGCGAGAGACGATGAAGAGCGCGCGATTGCGTGTGCTATGGAGCCCGGGTCGCGGCGAGCCGCTGCGCCAGATAGTCCACCGAGCCGTCGAGCGTCATCATCTTGCCATAGTCGGATTCCGGCACGTCCACGCCGATCTTCTCATGCAAATGCTCGAGAATGGTGAGGAAATCGAACGAATCGATGTCGAGCTGCCCGCGCACCGGCCGGTCCGGGCGAACCTGCGCGAAGTCGGCTTCGGGAGCGACCGCGAGGATGCTGTCAATCAGGGCCTTACGGACGTCATCGCGACTCATGCTCATACCAGGCTCTCCGGCTGCTGCAACAGGCGATCGAGTTCGACCAGGAATCGGGCGGCGCGCATGCCGTCGCTGACGCGATGATCCCCCGACAGTGTGGCCTGCACAATGCGCGCCGGGACGATCGCCCCGTCCGTCACCCAGGGTTTGACGGCCGATCGGCCGATGCCGACGAGCGCCACCTGCGGCGGGTAGATCACGCCGAACACGGTGTCGACGCCGAGGTCGCCGAGATTGGTCACCGTAATCGTGGGGTCCGCCATCTCGGAGCTTCGAAGCTGTCCGCTGCGCGCCCGCCGCAGCAGATCCTTGAGCCGCGCCATGAGTTCGGCCAGGCTCAGCTTGTCCACATCGTGCAGGGCGGGCGCCACCAAGCCTCCGCCGCGCAGCGACACCGCCACTCCGAGGTGCATGCCGGGCCCAGGGCGGAATTTCCCGCCTTGGTAGAACCCGTTGAGTTCCGGCGTCTCACGCAGTGCGCATGCCACGGCTTTGAGTTGCAGCGCCACGAACAGCACCCGCTCGCCGATCGGCACGGACGCATTGCGCTTCTCGAGCCAGGCTATCGAATTCTCGGCGTTAATTGCGGACGCCAGGTAATAATGGGGGATTTCCCGCTTGGAGCGCGACATCGCGGCGGCGATCGCATCGCGCATCGCCGCCTGAGCATCCCGCGGCTCTATCGCCGCCGCGGCGAGTTCGACGTTGGCCATGGAGATCGCGCCGTGAGCGCCGGAAGGCTTTACCGCGGCGAGATCGATGCCCAATTCTTCCGCGCGCCTGCGAGCCGCGGGCGACACTTTGAGCCGACCCGACAATGGCGGCGCCGCGCCCGATGCGTCGAACGCCGCGACCGGCGGCTGGAGCGCAGCCCGGACCGGCGGCGGAGGGGGCGCTGCCGGCGAAGCCGCGGCCGCCGCGATTGCCTTCCAGTCCTCGGTGCCGGTCGCGAGCAGGGCCATCACTTGACCCACGGGAATCCTCTGCCCCGGCGCGGCGATCAACTTCGCGAGCACGCCTGCTTCCCAGATCTCGACTTCCACCGCGCCTTTCTGGGTCTCCACCACGCAGATCACTTGACCGCGCGCGACCTTCTGTCCGGGCTCGGCGTGCCATTCGATGAAGGTGCCGTCCTCCATGTCCGCGCCGAGCGAAGGCATCTTGAATTCGTACACGTCACTTCACCAAATCGCGCGCGGCGGCGGCGATGCCATCCACCTGTGGGATGGCGGCATCCTCCAGGTGCTTGGCGTAGGGGACCGGCACCTCGGCGCCGCATATCCGGGATACGGGCGCATCCAGCTCGTAGAACGCCTGCTCCATGATGCGCGCGGTGATCTCCGCCGACAGGCCACCGCTCTTCCAGCCTTCGTCCACGATCAGCGCACGATGCGTCTTCGCGATCGAGGCGATGATGGTCGAGTCGTCGAGCGGGCGCAGGCTGCGCAGGTCGATGACTTCGGCGCTCACGCCGCCCTCGGCAAGTGTTGCCGCGGCCTGCAGGCTCTTCATCAGGGAACCGCCGTAGGTGATGAGGCTCAAGTCGGTGCCTTGGCGGCGCACCGCCGCGTAATCGATGTCCACGGATTGCGGGTCGGCGGCGATTTCTCCTTCGAGATTCAGCAGCGAGGCGTGCTCGAAGATGAGCACGGGATCGGGGTCCTGCAGCGCGGTATACAGCATTCCGCGAGCGTCCTCGAGCGTCGCCGGCGCCACGATGCGCAGTCCCGGAATGTGCGCGTACCAGCCCTCGAGGCTGTGCGAATGCTGGGCCGCGAGCTGGCGGCCGGCGCCGGTCGTCATGCGGATCACGACCGGCACGTTGAGCTGGCCGCCCGACATATGGCGCAGGGTCGCCGCATTGTTCATGATCTGATCGAGGGCGAGCAAACTGAAATTCACCGTCATCACTTCGACGATGGGCCGCATGCCGTTCAGTGCCGCACCGATGCCGGCGCCCACGAAGGTGGATTCGGAGAGCGGGGTGTCGCGGATTCGTTCCTCGCCGAACTCCTCGAGCAGACCCTTGCTCACCGCATAACTGCCTCCGTAGCGGCCGACGTCCTCGCCCATCAAGAACACGCGCTCATCGCGCAGCAGGGCCTCACGCAGCCCTTGACGCAAAGCCTCGCGATAGTTGATGTGCACGGTGCCGCTCACGGCGGACCTGCATTCGCAGCGCGCCGCTCGCGCGTGTAGACATCGCGAGTGAGGTTCTCGACCGGCTCGAGAGTGCCGGCTTCGGCGAAGGCGAGCGCATCCTGGATCTCGCGTGCCGTGTCGGTCTCGATGGCGCCGATCTCGGCGTCGCCGACCAGCCCGGCCTCGCGGGCCCGATTTTCGAAGGCTGCAATTGGGCAACGGTGCTTCCAGTTCTCGACCTCGGCCTTGCTGCGATAGAGCTCCGGATCGAACATCGAGTGGGCGCGGAATCGGTAGGTCTTAAGCTCTAGAAAATAGGGGCCGTTGCCGGCGCGAACGTAGTTTACCGCCGCCCGTGCGGCCTCGGCAACGGCGAGCACATCCATCCCGTCTGCGCTGGCGGCGGCCATACGATAGGAGCGCGCCTTCTCGCAAAGATCCGTGTCGGCCTCGCTGCGTTCGAGCGAGGTGCCCATGGCGTAGAGGTTGTTCTCGCACAGAAACAGCACCGGCAGCGTCCACAGCGAGGCGAGGTTCGCCGATTCATGAAATTCTCCCTCGGCGACCGCACCCTCGCCGAAGAAGCAGGCGGTGATGCGCGTCGTCCGCCGCATGCGATCGGCAAGCCCGAAGCCCACCGCCATCGGCAAGGCGCCGGCGACGATGGCGTTGCCGCCGAAGAAGCGCAGCGAGGAGTCGAATAGATGCATCGAGCCGCCGTGGCCGCGGCAGCACCCCTCCTGCTTGCCGTACATCTCCGCCATGATCGAGCGCGCCGACATGCCGCGCACCAACGCGTGGCCGTGCTCGCGATAAGTGGCAAGGACCGCATCGTCGCGCGCGAGCTCGGGCATCACCCCGCAGGCGACCGCCTCCTCGCCGATGTACAGATGCAGGAAGCCGCGGATCTTGCCGGCGCTGTAAACCTCCGCACATTTTTCCTCAAATCGGCGGATGCGCGTCATTTGGCGCAGGTAGGCAAGCGCGTGTTCACGGTCGATGTTCACGGCGCGGGCTCCAGCGTGGAAGTATCCCCCTCGGGCAGGCCGAGTTCGCGCGCCTTGAGCAGACGGCGCATGATTTTGCCGCTGCGGGTCTTGGGAAGGCCCGGCAGGAAGGCGATCTCTTTCGGCGCCACCGCCGTGCCCAGGCGCTTACGGACGAAGGCGAGCAGCTCACGCCGCAGCGCCTCATCGGCGACGTAGCCCGGCTTGATCGCGACGAAGGCCTTCACTAACTCGCCCGCCACAGGATCGGGTTTGCCGATCACGCCCGCTTCCGCCACCGACGGATGCGCCATGAAGGCCGATTCGACTTCGAACGGTCCGATCAGATGGCCCGAGGACTTGATCACGTCGTCGGCACGGCCGACGAACCAGTAATAGCCGTCGGCATCGCGCTTGGCAAGGTCGCCGCTGAGATACCAGCCGTCGACGAAGGACTTGCGGTAGCGTTCCTCTTCGTTGAGGTAACCGCGAAACATGGATGGCCATCCCGGCTTCAATGCAAGCTCGCCCTCAATTCCCGGGGTGCCGATCGGGCGAACGCCGCCATTCGCGAGATGCTCGACGACGGTCGCCTCGATCCCGGGCAGCGCTCGCCCCATGGAGCCGGGGCGGATGTCCATCGACGCGAAGTTCGCGACCATGATCCCGCCGGTTTCGGTCTGCCACCAATTGTCGTGAATGGGCAAACCGAATGCCTCCATGCCCCAGTACACAGCCTGCGGGTTCAGCGGCTCGCCCACGCTGGCGATGAAGCGCAGTTGCGGAAACAGTCGCCGGCGCACCGTCTCGGCGCCGCCCTTCATCATCATGCGCACCGCCGTCGGGGCCGTATACCAGACGCTGACCCGCTCCCGCGCGAGCGTGTCGTACCAGCGCTCGGCATCGAAATCGGCCTCATCGACGATCATCGTGGCGCCAATCGTGAGCGGCGCGATGATGCCGTAGGAGGTGCCGGTGACCCAGCCCGGGTCGGCCGTACACCAAAAGACATCCTCCGGATGCAGGTCGAGCGCGAGCCGCGCGGTGGCGTGATGCGCAACCACGGCCTCGTGCACGTGGATCGCACCCTTCGGCTTGCCGGTCGTGCCGCTGGTGAAATGCAGCAGCGCGCGGTCCGTTGGGGCGGTCGGGCCGATGCGGTAGGTGCCGGCGGCAGCGATGAGCAGCGCCAACAGATCGAGCGTGCCCGGCGGGATCGAATCCTCGGGTTCCTCTCGGGCCACCAGCACGTGCTTCAGGGTCGGCAGCCGCTCGCGCAGCGCGGCGATCTTTTTGCGATAGAGGCCCGTCGTCGTCACCAGAACGCGCCCCTCGCCGATGGCGATGCGAGTTGCGATGGGCTCGGGGCCGAAGGCGGAGAAGAGGGGGGACACCACGCAGCGGCGCTTCAGCCCGCCGAAAACCGCAAAATACAATTCAGGGATGCGCTCGGCGAGCACGAACACGCGCTCACCCGCTTCAACTCCGAGTTCTTCCAGCAGATTGGCGAAACGGCTGGTCCAGGCCGACAACTCGGCATACGTGAAATCGCGAACAGCGCCGTTTCTACCCAGCCAGCGCAGTGCGAGATGCTGCGCACGCGGTCCGTCGGCGTGGCGATCCACCGCCTCATGCGCGATATTGAGCCCGCCGCCGCCAGGCAATCCGTCGAGCGCGCGGCGCGCATCCTCCCATGAAAAGTGCGCATACTCCGCCGCGTACTCCCGCAAGTTCGGAGGCGTGTGCGCGCCATCGCGGTTCTTGCGGATCACTTCATCCATTCGCCGCCTCGGTCGCAAAGCCTTCCCGTACCCTACTCGCATCAATTGGACAATTGAGTAGGGGTTTACGTCGGGGACATAGGGGAGACCCCCTAGCGCGGAAGATCGCGTGCCTCGTAAAGCCGCTCGCGAGCGCTTATTTCACGAGACTTGCGCAATTGCTCGGGCTCGGTTTGCCGGCGAGCCGGTCGCGAACCCAGGCGAGCTGATCGGGTGTGGATTTGTCCATCGTCGGGTCGTGATCGAGGCCCGGATAGGATCGGAAGGTGAGCGCCGAGCCGTTGCGGCACGCTCGCTCGACCACCGCGCGCAGCGGCGCAAACGGTACTGATTCGTCGGCCTCGCCCGCAATCACCAGGAGCGGTGCGGCGACGGGTGCCTGCGCCAATTCACTCTCGTGGAAAAAGCGGATCGCCGCCGGCAACTGGTCCCAGCCCGGTTTCAGCACCGGTGCGCGCGGAGCGTTGATGAACGCGGCATAGGCGTAATTCCAGCAACCCTTGGTGGTGACATCCGCATAGCGCGTCAGCGCTTCGCCGGCCAGCATGTCGGACGGTTTGAACGACGGTGTGCGCACCTGCATCGCATAGGCCATGTACGGGAGGTAGTAGGCGGCGCTACTGCCGGGCCTTCCCATGCCCATTAAAATGGATTTGAGGTCGGCCGCCGG
>JBBIUT010000019.1:31122-38989 GCA_037440085.1 Gammaproteobacteria bacterium
GCCGCCGGCGGGGATCAATACGACCCCGGAAGTGGCAACATCGGCGCCATCGGCGCCCAGCGAGTGATAAAGAATGCGCACCGCGGTGGCGCCGCTCGGCAATGCAAAGCCGCTACCCGGCTCCTGACGCAACAGGTCCCCGGGCTTGCTCGAAGCGAGCGAAGGCGTGTCGTAGAAGGAGTTGCGCGGCAATGCATCGGCGCGCTCCATGGTGATTGCCTCATCGAGCGACTTCGGCATCGCCGGTTCATCGGCCGCCGAGAGCATCGAGCCGAATGCGCACAGGCCGACCGTGCCCAGCGCCGCGATACGCAATGCGGTGGACATCCGATGTCTTAATTGGCGCATACGCACGCTCCCGGCAGTCGTGAAGGTCATCTGCGCAGTGTAACCGGGCACCTCACAAAGGTAAGAGATCTATATTTTCTTTCCACTGGTAATAATCGCGCGTATCTTTGATCATGACTGGGAGGCTCGATCCATGATTTCTACTAATCGCTTCGCCAGGTTCCTGACCATCGGCATCGCGGCACTGCTGTGTAACGCGTGTTTGGACCAATCGGAGCCGGCCAAGCAGGCGCTCGACGAGATTTCACATGTCTTGACGGCGGCGTCGGCGGATGCGATGAAATATGCTCCGGACGAGATGTCGAGTGTCCAGAAGGAATTGGCTGACCTGAGAATCTCGTACGACAGGAAGAATTACGGGGAAGTGCTGGCCCACGCGCCAAGCGTGCTCGCCGATGCCAAGAATCTGGTCGCGGATGCGGCTGCGAAGAAGGACGATATCGCGAAGGCGCTGAACGCGGAGTGGAACGGGTTCGCGGCTTCCCTGCCCCAGGGGATAACCGCGGTTAAAGTTCGAGTTGACGCGCTATCCAAGACAAAACGGGCGCCGAAGGGCATAGATCTTGCCGCCGCGCAGTCCAGCCTGGCCGATGCCACTGACGGGTGGGCGCGCGCGCAGGCCGCATTTGCGGACGGTAAGATCGACGAAGCCACGGCGATTGCCAAGGACGTACGATCCAAGACCGGGTCCGCGGCGGCGGCACTGAAACTCGAATTGCCCGGAAACGGCAGATAGGTCTCTTTCGATCCGTGTCCACTTGCGGCCGAATTCTCCGTGAGGCTGCTGGTGCCTATTTGCTATCAAAGCGCGAATCTTCGCCCATCATGAAGGGACTTTTCCCCTGGGTGTCCCATCCGAATTCAGGAAACAGCATTCACGAAGGCACCTTGGCGGTGGGATTCGCGAGTCTGAAACTGACTATAGCGTTTCCATCGCTCATACCCTCAATCTTTAAGGGGGGCGGTGACAACCGAGGAATTTCGTTGGACTGCATCGACTGTGCATCGACGCGGCGACGAAGCCATGACGCCCCGGCGCTGCGTAAGCGTGGCACAGGCGGCCCTTTAGCCCTGGTAGTCGCCTTCTGTCGGCAAGAGCGCGCCAGCGGATCGTGTGCGATCGTCGTGCCGGATATTCACGGCTTCGCTAGAGCGTCGGACGCGACTAGAGTGCTGGACGCAGAGTCCTCACCTTGCCTGTTGATTTGATCCTTGCATGTTTTCAGCGCTTCATTGTATGAGATCGTATTGTGAGCGGACATTTGCTTCCTGATGCATGCGACCATTTGTGCGATCAGCTGGCGCTTGCTCATGGCGGGCTGACCTGTGGAGTCAACGGCTAACGCTTGCGCGCCAATGAGCAAGCCGGTCATGGCAATTGCAATTAATGCGTGATTCATTGGATCTCCTGCGGGCACCATTGGTGCTGAGTTTGTGAAACCAAGCTCGAAAGATCTGCAATCTTTGCAAGCCGGCACACAGAGAAGGACACAATTCCAACGTGATTAATTGGGCTTGGTACATCATGGAGGCGCAATCGTCTCGCAGAATGTCTTTCAGTGCTAATAGTCGCCTGCTGCCGACAAAGCGCAGTGAGAGCTGTCGGTGACTGGCTACAAATCAAGTCGCATTTCACCATCCGCGAAGACCGCAGGGTTGGCCGTGAAGCGGCGGCGATACTCGAGCGCGACGGGGCGGGAGTACGGCAGCGCAAAGGCCTCGGGCGCAAAAGGGTCGTGAAATGAATAGCCGGTCGGTCCCGATTTGGCGTGGCAGGGCGCAATTTGTGGCGATTGCGTCGAGTGCCCGGGCAGCAGCGAGGCGGTGGCAACGGACGCCATTCCGTAAGGCGAGCCGTGTTCGGGCGCCCGACTCGCCGAGGCGATTCGCGACAACGCGGCCTCATGGCCATCAGAGATCGCGCGCGTTTACGGCTTTCGCGGTGAACGTGGTCGTGGCTTCGAGTGGCTAGAGCGGACTTGCCGGGCGCGGGATGAAGATCTGTAGGTCATTAGGGAAGATCCGCTCTTCAAGAAGTTGGAAGGTGATCCGCGCTATAAGGCGTTCCTCGAGACGATGAATTTCCCGGAATAAACGGCAGTCGCCGATCATGTTCCGGGCCGGCGTAGATCCGCCCCGGGAGCCTGCGGGAAACGCGTCCTGCGATTCAGGCTCCGTCACATGATCGGCGACCGCCTTGTGGTTGGCGCGACGGTCATGGGAGGCTCGTGCGCAACCGGTAAGCAGCTTCGGGTCTGGCAGAGTCATCGCTGCCGCGGTACGCTCTTCAATGTTGCATCAGCGGAGAGGCGGCAATGGCGATCAAGCGTCCAACAAAAGCCCGGGGTATGCCATCACACAAACCAGTCGCGTCAGCCCCGCTGCGCCACGTCGATGTCAGGGCGGCGCAGCAGATGGTGCCGTCCGAGCTTTACGTCGGTTGGCTATGTAAGAACCGATCGTGCGGACTAGTCATCGCGATGGCGGCCACAGCACCGGGCGGCAAATCGTTGACGGATTTCGATGATCAATTGGCTGCGATCAAATGCCCTCATTGTGGGGATGAAAATCTGTACCGCTGGAGCGCGCGCAGCGAACAGAAATACACGCCGAAAAGTGCGGGCGGCGGGAACGAGCATATTCCAACGGTCTAGCGCCGGCGAGAGTCCGGGAATGTAGGGACCGCATGGATTGGGGCAGATTTCGAGTCATAACGTGCGGGTAATGAGGCCCGGCGGGCGACCGCACTCGCCGGTGGCAGCCGTGGTGCTCGTCGGAGCCGGTGGGCTCCTAGGCACCTGCCTCGGGGGCCGCGCGCTCGTGCCGATCATCAACATGGCGTCGATCCGCCTCACGTTCTCCTATGCCTTCGCCTGCTGGGCGGTGCAGCGCTTGCGGCGAACCCGGCCCGGGATGGTGCGTCCGTTTCGTGTTCCAGGCGGGGCATTCACGATGCGCCTCGCGATCCTGACGACGACTGCGATGCGCGGCATCGGTCTGTTCGAGCCGCTCGTGCGCGATCCGCGCCTGCCGCTCGAGTGGCTGCCGCTCCTTGGCTGGACCGCGCTCGGGCCGGCGCTATTGCTCATCGTCCGGCGGCGGGGTGAAAGTGCGCTGTGATGATCGGCCGCGACTAGCTGCATCGCAAATAAGACACCCGTTACGAGGGCGAAGAATTGCAGGAACTTCAACGAGAGTCTCCTGGTTCCGGTCGCCGCCTAATAGCGTCGTTCGGCGGGTGTGGTAAGCACCTTTCAAAAGTCATCGCGGATTCCACAAAGCCCAAAGAGCGATGGGCGCGCCGGGCTTTCGTATACTGCGCTAACGTGGCGATGCCGATTGAACGAGCATCTCCTTCACGGGCGAATTCTTCAGCCTTATCGATGAGCGCCGTAAACCGGGTCCCTGCCGGTGTTGCGCCGGAACGCCTCAAGCACCGAGCGCGGCGATTGCCATTCGTCGTCGGTTCAGGAACAACGGGACGACGCCGACGACGATGCCACCCAAACCAATCAGGTTGGTGGCAAGATCGAACGTAGGGATGCTGTACAGCGCCACGAAACCGAGAAACAGCGCGCTCGCCACCGGCCATAGCACTCGCATCACGAACGCGGTTCGATTGTGGCGCACCGTGTCGCGGCTGCCCCACGCGCAGGCGAAGCTCGCGAGGCCGTAGTAGAAGGCGGCCTGAAATCCAATCGCGTTGACGGAATCGCGCATGATGGTCGCGACGGTCGGCATGTATGAGGACAGAAACACGAGCACCAGGCCGATCCCGAGCAGCAGGCTGCTCGCGATCCAAGGCGTTTTCCACGTGGGATGCAGGCGTGCATAGCGACCGTGCAGAGCGCTGCCCCGGCTCTTTGCGTACATCGTGCGGGTGAACGACAGAATAGAGGCCTCGAGCGCGCCGATCGTGCTCAGCATCACGGATACCACGGCGACATAGCTCCACGGTCGCGGTAACAGCTTGTCGGCGATGGCCTGCACGATGTTGGTGCCCGCGGCCTCGATCTCGGTGTCCGTGAGCACCAAGAGCGTCGTAGCGGCAAAGCCGACGAATAGGAGCAGCACGACGACCATCGAGAGCACCGCGGCGAGGCCGGGCGTCTCGGCGGCATCGCGCGTCTCCTCGTTGAGATTCAGGGCAACATCCCAACCCCAGAAAACGAACACCGCGGTCAGCGCACCGGTCGCAAACATCTGCGGCGTGAAGGATCCGGGCCAGAACGAACCGAACGACAGGGCGTGCGCTGGATGGCCCCAGGCACGAACCACGGCGGCGACAATAATAATGACGAGGATGACCACTTCAATCGCGGTCAGGGTGACCTGCACGTAACTCGCGAGCTTGATTCCCTTGACCGCCACCGCGCTGACGATGATCATCCATCCGGCCGCGACCAGAGTGACCGCGGTGATGTTGGCCGTCAGCGACGGCGCGATGAGCGACAAGGTTGCGGTGGCGGCCGGCACAGTTCCGGACAGCATGAAGACGGCTTGCGCGACCAGCACCGACCAGCCCACGAAGAAGCCGAGCACCGGTCCGAAGGCTCGGCTCACCCACGCGTAGGATGCGCCGGCATTCGGATCGCCCCGGTTGAGGTGCCGGAACGCGAGCGCGGTACCGAACATGATGAATCCGCAATACATCAGACTCGCCGGCGCCAGCCCTCCGACCGCGGCAACCAGCGTCGCGGTCGTGGCCGCGACGCTGAACGCGGGCGCAGTGCCTGCCACGCCCATCACCACGGACTCGGCAAGACCCAGGGAACCTGCCGCAAGCCGCCCGCCGTGAGTCACGGGAACCTCTTCATCATGCGCGAAACTCTACGAAGAATGTCGACATCTGTTGTTGGTATCCCGGGCGGCAGCGCCAAGATGGCCGCAGGTGTCTTTATATCAGAGCCTGTAGCGTTCGTCCGCAACGGAGCAAGCGCACGTGATTGCCCTCGATCACCGGGGACAAAGGTCGCGGTGCGGGACGAATGTCGTCTCGGAGAAGGCAGATTACGGGTTGGAAGGTCGGATTGTGGGCGCCGGGAGACCGTCCCTGGAGCCTTTGGGCAAGGCAATCCTGTTTTGCACGCCCCGGGGAGACGAATAACGATCCGCCGTTGTGAGGCAATCACAATCGGCATACGCGAGCATTGATGCCCTCCGGCGTTAATAGGACCCAAGGGATGCGGCCCGTGCGGGCCCCGGAGATTCGTAAAGCTAATTTATTGCCGCATTCGGGATCGGGGGGCAAGATGACCAGCCTGCCGTCGACCGAAGACGCCTTGAGCGCGATGGAAGATCCTGGACCTTCCTTGTGGGGATAGAAGGTCGTCATCTAGCGCGAGGGAGAATAATGGTGAATGTCCGTATCTACGCCGGCGCTCGGCGGCGAATTATCTCATCTCGTAACGTAATTGTTATGGCGGTGGCGGTGGTGACTGTCATGGTGGCGTCGGGGTTGGTCCAGGCGCAGGAGGCGGATAAGGTTGCCAACGCGGAGAAGGCAGCGCTCGCGTGGCTGGCGCTCGCGGATGCCGGAGACTACGGGCGCAGCTGGACTCAGGCCGCGAGCATTTTCCAGGCGTCGATTACCCAACAGCATTGGACGGATGCCTTAACTAGCGTTCGAGGGCCGTTAGGCGCCTTGGTGTCACGCAAGGTCATGTCGGCGCAATACGCCACGTCGCTTCCGGGCGCGCCGGATGGCGAGTACGTGGTGATTCGATACGCGACGGAGTTCACGAATAGAAAAGAGGCGATCGAAACCGTCACGCCGCAGCGCGAAAAGGATGGGTCCTGGAAGGTATCGGGGTATTACATCAAGTGAGAGGAGGGATCTCGATATCCCGTTCCGGGCCGCCGTGCGGAAGAGATTCTCTTGGCCGGGAAGATTGAATTGGTGTCGATTAATCGGGCGCCGGTTTGGGTGGCGTGAACGATATTGGCACGGCACGCTTGAAAGCGGCCTGTTTCAGCTGCGCCGCAACCTCGGACCAAAGCGCAGTGTACATGCTTGCCCCCTCGCTGCGCGGCGCATACGCCGGGAGCGGACTGCGCCGCAAGGTCATCCGTTCGATCTCGCTCCAGTAGGGAACCTCTGTCTTCAGCATGCCGGGGAATTGCGTGCGCGTGCTCGCAATGAACTCATGGTGCAGCGCCTTGCGCCGATCGACCATCGAGAAGAAGGGCAGCAGGGACATATCCACCCAGGCGTTGGCGACCAGGAAATCCCGCAGCTGTACCAGCATGCGGATCGACAAGGGGCTCGGAATCAGTGGGACGATGACCGCGTCGGCGGCGCGCAGCACGTTCTCCGACAGCAGCGAGATGCCGGACGGGCAATCGAGAAACAGCACGTCGTAAAGTTCGCGCAGACTGCGGCTCATGCGCAGGAGCCGTTCGGTGGGATTCTTGCGATCGCTGAGATGCACGTCGAAGTGGCGGTAGGAAAAATCCGCCGGCAGAACGTCTAACCTATCGTACCCGCTGGCAACAACGAGCTCGTTGAGTTCGCGTTTTCCGGAGACTAATTTCTTGGCCGACGCGTTTTCCTGCGGCCCGCTGCGCAGGATGTAGGTAGCGGCGCCTTGCGGGTCCAAGTCCCACAGCAAAGACCGCCGCCCGCTCGCCGCGCATAAGAAAGCGAGGTTCACCGCAGTCGTTGTCTTGCCGACTCCGCCCTTGATGTTGGTTACCGCGACGATCTTCATGCTTGCGAGCGATAATGGCACAAAATGAGCAGTGACCGGAACCGATCCTGCGGCGTGTGCGGGATCCGGCTCGGCGTCGCCGGCCGAACGCAGGGATGCGTGAATGGGCAGGCCTGACGAGGAACATCAGTGGGTGAAGAGGCAGGATCCTAAGATTAGGCAGCGGATACTCGACTATAAGGAGGATGATTGCGTTGCGATGCGGGTTCCTTTAGATAGGATGCGAGAGATGGAGATGCGGCGCGATGGAGATTGACCCCATTTCGATTAACCGAGCTCCCGTATTGACGCTGTGGGCAACCATCGTCGCGGAGCGGCTGGGATTCACGCATGACGAGGCGTTGACAGTGGGCCGGGCCGTCGCTGGGCTCAATGCCTATTCGAAGGGCAAGGCGCTCGGGATCTTCAAGCCCACGCCGAAGGACGTTCAAGCGAGGCGGGCGGAGAAGGCGAAGACCACGCAAGTTCTTCACGTGGAGCTTTTGCATCGGGCGGTACCGGTGGTGCAAACACCCGAGGGTCTGCGCGCGCTCAGCAAAGAAAAGCCCATTGCGCCGTCGATCGTGGAGAAATACCTCACCAGCAAATTCAAGGATGCGTTGGGTCCCGTATCGGCTGCCATGGCGCAACTGGCGGACTCGAGGGGCCCCGAGGAGCTCGCGGCCGGTGCGTACGGCCTGTATGAGCAGTTCCGGCCCGACATTCCCGCCGGTGTGGCGGGTTGGGGAGCGGCGGGAACGCTAAGTTTGACCAAGATCCGGAAGTTGGCGCAACAGAAATGAATCGGTAGCCGCGGATGCGGCAGGGAC
>JBBIUT010000019.1:38999-46160 GCA_037440085.1 Gammaproteobacteria bacterium
GTCCGAAAGCCAGGAGAATGCGATGATTTATGAGCTCTACTATTGGCCGACTATTCAGGGTCGGGGCGAATTTGTGCGCTTGGCGATGGAGGAAGGCCGCGCGCCGTATGTGGATATCGCGCGTGGATCCGGCAAAGGGGCAGGGATTGCCGCCATGATGCGCCTATTAGGCGGTCGCGCTGAAACGCCGCCGTTTGCGCCTCCTTTTTTGAAGGCCGGGCGGCTCCTGATCGGTCAGACAGCCAACATTCTGCAGTTTCTCGGTCCGCGGCACGGACTTGCCCCAAAAAACGAGGCGGGTAGGCTTTGGGTGCACCAGTTGCAGCTGACGATTGCGGATTTTGTGGTCGAGATTCACGACACCCATCATCCGGTGTCCGGCAACCTCTATTACTATGAACAGAAGAAGGAGGCGCGCCGCCGCGCCATGGACTTTTTGAAAAGCCGTATGCCGAAGTTCCTAGGCTACTTCGAGAGAGCGTTGGCGAAAAATGCATCCGCGAAGCGGTATTTTCTGGGCGCGAAACTCTGTTATGCAGATCTTTCGATGTTTCAGGTGGTATCGGGCCTCAACTACGCATTCCCGAACGCAATGGCCAAAGCCGCGCGCCAATATCCGCGACTCTTTGCCTTGCATGCGAGAGTTCAGGATCGGCCGAGAATCGCCGAATATCTCGCTTCGCCGCGACGAATCGCCTTCAACGACGAGGGAATCTTTCGCCACTATCCTGAATTGGATGCAGCACGCCATGGTCGCCGGTCGTCGGCGAGGCATTGAGCGGCGGCTAAGCCGGCATCGCGCGGCGACGCAGTGGCAACGGAGGCAAAGACATGAACCCTATTTCGACGAATCCAGCACCCTTTTTTTGAGATCGCCGTATTTTGCTTGAACCTTGCCGAGGTTCTTTTGAATTTTGCCTTTTGCTTGCAGCTTTTTGCTACCGACAAGCCTGCCGGTCACTTGCGTGACGGCGCCTTTAACGACTTTGACGCGGCCCCTCACTTGATCCTTGTTGATGGCCATCGTGTGCTTCCTGATGTGCGGGTAGTGTCCCAGATTATTCGCGCCGATCCAAATTGTCATCGAGACCCGACTGGACCGCTGTGTCTGTAAAACGGATGGCGCGAAGCAGCCATTGGCATACGCGGTTCGGAACGCTAGGCTATTGGATGGGGCGTGCAAAACAGGGAAGTTTTGCCCGCAGAGTCCAGGGATGCATTCACGGTGTCCCGGGCCGTGGGTTCGGGAGCCCGATGGCTTCAGCGCGACACTAATGCGTTCATGTCCGCCTGCATCCGCTCCTTGTATTCATCCGACCCGTGAGCACCGGGTTTGGGTTTGGCGGTTGTTTGGGGTTGCGGTGTGGGCGCTGCCTTGATTTCTCTGGGGGAGTTTCGCGCGGAAGCAGTCATTCGGGAGGCGAGGCGCAATAACCAATCGCGACGGCGGCGCTGCTCCACGGGTTACGTTTGACGTCAACGAGTACTCAAATTAATCTTCACGAGGAGAATAACTACCCCATTCTTCTATATCTAATCGTGCCCACGATAGGCAAGGTAATAGCCATGCGCTCATCATTTGCTGCAGTCCTTGTAATCACGGCTTGCTTGCCTGGCGTAGTGTCCGCAGCCACCAACAACAAGTCCGCCGATCTTGTCGTGACGGGAGCGCGGATTTATACGGCGACCCCGGAACACACCTACGCGGAAGCGCTTGCAGTGCGCGGCGGCATAATCGTCTTCGTAGGTAGCGACAGCGAGGCGGCCGAGTGGATTGGTCCGCAGACGAAGACGGAGAGTTTGCACGGCGAGTTCGTGCTGCCCGGCATCATCGACTCACACGTCCATGCGACCGGCATCGTTGATCTTGATGTTTGCGACCTCAAGAGCGAGCCAAAGAGCCTTGCGGCGCTGACAGAATTCGTCCGCAGGTGCATTAAACGCTATAAGACGCCCGCGGGTGAGTGGCTAAGTGTGCGCCAGTGGAACTTCTCGGATGGTAACCAGCCGGATGCTGCTCATCCGACACTGCGCGCCGCGCTCGACCTCGCATCGAAGGATGTTCCCATCCAGTTGCTCGGCAACGATGGGCACCATGGCGCATTTAATGGTGCGGCACTGGCGCGTGCGAAGAATCAAAAGGGCGTGATGGTAGGTCTGTCTCGGGCAACGCTTGCAAAGGACTTCGCAAAGTACTCCAAGCTGATCGGCATCGATGCGCACGGCGAACCGAACGGCAATCTGAACGAGGAAGCTCGGGCACTAACAGGAGCACCGAATCTGCTCGTAGTGGACTTGCCTGCCGTAACGAGGGTGCCCCAGAAGGTCACGGAAAGACTAAACAGCGTCGGAATTACGGGCATCCTCGATCCCTATGTAATTCCAGAGATAATGGCCGTATATGACCTGCTGGAACGGCGTGGTCAGCTGACGATCCGAGCGAGGTTTGCCCAATTCTACGATCCGGATCAGTTCCGCGATGAGAGAGGGCAAGTCGACTACCAAAAGATGGTAAAGGCGGCGAGCGCGGTGCGTACAAAATACGCCGGCGATCCGCTCATCCGTGCTGACTTCGTGAAGCTATTTGCGGACGGCGTCGTCGAAGGAAACCCATACGCGGTGCCACCGACGTTGCCGGAGGTCGCGGCGCTCCGACCTTATTTGCAACCCATTTTTGCAAAGGATGCTCACGGACACCTGTCGGTAACCGGCTATGTCGATACGGGTTCCGCAATTTGCAAGAATGTACGGGCTCATGACGCCAAGTACCGTGAAAGCGCCCTTATCGCCGACTTCATTAAGGCGAACGGTTTTCACCCTGCTCAATGCGCAATCTCGAGCGGTCAGCTTCAGCACGAGCGCGGCGTCGAGATGGAGTTTGTCAAACAGTTTCACCTCGCCGGCTTCAACGTTCATATCCATGCGATTGGTGATGCCGGGGTCCGCACAGCGATCGACGCGATCGAGGCCGCTCGTGCCGCGGATGGCGTTTCCACGCAGCACGATGCGCTGGCGCACGTGCAAGTCGTAAATCCGGACGATGTACCGCGCATGGGCCGCGATCACCTCTATCTTGCCTGTACCTTCTCATGGGCCAACTTCGACCCTGAATACGATATGCTGGTCGTGCCCTTCTTTGATCGGGTGTCCGGGAATGACTATGCCGCGCTTCATCCTGCCGGCGGTTACTATGAGAGAGCAGTGTACCCCTTCAAGGCGATGAAGGATGCAGGCGCAACCCTCGTTGGTGGCTCGGACGCGCCGGTCAATACCCGGGATCCGCAGCCCTTCGTCAATATTGCAACGGCTGTCACGCGCCAGCTCCCGGGCGCGCAACCCATTACCCCGGCGCAACGCATTACCGTCGAAGACGCGATTGACGCCTACACCATTAACGGTGCGCGCTATTTGTACCTTGATAGCCAAACCGGATCCATCGAAACGGGCAAGTCCGCCGACTTCATTGTTCTCGATCGCGATATCGTCAAACTCGCGGATGCTGGAAAGGGAGTGGAGATTGCACAGACTCACGTGCTGAAGACTTGGTTCAGAGGCGTTGCGGTCTATACACGTGAGCCGTGAGTCGTTCCGCCATTTGGCTCAACTCAAGTCGAACGCCGTGCCATCAAAGGATTGGAAGGGCTTCGTCCGATAATCCGGGAGGCGCGCTCGTGCGGCTGCCAATTTCATCGGCGGGTACTCGAGGAAAATCGGCGCTGCGCTGTGTGACGGCGCAGGGCAGCGCGGCAAACGAACATCAAGGCTGGGTGCGGTAGCGTCCAGACAGCCGCCGGCGCTCATGCTTCACTGTATAGAGCCGTGCAACACCGATTCTTATGGGACGCTTTTCGCTAATGTTTTCGTTGCCACACGCATTGTCTATGTGGCACGCGGAGCGTAAGAATACCGCAGAGCCTGACTCTAGGAGCCATCCGTGAAGTTAATAATCAGTGTTCTTGCTGCTGCCTGGCTATTGTCTGGTTGCGCAACTAACGTGCCGAATGAAGACAGCACTGGGGCTGGACATCGCGATCCACGCACAGGCCTGTGCAACGACGCCACGCCGCCGCCCTGCAGCCCCCCGCGGGACTAACGCTAATCGGCTTCGCGTCGCGCATACCCGCAATGGGAAGATTGATCGGTAAAGCCGAGTTTCGCCTGCACCCAGATGAGTCCTCGGGCTTCATTTTGCGCTGAATCTAGGTGCGGCTGCATTCCGTGGCCAATGCTCGCGCAGGCCTTTGTTTGAACAATCAGCCAGCAGTTCGATATCAACGGTCTGCGTTGTCCACGAAAGCCGATGACAATGATCGTATGGGTTTCAGGACGATTGGCGCGGAAATTTTCCGCTCCAGCCTCGATTCACCGTAATATTAATTAATGCTCCTAAGTAATGGATTATATTATAATTTATGGCAAAACGTTTTGCCATTTAAGGAGTGTTATACAGGCTGTCGATAACCCTTGTTCGCGGGATTGGCCGCGCAGGCTTAGGTCTTGAGCAGCGCCAAAAGCGCTTCGGTGACGTGTTGTGGGCGCTCGAGCGTGGATAGGTGTCCACAGTCCGGCACCGTCACGAGACGGGAGCCGGCGATCCCATGCGCCATCTCCGCGGCGCGATCAGGCGGCGTTAACTCATCGCTATCCCCTACGAGTACGAGGGTAGGGCAACGAATGCCGCTCAGCGAGGGTCGCGAGTCGGGGCGGCTCATGATTGCAGTCTGCTGCCGGATGAACCCGGCCGCTCCCGTTTCTTCCGCCATGATCCGGATAATATTGCGCAGCTGGTCGTCGTTGCGATGCCGTGGGTGAACTAGCCGCGGGAATAGCGCATCGGCCAAGTCGGCGATGGGCGTTTGCTCGGCAAGATTGATCTGAAGTCGACGGTTTTCGGTTTGCTCCGAGGTGTCCGGTCGCGCAGTCGTGTCAAGCAGCGCAAGTTTCGCGACGCGCCCCGGCGCTTGGCGCATGATCTCGAAACTGACATACCCACCCATCGACAGACCGATCAACGCGAACCGCCCCGGAGCCGACGCGAGGATGGAACGCGCGATCGCACCTATGCTCTCGTGTCGGCCATGCTGAGCAATGGTTACTGGCCCGACGGTCCAGAGCTGCGGAATCTGCTCGGCGTAAAGGCGCGCGGAGCACGCAAGTCCAGGGATGCAGACGATCGGGAGCGGGTCGGTCATTCTCTTTTCCAGCCTTAAGATGCGGACCGGTAATTTTAGCCTGGATTTCTTCGAGACTTGATGCCAGGGGCTCATAAGGGCCCATTCTTCGAACAACCGGCAGCCCACCGGGACCAATGCAGCGAAAAGGCGCCGGTCTGAGTTCCGTGAAATGTGAATGGGGTCCGACGATCCAAAGCGGTCTACCCTGGCGCATGGCGGGCGCCAGCCGCTAAAAGTCAGGGGCGGGGGTGATTGGCTCTTTTCTCGAACGATCCGATGAGCGCGAGATCTCGGCCCGGGCCGTGCGGCAGGTCGACCTCGATCAGCATGCTCTGCAGAACGAGCGCCTGCAGCTGCAGGTCCGAACGCTCACGACCGAGGTCGACGCCCTAAAAGGCAATCTGTCCCGGTGAGAGGGGCGGACAGCGACTCGGCGGACGCGCCGCGCCGCGCCGGCCCGGCCAGGCGGAGCATATGCGTTACGGATTTGAACCCGATTTGACGATGACTGCGGTGCGTTCGCCGCTACCGACATACGTATCCTCTCGATAGACGACGCGATCACCCATGCGTATTTCCACTTTGTGCGCGCCGGCGGCGACGTGCAGGACCCGCGATCGCTCGTTGTTGGCCGTCGATGCTCCGATTTGTACGCCATCTATAAACACGATTGAACGCACAGGAGCTCCGGTCACGATGATCTCAGTCGGGGCCGGCAACGGCTGCGGTTTCCGCGAACCGAACCAACTGCAGGCGGATAGGCACGCCAATGTCATCAGCATGAAGACTCTCAAGCTTGACGCTCCCGCTTTACTATGAAGGCACGAGCGTATCACACAGGTTCGGACCACGCGGCGAGTCTTAGCGGTGACGCGCTCGAAGCGGACGGCATCACATCGCGTCAAATACGGTCGAGCTGGCCGTCGGCGAATAGGGATTCAAGACTCATGAGCGCCAACATCTGTTTGTACCGCATCTCGATGAGTTCAACGTCGCAGTCGGTGACGTCGGGGTGTTCCGTCAACGTCAGCGAGGCGGAAATCAACTGGGGTTGAGGTTGCCGATGTTCCTGCGACGATACGGACCAAGCGGGTGAGGATCGCGCTTCCACATCTGACGATCGCGTTTCCATTGTTCATGTCCTCAGTCTTTGATTGTGACCAGAGACAACCGCGGTAATACGTTGGACTGGGTCGATTATGCGGCGACTCTGTGACGAATCAATGACGCCTCTATGCTGTGCATCTTCGCGGGTCATCGTGGCGCAGATTGCCATTTATGGCTAGAACCTAGCTCAAAATCGCGGAACAGGTATAAAACGAGCAAAGTTCATGTGTGCTACGCGTAACCGACGAGCATCGGGAGCTGATCCGGAAACACTTTCCGGAGGAGCATATTCCCGACGATCGACCAGGGCGCAAGCCGATCCCGGCGCGCACAGTACTCGAGGCGGTGCTGTGGATTCTCAACACCGGTGTTCAGTGGCACATGCTTCCTCAGTCCTACCCGAACTACAAGACGGTGCACCGACGCTTTCAGCAGTGGTGCGAGAACGAAGTGATTCGCGCGGCGCTCACGGAGCCGGCGAACGCGCTTCGCGAAGAGGGTTCCATTGATGAGTCCGAATGCTGCATCGACGCCGCAAGGTCCGTCGATTGACTGCAAAACGAAGCGCAGATCGCGCCGTTTACAATCCTGACTTCGGGCCAGTTATGCCCTGGGCTGCGTGCCAATGAACGGACCTTTCTGAGATGGCGGCACTGGTTTGCGGCGCGACTTGCGCCACAGATCGTAGACTGCCAGTGCACCGGCGAGCGCCGCGAGTGTCCCAAAATAGGCCGTTGGCCCGAAAGCGGCCATCAGACTACCTGCAAGCGTTGGTCCGATGGCGGCGGCGGCCCCATTCAACAGGAGCAAGGTGCTGCTAGCGGCGACCATTTGCGCGGGCTCAAGCTTATCGTTGACGTGTGATACGGAGAGCGAATAG
>JBBIUT010000020.1:0-20581 GCA_037440085.1 Gammaproteobacteria bacterium
GCACGGGCGTGGATTTGCCGGTGTTCAGATACGGCTTGGTGAGCGCCGCCGTTTGAGAGGGATACTCGACCACGCCGTCGGCGAACACCTTGGGGCCAGGGATGGTCAAGTTCGGCACGTCGGCATACTGCTTGCGCAGAGCCTCGACGACATCGAGCTGCTGCACGCCGTCGTTGGGCCGGATCACCGGGTAGGCCGCGACATGCGCGGTCAACTCACCGCGCCGGGCCAATTCCCGATACACCGGCAGCGCGCCCGGATCCTCGAGGGTGAGCGGCAGGTCGCCGCCAACCACGCCCGCCACGGCGGCATCGAGCCAGCCCGTGATGCCGAGCGCATTGAGATAATGAACCCCCGCCCGGCCGAAGGACAGCTGCGTCTCCATCGAAGCAGGGGGCAGGCTCATCCGTAGGCGCGTGAGCCCCACGTCGACGACGAAGCCATTGGGTGCAAAACCCGGACCAAATCCATAGTAGGTCCGCTGCGCCGGCGCCAGCTTGCGCAAGTAAGCCGCGGTGATGCCCGCCCGCGCCCGGGCCTTTTTATTGGCCCAGCCGGTGTGGCCATCCGACCCGAACAGGACGATGGGTACTTCGGCAAACCGTCCGCCGCTCAATGCCCCGTCGATGTCGGCTGCGTGGGACCAGTAGCCGATGTCGAGCCCGTTGACGATGACGGTATCGCCCATCAGGCTGGCCCGCGAATCGACCGTCTTGCCGACGAAGCTCACCAGATCCGGCAGCGAGTCGCTGGTATCCGGGAAGTTGGCCAGCACCAGGATGGCGCCGCCTCCCAGCACTTTCCTGTTGCCGATGGGATGAGCGTGGGCATCGAGCATGCCGGGCATGAGAAAACGGCCACCGAGATCGACCCGCCGCGCGCCCTGGCCGGCAGCGCGTTCGACCGATTCCAGCGCACCGACCGCCACGATGCGATCGCCCCGGATCGCCACCGCTTCGGCGTACGGCGCATTCGGCTCGGCCGTGAATACATGAGCGTTGTAGAACACCATCGTGGAATCCGGCACATCCGCTGCGAACGTCGAGGATGCCGCAGTGAGCACCAATACCCCGACGAACCCTGCGGCGGCGCGGATCACCGCGCGTGTAAAGCAACTTTTGCCCATTCAGCACTCCTGGACACGACAAGCCCCGGAATTACCCGGGGCTATAAAATTAAGCAATCCATCGCAACCAACCGCCGAACCCGAAAGCGGTGTGCGCACGGACATTCATGCGCGCAATAGAACGTTTCCGGGCCGCCGGATACTCCCTCATCGACGTTCCCCGATTCCCGTGGGATCGCCTCCGACCGCAGCTGCGCCGCGGTCATGCATCTACAGGCGGACTTTGGCCAGTCTACGGGCAGATCGACATCAACGTCTACCAAATCTCTGCCGGCAGACCGACCGCGAGTAGACAACTCGGCGATATGCGTGGAGGAAAATGCATCAGCACCGACTATCACCTACAGTACCTGGCGAGGAATCCGAACGGATTCTGCGGGATAGGAGGGTGCGGAGTTCCCCTTAAACCCGCGGAGATACAGGTGGGTGAGAAGGCGTGATCGCTTGGATTGCGGGCCGACGAAATCTGGTAGACCCACAGTCCCGACCGCATCGGTGGCAACCAGACCAACAGCACTGATGCCATTCGTTGACGACCGATATTCAAGTTCGACCCATGCCCAGGGCGCCCAACCGCATCTCGGTGTCCAAAATGATTACGTGTACCCGCAGCCATCCCTTCATTGCCGAGGGTACGCGGGTCACAATGTGTCGTCCGCGCAAAAGATCCGCTGCGAGTTTTTTTGCGAGCGCGCTGAATCCTCGATCAGGCATGCTGCGCGGTCGCACTGGGTGCGCGACGCCGCACGAATGCCGCCTGTCCCGCATAGACGGCGGCCGCTCCTAGGCTCTCCTCGATTCGCAGCAGCTGATTGTATTTCTCAATTCGTTCGCCGCGACACGGCGCACCCGTTTTGAGGTGGCCGGTCGCGAGCGCTACCGTCAAATCAGCAATAAAGGTATCCACGGTTTCTCCGCTGCGATGGGACACCATTGCACCCCAGTCCGCGGAATAGGCCAGATGAACGGCTGCGATGGTCTCGGTCAGGGTACCGATCTGATTGAGCTTGATCAGCACCGCATTCGCAGCGCCCTCCGCAATGCCGCGCGCGATTCGCGTGACGTCGGTGACGAACAGATCATCGCCTACCAGTTCGATTTTATCTCCCAGTTCCCGATTGAGGATTTTCCAGCCTGCCCAGTCGTCTTCGGCAAGTCCGTCTTCGAGCACCGCGATCGGATACTTTCGGATCCAGTCCGCATAGAGTGCCACCATCTCTTCCGCGCCGACGGAACGCCCCTCGGTGCGCAACTGATAAAGCCCATTCTCGAAGAAGCCGCTCGAGGCAGGATCGAGCGCCAAGACCACGTCGATGCCGGGTCGATAGCCGGCGGCCTCGATCGCGCGCAGGATGAGATCGATCGCATCCTCGTTGCGCTTCAGCACCGGCGCGAAGCCGCCTTCATCGCCGACGCTGGTCGATAGCCCATTATCCTTGAGTATCTTTTTGAGCTGATGATAAATCTCCGCTCCCCAGCGCAAGCCTTCCGCGAAGTTCGGCGCTCCGACCGGGGCAATCATGAACTCTTGAAAGTCCGTTCCTTGCCAATTGGCGTGTGCACCCCCATTGAGGATGTTGAACATCGGCACCGGCAAGCGGTTTGCGATTGTTCCTCCCAAATATCGAAACAGCGGCAATTGAGATACCGCGGCGGCCGCGCGGGCAACGGCGAGGCTTGCGCCCAAAATAGCGTTGGCGCCGAGCCTGGCTTTATTGGCGGTTCCATCCGCAGCGCATAGAGCGCGATCCACGGCGGCTTGATCGAGCGCGTCTAAGTCCACTACGGCGGCAGCGAGAGCGCCGTTCACGTGGGCGACGGCGTGCTTTACGCCTTTTCCGCCATAACGATGCTCATCTTGGTCGCGCAGCTCGACAGCTTCATGGATGCCGGTCGAAGCACCCGATGGCACGGCAGCACGACCCCGAACACCGCCCTTTAGCGCGATGTCGACCTCCACCGTGGGATTGCCACGCGAGTCCAATATTTCACGCGCGCGAATCGATCGTATTCGGCTGTCCATGCATGTCTCCTGTGATCTTTTCATGAGTCGCACCGCACGGGGTCTTCGGACACCCGCGGGCGTCGGCATGCCGCTGAGTACGGTTCGAATGGTAGCGCGTGCGCCCCGCCCTGTTGCGGCAACGTTGTGGTTGGTGTTGTATTGCCGTTGCTTCTCTGGAAGAATACTGCCTTAGGAGATGGCATACCTCCCAGAACCGCCGCGCTTGCGGCTGATGATGCCTACGCTTTAACCGGACGGTTGGCGTAGCTATTGCGCGGCCTGTCCGAAATACGAGGACAGGTGCAACTTGAAATCAATTATCGCGATCTTCATCGGCGCAGGCTTAGGAGCGCTGCTGCGCTGGTGGTTGGGCCTGACCCTCAATAGCTATTTGCCGAGCGTTCCGCCCGGCACTCTCGCTGCCAATCTGATCGGCGGCTACATCATTGGGGTAGCCGTTGCGTTCTTCGCCGTCGAAACCGCAATCGCGCCCGAGTGGCGATTATTTGTCATCACGGGATTCTGCGGTGGCCTTACCACGTTCTCAACCTTCTCATCCGAGATAGTGATGTTGCTGCAACAGGGCCGGCCACTCGGCGCCTGCGGTGCCGCCGCATTGCATCTGTTTGGTTCCGTGCTGACGACCTTCGCAGGTATCGGAACGGTTGTGTGGGCGAGAAGCTGACGGGCGCGTTGTGTCGTACCCATTACCCGGTCCGCTCTGCGGTATTGATAACTTACGGCAGGTTTCACCTCGATGGCCGCGACCTGGGCGTTAATATCGGCGAGGTGGCCGGCCAGACTGTGGGACACGCACACGTGCAATTGATTCCGCGCTACCTTGAAGACGTGGAAAATCCGCGCGGCGGTGCGCGCGGCGTGATGCCGGCAAAACGGCCATAAGAAACCGAAACGCACGGATCAAAGAGGATGGCACAATTATGAACGGTTCATTTTTGCGATTTTATGTGCACGAGGGTCATCGGCATAACCATTATCTCGTATGGGAATGGTTGATGCAGCAGGCGAGCAAACTCGGCATCCGCGGAGGCTCGGCGTTTAAGGCCATGGCGGGATTCGGACGGCATCACATACTGCACGAGGCTACCTTTTTTGAACTGGCTGGCACTCTGGCGGTGGAGGTTGAGTTCATCGTCTCCGACGAGGAAGCGCAACGGCTATTGACGCTAATTCAACAGGAGAACATCCGGCTCTTCTATTCCCAGATCCCTGCGAGCTTCGGCGTGATCAATCCCGACTCCGCCGATCCCTCGGCGGCAGCCTCCGACGAATAAGCGAAAGCGGCCGAGGCTTTCGCGGCGAGACTGGCGCGAGCGTTTGGGTCATCGGTGCACGTATTGGCGGTCGTGCGCCTGCCCGAATTCGGCGGCATGGTTGAGACGGAGGCCGTGGTCGAGCAATCACGGCAGCACTACCACAATGTGCTGCACAAGGTTAAATCCAAGTACGCGCACGAAACCTTCAAGATCCACGTTCATATCGCGGTAGGCCATCCAGCGGAGCAAATTGTGCACTTTGCCGAAGGTCACGACGTCGATCACATCATTGTCGGGCATCGAGGGCGCACGCTTTTTGAACGCTGGCTGATCGGCTCGGTGGCGCGGCAGGTTGTCGCCTATGCGCATTGTGCAGTGACGGTGGTCAGGCAACCAAGGACATGACCTCAAAGCCGTCATTCTGGGGGTTTTCTCCTTCGTCTGGTTTTGAGGCTGCATTTCTGATCTTCGTGGCATGTGCAGTCCTGGCACTGCATGAATTTATGGCGGAAGAAATTCGGCAGACATAAAGACCATTTGTGCGTTCACATGCCGGATCCCGGTGCGTTGAACGCAAAGGCGAAGATTGCGGCGACACCAAGGAAGTCGAGCGCCACGACGGCCCGAGCCGGAAGTTCGATTTATCAAAACGGATTCCTCAGAAGCGCCGTTCATCGGAGACGGCCGACGCCCGGACGATAGAAGCGCTCTATTGATCTACATCGCAAGATTGATTGGATTTGTCGATATCGAAGCGTTAATTTGCCGAGGCACGGTAAAAACTACAGATCTCAATCGGAGAGAACATGGAAAGCGAAAGTAAATGCCCGTTCTCGGGCGGCGCTCGCAAACACACGGTAGCTGGGGCTCCATCGAACGCGGACTGGTGGCCCAATCAGTTGAATCTGAAGATTCTCCACCAGCACTCCCCACTGTCCAATCCCATGAGCAAGGCGTTCAATTACGCTGAGGAGTTCAAGAGCCTCGACCTGAACGCCGTAGTCAAGGATCTCCATGCCTTGATGACCGATTCACAGGACTGGTGGCCGGCGGACTTCGGCCATTACGGACCTTTGTTCGTTCGCATGGCATGGCACAGCGCCGGCACCTACCGCATCGGCGACGGTCGCGGCGGCGCAGGGAGCGGCAGCCAGCGCTTTGCTCCCCTGAACAGTTGGCCGGACAACGTCAACCTCGACAAGGCGCGCAGGCTGCTTTGGCCGATCAAGCAGAAATATGGCCGGAAAATTTCATGGGCCGACCTGATGGTGCTCGCCGGCACCGTCGCTCTGGAATCGATGGGATTCAAGACGTTCGGTTTCGCCGGCGGGCGGGCGGACGTCTGGGAACCGGAAGAAGACGTCTACTGGGGCTCCGAGAGCTCCTGGCTGGGCGACCAACGCTACTCCGGCAACCGGGATCTCGAAAATCCGCTCGCTGCCGTGCAGATGGGCCTGATTTACGTCAATCCGGAAGGCCCGAACGGCAACCCGGATCCGATCGCGGCGGCGCGGGATATCCGCGAGACGTTCGCGCGCATGGCGATGAACGACGAGGAGACGGTTGCGCTCATCGCGGGCGGTCATACGTTCGGCAAAACCCACGGTGCCGGCGATGCGGCACAGGTGGGTCCTGTGCCGGAAGCTGCCGGCATCGAGGAGCAAGGTCTTGGCTGGAAGAGCAGCTTTGGCACAGGCAAAGGTGGTGACACGATCAGCAGCGGCCTGGAAGTGACCTGGACCAGCACGCCGACGAAGTGGAGCAACAACTTCTTCTGGAACCTGTTCGGCTACGAATGGGAGCTGACGAAGAGCCCGGCCGGCGCCCAACAGTGGCGGCCGAGAGGTGGCGCGGGCGCCGGTACAGTGCCGGATGCCCACGACCCGTCGAAGCGTCACGCGCCGGCCATGCTGACCACCGACCTCGCGTTGCGGTTCGACCCCGCCTACGAAAGAATTTCGAGGCGCTTCTACGAGAATCCGGATCAATTCGCGGACGCATTCGCCCGGGCGTGGTTCAAGCTGACGCACCGCGATATGGTCCAGGGGGCGTTATAGTATTCGTCAAGCCAGAAGTTGATGCACGGTCCCCAAGCCGTCCACATATCGTTGACCGGTGCTGACGCACCGCGATATGGGCCCCCTGTCGCGCTATCTCGGCCCGCTCGTTCCCAAGGAACAGCTGCTGTGGCAGGACCCCATTCCCGCAGGGGATCACAAATTGATCGACCAGCAGGACATTGCCGCCCTGAAGGCCAGGATCCTCGCATCCGGACTTTCCATCCCCCAATTGGTCACCACGGCCTGGGCGTCTGCTGCGACGTTCCGCGGCAGCGACAAGCGCGGCGGGGCTAACGGGGCGCGCATTCGCCTCGCGCCGCAAAAGGACTGGGAAGTCAACCAGCCGGCCGAACTGGCGAAGGTTTTGCAGACATTGGCGGCGATTCAGAAGGATTTCAGCGGCGCGCAATCCGGTGGGAAGAAGGTCTCGCTTGCTGATCTGATCGTTCTGGGCGGCTGTGCAGCCGTCGAGGCTGCCGCGAAGAAGGCCGGCCACGACGTGAAGGTTCCCTTCTCGCCGGGGCGCATGGACGCGTCGCAGGAGCAGACCGATGTGCACTCGTTCGCCGTATTGGAGCCGACCGCAGACGGGTTCCGCAACTACCTCCGCAAGGGTCACGCTGGATCGGCGGCTGAGCTGCTGGTGGATCGGGCGAACCTGATGACGCTGACTGCTCCCGAGATGACGGTGCTGGTCGGCGGCATGCGCGCCCTGAATGCAAACTGCGGTCACTCCAAACTCGGGGTCTTCACCAAGCGGCCAGAAACATTGACCAATGATTTCTTCTTGAATCTCCTCGACATGAACACGAAGTGGCAGAAGTCCGCCACGTCTGACGGCATGTTGGAGGGGCGCGATCGAGCGACAGGCGAGCTCAAGTGGACGGGTACCGCCGTCGATCTCGTCTTCGGTTCGAACTCCCAGCTCCGGGCCCTCGCGGAAGTCTATGCGTGCGGCGACTCTCAGCAGGCGTTCGTGCGCGACTTTGTGGCGGCCTGGAACAAGGTGATGAACCTGGATCGCTACGACCTGGCGTGATATCAGAGCAAAGGTTTGATGCCGCACAGCCGTGAACTGGCATCGGGTTATCCCGGGCCGGTTCGCGGCTGCGCGAACCCTGCAGCTTCCCTTTGGCTGTAGGAATGATCTGTTCGCGAGCAGGTTAGTCGAATGCCGACGAACATCGAGGTATCCCGGCTTGTGGGTGAGAAGGCGCGAGCGGCACATTTCCGTCGTGCAACCTGTTGGCTTCATAACGCAGGGGCGCGAGCGTCGCGGCCAGCGGTCTCGGGCAAGAAACACACACCGGCGATCACCGTCACCGAGACCACGATGACCAGGTACCAAAGGCCGGAATAAATGTTTCCGGTGATGGCCACCAGCGTGAACGCCACCGCGGGCAGAGAGCCGCCGAACCAGCCGGCCCCGATGTGATAAGGAACGGACATCGATGTGTAACGCACGCGTGCCGGGAACAGTTCGACCAGCCACGCGGCCATCGGACCGGTGACCAAGGTGACGGGCACCATCAGAATAGCGAGCATAAGCAGAAGCATGGGATAGTCGATACGCGCCGGATCCGCCTTCGCCGGGTATCCTGCCGCACTGAGCGCACGCTTGATGGTCAGGACAAAGGCGTCGTTCTCCCGCCTGAAATGTTCCGCGGCAAGGTGCCCTCCTTCGAAGGAGAGCACGTCGGTCGCCCCTTCGCCGCGGCGTCCGATGCGGACCACCGCGACGCCGGCGGCGGCATTTGCCTCCGTGGCATAGGGTACGCCGGCCTCGGCGAGGGCCGCTTTGGCGACATCGCAGGACTTGCCGAATCGTCGTTTGCCGATCGGGTCGAACTGAAGACTGCAGTCGCCCGGCGCCGCGATAACCTTGACGGGCGCGCGCCGCGCCGCTTGCTCGATCGCCGGGTTCGCAAAGTGCGTGATGGCGCGGTAGATGGGGAAATAGGTCGACGCGGCCAGCGCCATGCCCAGCAGCACGACTTTTTTCCGGCCGACGTGATCCGAGAGGCGCCCAAACACGAGGTACAGTGGGGTACCGATAACGAGCGCGGCCGCCTGTAGAAGACTTGCCGTCTGCGGTTCGACCTTGAGCACCTGGGTGAGGAAGAACAGCGCGTAGAATTGACCGCCGTACCAGACGACGTTCATTCCGGCCGTTGCGCCGAACAAGGCGGCCACAATCAATTTCAGGTTCCTCCGGTCGCCGAAGGCATCCCGAATCGGCGCCTTGGAGCGTGAGCCCTCGGCCACTATTTGCAGAAACACCGGCGATTCCGCGAGTTGCAGGCGGATATACACGGAAATGGCCAGCAGCACGGTCGAGACGAGGAACGGCACCCTCCAGCCCCACGTCTCGAAACGGGGTCCGAGAGCCGCCCGGCATACCAGCACGACGATCAGGCTCAGTAGCAGCGCAAGCGTTGCGGTCGTCTGGATCCAACTCGTATAGCGCCCGCGTTCTCCCGGCGGAGCGTGTTCGGCCACGTATATCGCGGCGCCCCCGAACTCGCCGCCGATGGCGAGACCCTGAAGCATGCGAAGCGCGATGAGAGCAATGGGTGCGGCGATTCCCGCGGACTGGTAGTTCGGCAGGATGCCGACCAGCGTGGTCGCCGTACCCATGATGATGATGGTCGCGAGAAAAGTCCTCTTTCGACCCACGAGATCACCCATTCTTCCGAACAAAAGCGCACCGAACGGTCTGACCGCGAAGCCGGCGGCGAAGGTGAGTAGCGCGAAGATGAACCCGGTGGTTTCGTCGACGCCGGCGAAGAATTGCCTCGAGATGACGCTTGCCAGGGACCCGTACAGGAAAAAGTCATACCACTCGAAACCGGTGCCGAGGCTCGCAGCGAGGATCACCCGCGCGTGGCTCATTTCAACCTGCGTAGCCGCGATTGGCGTGGTCACGGTGGACATGTTTCCCCACAAATTCTGGGCGCGCCGCTTCTCGGTCGGCACTTGGCGGGATCCTAGCATTGTTGCGGGACGCCAACGTATTGGGCGCAGTGCTCCGATAAGTGAAGTGGCTGCGACCTGCGATTCTCACGCTGCTTGAGACTGCGGCCGCGGCGCGCGAGTAGGGGTTCCGCAGTAATTTCGGAAGGGGCTGATACCGCCCCCTCCCGGCCTTTGAAGGCGGAGACCCTCGGGATCCCGAGGCGCTTACCAGCCGAGGACGGCGGCTGCGAGTCGAGCGCCCACGCATCCCGCTACCGCCGCAAGCACCGGCGCCCGGGCGAGCAGCGCGAGCAAGGCGGCAAGGGCAATCGCGAGATCGATGGGCGAGAGCACGGCGCTGGTCCAGAGCGGATCGTATAGCGCCGCCGCAAGGAGCCCGACGACCGCAGCGTTGATCCCCGCCATGGATCGGGCGACGCGCGCGTTCGCCGCCAAAAGGTTCCAGAAGGGCAGTACGCCCGAGATCATCAGCAGACCGGGCAGGAAGATCGCGACCAGGCAGACGACTGCGCCGAGCGCACCACCCTGGCCGTGGTCGAGCCGTGCACCAATAAACGCGGCGATCGAAAACATCGGCCCCGGCACGGCCTGTGCTGCGCCATAACCGGTCAGAAAATCGCCTTCACTCAACCAGCCCGGCGCTACCACCGCTTGCTTCAGAAGCGGCAGAATCACGTGACCGCCGCCGAATACCAGCGTGCCTGTTCTATAAAGTGCCGCCGCCGCCCGCAACAGCAGCGGTGATCCCTGCGTCGGGATGAGCCACGAACCCAGCAGCAAGATGCCGCACAGCGCGAGCAGTACCGTGCCGGTCCGTCGCCCATAGCGAATCGGGAGCGCGGCCCCCGGTTTCGGTTCAACGGAACGGCACGCGAGCGGCCCGATAATCGCGCCAAACGCGATGACGGCGAGTTGTGATGCCGTGGCGGGCACCGTCAGCATCCACGCGAACGAGGCGGCGGCCACCACTGTGCGCGGCCAATCGGGCGTGAGCGTACGCCCCATGGCGAGAACACCGCGGGCGACCACTGCTACGGCCATCAGTTTCAGACCGTGTAACGCTGCGTGCCCGTAGAGTCCGGTCACGGTCGAGCTGAACAGCGAGAACGCAAACAGCAGCGCCGCGGACGGAAGCGTAAAGCCGAGAAAGGCGGCAAGCGCGCCGGCCCAGCCGGCACGCAAAAGGCCGACGGAAAAGCCGAACTGCGTACTCGCCGGTCCCGGCAGAAACTGGCAGGGCGCAAGCAACTGCGCGTAGTGGGTGTCGTCCAGCCATCCGCGCCGCACGACGAATTCCCGGTGGTAGTAACCGAGGTGCGCGACCGGCCCGCCGAACGACGATAGTCCGAGGCGGAGGAACGCGCGCAGGATCTCCGAAAGCGTCCCCGGTGGCTCGATCATGCCGGCCGAGGGCGCCGTGGTGTCAGACGCACTCATGCGGAGTCGAACAATGCCATGAATTCAAAATCCATGCGCGGCCGATCGGCATGAGAAACTCCGTAGGGCGGGGACATGCTAGGCGCTTCGGGTCCACCCCCTTATGATGGCGTTTTGCGCACCGGCTCGTTGCGTCGCCGGCCAGTACGTTTTCCAGAGGTACCCGCATCATGATGTCGAATCGATTTGCGCCGATTGTTCTCACCGCCTTGCTGGCGGGCCCTGTGCACGCGGCGGAAGGCCCCGTCCCCGGCGGCGTTCCGCGGCTCGATCACGTGTTCGTGATCATGATGGAAAATCACGGATACAGCCAGATCATCGGCAATCCGAACGCCCCGTTCATTAACGGATGGGTGAAGGAGTCGAATCTCGCGGCCAACTACTTCGCGATTGCCCACCCGAGCCTGACGAACCACCTGGAGATCGTCGGCGGCTCCAACTTCGGCATCCTGACCGACAGCGATCCGGCCTGGCACGACACGCGGTGCGCGACGAATCTCAGCACCGGTCTCGTCGCAACCGAAACCCCGCCAAGCCCGCCGATCTGCCCCATCGCCGGCATGGGCACCGAGGCGGCGACTCCCGCGATTGACTATACGAATGAATCACGGGGGCCACCCGGTACGGTGAATATCGACGGTGTTCGATCCATTCCGGCAGCGACGAATATTCTTGGCAGGACCATTGCCGATCAATTGGTCGCGACGGGGCGTAGCTGGAAAAGCTACGAGGAGGGATTGCCGGCCGGCGGCGCGGACCGAATCAATTTCAGCGACGGTCTTTACTCCAACCTATCGGATTTTTCACAGCTGACGCCGGTGCAGAAGCCGCCGTTGACCTCGAAGGATATCATCGCGCTGTATGCGCCGAAGCACAATCCGTTTGTCTATTTTCGCAACGTCCAGGAGGGGACCGACCCCCGGAACAGCTTGAGCAACAGCGTGAGTTTCGAGGGCATCCACGGCCTGTACGGCGATCTTCGCTCGGGACAGATTCCGGCGCTTGCGTTCATAGCGCCGAGCCAGTGCAACGACCAGCACGGCCGCGGTAACGCAGGGCCCCTGTGCAGCTACGACCCGAAAGACGACGGCAGTCAGGAGGGGCTGAACCCGGCGCTCATTCACCGCGGCGACCTGACGCTGCGGAACCTGATCGGCGCCATCAAGAGCTCGCCGGCCTGGCGCCGCGGGAGGAATGCAATCGTGGTCGTCTGGGACGAGAACGACTACAGCCGCGCACCGAACACCAATCAGGTCGTATTGGCGGTCGACACCAATTACGGCGTCCGTGGAGTTCATGGCAACGCGCTTTATACGCATTTCTCGCTGCTCAAGTCATTGGAGAGCGGATTTCGCGTGCCGTGCCTGAATCATGCCTGCGATGCGGATGTCGAGGTGATGTCGGATCTGTTTGCGGCGGCGGTTGCTCAACATTGACCCGCATCGCGGAGTATTGGGATGAGCAAGCCTTTTTCGCAGGAATAATTGGGGCGTTCTCAAGTTCTGGTTCCGGCGCGCCGGCCGGGCAGGTACCATGCACCGATCCTGAAGAGGGTATTACCGCCAGTGCTATCGCAAAAAACCCGCTACGCGCTCAAGGCCTTATTGGAACTTTCCGGGCTGGCCCCGGGTGCGACCCTATCCTCATCGGTGATCGCCGCCCGGCGCAACATCCCGGTCAAGTTTCTCGAAGCCATTCTGGTCGAGCTCAAGCGGGACGGGCTGGTGCGGGGTCAACGTGGCCGGGGCGGCGGATACCAGCTCGCGCAAAGCGCCGAAGTCATCTCCTTTGGCGCTGTGGTCCGTTTGATGGAAGGACCGTTGGCATTGCTGCCGTGTGTGAGCCAAACTCAGTACCGGCGGTGCGAAGACTGTCCCGATGACCGCAATTGCGAGCTGCGGATACTGTTTCGCGAGGTGCGCGACAGCACGGCGGCCATCCTCGATGGGCGGACGCTGGCCGATGCGCGACGCAACGCGAGCCGCTCGGTGTCGCGAGCGAAGGTGGCGTCCTCCAAGAAGGCCCCGCGGCGCGCAGCCTCTGTGGGATAGCAGCCGATCGCGATTTGAACTCGCTGTTACTTGACCGTCAGGCTTGTCTCCGCCCCCACGCCGCAGGTCTGATTGGAAGCATTGGTAGCGTAATTTCCGACCCAAATATCCTGGCCGCCCGGATTCGCCAGATCGCCGGAGCTCAACTGCATGATGATTTCCGTGGAGCTCACGAAGGTACTCGGGGCCGTTCGAAACCCGAAGCATTCGCCGCTCGATTCGCACATCGGAGCGGATCAAATATCACCAATCCGCATACGATTCAACACTGCTCGGGCGGAGCAATGATTTGACATAACGGCGAATTGCCGCGGTTTGCGCCGGCTGTGGTCCGGCCTATCCGGCGGTTTTTCCGCTGGCGCATTATATCAGGTAATGCTAAATTAGCATTAGACGGACGGGGTGCTGCCGCCGGAGGGCGATGCATGGCGGTGAATATTACAGGCAAGAGTCGAGCCCCGCGGGCGATGGCCGCGGTGCAGGAGCATGCAACCGAAGCGGCCGCATTCTTAAAGGCGTTGGCGAACGACCAGAGGCTATTGGTGCTGTGCGCCCTGCTCGAGGGGCCGCTATCGGTCGGCGAAATCAACGAGCGCGTGCCGCTCAGCCAGTCGGCGCTTTCCCAGCATCTCGGCGTACTGCGCGAGGCCGGCCTGGTGAGCACCAAGCGGCAGTCGCAGACGATTTATTACGCGCTTAAAGAAGGCCCCACCCTTCAGGTCATGGAGGTTTTATACGGCGCGTTCTGCGCTCCCGCGGCCTCGGAAACGCGAGCTAAGAAGATGAAAGGCGGACGCAATTGACGGAGATCATGCGATGAACGCCAATGTCGGTTCGGTTGATCGTGCGGTACGGAACGTTGAGGGGTTGGTACTGCTGAGCCTGATTTTCCTGCTGAACGGCTCGGGCCGCTGGTTCGGCCTGATCGGTCTCGTACCGCTGTTGTCGGCCTCATTCAGGTTCTGCCCGCTTAACACGGTGTTGAGCATCAACAACTGTCCTGCGGAACAGAAGCGCCCGTAATTGTCGTCGCCGGATTAGGGTCCGCGCGCCCCATCCGGTAGAAGGGGACGCGGTGTCGCGCGAGGCCGCGCGCAGGCCTGTAAGGCGCTAATTTGCCGATCTATCAAGCCGCCTGACATCGCCACCTCCACGATGGCGGAAACTGACCGTGCTAAGCTGCGATGCGACAGCGGTACGCAGAAATAGAAGGGCCGCCGGGCGATCGCCGTTGAGCCGAGGCCGGAAATCAAACTCTCGGCGGCCAGGGTATTGAAGATTTTCAGTATGACACTTGAATTATCTCAGCTCGGCCTCCTGCTGTTCATTTCCTCCCTGGTGGCAATGCTGACGCGCCGGCTGCGCATGCCCTACACCGTGGGTCTGGTGCTGGCGGGCATGGCGCTCTACTTGTTTGCATTCCGCTTGACGCTGAATTTGTCGAAGGACCTTATTTTTTACGTGTTCTTGCCGCCTCTGGTATTCGAGGCGGCGCTCCACATTCGGTGGCTGGAACTCAAGAGGGATCTGCCGGTCGTTGGATCGCTCGCGACCGTGGGGCTGGCGGCCGCAGCCGCCGTCACCGCCGTTGGGATGCACTACGCGGTGCAATGGGCGTGGAGCAGCGCCGCTGTGTTCGGCGTGCTCATCGCGGCCACTGATCCAGTATCCGTGATCGCCACGTTCAAGGAGGCGGGTGTCACCGGACGCCTGCGATTGCTGGTGGAAGCGGAGAGCGTGCTCAACGACGGAACAGCGGCCGTCTTGTTCGTGGTCGCGCTCGGGATCGCAGCGGGCACCGGCGTCGATGTACTACACGTCGGTGCGGCCCTGCTTCTGTCCATTGGCGGAGGTGTCGTGTGCGGCGCGGCGACCGGTTTCGTGCTGATGTTCCTCGCCGGCCGAACTTCGGATCATCTGGTCGAGATCACGTTCACGACATTGGCCGCATATGGCTCGTTTTATCTCGCGGAGCATTTGCATTGCTCCGGCGTGCTCGCCGCACTCGCGGCTGGGCTGGTGGCCGGCAATTACGGGCGGCTCGGTTCCCTATCCGAAGCAGGGCATTCGGCGGTCGAGTCATTTTGGGATTATATGGTTTTCGTGGTCAATTCATTGATCTTCCTCTTGATCGGCACGGGTGAGACGCAACAGCACTTCGGCGCCTTGTGGTGGCCCGCGCTGGCCGCAATCCTGCTGGTGACGCTGGGCCGCGCGGTAGCCATTTATCCGATCTGCGCGCTTTTTGGCGGCGGCGGGCTCAAGGTCGACATGCGCCATCAGCACGTGCTCTTTTGGGGTGGTTTGCGCGGCGCGCTCGCCCTTGCACTGGCGCTCGGTTTGCCGCCGGATTTGCCGCGGCGCAACGATATCGTCACCGTGTCCTTTGCGGTGGTGGCTTTCTCCGTTTTCGCCCAGGGACTGACGATGACGCCGTTGTTGCGCATGCTGTCGCAGCTGCGTGCTGCGCACGCGGAGCACGATCAGGGTTCCGCATGAGCAGCGCCGCGCCGGGCCAAATCATGGCACCGCGGCCGAACCCTGCGGCGGTCGGGGCGAGGGCGATATTCGTCCTATCAGATTGCCGAAGTGTATGCCTGGTGCGGCGACAAGGATCACGCCTTCGGGTGGCTACAACGAGCCCGCGCGCAGCAGGATCCCGGAAAGCTGGCGCTGAAAATCGATCCGCTGCTCGACACGCTCATCGGCGATCCGCGCTACGCCGCATTGCTGCGCAGCGTGAATTTGTAGCGGCTCAGCGGCAATTCCCGCTCCACGGCTTGCCGGCGAGCCGGTTGCGCGCCCAGGCGAGCTGAAGCGGGGTCGTCTTTTCCATGAGCGGGTCGTGGTCGAGGCCCGGCCGATGGACGTATTCGATCTCCAGGCCGATGCGGCATGCATCCTTCACACCGGCCTCGATATTGGCGATTGCCACCGACTTGTCGTCGTCGCCCGCGAGAATCAGCAGCGGACCCCGGACCGGCTTGTTGGCGCTGCGGCTGTCTTGATTGTACTGGCGCACTTCAGGCGCCTCATCCCAGCCCGGCTTGACGGCTCGCTGCGCGCCGATCTCCTTGAGCGCCGCATAGGCGTAGTACCAGCAGCCGCGGGTCGTGACATCTTTGTAGCGGGCGAGCACCGGCGGCGTCAGCATCCGAGCCACGTCGAAGGATGGGTAGCTCGCCTTGATTCCGAATGCCGTATAGGGCCAATACAGGTTGGTCACGGTGTCGAACGTCTCGGCGTCATGCGCTTCGAAAGCCTCGAAGTTCATGTCGCCGGCGACCGAGATCGCGCCGGCGTAATCGGGATCATCGAGGCCCGCCTCGAGCTCGGCGACGCCCCAGACCGCGACTCCGCCTTGCGAATGGCCGATGGCGACCCATTTCCGGCCGAGATTTGCAACCGCGGCATGCGCCGCCGGAACCGCATACACGACGTCGTTCGCCTGCGGGACCTTATTGTCGTACTGATGCGCACCGGGAGTGCCGAGCCCGGCATAGTCGGGTGCTATCACGGCGAATCCGTCGGCCACCATGGGCATCAGTCCCTCGTCGCCGTATGCCACATCCTTCATCAGGGATGGCGCGCACCTGCGTGCGACGCCGCTGGTGCCGTGAGCCCAGACAATGACCGGCCATCCGTCCTGCGGAGGTTTGCCGGCCGGGATCAACACCACACCCGAAGCGGCGACGTCTTCGCCGTTCAATGCCCGCGAGTGATACAGGATGCGGACCGCCCTCGCGCCCTTGGGAAGACTGTATCCGGCGAAGGGTTCGGAGCGAATGAGGGCACCGGCCGGCGCCGCGGGCAGCGGCTGCGGCGGATCATAAAACCCGGTGAGCGGCAGGGCGTCCTTGGCCTCCATGGCGATGGCCTCGGCCCGCGACGCGGGCAATACCTCATCGGCGCGAGCCGGCGAGAGCCACAACACGGCGATGAGGTGGGCAGATATAAGACATGAACGACAAACAAATCTATACATGAGTTACCTCGGCGAACGCTGCGCTGATTCCATCCGCCGGTCATTGCGGATACAGCAACTGCACCAGCAACTCCAGCGTCCAATTGGCGGATCCCGGAGGCGCGACCACATTGTAGTAGGCGGTCGCCTGAAAATTGACGGATTGACGGCCGATTTTCAACAGTTGACCGATGCCGAGAGAGACCGGCACGGTCCAGCGCTCGCTGCCGCCCGCTTGCCAATTCGCGGTGATCGTGGGCGAAAAACTCAGATAGCGATTCGGGTTGGCTACAAAATTGTAGTTGACCTCAGGCTGCAACTGCATCTGATTGACCGAAGCCCGGCTGGCGTCGCCGGCGAAGGACCAGATGTTGTTGATCAAGGCGCCGAATGTCCACTGCTCGCCGGTCCACTGCGCGCCGGCGGCGGGGCCCGCACCCCACTTGCCCTGGCCGAGCGCATCGTTGGCGGCGCTCGGGATCTGAAACACCGGCCCGACTCCCCACACCAACGCCCCGGTCCGGGCGGGAGATAAAAATGCGGACAGTTGCGTATCGCCTTGTCCCCGGTTCCAGCCCTCTGCGGGGGCGAGCCCCGGCTGCGCGATCAGCGGCAACACCGTGCGCGTGATGATGGTCCAGTCGGCGTTAATGTTGATAGGAATCAGCGGCTGAATGGTCAACACGCCCTGCGTTTCCTTGTCGGGCCCGACCCTTAAAGTGGCATCGTTATAAAACTGCAGGTTGACCAGGTTTGCGAACGGGTTCTTCGCTTCCTTTGACAGCGATTGATCCTGTTGAGCGAGTCCCGGTGCCGCCAGGAACATGAGGATCGCCGCGGTCGCTCCACGCGTTACGATGTGTTCGAGTGTCGTCGGCAGCATGGGCGGGATCCGGACCGATTCGGTATTGGGCACGATGGTTCAAAACAGTATAAATGCCCCATCTACCGGTCCGGCAGCCTTTCGCCGAAACGTGTAGCATTTCTTGCGAATGAACGGCGCTCCCCTGGAACCCGCATACGTCATCTCGCTCGATGAAATGAGATGGGGCGGGGCGATCGTGGCCATCGCCGTGGTGATGCATGCAATCGGCTCGCTGCGAAGCGTGCTCAGTGGCGGGGCTGCTCCAGCCACTCGTTCTTCTCTATAACCAGTAACAGCAATTGAGGAGTCGCCGCGTGCCCAAGCTTCGTTTGATGGTCGTTGCCGGTTGTATGACGGTGGCCGGCAGCCTGTGGGCCGAGACCCCGGCAGGCATCAAGCCGTATGTCAGCGAAGAGTCGCCGGTCCTGGTGCTCGATCACGTCAGGGTCATCGATGGCACCGGTGCCGCGCCGGCCGAAGACCAGCGCATCGATATCGAGGCGGGCAAGATCATTCGCGTTCAGAGCGCGAAGCTGCGCAATGCTTATCCTGCCAAGGCGAAAATTCTGGATATGAGCGGCAGGACGGTCATCCCCGGGCTGGTCGGTATGCACGAGCACCTGTTCTATCCCACGCCCGATCGCGTGGCCGACGGATTGCCGATCTATGGTGAGATGGCGGACAGCGCGCCGCGTTTGTATCTGGCCGGCGGCGTCACCAGCGCGCGCACCGCGGGCAGCGTGCAGCCGTACACGGATCTGGCGCTCAAGACGATGATCGACTCGGGGCAGAAGCCCGGCCCGAAGCTGCATGTCACCGGGCCCTATATCGGGGATTATCTGGGCTTCGCCCCTCAGCTGCATGCGCTCAGCGGTCCCGAGGACGCCGCCCGAATCGTCGACTATTGGGCCGGCGAGGGCGTCACGTCCTTCAAAGCCTATATGGCGATCAAAGCCGACGAGTTGAAGGCGGCGATAGAACATGCGCACGCGCACGGCATCAAGATGACCGGTCACTTGTGCGCGGTGGGCTTTCGGGAGGCCGCGGCTCTCGGCATCGACAATCTGGAACACGGCATCGTGGTCGACACCGAGTTCTATCCGGGAAAGAAGCCGGACGTCTGCCCGGCGCGTGAAGCCGAAGAGGACCTCGCCAAGAACCTGGATATCGATGGCGCGCCGGTGCAGGAGATGATCCGCGATCTGGTTGCTCATCATGTCGCGATTACTTCGACTCTGGCCATATTCGAAGCCTTCGTGCCCAACCGGCCGCCGATGGTCGAACAAACTCGCGCCCAAAGAGCGCTCACTCCGGAGGCATGGTCGGATTACCTGCGCCGCCGCAGCGCCATCGCCGAGAAAGGCGATCCGCTGGAAGCCATTGAGCTCAAGAAGGAAATGCAGTTCGAGCGGGCGTTTGTCAAGGCCGGCGGCCTGCTGCTGGCAGGCTGCGATCCGACCGGATTTGGCGGCGTGCTGCCGGGCTACGGCGACCAACGCGGACTCGAACTGCTGGTCGAGGCCGGATTCACACCCGTGGAAGCCATTCATATCGCGACCCAGAACGGCGCGACCTTTCTGGGCGAGGACACTGCGATCGGCTCGATCGGTGCGGGCAAGGCCGCCGATTTGGTGGTGATCGCGGGCAATCCCGCGCAGAACATCGACGATGTCGAGAAGATCGAGATGGTCTTCAAGGACGGTCTGGGCTATGACCCCGTCAAATTGACCGAGTCGGTGCGGGGGATGATGGGTCTGCGTTAGCGCTGCCGGTACATCGCATCATCTCACGCCGCCGAGGAGGAGATGAGCTCGCAGAATTTCGACAGATCGACATTGCCCCCGGAGACGATCGCGACGACCGGTCCACGGCCCGCCTTGCCGGTGAGCGCGGCGGCCACCGCCAGAGCGCCGGCGCCTTCGGCGATGACGCGCGCCTTCTCGGCCACCAATCGCATCGCTCGCTTCGTTTCATCCAGGGTCACGACGAAGCAGCCGTCCAGTACCGGGCGCATCCGCTCCCACATGCGCGGGAACACGCTCTGTCCGCCGGCACCGTCCACGAACGAGGGCTTCCAGTCCTTGAACTCTTGCACGGATCCGGCCGCAAGGGACAGCGCCACCGGAGCCGCCGTCTCCGGTTCCGCTCCCCAAACCTTGATCGCTTGGTTGCACGCCTTCAGGGCGCTGCCCACGCCCGTGACCAGCCCGCCGCCGCCGATCGCCGCGATGACGGCGGCGGTATCGGGTGCGTCCTCGAGAATCTCGAGGCCCATGGTGGCGTGGCCGGCAATGAAGTTGTGGTCATCGAACGGGTGTATGAATGTGCCCTCGACGCCGGGGAAGGCACGATCTCCAAGAGCCTTCCAAGCGGTGGAATACGAGACCGGGATGAGGCGAGCGCCCAGTGCCCGCATCCTCTCGATTTTGGATTTCGGGGCCGTCTCGATCGCGACCACCGTGCAAGGCACTCCGGCCCGTCGCGCCGCATAGGCGACGCCCTGTCCCGCATTGCCGGCGCTGATGGTCCATACGCCCCGCCCGCGTTCGATTTCCGACAACATCGCGACCGCGTTGGCGGCGCCGCGCAGTTTGTACGAGTTGGTCGGCTGGAGATTTTCCAATTTCAGCCGCACGTCCGGGTAGTCCGGCCCGAGATCGAGCGGGATCAACGGGGTGCGCAACACGGATTTGGCGATTCGCGCGCGCGCGCCCTGAATTTCAGCCAAGGCTACAGCACGCACCGGTTCAAGTGTATGGGGCATGGAGATGGTGTTCGCTTCAATGGTCTGTCGTGAATCGATTGCGCGGTGCGCGGTGC
>JBBIUT010000020.1:20681-43057 GCA_037440085.1 Gammaproteobacteria bacterium
GAGATGGTGTTCGCTTCAATGGTCTGTCGTGAATCGATTGCGCGGTGCGCGGTGCGCGGTGCGCGGTGCACGGTGCGCAACTGTATCAGGATCGGGTCGACCGTCCCACCTGCCGCGCCGGTACCGGCAACGACGCCGAGGCGATGCATGGATGAATCAAGATACGGGGTATATGCTTCCTACCCGGACTTTTGGCGGAGCGCCTCAAGTGAGCAATCGGAAAGTTCGCTTTTCCGCGCTCGGCGACATCGCCGAGCAGCGGCTGCGGCAGGGCAGCGCTTATCTGGAATTCCTGCGTGTTCCCGCGATGAGCGCCGGAGTGTATGTGTTGGCGGCCGGCAGCACCGATCGTCAGTCGCCTCACAATCAGGACGAACTCTACTACGTGTTGCAGGGCAGGGCGCGGATGCGGGCGGGCCATCAAGATCAAGCGGTGACGCACGGATCCTTCATCTTCGTGCCGGCGCACGTCGAACATCGGTTCTACGACATAGAAGACGAGATCACGGTGCTGGTGTTCTTCGCGCCGGCCGAGGCCGAGTGATGCCTTCGCGAGGCGACATCGCCGCCGATCTCAGGGCGGGTGCGCCGGACTGAGTTCGATGAACCAATCCGGGCCCGATTCGATCTGGCGGGCGGCCGCATAGCTCGCCTGATTGAGTGCCACGGCGAGATTCAACAAGCTATTGACGTACACCAGCGGTTTGCCGATCGGCACTTCGCCGAAAGTGCGCCGGTAGGGTGCGACCTCGTCGTCGACGAGCCGATTGTCGTGATAAATCCGCACCCGGACCGGAGCTCCCAACGCAAGGTGCAAATCGCCGAACAGGGATTTCGGTATGTTGGTCCAGACGTTGCCGAACTGCACGTCGAGCACCGGGATGATGCCCCTGACCGCATCGCCGATGTGCTCGGCTCTGCGATATGGAATAGAGATCATTGTCTGCGGCGCGAGCGAAGGGCCCACCTCGTCGAAGCGGATCACCCCGGCGGCGAGGCGTGCGCCGGTATAGGCAAACACGTCGCGGCCGTGAAAGGTGTGCGATTCGTCCGAACCCGGGCGCCGGTTCACGCGTTCGTCGATCTGGCGCAGACCCTCGATACCGTCGCGCTCGGCGACCAGCGACAACAGGCCGTTGTTGGGGCCGACGAAATAATGTCCGGTGCGGGTTTTGAGCACCACCGATAGGCGCTCGGTGCCCACGCCCGGATCGACGACGGCAACGAAGACGGTGTCCTTCGGCCAGAATTGCTCGGTTTGATACAGCCGATAGGCGCCGGCGAAAATGCTCGGATTCTCGTGGCTCAAATCCGAAATCAGCAATTCCTGCGATACGCTGTACGCGACGCCCTTCATGGCGGATACCGCGCCGTCCGCCGTGCCGAAGTCCGTGAGCAGCACCAGCGGTGCGTGCGCATTCGCTTGACCGGATAGCCACAGGACGCAGCCGAGTACCGCGGCGCGTAGCATCACTCTACACGCTGGCAGCGCCATGTTGCCGTTAGTTTTGGTTTTCCAACGGATACGTGCGAGGGGGCGCAGCAGGAGCGGCTGCGGGCGCCGCCGGGGCGGCGGCTGGCGCTCCTGACGGCGGCGCCACGGTCGGCATATTGGCTTGCGGTGCGGGCGAGGATCTCGGCGGCGAGTGCGTCAGCTTCGACAGTGCATCGAGGAAACGCTGTGCGCTTTCAGGCGGCGCCGGCGCCTGGCCGGAAAATATCTCACTCGCGGTCACTCCGCTCTTGTGGTACAGCGAGGCGTTCGCCGAGCGATCGATCGCAAGGACGCTGCCGTCCACCGCAATGCCGCCAAACAAGCCGCGCGTTCGAGCATAGGAATAGATCTCGGCGAGCGAAATGTCGGTGTTGGCCGATGCCTGGCGCCCGACCGGTCCCGCCGCGACGGAAGCGTCGGCCCCCAGCGTCATCCTGCCTCCGGCGATGCCTTCGATGCCGTTCCGGGTCGTGAACACCAAGATGACATCCGAGGCTTGCACGCCCGCTTGCAATCCCCAGCTGCCTCCGGTGATCGAAAGGAACACCGGGTTACTCCAGGGCGCATCCAGCTTGTCGCGTACCACCACCACCCCGGTGCCGTAGCGGCCGCCGAATATGAAGGCGACTTTAGTCACACTGGGAATCACGGCGATTCCGTAGGCGCGCGCCAGCAGCGCATCGGGGACGCGCTGGTCCGGCATGCCTTGCACGTCCTCCAATACCTCGGTTGCCGTCAACAGAAGGCCTTCCTGGCGCGCCGTCCCGGCATGCGCCGCATTGACGAATGCCGGCGTGGCGGTTACGACGGCGGCCGCGAGCAGTACGGCCGAGATCTTTGTTCCAAGTGACATGAGCACCCCCTGAATTGGACACAGCGCAGATGGTCTATCGTAGCGCGCCAGGCCCGCTGGGAGCGCATAATTTCGCAAGCTTAACGCTTGTCCGAGCCTTAGGAAAACCCGCGCTGCCGCACAGCCTTCATCGGCCCCGCGGGCTTGGCCGAGTCCCATGCGCTACACTAGCAGCCACGTTTCGATGGGTGCCCCGTGCCTGACAGCCTTTCGCCGCGGACAATTGTGATTGCGCATCGCGGTGCGAGCGGCGAGCGGCCCGAGCACACGCTCGAGAGCTACCGGCTCGCCATCGACCAGGGCGCGGACTTCATCGAGCCAGATCTGGTCGTGACCGGGGACGGCGTGCTCATCGCGCGGCACGAAAATGAGATCGGCACCACCACGGATGTGGAGGCCCACCCGGAATTCGCGGCGCGCCGCCGCAGCCAGGTAATCGACGGCGAAGCGACGACCGGCTGGTTCACCGAGGACTTCACCCTCGCCGAAATCAAGACATTGCGCGCTCGCGAGCGTCTGCCGCAGCTGCGGCCGGCGAACCGGGCATTCGACGGCCGGTTAGCGGTGCCGACCTTCGATGAGATCATGCTGCTCGTGAGCGAGGCGAACCGCGCGCGCGGCGGCAAAGTCGGGATCGGCGTGTATCCGGAGACGAAGCATCCCGCGCACTTCGCGTCGATCGGCCTCGCGCAGGAAGCGGCGATTTTGCAGACGCTGCGGCGCTTCGACTATGAACGGGCGGAATCGCCGGTGTTCATCCAATCCTTCGATCCGGCCAACCTGCGGCAACTGCGCACGATGACGAGTCTGCCGCTGGTTCAGTTGCTGGAGCACGAGCCGGGGGATCTCAAGCGTATTGCCGAATATGCCGATGCGATCGGCATCGCCAAATCGCTCGCGACCGCCGCCGCCGTCGCCGCAGCGCACCGGCACAAGCTGGCCGTTCACGTGTGGACGTTTCGCGCTGAAAACGAATTCCTGCCGGCCGATCTTCAAGTGGGGAGCGTTCCGCAGGAGCACGGCGATTTGGCGGCGGAAATCGACCGCTATCTGGCGCGCGGCATCGACGGATTCTTCACGGATTTTCCGGCGATCGGGGTGCGGGCAAGGGACGCCTATATTTCCGCCGTCCACCCCGTGCACCAACCGCGCACCGATACCAGTTTTCCCGGAAACAGGCCGCAGGGCCGATAGTCGTTCCCGGGCGTACCCTGCAGCTGCAGACAATTGCCGCATTTGGACCCCGGCACATAGGCCGGATATTTCTTGACGTCGACCGCGGCGGAGTTCTCGACGTAGCCGAGTGCAAGCGCCGCAGGATCGTTCACATCGAGCTTGATCGGCTCGGCGCCGGCGGAGCGGCGATCGGCCAATACCGCCACGCCGGCGGCTCCAAGCGCCAGAGTCTTCAACGCGGCGCGACGGGACAAAGAGCGCTTCGGCACGGATTTGCTATGCTCACGGCTTTTGGACATACATGTTCAAGGTATCGCTGCTCATCCGTCTGGCGCAAGTCGCATTTTTTGCGGCGCTCATTTTCACCTTTTACAGCGCCGTCATTCCCTCGGCACATGCGATTCAGCTGGTGCCGTGGGACAAAGCCGAACATTTCATCGCGTTCTATGGTCTGGCGGGCCTGGCGGTGGCCGCATTCCCGCGCCGCAACCTGCTGCTCATTGCCGTGCTGCTGTCCGTCTTCGGCGGCCTGATCGAAGTCGTTCAAGGACTTTCGGTCGTGCATCGCGATCGGGATTTCTGGGATTGGGTCGCCGATACGATCGCCATCGCCTCGGTGCTCGCACCCATGCTGTTGGTGTGGTGGCGCCGGGTGGTCGCCTCGGGTCAGAAGAACATCGACATATAGAGCTGATAGACCGTGGCGTTGAATGAGTACAAGGGTTCGGTGCCCGGCGGATAAGAAGGATTGCTGGATATGCCGTAGTACTTGATATTGCGAAAGTCGGTGTATTTGTATGCGATGCGGCTCACGTCGAAGGTGGCGGTGGCGCGCTTGAACATCTTCCATCCGTCGGGCAGGAACGCATAAGTGACTTTGGCGTCGAGCGCCGTGTTTTGTCCCGCCGCGAGGTTCTGATCGCGCGCCATGAAATTGTATTGGCCGGCGAAGCCGTACAAGTCGCTGTAAAAATTGGCGCTATTCTGCTTATAAAAGCGCACGCTCCCGTCCAGGATCCAAATGTTGGAGATCGGGTGCGTGTAATCGAGTTCGTAGGTATTGCCGACGATGCCCCAGGTATCGCTGAAGTAGCGGTATGACCCGGTGATCGCCGCCCGATAGGGCAAGTAATACTTCGCTTCGGTTTGAACCGCGGTGCTGGTCCTGGTGTCGGGGTATATCTGACTGGCGAGCGAATAGCCCTTGGCGTTGCTGCTGTCGAGGTAGCGATAGGAGCGGTAGGGGTTGGCGAGATAACCGTTGTCGGCGATGACGTTCACGTTCACCCCCGCGATCAAGTTCTTGGTCAGAATCTGCGATACGCCGACATCGTAGCCGATGCTCTGCGCATGTCCCAACCACGCGATGACACCGCCGTTGTTTTCGCCGACCGCGTCGTCCGTATGCGTATAGCCGAGCGTCAGCGTGGTCAAATCGCCGAACATGTCCTGCTTCAGCGAGAAACTCGTGGTATTGGACTTGTAGTCATTCTCCACGCTGTTGATATAACTGAGCGAGTAGGTGGTTTTGTCGTGGACATATTCGACGGTGCCGCTCTTTTGCTTGCGCGTATCCTTGATCTGGCTCGCCTGGCTCAATACGTCGATGGAGGCGCCGCTGACCTTGTCCACGAAATAATTGGCCTCCACCGCAAAGTTTTCGGTGATCTTCTTGCGCACCAGCACCGATTCGCCGGTGATGTCCATGCCGCCGCCGCTGTACTTGCTGTAGAAAAGGTCGGCGCGGTCGTCCGGCAGCACATCCGCGCTCGTGGCGCGGACCAAGAGCAGCGCCGCGAGCACGGCAACGCGACTCACACTGCGCCGTATTGCCGCCGCGTCCATCAGTTGCAGCCGCAGCCGCCGCCTGCGCCGCCGGTCGCACCGCGTGCCCCTTCGCGAACCTCGCGCACGTGATCCAGGTAGGCGGCGGATACCGAATCCCGCTCCCAGGCCATGATCGGGTCGGCCAGCCGGTCACGCTCGTACGGCTTCACCCAGGGCTGGATGTTGCCGCATCCCGACAGGAGCAGCAGGGCGCCGGCCAGCCACGCGCAGCGCAGCGGCGGCACAAGGCAAGGCAGCGTGCGCAGTATGCTTTGCATGGGCTACTCGCGGATCAACTGGCGTATGCGATCTTGGTAATCGTTTTCGTCGCCCGGCCGGTAGCCGCGGTGAATGTAGCGAATCTCGCCCTTGCGATCGATGATCACCGAGCTCGGCATTTCGTCGACGTGATACGCCTTGCTGACCTGATTCGCCGGGTCGAGCAGCACGGGGAAGCTCACCGGCTTGCGCGCCAGAAGCTCCTTGACCGCGGGCTCCTCTTTGTCGACGTTCACGCCGATCAGCGTGAAGCCCGCGGGCTTGTATTTCTTGTACATCTGGTCGAGCAGCGGCATTTCCTGCTGGCAGGGTCCGCACCAGGTCGCCCAGAAATTAACCAACACGACCTGTCCCCTGTACTGGCTCAAGGCGGTCTGCCCGCCGGTCAGCGCGGTGAGCGTGAACGCGGGTGCAGGCCCGCCGGAGTCCGCGGCGAACGCTGCGGAGGCGGCGACGATCGCCGTCAGCGCGCAGGCCCTGAATATTTTTGCGTTGAATGCGTGCATTGATCTCTCCTCGTGAATCGGCAAGCGTTAGAAATACGTGGTCAGGCTCAATATGGCTTCTACGTTGTCGACGTTTTTGTTGACGCCGAACAAGTTGGATTCGAACACGTGATCCCTGACGTCCAGATGCATGGCCAGCCAGTCGGTGATGGTGATGCGATATCCCACTCCAAAGTTCAGCGCGAACTGGTCCTGATTCGCAAATTTCACGTCACCGATACCAAAGGTCGCGTAAAGCGCGGAATTAAAGGCGCGGCCCCGCCCGAGGAACACCTCGCCGGGCAGTACGTTGTATCCCACGTCCAGGTCGTAGTAAGTGAAGTATCTCCCAGAGTTGCTGACGACCGTGATGTTGGGAAACACGTTCTCGAGGCTGCTCAAGCCGGCCTGCGAGCGCGCGGCGTAGGATTCCATGAAAAAATCCTCGGTCACATGGTAGGCGGCACGCACGCCATAGACCGGGTTGGTGCCGAAATCCTGGATGCTCAGGGCACCGAAGTACGCGCCGACCTCGAAGTCCTTGGATTTGATCTTCGGAGTCTTCACGATACGGCGCGACACCTGCGGCTCGATGATCGAGGGATCGGCCTGCGATTCCTCGACCGTCACGGGAACCGGCGCCGGCGCCTTGTCGCCGCGATGGAACCAGCTGCAGCCGGACAGCAGCGCTGCCGCTAGAAGAATACTGCTAAGCCGATTTTCCATTCTTCCAGTACCTCGTTGACGTTCTGGTTGTTGAACACGACATAGTGGCGCCAATCGGCGCGCCACATGAAGCGTCGGGTGATGAATCCGCGGGCCCCAAGCGAGGCGTAGGCCATCTGGTTGTTGCTTTCGAGCGGCGCGGGGGGCACTGTGGCCGAGATGCGCTGGTAGCCGGTGCCGATTCCGGCGGTGGGCGAAAACCACTTCCATTCCGGAACGAATGTGTGACGCAAGCCGATGGTTGCGATGTATCGGTTATCGAGCGTGCCGAACGCCTGCTGCAGAACGGCCTCGATGTCGATGCTGTCGGTGATGCCGTAATCGGCGTAAGCGGTAACCAGGTTCTCATGATTGTAAACCCCGTATCCGGCGCCGATTTCCCAGCGATGCGTCAAGAAATCCGGATACGGCGGAATCGGCGCCGGCTCCCCGCCGGGCAGTAGGGTGCTCGCCAAATCGGCACGCCGCGCCCATCCCTCCTCGCCCCGCGGAGCGCGCACCTTGTACCAATCGGTACGGCTGAACAACACCGTCAATAACTCGTCGCGGCCCACCACGTACACGACCGGATAGCCGCGTCCCGGCCCCGAGTGCATTTCCAGGTAGGGCGCGGTGACCACCAGCTGTACCAGCGGCTGATTCGCAGCCTGCGCAAGATCTACATGCACCGCCTGCAACAACAACACCAGCGCGAGCAGCGGCCTCACAATTCAGTTCGCCGGTGCGACGAACGGATCGTTGTAGAACTGGGCACCAATGTCCAACCATTCCGAGATCAAACGCAACTCCCCGAGCGTCAAAAAACCGGTGTGGTCGAGTACCGGGTCATGAAAAGTGCCATCGAACATCCGCAAGAAAGCCGTCGAGGCGCTCGCGCTGCCGGCCGACATCGACGCAGCCACCTGTACCGGCACCGTAACCGGCGGCGGGCCGGGCTGGGTTACCGTCACAGGGACCAAGACCCCCATATTAAGCGTCAGTTCGTCGTGAGGGAACAGGACTTGCTCGTAGGAGGTGACGACGGTGATGTCCACGCTCGATGGCCCCCCCGTCAAATCGAGCTGTCCCGCAGGCACTTGTATGGCCTTCATCGCATTGATGGTGTTGTGGCATAGCGTGCAAGTCACCAAGGTATTGGGAACACCATTCACGATCGCGGTACGCGGCGAAAAATTCCACAGGTTTTGAATATAGAGCTGCGGCGGGTTCGAATTGGCGTTCGCGTAATGGATCGTGATGCGGCATTGCGCGGTCCAGCCCGGCGCCGCGCAGCTCGCGTTGGTCGGCGGCGACCCGGGAACGCCCTCGGGCGCGGCCGGGGGAGGTGCGCTGCTGTACGTGTATGAAAAGGCTGCATCCGTGCTTCCCGTGGGCAGCGTGACGCCGGTGGTCCACACATTGGCGTAGATCACATCGGTGGCGAGGATCTGCGAGCAGGGAATCGCGCTACCCTTGGTGCAGCTGATGCGCGCCAGGGCTTGCGCCATGGTTTCCTTGGCATTTGCGATCAGCGCGGTATTGGTGCCGGGAAACGGTTGGCCGGCGGGCGCCCCCTGATTCACGGGCAGCGTGAGACCCGCGCGGCCATGCGAGGTCGGATTGGTCGCGTTGACCGTGTGGCAACCGTTGCAGGACTTGGTTTCCCCGGGGCGCAGCTGCAGCCAGCTCGTGTGCCGGGCCGTAATGCGCCGCGCGTTCGCGTCCAGGACATCGATCGTGAACGGGACATTGGCCGGCACCTGGATCTGTACCGATCCGTCGGGCTGGATCGGCGCATAGCCGAGGATTTCTCGCATGCCCATGCCCGCCGGTCCGAATGCCGAGGCATTGATCTTGCGCACCGTCCTGTCGGGAATCTCGACCGCCTTTTCGATTCTGATGAAGCGCGCGGGCCGCGTATAAAAACTCGGCTGGCTGGGATCGGCCTGGGTCGCGATGTTCGGTTTGGCCGTGTCGATGCCGTCAAAATCGTAGATGCTGCCGATGTCGAGCACACCGACCGCGCGATTGACGAGATTTTGCTCGCTCGTGGTGGTCGGCGTGAAATCCGCAATGAAGGCGGGAGCCGGCGTTCGGGCCTGCATAATCAACGGTTCGACGATCTCGGTCCCGGCGTCCGCGCTGAGGAGCGGGCTCAAGGTGCCGGCATCGAAATCGTAGACCCACAGCGTATATTGTGGGGGCGCAAGCGTGACATTGGCGCCGCTGGTATTGGTGGAGCTGCAGACTTCCACGACTCCACCCGTGCCCTGCACGAAGCAAGGCGACCAGCTCACCAGCACGCGGTTGGTGCCATCGTACAGCGGATAAAAGGAGGCGAATCGGCCGCCCGCCGACGGCAACTTCGCGTCCGTGGTCACTCCCAGCGTCGTCGCCTCGGCTTGTCCGGTTCCGGCGGGCGCGCTCGGCGCGCTAGGCTGATGGATTTCGACGAAGTTCGCCGAATCGATCGCCAATAGATCGCCGCCGAGCTGCGTGCCGAGAAACGGCCGGGCGATGGCGAGCAGCTTGCCGTCCTTGCGCTGGCGCGCGCCCAAGAATTGAATGACGTTGTTGTTGGTGCCGGCGGCGTTGGCGCCGGTCGCGTGGCTGTTGGCGCCATAGAGCAGCTCCAAGCCCGATCCGTCGGGGTTGGCGCGGTACAGGCTGATCTGATCCGCACCGTTGATCGCTTCCCAGCGCGAAAAGACGATCTGGCCGTTACTCAAGACCGACGGCGCGAAATCGTGGTTGGTATTGAAGCTGATCTGGTGCATGCCGGTGCCGTCGCCGTTCATGACGTGCAACAGAAAAATGAACTGTTGACGGTTGTCGGTCACGGCCTGGTACTGCGGGCGGCCCTCATCGAGCAATATCGATTGGGTCGCGAGCTGGCGGGTCGATGCGAACACGATCCGGCCGTCGGGGAGGTAATGCGCACCGACGTCGTGACCGCTGGTGATGTCGTCGGTGGTCAGCTGCGTGACCGCTTTCGCCGTGGCGTCGTATTGGTAGATCTTCCAGGTGGGCTGCTTCGGATCGTCATTTTTCAGTTTCGGATCGAGCGGCAGGCGCAGCGAGAACACCACTTTCTTGCCGTCGGGCGACACGTCGAGGTCGCGTACGGCACCCTGGCCCAGGGTGATGGCCTTGGTGACGTTGGTCTCGAGGCCGGCGGCGCTCGCAGTGTCGCGTATGTAAAGATCGCTGCCGGTGATGGAGGTGATCAGATCGCGCACGTCGATGTCGGGCGGCGGCGCGGCGTTATTGCCCTTAACCGCGGTCGCCGGGAGCGCCGGCTGCTTGATGTAGGCGAGCGGGTAATTGGTGATTCCGGGATTCAGGGTCTGACCGCCCGCGAGGCCGGGGGCGTGCCCGCTCGACGCGCTCTGGCAGCCGAGCAGCGCCAGCGCAGGCAGCGCCAGCGCGGCGAGCTTGAGCAAACCGTGACGGGTTTCACGAGAACGGCGGTCGGTCATCTCTGATTCCTGCTTCCAGCCTCGATGACCAGTTTGCCGAAGCACACATGGTCATTGAACTTAATTGGTCTCATAACAGCATCATCGTTCGATGCGCTTGTGCAATCTGTTAACGCACTCACAGAAGAACTTGCCTACATCCGCTTCTCTGTGCACTCGAGAGCAGAGTCTTGCAAATTGGAGCCCAGGATATAGGTGCGTAGTTGGCGCCCGGTACTGTCGCGAAACACCGACGTCGTCTGGATGAGACATTACTGGCCGGTATTTCCATTGGCTATATTGGCGCCACGTGGAAATCCGCAACTCACGCGAGTGGATGTGAACATGAAGCACGGGATGGTAAAACCAATGACGCAACTCGTAGGCAGCGCGGCCATGCCGCGTCCGGTTGTGCGGGCCCTGCGCGCGGCGGCATGCGCCGGTGCGCTCGCGCTGCTCGGTGCGCATGCGCTCGCCGCCAATCCGAACGCCGACCAGGCGACGCGCATGTACAACCGTATTGCCGGTGTGCCGCCCTCGGCCACGGTGCTCGCGAACATGATGGCGACCGATCCGGTCAGCGCGGCTCTCATCGCGACCAAGGACCCCGCGTTTTACAACGACACGATCCGCAACATGGCGGCGCCGTGGACCAACCGCGACCAATCGGTGTTCGTAGCGCTCAATGATTACACGGCGACGGTGATCGGCATGGTGCGCGACGACGTCCCGTTCAACAGCTTGTTGAGCGCCGACATCCTCTACGTCGCCGATGCCGCGTCCGGCGTCCCGGCGTACTCACCGGGGAACAACGGCATGTATCAGGCGATGGACGACAACAACGTCGATCTGTACGCCCACTTGGTGAAGAGCACGCAGTCCGCGCACCTGGGAATTCCGGCGACCGCCGCCGCCGGCGTCATGACCACGCGCGGCGCGGCCAGCGCCTTCTTTATCAATGGTACGAATCGGGCGATGTTCCGCTTCACGATGATGAATCATCTGTGCAGCGACCTTCCGACCATCATGGACATCACCCGCCCGCCCGATCGAATCCGCCAGGACGTGACCCGCAGTCCGGGCGGGGTCAGCACCTTGTTCCTGACCAACTGCATCGGCTGCCACAGCGGCATGGATCCGATGGCGCAGGCCTTCGCCTATTACAACTTCAACAACACCGACCCGACCACCGCGGCGACCATGGGGCAGCTGGTGTACACCGCCGGACAGGTGCAGCCCAAGTACTTCATCAATAAGACCAATTTCCCTCAGGGATTCTCGACGCCTGACGACAGCTGGCAGAATCGCTGGCGCAGCGGTCCGAACCAAATCATGGGCTGGAGCCTGGCCCTTACCGGCAGCGGCAGCGGTGCCAAATCCTTAGGGCAGGAACTCGCCGCCAGCCACGCCTTCGCCAGCTGCCAAGTCACGCGCGTCTTCAAGACCGTGTGTTACCGGGCGCCCGATAGTCAGAACGACATCAGCCAGGTGAACGCGATGACCGCCTCCTTCGAGCAAAACTATTTGCTGCGGCAAGTGTTCGCGCAATCCGCCGCTTACTGCATGGGGAATTGAGCATGAAAGTCACACGCATCATCGGCCTGCTGACGCTCGCGGCCTCATTTACCCTCACGGCCTGCGGCGGCGGCGGCGCCCCGACCACCGCGACCCCTGCTGCGGCTCCGACCAGCAGCGCGAGCGCCTATACCGGACCCGGTCCGGCGACCGCCGACGTGCAGGCTTTCGAGGTGAATTTCTGGAACAACGTGCGCGTGCAAAACCGCTGCGGCCAGTGCCACAACGCGACGACGCCCGCGCAGATGCCGAATTTTGCGCGCAGCGACAACGTCAATCTTGCATATGCCGAAGCCAATACGGTGGTCAATCTGGCGCAGCCATCTGCTTCGCGGGTCGTGGTCAAGGTGAGCGGCGGGCATAATTGCTGGCTTGCGGACAACAATGCCTGCGGCGCGATCTTGACGACCTGGATCAGCAATTGGGCCGGCGCCACCGGGGTGGCATCGGCTACTCAGGTGCAGTTGACGGCGCCGCCGATTCAATCCGTCGGCCAGAGCCTGAATTTCCCGGGCACGGGGCAGGACTATCAGCAGACAATCTACGGCAATATCACCAGCCAATATTGCGTGCGCTGCCATTCCTCGACAGCGGGCGCCACCCAGCAGTCGCCCTTTTTCGCGGATCCGCAGATTCTGACCGCCTATCCGGCCGCGATACCGAAAATCGATCTCACCGGATGCTCGCCGTTCATACCCGGCAACACGATCGGTACATCGACAACTCCGGGATCGTGCGGCACGAACTCGCGCTTCTATCAGAGGTTGCTCACCGACAATCACAATTGCTGGAGCGATTGCGCCACCGATGCGGCGCTCATGCTGGCGCAGATTCAGGCATTCGCGAAGCTGCTGACGCCGAGCAACATCGATCCAACGTTCGTCATCAGCAAGGCGCTGAGCCTGTCGCAGGGCACGGTGGCGAGCGGCGCCAGCCGTTTCGATGCCGACACCATCGCGAAATACGAATTCCAAACCGGGACCGGATCGGTGGCCTACGACACCAGCGGCATCGACCCTTCCGCAGATCTGACCATCACCGGCAATGTGACCTGGGCCGGCGGCTGGGGCATCGTCGTGGGCGCAGGGGGCAAGGCTCAGGCAACCACCGCAGCGAGCTCGAAGCTCTATAGTCTCATCCAGGCGACCGGCGAGTTCTCGGTTGAGGCCTGGGTCGCGCCCGCGCTGGTTGCGGCCGACAATTCCTACATGGTCAGCTATTCGGGCGGCGACACGGTACGAAACTTCACGCTCGGCCAGACCAATCAGGACTATGACTTCATGCTGCGCAGCTCCAATTCGGATTTGAACGGCATGATGCAGCTGCAGACTCCGGATGCCGCGATGGTGCTGCAGGCGTCCCTGCAGCACGTGGTGTTGACTTATGACTCGGTGAACGGGCGCCAGATTTACGTTAACGGCGTCAACGTGGGCGGTGCGGACCCGCAGAAGGGTGGCACGATCGCGAATTGGGACAGCAGCTTTGCATTCGTACTCGGCAACGAGGTGTCGGGTAAGGAGAGCTGGCAGGGGCTGATCAAATTCGTGGCGATCCACAGCCGCGCATTGAGCGCCCCGCAGATCTTGCAGAACTTCAACGCCGGCGTGGGACAGCGCTATTACATGCTGTTCAACGTGTCGAGCGTGCCGGGCGTCAACGTGCCGCAGGCCTACGTGATGTTAACGGTGAGCCAATACGACAGCTTCGGCTACCTGTTCTACAAGCCGACGTTCGTTTCGCTTGATCCGACCGCGAAACCGACCAGTATTCCCGTCAAGGGAATGCGCATCGGCATCAACGGCGCGATTCCGCAGGTCGGCCAGGCCTACATACCGCTCGACACCACGGTGACTGCGGCTAATTACACACCTCAGGGCCAGGTCCTTTCGAATATCGGCACGGTCATCGGGTTGGAGAGCGGGCCATTGACCGACAAATTCTTCCTGCAATTCGACCAGTTAGGCACCGCGAGCAAGGTGATTGTGGAGCCGATCCCGACCGCACCGCCCTCACCCTTGGGTCCGGTGATGGCCGATGTCGGTGTGCGCACCTTCGCGCAGGTCAACTCGACCCTGTCTTCGCTCACCGGCGTTGCAACCGCGAACACCGCAGTGAGCGCGACATATAAGAACGTGCAGCAACAGCTGCCCCCGATACCGACCCTGGAGGGGTTCTCAGCGGCCAACCAAGTGGGCGTTGCGCAGCTGGCGATCCAATATTGCAATCAGATGATGACGACCGCGGCCCTGCGGTCGAAGATCTTCCCGCCGAGCGTGACCTTCGGGGCCACGCAGTTCTCGACAGCGGGTGGCATCAGTGCGGTCACGGGGCCGCTGGCGACCCTCGCCGTAGGCAACGGTCAGCTGAAGAGCCAGCCGGCGGCGGCGACGGTCAGCAACGAACTCAATAGTCTCATCGGAATCTTGTGTACCGGCAGTACTCCTTGCAACAACGCGCCTCGCGTCGTGGCGGTGGCGAGCGCCGCCTGTGCGGCGGCGCTCGGCAATGCCGACGTATTGATCAATTAAGCAGCAGTGGAATCGAAGAGGTCTTTTCAAATGCGCAAGAAGTCCAAGGCTCTGGATTTGCACGAACCGCTCCGCCATCAGGATCATCCGCGGCCGAAGACGCGCCGGGAATTCATCGCGCAGAGTTTCATGACCGGCGGCGCATCGGTGATCATGCCGTCGATCTTCACACTGCTTGCCAATCCGAGAGTGGCCCGGGCGACGCCGCCATTGGTCGGTGACATCCAAGCGGCGGTTACGGCCTGCAACATCACCGCGGGTGCCGGTATGATCCCCTTCATCTGCTTTGACCTGGCGGGCGGGGGAAACATCGCGGGCTCGAACGTCCTGGTCGGCGGCCCCAAGGGCCAGCTCGATTTCCTGAGCGTCGCGGGTTACAGCAAACTCGGATTGCCGGGCGCGATGGTGCCGAATCCGAACGCAACCGGAAATTTCATCGACGGCACTTTCGGCCTGCGCTTTCATTCGGACAGCGCCCACTTGCGCGGTATGAAAGCCCGGGTGAAAACAGCCTCGGCGATGGCCAATACCACCGGTACCATCATTCCGGCGCTGTCGCAAAACGACACCAACACCAATCCTCACAATCCGATGTACGGGATCTGGCAAGCGGGCGCGCGCGGCGCGCTGCTCGACCTGATCGGTTCCGATAGTTCGGCTTCCGGCGGCAACTCGATGGCGCCGCCGACGATGATCAATGTCGCCGCGCAGCCGACCAAGATCTCGAGCTCCACCGATTCGCAGGGTCTGGTCAACACCGGCCAGTTGAGCACCCTGTTGCCCAATCCGCCGAATCCCAATACAACGACGACCGATGTCACGTACGTGCTCGAATCGATGAAGCGCATCAGCGATGCAAAGTTGGCGCAGATGCAGGCCTATGTCGATCCCACCGCCCAGGCGAACGCCGTCATGATTCAGCAGTGCGCTTACACCAAGGCGGCGTATCTTCTCAACCGCTACCCGAGCCCGGCCGCGATCAATCCGGATCTCGATCCGAATATCGTCGGCGCCAGTGGAATTTTTACCACCGCGGAGTACCAGAGCAACCAGGATTTCCAAAAGACCGCCGCCATCATGAAGCTCGTCATCGACGGCGACGCCGCGGCGGGCACCATTCAAATGGACGGCTTCGACTACCACACCGGAGACCGCGCCACCGGCGAGACCCGCGATTTCAATCTCGGCAATTGTATCGGGGCGGTCCTCGAATATGCCGCGCGCATGGGCAAGCCGGTCATGATCTACGTGTTCAGCGACGGCTCGCTTGCGAGCGACGGCTCGATCGACAGCTCCGTGGCCGGGCGCGGCAAGGGCGTTTGGACCGCAGACAATCAGAACGTGGCGGCGACCTATTTCCTGGTCTACGACCCGAAGGCCAAACCGACGCCGGCGCAAAGCAACCCGGAATTGAGCCTGCAATTGGGTTACTTCAATCCGGACGGTTCGCAGAACACGACCAGCAGTCCGGCGGGCAACAACGTGCCCAATCTGGTGCAGATGGTGGTGCTCAACTACATGGCGTTGCACGGCACCTCCGCGGTCGCCAATTGGCCCACCCTGTGGCCCTCGCCCAACGTGAACAACACGCTCGGCAGCGGTGCGACGGCATTGGATCCGTTGATTGCCTTCCAACCGCTTGCCAGTCTCGTGAACGGGAAAGTTCCGGGCTGATTGCGCAGGGTCCGGCCGCGGGTCCGCACCTATAGCTCCGACGGCAGCGGCGAAACAATCTGTCTCAATCGGGAGACAATTGTCTCCTGCGGCGCCGTCGCGTGTAATGCCGATGCTTCGCCCGAATTGTCATCGGCTCGCTGCCGGCGCCGGGCGGCAAGCGCCAGTGCGCACTCGGCAACCGCTGCAATCAATATTCATGAATGTGCGCCAAGTCATATGACGTCATCACAAACGCAAAGGCCTCGCGTTGACACTGCGGCTCGCAATATGCGATTTTGCATAAGATCTGATCAGGACAAACTCGGCGAAAGTCGAGGGCGCAAAGCTCCCGGTCGACGGGCAGCGGGGTTACCAGTGTGATTGATGTATCGCTGCGCGTCGGCGCCGGCTCAATGTTAACCAGCTCACGAACGGTGAGGTGGATGAGGGCGTCGCCACATGCGTAGAGCGTTGCTGCTCGGCTGCCTGATCTTGAGCGCCGCATGGACGGCCTCGTCCCCGGCGGCTGTGCCGACGATGGTGGGCAAGGATGCGCCTGACTTCGTGTTGAAAACTCTCGCCGGAACCAACTTGCGGCTGTCAGAATACCGTGGCCAGGTGGTGTTGTTGAATTTTTGGGCGCGCTGGGCCGGCGATTCGCGTCAAGAGATGCCGGTGCTGGACAAGATCAACACCACGTACCAGCGCGCCGGACTGGTGGTGCTCGGCGTGTCCGTCGACGAGGACCTGCGCCGGGCGCGCGAATTCGCCGATGCAATGAAGGTCTCCTACCCGATCATGTTCGATACCGGCGGTTCAAATATAGGCAGGGATTATCTCCTCGAAAAAATGCCCATGACGATCCTGGTCGACCGATCGGGCGTGGTGCGCTATTCCCACGTCGGGTTCAAGGCCGGCGACGACCGTATCTACCTGGAAAAAATACGCGAATTACTGCGCGAGTAACCCGTGAGCAAACGATAGGCAACTTATGAATCTCAAGTCTCGAGTCGTTTCGATCATCGTGGGCGCAATGCTGCTCGCCGGCGCATGGGCGGCCGCCGCCACTGCGGTCAGCACAGGCGCGGCGACCGCGCCCGCCGCGCCGGCGAACGCCACGGCTCCAGATGCCGCGCCACCCGAGACGTCCGCGCCGGCGTCCTCCGATTTCAAGACCCTGGATCAGGAAGTGCAGGGTGTAAAAAAGGACATCATCGAACTCAACAAGGATTTGTTCGTGCTCGAGGAGGAATTGCTGTTTCCCGCCAATACACAGGTCGCGGTTTATGTATCGATGGACGTGGGGGCGTTCTTCGCCCTGGACTCGGTCACCGTCAAAATAGACAACAAGGAAGTGAAGAATTATCTGTACACGGCTCGCGAGGCCGACGCCCTGCTCAAGGGCGGCGTGCAGCAAATTTACCTCGGCAATCTGAAAGTCGGCAAGCACGAACTCGTGGCATTTTTCACCGGCAAGGGACCGATGGAGCGCGATTACAGGCGCGGCGCCACGATCAATTTCAACAAGGGCGTGGGCGCGAAGTATCTGGAATTGAAAATCACCGACAAGGTTTCGAAGCACCAGCCAGAGTTCACGATCAAAGACTGGGAATGACGTGCGGCGCATGAGTTCTACGCTTCGACCGATTGTTCTCGGCGGCTTGCTGCTGACGCTGGCGCTGGGCCCGGTCGCGGCAAAGAACGTCAAGCCGGACCCGAACGGCCTTCCGCCGCACGAGGTCATGGATCTGCAGTACGGCGACGTGCTGTTCTATTTCTTTCAGGATGACTACTTCGACTCGATCACACGGCTGCTGGCGGCGCAGGAACTGGGCCGGCTGCCGCACACGGAAAGCGAAGCGGAGTTGCTGCTCGGCGGGCTGTACCTGTCCCTGGGCGAGCATGTCGAGGCCGGCAGGATATTCGAGGCGCTGCTCGCGGGGAAAACCTCAGAAGAGGTACGCAACAAGGCGTGGTTCTATTTGGGCAAGGTCTGGTACCAGCGCGGCTATCTGCAGGAATCCGAACGGGCTCTGCGGCAGGTGTCGGACAAGATCCAGCCGCGCATCAGCGCGGAGCGCTACATGCTGCTCGCGCAAATCATGCTGCGGCAGGGACGCTACGACGATGCCATCGCCGCGCTCGGCAATTGGCACGGGCCGCCCGATTGGACCGCCTACGCGCAGTTCAATTTGGGCGTCGCCCTGGTCCGCAAGGGGCGGCTCGGCGACGCCACGCGGTATCTCGACCGGGTGGGCCGGATGGAGACCGCGAACGAGGAATTGCTGTCCTTGCGGGACAAGGCGAATCTCGCCTTGGGCTTCGCGCTGCTCCAGGCGCAGCGCGCCGCCGAGGCCCGGCCGATCTTGGAGCGAGTGCGCCTGGAAGGACCGTACTCGAGCAAGGCGCTCCTCGGCGTCGGTTGGTCGGACTCCGCGCTCGGCGAGTTCAAGCGTGCGTTGGTGCCGTGGATGGCGCTGCGCAAGCGCAATTTGCTCGATTCCGCCGTGCAGGAGGCCTACCTCACGGTGCCCTATGCCTTCAATCAGCTGGGCGCGAGCGGTCAAGCGGCAGAGTACTACAATTCGGCGATCGTATCCTTCGATGCCGAATCGAAACACATCGAAGATTCGATCGAACAAATACGCAGCGGCAAACTCCTCGATCGCCTGTTGAACGACGACAAAAAGGATACGCTCACCTGGTATTGGCAGCTCAAGATGCTGCCCGACGCGCCCGAGTCGCGCTATCTGTATCAGCTGCTCGCCAGCAATGAATTCCAAGAGGGTCTCAAGAATTATCGCGAGCTCAATTTCATGAGCCGCAATCTGGGCAATCGGCGCGAGGACGTGTCGGCGTACGATGACATGCTCGACACCCGCCAGCATGCGTACGACCAACGCGCGCCAAAGGCCGATGCGGTGATGGCGGCAACCGATCTCGACGCCCTGACCCGGCAGCGGGTCGATTTTGAGTCGCGGATCAACGAAATCGAGAAGCTCGGCGACGTGGCGGCGCTCGGCACGCCGGAGGAGCAAAAGACCTGGGCGCGCTTGAAGCGCGTCGAGGACTACCTCGCGGCGCATCGGGATGATCCGGAATTGGCGGACCTGCGCGACAAGCTTCGCCTCGAGAAGGGGGTCATGTACTGGCGCCTGTCGGAGAGCTTCAAGGCCAGGCTTTGGAACGAGCGGCGCTCGGTAAAGGAGCTCGAGGCATCGCTCGTGGAAACCCAGAAGCGCGCGGTGCTGGTCAGGCAGGCGCGGGCCGGCATGCCCACCAACAACGGCGAGTTCGCGACGCGGATCGCGGCAATCCGTGCGCGCATGGACCAATTGCAGCAGCGTCTGGCGGCGCTGTCCGAACGGCAGAATCGCTTTCTTCAGGCGTTGGCGATCGACGAGCTCGAGCGCCAGAAGCAGCGCATTGAAACCTACCAGATTCAGGCGCGATTCGAGCTGGCAGCGATCTACGACAAGGCCACCAGCGAGAAGCCGAAGGCACATCCATGATCCGGGCGCTCAAGGTGATATCACGCGCAGCGGCCCTGGCAGCCGTGGGCTATTGGACGCTCTCGCCCGCGGCGGCCGCCGCGGCGCCGAACAAGCCGGCGACCATCAAGGATCTCGAGGGCCAGCAAGTCGCCGTCAGTCCCGATCCGCCCCAGGGTGTCGACAGCAATAAAACCATGGACAGTTATCGGCGATTTCTCGATCTCAATGCCGGCGATGCCGCGCTGCGCGCCGAAGCGCTGCGGCGCCTGGGCGACCTGAATCTGGAGAGCTCCGAGTCGGAACGCATCGAGCGCGAATTGGCGACCAACGAGGGGTTGCGCGCCACCGAGGCCATTCACCTGTACTCCGCTTTGCTCAAGGCGTATCCGAACTACGAACGCAATGATGCGGTGCTGTACCAGCTGGCGCGGGCTTACGAGCTCAATGCCCAGCCGGACAAGGCGATGGCCTCGCTCGACCGGTTGGTGACGAGCTATCCGAACAGCCGCTACATCGACGAGGCGCAATTTCGACGCGGCGAACTGCTGTTCACGAACAAGGCCTATGCGGGCGCCCAGTCGGCCTACGAAGCGGTGATCAAATTCGGGCCGGGCTCCGCGTTCTATAACCAAAGTCTCTACAAGCACGGTTGGTCGCTGTTCAAACAGGGCGAAAGCGAGCGCAGCCTGGTGTCCTTCGCCGGCGTGCTCGATTCGGTGCTGATGTCCAAAAGCGATTCGAAGAAACTGATCGAGATCGACACCTTGAGCCGAGCCAATAGGGAATTGGTCGAGGACACGTTTCGCGTCATGTCCATTACCTTTTCGTATGCGGATGGTCCGAAAACGATCGACGAGTTCGTCAGGCACCGCGAGCCCCGGCCCTATTATTACCTGCTGTATGCGCGCCTCGGCGATCTGTACATCGAGAAGGAGCGCTACACGGACGCCGCCGACAGCTATCGTGCGTTCGTCTCGCAGAATCGCAACAATGAAAAGGCGCCGCTGCTGGAGATGCAGGCCATCGAGGCATATTCGAAGGGCGGTTTCCCGCAGCTGGTGCTGCAGGGCAAGAAGGAGTTCGTCGAAAACTACAGCTACGGCACCGCGTATTGGCAGGGCCGCACGCCGCAGGGCGAACCCAAGGTGGTGGCCGTCCTCAAGACCAATTTGAAGGACGTGGCGCAGTACTACCACGCGGAGGCGCAGCGCACCAAGAACGTGGCCGATTATCAAGAGGCCGCGAAATGGTATCGCAGCTATCTGACCTCATTCCCGGACGATCCGGATTCCGCGCTCACTAATTTCTTGCTGGCCGAAACCTTGTTTGAGAGCAAAGCGTATCTCGACGCCGCACAGGAGTACGAGAACACCGCGTACGGCTACGGCGGCCACGAAAAGGCGGCGGCCGCGGGCTACGCGGCGATCGTGGCTTACGGCAAGGAGGAAGAGGCGCTATCCGGCGACGCCAAGGCCAAGGTGCACAGCCGCGAAATCGACAGCTCGTTGAAGTTTGCGGCGGCCTTTCCGCTGCATCCGGAGAGCGCGCAGGTGTTGACGCGCGCCGCGGGAGAATTGTATGCGGCGAAGGACTATGCGCGCGCCACCGCCGCCGCGCAGACGCTGCTGGCACGCCAACCTCCGGCCGACGCGGCCAAACAGCGCATCGCCTGGACCGTGATCGCGAACTCGAACTTCGAGCAGGGGAATTTCGACAAGGCCGAAGCGGGCTATGTCAAGGCTCAGGCATTGATGCCGGCCAACGATCCCGAGCGCCCGGTGATCGTCGAGCGGCTCGCGGCATCGATCTACAAGCAGGCGGAGCAGAAGACCAAGGCCGGCGACAACGCGGCGGCGGTCGAGGACTTCTTGCGCGTTTCGACCATGGCGCCCACCTCGAAGGTGCGCGCCAATGCGGATTTCGATGCGGCAGCGCTCCTGATCGGAGCAAAGCAGTGGGATCGAGCCATCGTGGTGCTCGAGGGATTCAGGCGCAATTTCCCGGAAAGCCCGCTGCAGCCCGATGTCACGCGCAAGCTGGCGGTCGCCTATGCGGAGTCGAACCGGCCCGGTCAGGCGGCCATGGAATTCGAACGGATCGCGCAGTCCCCGGGCGAGACGCCGGAGGTGCAGCGCGAGGCGATCCTGCAGGCGGCCGACCTCTATGAGAAGGCGGGGGACGCGGCGAAGTCGCGCGGCATGCTCGAGGCCTTCGTCAAGCATTTCCCGCAGCCGCTGAATCCGGCGATGGAAGCGCGCAATAAATTGAGCGTGATTGCCGGCAAGTCCGGAGATCTCAACGGCCGCGATTATTGGCTCAAGGAAATCATCGCGGCGGACCGGTCGGCGGGCGCGTCCCGCACGGATCGCAGCAAGGCGCTGGCCGCGAGGGCGACGCTGACGCTCGCGGCTCCGGCACGCGAGGAATTCGTGCGCATCAAGCTCGTGGTGCCGCTCAAGAAATCCCTGGCCGAAAAACGCAAGGCCATGGAGGCCGCCCTGAAGGCCTACAGCCAGGCAGCCGATTATCAGGTGGCGGAGGTGACCACCGCGGCGACTTACGAAAGCGCTGAGCTGTACCGCCAGCTCGGCAAGGATCTGATGAGCTCGGAACGGCCCAAGAATCTTTCCAAAGAGGAGCTGGAGCAATACGACGTGCTTCTCGAGGAGCAGGCCTTTCCGTTCGAGGAGAAGGCGATCAAATTGCATGAAGTCAATACCGCGCGCACCAAGGACGGCACCTATGACGAGTGGGTGCAGAAGAGCTTTACCTCGCTTGCGCAACTCAATCCAGGCCGTTACGGCAAGGTGGAAATCAGTGAGCAGTTGGTCGAATCGATCCGTTA
>JBBIUT010000021.1:0-42305 GCA_037440085.1 Gammaproteobacteria bacterium
CCGCGCCGATTGCCGGCAATTCATCGAGATAGTCGCGGCGACTGGTCACGTACCAGGTCAGGCGAACGATGTGTTCCGGCCGGCCGCCCGCTTCCGCCAACACGCGGATCAGGTTCGTAAGCGCGGCGCGCACCTGCGGCGCGAGTTCGAGATGCGCGAATTTCTGTTGGGCATCCCAGCCGATCTGCCCGGCTATGTACACCTGGGTTCCGCGCGCCGCAATTCCGTTCGAATACCCCCTGGGACGCGTCCATTCCGCCGGTTGCAGTATTGTGTGCTTCAACGCAACACCTCTCGTCCAATGATGAGTTTTTGCACCTCGGTGGCGCCTTCGTAAATCCGCAGACTGCGAATCTCGCGATACAGCCGCTCGACCGTCTGGCCGCGCTCGACACCCCGGCCGCCGAACATCTGCAAGGCGCGATCGATGACGGCCTGCGCGGACTCGGTGGCCGTCATTTTGGCCATTGCCGCCGCCAGCGTCACCGGCTGCCCCGTGTCGCGCAGCCAGGCTGCGCGATAGGTCAGGAGCGCGGCGGCATCGATCGCGCTCGCCATATCTGCCAATGCCGCCTGCGTCAGCTGAAAATCCGCAAGCACCTTGCCGAACATCCGGCGCTGGCGCGCCTGGATGAGCGCCTCATCGAAGGCGCGGCGCGCGAGGCCCGTCGCCGCGGCCGCGACCGAGGCTCGAAACACGTCGAGCGTGCGCATCGCGATCTTGAAGCCCTCGCCCTCGGCTCCAATCAGGCGGCCGGCGGGAATTCGGCAGCGTCTGAAGGCAAGCTCGGCCAGCGGATGCGGCGCGTTGACTTCGATGCGCCGCTCGATCGAGAGGCCTGCGTCGGAGGCCTCGACCACGAAGGCGCTGATTCCCTCGGCACCGGTGGTTCCATCGGCGCGCACCTTACCCGCCGCTGTGCGCGCGAAGACACAATAAAAATCCGCAATCCCGCCATTCGAGATCCAGGTTTTCGCGCCCTCGAGCAGATAGTGATCCCCCTGGCGCTCCGCACGGCAGGTCATCGCGGCAACATCCGACCCGGCTTGCGGCTCGGACAGCGCGAAGGCGGCGATCGCCTCGCCCCGCGCGATCAGCGGCAGGTAATGCGCCTGCAAGGATGCGCTGCCGGCGAGCGAAATCGCCCCGCTCCCGAGCCCCTGCATCGCGAAGGCGAAATCGGCCAGTCCGTCGTGGTAGGAGAGCGTCTCGCGAATGAGGCAAATGGCCCGGGCGTCAAAGTCAGGCAGGGCGCCCCCTAATTCCTGCCGCACGCAGTAGCGGCACAAGCCGGCCGCCCCCAATTGCGCGACCAGGTCCCGGCATCGGGCATCGATCGCCTCCTGCGCATCGTCATCCGTTGATACCCCGAGCGAACCGGCGGCCCACGCATTCACCCGGGCCGCCAACGATCGATGCGCCGCGTCGAAGAAAGGCAGCTTCAGCAGCTCGTCGTGAAACCGGGCTTTGGGTTTCATCGACCGACGAACTTCGGCTTGCCGCGCGCCGCAAAGGCTTCGAACGCCCGTTTGAAATCCTCCGTCTGCATGCAGATCGCCTGGGCCTGCGCCTCCGCTTCGAGCGCCTGATCGACGCTCATGCTCCACTCTTGGTTGAGCATGTTTTTCGTCATCGCGTGCGCGAAGGTGGGGCCCGTGGCGCACTCGACGGCCAACGCCTCGGCCGCCGCAAGGAGTTCCTCCGGTGCAAGCAACCGGCTATAAAATCCCCATGCCAGCCCCTCCTCGGCGGTCATCGCGCGCCCGGTGAACAGCAATTCGGCGGCCCGTCCTTGACCGATCAGCCGCGGCAGGATGGCGCATGCGCCCATGTCGCAGCCGGCGAGCCCGACGCGCGTGAATAGAAACGCGGTGCGCGCCGCTTCCGTTCCCAGGCGGATGTCGGAGGCCATCGCGAGGATCGCTCCGGCGCCTGCGCACACGCCGTCCACCGCGGCGATGACGATCTGCGGGCAGGCTCGCATTGCGCGCACCAGATCGCCGGTCATGCGCGTGAAATCCAGGAGTTCCGGCATCGCCATCTTGGTCAGCGGCCCGATGATTTCGTGCACGTCTCCGCCCGAGCAGAAGTTATCACCCGCCCCGCAGAGCACGACGGCGCGCACCTCGCGTTCGTACACCAGCGCGCGAAACAGATCGCGCAATTCCGCGTAGGAGTCGAACGTGAGCGGATTCTTGCGCTCGGGCCGATTGAGCTCGATGAACCCGACGCGATCGGCCACACGCCACCGAAAATGGACGGCCGCATGAGTCGAGAGCGTTGGCGTGGGCATGGATCCTCCTGTCATAAGCTACATCACCTCGCCGCCGGCGACCGCGATACTCTGACCGGTAATGGCTTCGGCGCCCGGAAGACAAAGCCACGCGACCGCATTGGCCACTTCGGCCGGTTGCACCAGCCGGCCCTGCGGATTGGCCTTGGTCAGCGCTGCGCTCGCCTCCTCTTGGCTGCGGCCCGTGGTCCGCTCGATGTTGGCGATCGATTCGCGGACGAGGTCGGTGTCGGTGTACCCGGGACATACGGCGTTGACAGTGATATTCCGCTGCGCGACTTCGAGCGCAAGCGCCCGAGTGAGTCCGATCACGCCATGTTTTGCCGCACAGTAAGCCGCCACATAGGGATAGCCGCGAAGACCGGCGGTGCTTGCCACATTGACGATACGGCCGAAATTTCGTTCGAGCATGCCGGGCAGCACGGCGCGTATACCGTAATAGGTTCCGGTGAGATTGACCGCGAGCATGCTGTGCCAAAGTTCCTCGGGCGCCCGCCGCGTGGGGGCGCTTTGCGCGCGGCCCGCATTGTTGATCAACACATCGACCGGACCGAACGCCAAGTTCGCCTGCTCAAGCGCGCGCCGCATCGCCGGAAAATCGGTGACATCCGCGCAAGCGGTCCGGGCCGAACTGCCGAGCGCGGCTGCCGCCTGATCCAATTGGCTTTGCGTGCGCGACAGCAACGTTACTCGCGCTCCCTCCGCAACCAGCCGTGCGGCGATCGCCGCGCCGATGCCGCGGCCGGCCCCGGTCACCACCGCGTGACGCCCGTGCAGCGGCGCACCCATCAGACAGCGCCCAGCGCGAGCGCGGCACGCTCGAGATTGTGTTCCAACTGGCTCTTGCCGGCGAGGTACGGAAGCGGCCACCATTGCGAGACATAGCGCTGGCTCGCGGCCGCGCGCAGTGTCCACGCCGGGTCCGCGAGATGCGGCCGGGCGATGGCGCAAAGATCCGCGCGGCCTGCGCCGACGATGGTATTGACGTGGTCGGGCTCAAAAATATTGCCCACCGCAATGGTGGGTATGCCGACCACGTTGCGGATCATGTCCGCATACGGCGTCTGCCACATCCTGCCGTACACGGGCCGCTGATCCGCCACGGTCTGCCCGGTCGAGACGCTGAGCACCGTGACCCCGGCTTCCTTGAACGCGGTCGCAACCGCGATGAGATCGGCTTCGTCGAGCCCCCCCGGCGCCCAATCGGTCGCGGATATGCGCACCGACAAGGGCTTACCGGCGGGCCACGCCGCGCGCACCGCCCGCAGCACTTCGAGGGGGAATCGCACGCGATTCGCGACCGGTCCGCCGTAGTCATCGCGACGCTGATTGGTGAGCGGCGAGAGAAAGCTCGCGAGCAGGTAGCCGTGCGCCACGTGCAACTCGAGCATGTCGAACCCGGCCTCGGCACCGAATTGCGCGGCACGCACGAATTGCCCGCAGATCCGCGCAAAATCCTCCTCGGTCATCGCGCGCGGCGTCTGGCTGAGGCCGGCAAGGTACGGCACGGCGGACGCCGAAAGCAGCGGCCAGTTGCCGGCGGGCAGCGGATGGTCCATCTCCTGCCACCCGAGCTGCGTGGAACCCTTGCGTCCGGCATGGCCGAGTTGCAGCGCGATCTTCGCGGGCGAATGACGGTGCACGAAATCGACGATTCGCTTCCAGCCATCCCGTTGAACTTCATTCCACAACCCGGTGCAGCCCGGCGTGATCCGTGCGTCGGGAGCCACGCAGGTCATTTCGGTAACGATCAATCCCGCGCCTCCCGTCGCACGCGCCCCGTAATGCATCAGATGCCAGTCGTCGGGCAGCCCATCCTGTGCCGAGTACTGCGCCATCGGCGAGACCACCACTCGGTTGACGAGTTCCAAGGACCCCAAACGCAGCGGCAGGAACATCGGCGGACGCGGCTCGTTGAGTCCGTTGCGCCGCGCGAGGTCCCGCTCCACCGTGTCGACATAGCGGGGATCGCGCAGCTGCAGATTGGCGTGACCGATGCGCTGGCTGGCGGTGAGCAGGCTATAGGCGAACTGCTGCGGCTCGAGATGCGTATAGCGTGCGACGTTTTCGAACCATTCCATGCGGTTGCGCGCCGCGCTCTGCAGCTTGAGCGCCTCGAGGTTGCGTTCCGCCCGATAGCGATCGAGGCCCGCGCCGACATCGGCGGCCGTGGCGACTTGCGCCACCAGCGACATGGCATCTTCCATGGCAAGCTTGGTGCCCGAACCGATGCTGAAGTGCGCGGTGTGCGCGGCATCGCCGATGAGCACCAGATTCCGATGATGCCAGCGCTCGCAGAGAATCCGGTTGAAATTGAGCCAGGCCGAGCCCCGCAAATGCCGCGCGTTGCTCATCAGAGGATGATCGCCCAGGTATTTGCCGAACAATTGCTGGCAAAACTCGATGGATTGCTGCGTGGTGAACCGATCGAGGCCGTGGGCCTTCCAGGTCTCCTCGCGCGTTTCGACAATCACCGTGGACAAATCCGCACTGAATTGATAGGCGTGTATCTGGAACCAGCCGTGCTCGGTGTTCTCGAAGGCGAAGGTGAAGGCCGGAAATTTCTGTTCGGTGCCGAGCCAGATGAAGCGGCACCTGCGAACGTCGATGTGCGGCTTGAAGACATCCGCATGCCGGCCGCGCTGCACGCTGTTGACGCCGTCGGCCGCGACAACCAAGTCCGCATCGCCAAACTCCGCCTTGGAATCGATCTCGCGTTGAAAGAACTGCTGCACGCCGAGCGCGGCGGCCCGCTCCTGAAGGATGTTCAGCAGGCGCTTGCGAGCAATGCCGCAAAAGCCGTGGCCGCCGCTGCGGATCGATTGGCCGCGGAAATGAACGTCGATGTCGTCCCAATGATAAAAGCTGCCGACGATCGCATCGTGCGAAGCGCTGTCGGCATCGCGAAATCCCGCCATGGTCTTGTCGGAAAACACCACGCCCCAGCCGAAGGTGTCATCCGCCCGGTTGCGCTCGTAGACTTCGACGTTGGCGTTGGGCAGAGATTTCTTGAAGAGAATCGCGGAATAAAGGCCCGCGGGACCGCCGCCGAGACAGACGATGCGTTTCATGGAATGCGCCCCTCCACCGTGCCTCTAGTATGAGATAGATATTTTAAGTGTCAAGTATTAGTATTGCCACTCGTTTCATACACCGCGGCGGGAGCAAGTCATGGCCAGTGCCGGCAGTTCGACGTTTTCCGACAGGCTTGGGGGCGCGCCTCATTCGAAGCAATCCCTGCGCCTATGGCTCAAGTTGCTGAGCTGCTCCATGATCGTGGAAAAGAGGCTGCGCGCGCGGCTCGACGCCGATTTCGAAACGACCCTGCCGCGCTTTGACGTGCTGGCCGCCCTCGAACGGCGCGCTCAAGGCCTTAAAATGTCGGAATTGTCCGAGTCACTCATGGTCTCGAACGGCAATGTCACCGGAGTGGTCGCACGGCTGATCGAGGATGCGCTGGTGACGCGCACGGTTGACCAGGAGGATCGCCGCTCGGCCACGGTGCGCCTCACGCGCAAGGGTCGCGAAGCGTTTTCAGCCATGGCGGCGGCGCATGAGGGGTGGGTGGACGAGATGTTCACCGATCTATCCGGCAGCCAGTGCGACGAGCTGATGCGGCTGCTGACTCATCTGCGGCACTCGATCGAGGCGCATCCGGTCTAGGCTGCCGCCTCGTGCGGCGCCGCGAACTCGCGCAGCACCGCCCCGAGCTCATGGCCGTCCTCGTCGGCGAGCGCCGCCGAGCGGAGCCGGCGCACTCGCCCCGCGAGCTCGGGGCCGTCGTTTTCTCGATCGAGGAACTGCATGATGGCCGCGAAGCGGGAGAGGCCCCGTTCGTGAGTATCGCCGTATCCCTTGATGAGCCGCTGGCATTCCGCGATTTCCACCGCAAGCTCGTAATCGGCCGCGCTCATCCGAATCCGCGTAAGCCAGGCATCGATCCGCGCTTGCTCCACTTGGTAGCGCAGCGTGCCGCGGCGCCACCGCCGCAGCGCCGCCACTAAGTACAGAGCGGTGAAGCCCGCCCACCGGGTGGTATTCATATGGCGGCCGCGCCGGAACAGCGGCGCCAGCAGCCGTGCCGCGGCCTCACTCGACGCAAGCCGGCGGCCGATCGGCGCAGGCAGCGTATCGCAAAGCTCTTGAAATCGCGGATGCATATATTCGCTCACATGGACAATCTGCCCGGGCGCGGCGCCCAATTCATTTCGGAAGCGCTCGAAGCGGCTGCGGCGGGTCTTCAAATCGGCCACGCGAATCGTGTCTTCGTACGACATCCAGAGCGCGAGATAACGTGCGACGGCTGCGGTGAGCGCGTAACCCCGCGCCATGCCGCCGGCCCCGGCATCCCAGCGCGACACCTCGCTCAGGCGGCGCAGATAAATTTCCGCATACGCGCCGTCCTGATAATCCATCAGCCGGCGGATCCCCTCGACCACGATCCCGTGCAGGTGGGCCGGGAATGTCGCACGCACTTGGGCGTCGAGCCGCCGGCCCGCATCGCTCTTGGGCGCCGGACCCGGCGGGATGACTCCGGTGACCGGGGCGTTCCGTAGCGCCAATTCGAATCCGGCGGCGAATCCGGCGAGATTCGCGGTCACGGCCACTGCGCCGGCGCGAATCGCCTGCTCGTACGAATCGCGCGCAAACGGTAGCGCCCCCGACGCGGCCAGCGCACCGAACAGCACGGAGCTGATGTGGCTGCCCGATTGCGCACAGGCGGCCTCCATGTCGAAGCACACGAGGCGACGCGCTGCGCCGCGCAGCGCCGCCAGCACCGCATTGGCCTCGGCGATTCCGTCGCCGAGCGCGGACTTCTCCGTAATACCGTAAACGCGATGGGTCGATGCCACCACTGTGGTTCGATCCTGGGTGATGAATCCGCGCACCGCTGCGCGCCCCGCTTCCATGAGTTCGGCCCCGACCACCACGTCCACGTCGCCAGGGACGGGCATGAGCGCGAAAACCGGCTCCTTTGCAAGGTCGGCGGGCCGCGGACACATCTCAAGGTAGTACACCGTCGTGCCGGTACGCTGCGCCACTCCGGGAACCGACGTGGACTGCACCAGCCAACCGCCGCTCTCGGCGACTGCGACGATCCAGTCGGCGAGCACGCCGCCGCCCTGCCCTCCGAGGGCGGCAATGGCGACCGACAGCGGCCGCTGCGTCCGCGATCCGGCAACTGCACCTGAATCAATACTCATGGTGTGCGCGCCTTGCGTCGGCGGCGCGTTGCAAGAATCCGATGATCGCACCGCGAATTGCCGCGAGCACCTTATCCCAAAGAGTGGGATTGAACACCAGCTGCGCCCGATAGAACGAGGGACAGAGCACCGCCGCGTGTGCGACTTCACCGCACAGCCCGCAGCCAACGCAGGAATTGTCGACATACGCGACGGGATCCTGGCGCAAGGCATCCGGGTTCGGACGAATGGTCAGCGACGGACAGCCGGATAAGCGGATGCACGAGTGGTCGCCGGTGCAGGTGTCGGCATCGACACCGAACCGTGCGCGCACCACCCGCGCGCCGCCCGCGATCGCACGATTCTGCTGCGGTCGCTCGCGCCGCTGCCGGTTGAGCATGCACTCGGAGGAGGCCACGATGACCTTCGGCCCCTTTTCGGCCGTCGTCATCGCCTCGCGCAGCGTATCGAGCATGCGCTTCAAATCGTAGGTGCGGTCGATCAGGCGCAGCCACTTGACGCCGACGCCCTGCACCGCCGCCGCAATGGGGTGCTTGGTGCTCTTGGTGCGGTTATCCGCGCGCGAGGACAGAATGTCCTGCCCGCCGGTGGCCGCCGCATAGCCATTGTCGACGATGACGAGGACGTTGTCCGTCTGATTGAAGACCGAGCCGCCCACGCCAGAGGTCAGTCCGTTATGCCAAAAGCCGCCGTCCCCCATCACTGCGATGGCGCGCTTGCCGCGCGGTGAGTTGAAGGCCGCGGCGCCGGCGGCGCCCAAGCCATAACCCATCGTGGTGTTGCCGAGATTGAACGGCGGTAAGATCGAAAATAGGTGGCAACCGATATCGCAGCTGATGTGCAGGGATCCGAGCTCCCGCTGCAGCAGCTTCATCGCCGTGAATATAGGCCGTTCCGGGCAGCCGGTACAGAAACCCACCGGCCGAATCGGCAATATTCCCTGAAGCGCCCGAATCTCCTTGGACGGCTCGCGCATCGCCCCGCGCGAGGAGCGCGGCCCGCGACTATCGCCCGGCGCAGGCGAATCGCCCATTTCCTGGGCGTATTGACGCAAGAACGCTTCGATACCGCGGTCGAGGACCTGTCCCGTGTATTCGCCCGCACGGGGCAGCAATTCCTTGCCCACCAACTTGGTGGGCAAGTCGGCCTTGCGCAAGATCATGTTGAGATTCTGCTCGATGAACTCCGGCTGCCCTTCCTCGACGATCAAAACGGCGGTCTTGCCCGTGCAGAATCGCACTATTTCCTCATCGAGCAGCGGATAGGTGACGTTGAGGACGTAGAGCGGCAGATCGGTATTGCCGAGCGAGTCGGCGACGCCGTTTAATTCGAGGGCCCGCATCAACGTGTTGTACAAACCGCCTTGCACGATGATGCCGATCTTCCCCCCTGGCCTTCCCATGAACTCGTTCAGGCGGTGCTCGCGGATGAAGGCGAGCGCGGCAGGCCAACGCTTATGGATCTTCTCTTGCTCATGTTCGAAGCTGGCGGGCGGCAGAACGATCCTCGTGACATCGCGCACCGGGGCGTCGAGCGCGTCTTGCAGCGTGAAGCCGGGCGCGCGGTTATCCTTCGCGCGAAAACGCCCATACACATGGCAGGCGCGAATGCGCAGCTCCAGCATCACCGGCGTTTTCGACGCCTCCGACAGCTCGAATCCCCGCTCGACCATGTGCACGATACTTTCAAGGTTGGGGCGCGGATCGAGCAGCCAGATCTGCGACTTCATCGCGAAGGCATGCGAACGCTCTTGCAAGATCGAGGAGCCTTCGCCGTAATCCTCGCCCATGATGATCAGCGCGCCGCCGGTGACGCCGCCGGAGGCAACATTGGCGAGCGCATCGGATGCCACGTTCGTGCCCACCGTCGACTTCCAGGTAACGGCGCCGCGAATCGGGTAGTTCACCGAGGCCGCGAGCATCGCCGCGGCGGCCGCCTCGGATGCGCTCGCCTCGAAGTGCACACCCAACTCCCGCAGCACGTCTTGGGCATCCGATAGAACGTCCATCAAGTGAGAGATCGGAGCGCCTTGATAACCGCCGACGTAGCCCACGCCGGACTGCAACAGAGCCTTGGTGACCGCCAGGATGCCCTCGCCGCGAAACTCCCCGCCCTCGCCGATGCGAAGTTTCAGAACTTCCTGGGAAAATGAGCGTTCGGCCACGGTCTCAGGCTTCGCCGCGCACGCGCTGCGACGGTTCCGCTGCGCCCGAGGATCCCGGCACCAGCGCCAGTGCTCGAATGGGACTGCCCGAGCCGTTCTTGATCTTTAGGGGCGCACAAAAGATGACGGCACCGGTCGGAGGCAGTTGATCGAGGTTCGCCAGGCACTGCAGCCCGTATCGGCCAGAGCCGTGCATGAAGTAGTGACACGGATACGGCGGCTTGAGGTGGTAGCCCTGTCCGGCATCGGTGCCGATCGCCTCGGAGCCGAAACCGGTGACGTCCCGCTCATCGATGAGAAACCGCACGACGTCGGTGGCGGGACCCGGCGTGTGCTGACCGGTCTCATCGTAGTTTTGATAGGCGACGGGATCGGTCCGCTTCGACCAATCGGTGCGCATCAGCACCCAGGCGCGCGCAGGTATGCGGCCGTGCACCGCTTCCCAGGCCCGCACATGATCTGCGGTCAGCAGAAAATCGGGGTCCGCGCTTGCTTGCGCGGAGCAATCGATCACACACGCGGCGCCGATGAGATGCTGCACCGGCACGGTGTCGGTCGCGTTGCTGGGCAGATCGCGGCCCGACACCCAGTGGATCGGCGCATCGAAATGCGTGCCGGTGTGCTCGCCGCAGGAGAAATTGTTCCAGTACCAGGCCGGACCGCGCTCATCGTACCGCGACACCTCCTCGATCCGAAACGGCCAGCACTGCCCGAATTCCGGGGGCAGCGCGATCTGCGGAAATTCCGGCGCCAACGTCTGCGTCAAATCGACCACGCGGATTCTCCCCGATACCAGATCGGCCGCCAATGTAATCAGCGAATTCGCGGCCGCGAGGTCAGCGCTCATGCGCTCACCTCCCGCTCCAGAATTTTCGGATCTTCCCTCCAGCGGGCGAACCACTCCTGCGCCACGTCGCCGGGGTAGATATCTTCGACTCCGTCCTTAAGCGCCTTGACCAGAGCCTTTGCCAATGCATCCGGCCCGAGCTTCGGGGGCGGCAACATCTGGTTCCACTCATCGTCGATCGGCCCCGGAAACACATTGATGACTCGCACGCCGCCGGACCGCATCTCGGCGCGCAGGCATTGCGAGAGCGACAGCGCCGCCGCCTTCGAGGCCGAAAAGGTCCCGTGCGGCGGATAGTTGTTGAGCGCGTAAATCGACAGCAGATTCACCCAGGCGGTCGCACTCGATTGGCCGTCCGCGCCCCGGCCGCGCATCGCCGGCCCGAATTCCTGCGCGAGGCGCAGCAGGCCGAAGTAATTGACATCCATCTCGGCGCGAGCCACTTCCACACCGCTGCGCGAAGCGATACCGTGGGTGCGGTGGACCTCCGCGGTATTGATCAAAATGTCGACCCTGCCGCCGATTTCGGCGGCGATTTGCGTCACCGATCGCGAATCGGTCAAGTCCAGCGGAATCAGGGTGACCTGCGGCAAGGCCTCGATCTGCGCAAGTCCCGGGAATTTCTTCCACGGCTCGGCATAACCCACCCACACCAGGTCCGCACCGGCCGCGACGAGGGCTTGCACCACGGCTTGGCCGACCGCGGTTTTGCCGTCGGTCACCAACACTTTGCGGAATTTTGGGTCGCAGGTCATTTCACGGAGCTGAAGATCGTCCGCCATATTGGACACCTCATCGATGGGAAAGGCCAGTAGCACCCCCTGGCCGGACTTGTCGAGACGGGTCTCGACGCGCACGCGGCAGGGAGCAGGCGCGCATCCGGCATGCAGATGCGCAATCACCGTGGGCCCCGCGTCGAGACGTACCAGCCCTAGGCGCCACGGTACCCGCTCGCGAAAGAACAAATCGTGGCTGTGGTATACGGTCGTTGACGAAATCAGCTCCCCGGCCCCCGACTGTTCGCGCCACTGCAACTGATCGGACAGGCAGCGATGGCAGGCCTCGCGCGGCGGATACTGGACGGAGCCGCAATGAGCGCAGACCTGCAGCTCGAAGCGGCCGAGCGCAGCGGCCGCGGTGAGCCCCAGCGCCGCGCGCGACCGGGCCCAGGGAGGCAGCAGCGGCAATCGAGTGCGCAGAATTGGATTCTTGCGTTTGGGCCTGTGGAGCGGCGCGATCATGCGTCGGCCCGCCCGAGAATGGCCGCGCCCGAACACAGGCCACGATCGTAGGTGATCATGCCGAAGCCAACCGCGAGCCCGAGCCGTGCACCCGGCACCGCTCGCGCCAGGTTGCGGTCGGTCAGCTGCCGGATGGATTCGACCAATCCGAGGAATCCGGCCGCACAGCCGGCTTGGCCCGCCGAGAGCTGGCCGCCGCTGGTGTTGATCGGAAACGAGCCGTCGCTGGTGAAGGTATGGCGGCGGATGAACTCGGGCCCCTCCCCCTTCTGGCAAAACCCCAGATCCTCGATCTGAATGACCGACATCACCGGATAGTCATCGTAGGTTTCCACGAAGTCGATGTCGGACGGTTCAACGCCAGCCGCGCCGTACAAATGCTCGCGGTCGAGTACCCAGCCGCCGCGGACTTGAATCGGGTCGTCCGGAAACGCGTTGTGCCGCTCGCAGGTCGAACGCACCCGCGCGTATGGCAGACCGAGCGCTTCGGCGCGCTGTCGGGTCATGACCAGAAATCCTTCGGCGCCGGCACACGGCATGACGCAATCGAACAGCCGGATCGGATCCGCGATCGGCCTGGCCTCCAGATATTCCTCCAAGGTGAGTTTCTTCTTGAACATCGCGTGCGGATAGCCGAGCGCGTTGTCGCGCTGGGCGACGCAGATCTTGCCGAAATCCTCGCGTGTGGCCCCGTACATGCGCATGTAATAAGAGGTGAGCAGTGCAAAGCTCGCGTTCGGTCCACCCGAGCCGTACGGGAACACCGCATCGCGCGCGAACACGCTGAAGCTGCCGAGGCTTTGACGAAACGAGTCGACGTGGTTGGTGTCGGCGCCGATGCAGGCGACCACCTGCGCGTCTCCCGCCTGCACGGCGCGCAGCGCACGGCGCAGCGCGACGATGCCGCAGGCGCCGCCGAGCGGAACATGGTCGAGCCAGCGCACCGTGACCCCGAGATGCTGCGTGAGCCCGATCGCCGTGTCGGGCGAGAGCATGAAGCTGCCGACGCTCAGGCCGTCGATGTCGGATTTCTCGAGCCCCGATTCCTTGAGCAGCCGCGACAGCGCGCGGGCCACGAACCAATGCGCGCTGCGGATGGAATAGCGCACGTACGGCACCGTCACCGGCGCCGTGAGCACCACATCCCGGTAGTCCCTCGCATCCCCGCTTGCGACCAATGGATCTTTTCCGAAATTCCGCATGGCAAGTAGTTTAACTCTAAAATATTAATGACGGGCGAGCGGCGCGCCTATTCTCGCACCGTCGTCCCGCGCCGCTTGAGATTCCGCAGGTCGAAAGCCTCCCGCGCCTCGAGAATGCGGGCCGCAAGCGCCTTGATCCGGGCCCGAGCGAGTTTCTGCGAGGCGGTCTGCGGCAATACCGTCCGAAACGCGACGTAGCCCGGCGACTTGAAATAGGCGAGCGACTGCAGACAGTGACTCTGTAATCGCGCCGCGGTCTCGAGGCCGGGCGAGGCGCCGGGGTGCAAGACCACGAAGGCAAAGACTTCCTCGCCCCGGAGCTCGTCGGGCACCGGGCAAACCGCTGCGGCAATCACATCGGGATGAGCCTGCAGGGCGCTTTCGACCTCGACGGCGGCGATGTTCTCGCCGCTGCGGCGAATCACGTTCTTCGAGCGGTCGACGAAGAAAAAGCATCCGTCCTCGCCGACCCGCACCAAATCGCCGGTGTGAAACCAGCCGCCCGCCCATGCCTGCTCGGTGGCCCGCTCATCTCGGTAATAACCGGAAAAAAATCCCCGGCGCGGATCCTCGCCGTCCTGCCTGACCAGCAACTCGCCCACTGCTCCCGGCGCCACATCGATCCCGGAGTCATCGACGATTCGATATGCCAAACCCTTGGGCGCCCGGCCGAAGCAGCGCTGCCCCACATGCCGGGGCTCTTGGTTGGCGGTGATCCAGGCTCCCGCGCCGGTCTCGGTCATCGCCCAGGCCTCGATGAGCGGCACTGAAAATCGCGCTTCAAAGGCCGCGTGGTGCCGCGGATCGACACCGGCACCGAAGCCGAAGCGCAACGCGCCGTCGACCGGGTCGTGCGGTGCCGGCGGCGCCTTCAGCAGCAGGGCGGGCATGACGCCGAGGTAGTGAAAGACCGTTGCCCGGCTGGATTGCAACGATTGCCACCAGGTCGATGGATGGAACCGGTCGAGCTGAATCAGGCAGCCTCCGGTCATCAGCATCGCCATGAACGAGACCGCGAGCGCATTCATGTGCGTCACGGGCAGCGGTGTGGCGAGCCGGTCCCCCGCAAAGAATTGGCAGTAGCCGCCGAGTCCGGTGTATAGACGCCCAATTTCCAGGAAATACCCGTTCGATAAAATGCAGCCCTTCGGTGCACCCGTGGTACCCGAGGTGTAAAGAAGCGCGGCCTCGTTCGGAGATGCGACCCGGGGCAGGGCCGCTGCGGGAAACGCGCGCTCGTCGGCGGTCACCGTGTGCAACTGCGCCGCGATGCGCGGCGCGGCGGCCCGGGACAAGGATGCGCCGAGATGGGCGGCATGGCCCGGGTGCGTCAGCACCAGCGCAGCATCGCAGTGCTCGAGAACGAAACCGAGCTCCAGGTCGCTCATCGACGCATTGAGCGGCACGATGCTGATTCCGAGCGAGTTCAACGCCAGAAAGTACAGAAAAAACTCGACGCGATTATCGAGCGCTACCGCGATGCGGTGGCCCGGTCCATAGCCCGCCGCGTGCAGCCGCGCGGCAATCGCTGCAACGCGGGAGCGGGCCTCGGCATAACGCAAGGTGAGCGCGTACCCCGAATGCGCCGCGCAAGCCTCCGGCGGAACGTGCAGGAAATCGCGCTCCACATGTTTCGCCGCGGCGGCTTCGAAGGCCGTCGATACCGACTCCGCGGGATTCATTCCTTGAATCCGGGTATGCCTTTGGCCAATCGGCTTCGCGCCAGGCGGTGCGCGAGATCGACCGCACGGTGAAAATCGGCGCTCAAGTCCTCGATCGCGACATTGCGCCTGAAAAAATCCGCCCAGATGAATTCCGCGAATGCGGTGCTGGTCTTCTCGTAGCCCCCGGCATCGCGCACGAACCCCGCGAGTGAGCGGTAGACATCGTCGATGAGTTGATTCAAATGGCTCGGAATGCTCGCATAACGGTGCCGCACTCCATTTTGATCCAATGGATGAACCCAGCTGTTTTCATCCATTTTGCGCCAGAATTCCTCGGGCCCGTGCGAACCGAAATCGGCATCGACGGTGAAATATCCGCCGTCGACGCCGGCCTCCATGGCGGCCCGCGCCAAGTGGTGATGATCCGTAATGTAGAGCTTTTTGCCCGGCCCGATGACCACCGGCATCGGATGAGATTGCAAGAATTCCTGCTGCTCCTTGTCCGACAGCGCCGCCAGATGCTTTCGTTTCGCCTCGACCTCGATCATCCCGATGGTCAGTTGAGTCGGGCAGAGGCTCTTGATGGGCGCTTGCTGAAGCTTTGACATGATGGTGTCCGGATATCAGGTCGGCGAAGACCCTTATGGGTTCCCGGGGCGCGCCGCGGCCGCAGGTGGACGCAATTCCGAAAAGGGCGGTGGAAAGGTGGCCTTGAAACTCGCGCGTTCGCCGTGACGATCCAGGTATTGCGCAAGTTCCTTCGCTGCGTTCAAGGCCTCGCCGCTTTCGGGGCACTCGCGCAGGTACGCCAACACCGGCAATAGATTCATGTCGGCATAGCTGAAAGCGGCGCCGACGAGGTGGCCGGTCTCGGCCACCGCACGATTGCACACGCCCACGTAGGTGTGCAGCTCCGGCAATGTCTTGTCGATGACCGCGCGATCCGGCTGGCCGTCGGCCGCCTTGGGAAAGAAATAGCACCGCAAATAGGCGTTCATTGCCGGAATTATCGCCGTATTGGCGATCGACACCCATTGTTCGATCTTGGCGCAGCGCATTGCATCGTCCGGAAACAGCCGCGGCCCGGGAAATACCCGGTCAATATAGGTGGCAATCGCCTTGGATTCGCATAAGGAGAATTCACCGTGCCGCATCACCGGAATCTTACCGAGAGGATGGATGGCGCTTACCTCCGGCGAGCGGGGTCTTCCCGGCACCAATCTGTAGGGCACGCGCTTTTCTTCGCAGGCAATGCGAACCGTACGGACGAAGTTCGATTGCGGCGCGCCGATGATCTCCAATTCGCTCATGAGCCCTCCGATCGGGATGATTCACTCACCATATTGTTACATAACATATTGAGACGATAAGTTATTCTGCGCGCCCCATGGGTCGCGCGCCCGCATCGCGCGCATATCGGCGCCTCTATTCGGACCATCGGCGCACGGAAATTTCTCCTCCCGAACCGATTTGCCGTAGGATTCAAAAATGGAATCAGTCAACGAAATCGCCGCCCCACGCAAGGAGCACGGTTGAATCGCTCCACCTTGGGTCGCACGGCCGCTCTGACCCATCTCTCGCGCCTGGAATCGGAGAGCATCCACATCATGCGGGAGGTCGTCGCGGAATGCGAGCGGCCGGTGATGCTGTATTCGGTGGGTAAGGACAGCGCGGTCATGCTGCATCTCGCCCGCAAGGCGTTCTATCCGAGCCCGCCTCCATTCCCGTTGCTGCACGTCGACACGACATGGAAATTCCGTGCGATGTACGAAATGCGTGACCGGATGGCGCGCGACAGCGGCATGCAATTGATCGTCTATCACAATCCGGAAGCCATGCGGCGCGGCATCAACCCGTTCGACCACGGCCCGCTGCACACCGACATGTGGAAGACCGAGGGACTGAAGCAAGCCTTGACCCAATACGGCTTCGATGCCGCCTTTGGCGGGGCTCGCCGCGACGAGGAAAAATCGCGCGCCAAGGAGCGCATCTTTTCCTTCCGCTCGGTCAATCAGCGCTGGGATCCGAAGAGTCAGCGGCCCGAACTCTGGCATCTGTACAATGCCCGCAAGGCCAAGGGAGAGAGCATTCGGGTGTTCCCGATCTCAAATTGGACCGAACTCGACGTTTGGCAGTATATCCATCTCGAGAACATACCGATCGTGCCGCTGTATTTCTCGGCGCCGCGCCCCACGGTCAAACGCGACGGCCTGTTGCTCATGGTCGACGACGACCGATTTCGGCTGCGTCCGGGCGAGACCCCGGTCGAGCGCTCGATACGATTTCGCACCCTCGGCTGCTATCCGTTGACCGGTGCGGTCGAGAGCACCGCCACGACTTTGCCTGAAATCATTCAAGAGATGCTGCTCACAACGACCTCCGAGCGGCAGGGCCGCGCCATCGATCACGATCAAGCCGCTTCGATGGAACAAAAGAAGCAGGAAGGATATTTTTGATGGCTGTCTCCACCACAACGTCCACTAGCCAGCCGCGCAACCTCATCGCCGAGGACATAGACGCCTATCTGCGGCAGCATCAGCACAAGTCACTGCTGCGCTTCATCACCTGCGGTTCGGTCGATGACGGCAAATCGACGCTGATCGGCCGGCTTTTATACGACAGCAAGTTGATCTTTGCCGACCAGCTCGCGGCGCTGGAGGCCGACAGCAAGCGGATCGGGACTCAAGGCGAGAATATCGACTTCGCCCTGCTGGTTGACGGCCTCGCCGCGGAACGTGAGCAAGGCATTACGATCGATGTGGCTTACCGCTTCTTTTCCACCGACCGGCGAAAATTCATCGTTGCCGATACTCCGGGCCACGAGCAGTACACGCGCAACATGGTGACCGGCGCGTCGACCGCGGATCTGGCGGTCATTTTGATCGATGCGCGCAAGGGGGTGTTGACGCAAACGCGCCGGCACAGCTACCTCGCTCATCTCCTCGGAATCCGCCACCTGGTGCTCGCGGTCAACAAGATGGATCTGGTCGGCTACAAACAGAGCACCTACGATGCAATCGTCGCCGAATATCGAGCCTTCGCACGCACCATCGGCGTCGAGACCTTTGTGCCGATTCCGATTTCCGGACTTGCCGGCGATAACATCACGACGCGCTCGAGCGCGACTCCCTGGTACGCGGGGCCCGCCCTATTGGAGCATCTGGAGACCGTCGAGATCGATGCCACCGGCACGCGTCTGCGCCCCTTCCGCATGCCGGTGCAATGGGTCAACCGGCCGAACGCGGATTTCCGTGGTTTCTCGGGATTGATCTGCAACGGACGAGTCAAACCCGGCGATGCCGTGCGGGTAGTGCCGTCGGGCCGAGTCTCGGCGGTATCGCGCATCGTCACCCAAGACGCCGACCTCGATCAGGCCGTGGCGGGGCAATCGGTGACGATCACCCTCACCGACGAGGTCGACTGCAGCCGCGGCGACGTTCTCTCTATCGCGGATGACCCGCCCGAAGTGGCGGATCAATTCGAGGCGGCCATCGTTTGGATGTCGGACGAGGAATTGCTGCCGGGCCGGCCGTATTGGCTGAAGCTCTGCACCCAGACCGTTACCGCGACGATTCACAGTCCGAAATACCAGATCAACGTCAATACGATGGAGCATTTGGCGGCGAAGACGCTGGGACTCAACGCGATCGGCGTCGTTAATTTCTCCAGCGACAGGCCGTTGGTGTTCGAACCCTATACAAAAAGCCGCGACCTGGGCGGCTTCATCCTGATCGACAAAATCAGCAACGCGACCGTCGCCGCCGGGATGCTGCATTTCGCGCTGCGCCGGTCGCAAAATGTGCACTGGCAGGCGCTCGACATCGACCGCGATGCGCATGCGCGGTTGAAGCACCAGCGGCCGCGGCTGCTGTGGTTCACCGGGCTGAGCGGCGCCGGCAAATCGAGCATCGCCAATCTGGTGCAGAAGAAGCTCTACGCGCTCGGCAAGCACAGTTTCTTGCTGGACGGCGACAATATCCGCCACGGGCTGAACCGGGATCTGGGATTCACCGATGCGGACCGCGTGGAAAATATCCGCCGCATCGGCGAGGTCGCCAAGCTCATGACCGATGCGGGCCTGATCGTATTGACCGCGTTCATTTCGCCGTTCCGCGCCGAGCGGCGCATGGTGCGCAAAATGACGCCGCCGGGCGAATTCATCGAGATCTATGTCGAGACCTCGCTGGCGGTCGCCGAGCAGCGCGACGTGAAGGGCCTTTACAAGAAGGCGCGAGCCGGGCAGTTGAAGCACTTCACCGGAATCGATTCGCCCTACGAGGCTCCGGAAAACCCCGAAATTCGGGTCAATACCCAGGAGATGTCCGCGGAGGAAGCGGCCGAGGCGATCGTGACCTACGTATTGAGGACGGCCGAAGGCTAGACGGGCGACGCGGCCGATGGCGCGCTTCGAGTGCCGCGCAGCAGAGCGGAATACCGCTGCAGATGGGTATCGCTGTCGCCGAACATGATGTCGATGGCGGTGAGCCGTTTGAACCAATGACTCACTTGAAGGTCGTCGGTCATGCCCATGCCGCCATGTAATTGCACCGCCTGTTGACCGATGAAGCGGCCGGCGTCGCCGATAACCACCTTCGCCGCCGACAACGCCCGCCGCCGCTCGCCGATGTCCGCCGAGGTGCAGCGCAATGCGGCGAGATAGCTCATCGATCGCGCCTGCTCCAGATGCATCGCCATATCGGCCACGCGATGCTGCAGCACTTGGAAGCGGCCGATCGGTTGGCCGAATTGCCGGCGCGTGCGCAGGTAATCGATGGTCGCGTTCAGCGCCGCCTGCATGATGCCCACAGCCTCGGCGCACATTGCGGCGAGGCCGATGTCGAAGGCGGCCTCGATCGCCGGCAGCGCGCTGCCCGTGCCGCCGAGCCGCGAAGCCGCGGGCAGCTTCGCGTCCCGCAGGTGCAGGTCGGCCGCGCACTGGCCGTCGACCGTTGAATACTCCTCGAGCCGCAGACCCGGCGTGCCGCGAGCCACCATGAACAGCGCCATCCCCTCATGGCCGTGCGCTTCGCCGGCCGCGTGCGCCGACACAAGCAAGGTATCGGCCAATCCGGCATGCATGACTACGGCCTTGTGCGCGTCGAGCCGAAAGTAATCCCCGTCGGGTCGGGCGCGCGCGGCGATCCGTCGGGTATCGAAGCGAGAATTGGGCTCAAAATGCGCCACAGCCGCGATGTGCTCGCCGCGGGCCATGGCACGCAGCATCTCGGCGGCCGGAGCGGCGCCGGCGAATGCGTTGAGCAGAGCGGTCGCAATCACCGCACTCGTGAGGACCGGCTCCTGCAGCAGGGTCGGGCCGCACGCGTCCATCAACGCGAGCGTTTCCTGTGGTCCGTAGCCCAGGCCGCCGAGCGCCGCCGGAACGTTGATGGCGGGCACACCAAGCCCTGCCAGGCCGCGCCACAGCGCAGGGTCCCAGCCCGATCCCGAGCGCTTGATGGCCATCAAGCGCTCGAAAGGGTGCTCCTTGGCTAAAAAGCTGCGCACCGCATCGTGGAGCTGCCGTTGTTCATCGCTGAAGTCGAAGTCCATGGCGGCGGCGCTCTTAGAGCCCCATCATCTTGGCGATGATGTTTTTCTGAATCTCGTTGGTGCCGCCGAATATCGACAGCTTGCGTAGATTCAAATAGGCGGACGTAGCGCCCGGCGAGTAACGCGGTCCCGCGGTCGCGAGGGTCGGATCCGCCTGCCAGCCCGCCTCCATGGCCTCGCGGCGAATCGGCAGCGCATACGCTCCGGCGGCGCGCATCAGCAGCTCGGAAATGTCCTGTTGGATCTCGCTGCCCTTGATTTTCAGCATCGAGGCTTCCGGCCCCGGCGCCCGGGAACCCTGCTCGGCGCACAGCACCCGAAGGTTGGTGATCTCGAGAGCGGCCAGCTCGATCTCGACTCTTGCGACGCGCGCGGCGAAAAGCGGGGCTTCCAGCAGCACTCCGCCCTCGTCGCGCTCGGCTGCCGCCACCCGCTTGAGACGCGCGAGCTCGCGTTTGGCGGCGCCGATGCCCGCGATGATGGTGCGCTCGTGGCCGAGCAGAAACTTGGCATAAGTCCAGCCCCGATTCTCTTCGCCGACGCGGTTTGCGAGCGGCACACGCACATTCTCGAACCAAACGTCGTTGACTTCGCGGCCGCCGTCCATGAGCGCGATCGGGCGCACGCTGATGCCCGGGCTTTTCATGTCGATCAGCAGGAACGTGATGCCGGACTGCGGCTTTGCCTGCGGGTCGGTGCGGACCAGGCAAAAAATCCAATCGGCGAAATGCCCGAGCGTATTCCAGGTCTTTTGACCATTGACGATGTAGTGATCGCCATCGCGTACCGCGCGCGTGCGAAGCGAAGCCAAATCCGATCCGGCTCCCGGCTCGGAATAGCCCTGACACCACCAAGCTTCTCCGCTGATGATTTTGGGCAGAAACCTCGATTGCTGGGCGGCGCTGCCGTAGGCCATGAGCACCGGCGCCACCATTCTGAGCCCGAACGGAATCAGACGCGGCGCGCCGGCGAGCGCCGCTTCTTCTTCGAATATGTACTGCTGCACGGCGTTCCACCCGGTCCCGCCGAATTGCAAGGGCCAATTCATGGCGCCCCAACCACGCTCGTACAAGCGGCGCTGCCACATCAGGTAGTCGTCGCGGGCGAGTTCGCAGCCGCGGTGCACCTTGTCGCGAATATCGGGCGGAAGACGGTCGCGGAGAAAGCGCCGGACATCCTCGCGGAACGCTTGCTCTTCTACGGTGAATTCGAGTTGCATGAATACTTCCGCGGTGCTGCATTTAATTCTACTATAGAGACCCATGATCGGTACGCTTCGCGCCGGCTCGATCGAGATCGCTTGAAAGTGGCGGTCCGAGAGCTATTCGAGCTTCGGGGGCAGGTCGCGCTCGTCACCGGCGGCTCGCGCGGGCTCGGCCTGCAGATCGCCTCGGCTCTGGGAGAAATGGGCGCGAAGATCGCCCTTTGCGCGCGCCGGCCCGAGGAATTGGCGCGCGCCGCAGCCACCCTTGGATCCATGGGCATCGATGCACTCGCCGTGGTCTGCGATCTTGCCAAGCCCGAGCAGGTGCCGACGCTTGTGGAGGCGGTCATGGAGCGCTACGGAACCGTCGATGTATTGGTCAACAACGCCGGCACCACCTGGGGCGGCCCGGCCGAGGAGCAACCGCTCGAGGCCTGGGACAAGGTCTTGAGGCTGAACGTGGGCAGCGTATTTCAGCTGAGCCAGGCGGTCGCGAACCGGTGCTTCATTCCGCGCCGCTCAGGCAACATCATAAACGTCGCGTCGGTGGCCGCGCTGCGCACCGAGATGCACATGAAGACCGCGAGCTACTACGCCTCCAAGGCCGCGGCGCTGCATTTGACCCGCGCTCTGGCCGGCGAATGGGGTCCGTACGGAATTCGCGTCAACGCGATCTGCCCGGGTTTCTTTCCGTCGAAAATGTCCCGCGGCTTGCTCGAAAAGATCGAAGCCACGGTGATCGCGCAGACGCCCCTCGGACGACTCGGCAACGAATCCGATCTGATGGGCGCAGCCGTGTACTTGGCATCGGCGGCATCGCGCCATGTGACCGGCCAATACATTTGCGTGGACGGCGGCGCATCGATCGCTTGAGCATCGCCAGCCCGCGCCGCAAAGCCGGCCCGCCCCGGCCCAACTTTGATCCGTTCGAGCAGGCCCTCGGCCCGGAACTGCTCGATTGCCGATTCGCGCGACCTCTCAGCGTTCAAGCAGGAATTCGAGCACCGCGGCGTTGAATTTCTGCGGGTATTGCAGCATCGCAAAATGACTGGCGTGGGGCAGGATCACCAGGCGCGCGCCGGGAATGCTCGAGGCCATGTACCGCGTATGCTCGGGCCGGACGGCCTCCTCGTATTCGCCGTCGGCGATCACGGTCCGCACTTTGAGCGATCGCAGCTGATCGGTGCTGAACGCCGGTTGCGTCTCCCACATCTTGCCGATGGCCGCGCTGAAGGAGTCCCATTGATCCGGGGTCGGGGACAATTGGCGATATTCCCCGGGAACTCGCCGCAAATAGGCTGCAAAAGCCGGAGTCTTGTCGAATCCATCCCTGCCGCCCGACACATCGGCGTTGGCTCCGAAGGCGAACAGACCGGCGAGTCGATCCGGATGGCCGAGCGCAAGATCGAGTCCGATGATCCCCCCATCGCTCCATCCAACCACGCTGACTCGCGCGATCTTCAGCGCATCGAGCAGTCCGATGACATCGTCGGCCATCAAATGATAGCTGTACGGTGCGTCGGATCTGGTGCTGCGTCCGTGTCCGCGGCTGTCCATCGCGATGACGCGATATCCGTGATCGACCAGCACCGGTATCAGTTTGCCGAAATAATTTGAATTCCCGAATCCCCCGTGAAGCAACAGCACGGGAATTGCCTTGGATCCCCCTCCCCATTCGGCATACCAAATCCGCGCGCCGCCGACCTCGGCGTACCGATCGATCGTGCCCCGGGGCAGCTGCGGCGTCGGCGGCAGCGATTGCCAGACTTCCGCGGCGCTCGCCGACAGCGCCGCCGTGCACAGCACGAAGGCCGCGACACGGGGTGCTGATCCGACATGGGTGGCGGGATTCATGCGGGCTAGAATATGCCCATCACGATGCCGGCCGCCAGTGCGGCACCCAGCTGCTCGCATTGCTGCAGGTGCATTGCGGAAATTCGCTTCGGTCGAAGGATTTCCTCCGGGGTCTGCGCATGGGTGCAAACGATCAACGGATCAGCGATCGGCCGCAGTCGCCAACCGGTCGCGATCCGGGCAATTTGCTCCGCCGCATTACGGCCGTCGCTGCCGGCGCAGATCAGCGTAGCGTAGGCTCTGCCGTTGAGCCGCTCCAACGCCGCGTAGTAGGTGCGGTCGAAAAAATCCTTCATTTGCCCGGACATGGCAGCGAGATTTTCCGGAGTTGCGAATACATAGCCGTCGGCGCCGAGCACATGCGCAGCGCTCGCATCAGCGGCCCGCAGCAACGAGACGTGCAGCGCGGGTTCGGCGGCCGCCGCACCGGCGGCCGCGGCATTCGCCATCTGCAGCGTGCCGCCGGTCATGGAGTGATACACGATGAGCAGCGACTTCACTCTTCAGCGCCGATCGCTGACGCGGGACGCCTTTCCCGATGAGCGCCGGATCGAGCCGCTGCTCTGCACCTTGATGTGCGCCGAAATGCCGATCATCGACTTGAGTTTGTGTTCGAGAAGGCAGGCTTCGGCTTCACGCTCGTGCTCCGGCAATTGCGGCCGGGCCTCCACGGTCACCATGACTTCGTCCAACCGGTGCGGCCGCGTGATCTCGATTTCATAGTGCGGCGCCAGACCCGGGCACTTCAGTATCAATTCCTCGATCTGCGAAGGAAAGACGTTCACGCCCCGGATGATCAGCATGTCGTCGGTGCGGCCCGTGATTTTCGCGATGCGGCGCATCGCCGTCACCGTTCCCGGCAGCAGGCACGTCAGATCCCGGGTCCGGTAACGGATCACCGGCATGCCTTCCTTGGTGAGCGATGTGAAGACCAGTTCGCCCGTCTCGCCCTCGGCGGCCACTTGCCCGGTCTTGGGATCGATCACCTCGGGCAAGAAATGATCCTCCCAAATCGTGGGGCCTTGCGCGGTGCCTGCAAATTCCTGCGCCACTCCCGGACCCATGACTTCCGATAGGCCATAGATGTCGCACGCGTCGATTCCGAACGCGGTTTCTATCTCACTGCGGATCCCCTCGCCCCACGGTTCGGCGCCGAAAATTCCGATGCGCAGCGCGCTTGATTTCGGGTCGATGCATTGGCGTCTGAATTCGTCCAATATGGCCAGCATGTAGCTCGGCGTCACCATGATGATCTCGGGCGCGAAATCCATGATGAGTTGGACCTGCCGCTCGGTCTGACCGCCCGACATCGGAATGACGGTGCAGCCGGCGGCCTCCGCGCCGTAGTGAGCGCCGAGGCCGCCCGTGAACAGGCCGTAGCCGTACGCCACGTGGACCTTCATGCCGCGCCGGCCGCCGGCCGCGCGGATCGACCGGGCGACCAGACTGCTCCAGGTCGCGATATCTTCCTTGGTATATCCGACCACGGTCGGCTTACCGGTGGTGCCGGATGAGGCGTGTACGCGCGCAATCCGTTCCATCGGAACGGCGAAGAATCCGTATGGATAGGCCGTCCGCAAATCCGCCTTGGTGGTGAACGGAAAACGGGCCAAGTCCTGCAGCGAGCGCAAATCCTGCGGGCCGACGCCCGCCGCGTCGAAGCTGCGGCGGTAGCGCGGATTGTTCGCATAGGCGTGATTGAGGGTCCAGCGCAAGCGCTCGAGCTGCAATGCCTCGAGTTCGCGCCGCCCCATGCCGAGAACCGGGTCGATCGCCGACACGTCCGTGGATTTTCTATCGTTCATGGCCGGGCTCATCATCGGACCCACGGCTCGAGGAGGCAAAATTCGCCGGCCGCTTGCCGCGCGCGGCGGCCAACCCCTCACGCACATCGGCGAGCCTGAAGCCCAGGAATTCGAGCGCCAGCGAGCTGTCGAAGCTCGGTCCGGCCAGTCGCAGCCAGTTGTTGAGAGCATGTTTGGTGAAGCGCACGGCGGTGGCGCTGCCGGCGGCGAGCGAGCGCGCCACTTCGAACGCCGTTGCGACGACCTGATCATCGGCGACGCACAGCCCCACCAAGCCGATGCGCTCGGCTTCGGTCCCGGATAGCGGTTTGCCGGTGAGCAAGTAGTAACGGGCTTTGGCCAGACCGCACAATAACGGCCAGATGATCACCGCATGGTCGCCGGCGGCGACGCCAAGGCGCGTGTGGCCGTCGAGAATTCGGGCGTTGTCGGCCGCGATGGACACATCCGCCAGCAGCGCGATTGCAAGGCCGGCGCCGACCGCGCTGCCGCGAATCGCGGACACCACCGGCTTTGAGCAATTGATCAGGTTGTAGACGAGGTCGCCGGCCTCCTTCCAGACGCGGATCAACGTGGTCTCGTCGGCAATCATGCGATCGATCATGCCGAAATCGCCGCCGGAGGAAAAATTCGCACCCTCCCCGCGCACGATCACCACCCGCACCTCGTCATCGACGTCTATGGCACGCCACACCCCGGCCAGGTCGCGATGCATATCCTCGGTCGCCGCGTTCAGGCGGCCCGGATTGGCAATGACGAGTTCCAATATGCCGTGCTCCGGCGCCAAAAATTTCAGGCTCGGGAAGGCACGCGCAAATTTTCCGGCGTCAATTGGCATGGTCGGGAACCGCATGAATACTGACCATCGTGAGCACCTCATAGGAAGCGACAGTTTCGCCGTTCTGATTGCTGATTTCGGTGTCCCACGCCACTTCGCCCCAGCCCTTATCCGCCCGCAGATTCTTCTGCGCGCAGGTCAGGCGCACCTTGATCCGGTCGCCGGGCTTGGCCGGCTTGACGAATCGAAGCTCGTTAAGGCCGTAGTTGCCGAGCACCGGACCGTAATCCGGGTCGACGAACAGACCGGCGGCCGCGGAAATCAAAAAATACCCGTGCGCCACCCGACCGCCAAACAGCGGATTGCGCCGCGCCTCGGATTCGCTCATATGCGCGTAGAAATTGTCGCCCGTCAGCGCCGCGAACCGCTCGATATCCTCCACGGTAACTTCGCGTTCGGCGGACTTGAACGTGTCGCCCAGCTGCAGCTCATTGAACGGGATGCGAAATGGATGCGCACCGGGGTCGCGCAGCCGGCTGCCGCGAACCCAGCGCCCGGTGAGCGCGGTCAACGCATCGGGCGAGCCTTGGAGCGCCGTGCGCTGCATATAGTGAAGCACCGCGCGTATGCCGCCCAATTCCTCGCCGCCGCCGGCTCGGCCCGGTCCGCCGTGCACCAGCGGAGCCAGCGGCGAACCGTGCCCGGTCGACTCCTTGGCACAGCGCGCATTCACCAGCAAGATCCGTCCATGAAAGGGCGCGAGCCCGCGCACCAGGTGGCCGGCGAGCGCATCATCGGCGCAGAACACGGATGCCACCAGACTCCCTCCGCTGCGGCGCGCGAGTTCGATCGCGTTCTGCGTGTTCCCGTACGGAACCACCGTCGCCACCGGTCCGAACGCTTCCACCTCGTGGACCGCTCGCGCCGATCGCGGCTCGTGGCACAGCAGCAATAGCGGGGGCACGAACCCACCGCGTTGCCGATCGGCGCCCGCTATCGCGAACTCATCCGGGTCGCCGACCACGAGATCGGCCTCGCGACGCAAATCCGCGAGGCGCGCCAGCACCTCCTCGCGCTGCGCAAGACTGACGAGGGGTCCCATGCGCACACCGTCCGCGCGCGGGTCGCCGACGACGACTCTGCGCAGTACCGAATCGAGCCCCGCAATCACATCGTGCACCCAGGCCGCCGGCACCAATGCCTTGCGGATCGCGGTGCATTTCTGACCGGCCTTGACCGTCAGCTCGCGGGCCACCTCTTTGATGAACAAATCGAATTCCGCCGTACCGGGCGCCGAATCCGCCGCGAGGATGCTGCAGTTTAGCGAATCGGTTTCCGCGGTGAACGGCACCGAGCGCCCAATCACCGTTGGATGCACCCGCAGCCGCGCGGCCGTGTGCGCCGACCCGGTGAAGGAAACGACGTCCTGACAGGTCAAGTGGTCGAACAGATCGCCGAGGCTGCCGCACACGAACTGCAGCGCGCCCTCAGGCAAAATGCCCATCTCGATGATGCGGCGCGCGAGCAGCTCCGCGAGATACGCCGTCGTGGTTGCGGGCTTCACGATCGCGGGCACGCCCGCCAAAATCGCCGGCGCAAGCTTTTCGAGCATCCCCCAGACCGGGAAATTGAACGCATTGATGTGCACCGCCGCGCCTTCCCGCGGCAAATACACGTGCTGGCCGACGAAGGTTCCGGACTTCGACAGGCCCTCGACCCCGCCGTCGCGATACACGCGCGTATTCGGCAGCTCGCGTGCGCCCTTGCCGGCGAACGCAAACACGGTACCGATGCCGCCGTCGATGTCGATCCAGGAATCGTCCCTGGTGGCTCCGGTGCGGTACGACAGCGCGTACAGTTCCTCTTTGGATTCCAACAGGCGCTTGGCAAGCGCTTTGAGCAGGCCGGCCCGCTCGTGAAAGGTCATCTCGCGCAGCGCCGGGCCGCCGCGGTCGCGGGCATAGGTCAGCGCCGCGGCGAAGTCGATCCCGGCGGAGGACGCCTCGGCGACGATTTCGCCGGTCGTGGCATCGCGCATCGCCGCGCCGCGCTCGGCTCCGCGCTGCCATTTTCCGCACACGTAGCTCTGCAGCTTCATGGCGCAGCCCAAGCCTGAAATGTTCCTCCGTTGCCGGCGATCTCCGAAAGCAACGGCGCGGGCGTCCAATAGCGCCGGCCATGCAAAGCCGCAAACCGGCTGATGCCGTGGAGAACCCTGCCTAAACCGATGGTGTCGGCATAGAACATGGGTCCCCCGCGAAAGCGTGGAAATCCGTAGCCGTTGCACCAGATCGCGTCGATGTCGGAGGCAGAGTCGGCGATGCCTTCCGACAAGATGAGCGCACCTTCGTTGATCAATGCGAACAGGCAGCGCTCGAGGATTTCCTGGTCCGCAATCGCACGGCGCTCGATGCCGAGCCGCCGCGACTCCGCGGCGATCATGGCCTCGATCTCGGCATCGCGCACCGGTTTTCGGGATCCCAGCGTGTACAAGTATGCCCCGCGGCCGGTTTTCTGGCCGAGGCGGCCGGCTTCGACCAGCATGTCGGCGACACGATAATAGCGCGGATCACAGGCAAGATCCTTGCGCTCGCGACGTACCCGGTATCCCACATCGAGGCCCGCAAGGTCACCGACCGCGTTCGGACCCATGGCCATGCCGAACTTCTCCAGCGCCGAATCGATCTCGGCCGGTGTCGCGCCCTCGAGCATCAGAAATTGATTTTCGCGTCCATAGGCGTACAGCATGCGGTTGCCGACGAAGCCGAAACAATTGCCAACCACCACGCCCAATTTTCCCATGCGACGGGTGACGCTCCTCGCGGTGGCAATGACGTCGGGCGCGGTGAACCGGCCGCGCACGATTTCGACCAACCGCATGATATTGGCCGGACTGAAAAAGTGCATGCCGATCACGTCCGCCGGGCGCGGCGAGGCGGCGGCGATTGCATCGACATCGAGGGTCGAGGTGTTGGAAGCGAGCACCGCACCCGGCCGGCAAATTCGCCCGAGAGACGCGAACACCTCCTGCTTCACGGCGAGACTTTCAATAACCGCCTCGATCACCAGATCCGCGTCTCGCAGCGCGTCAAGCGCCTCGCCCGTGCCGACACGGCCGATCGCCGCCGCGGCCGACGCCGCATCGAGACGCCCCTTGTCGGCCGCGGCGGATATGGTGCTGCGGACGCGTTCCACGCCGGCCGACAAGGCGCGGGCGTCGGTGTCGACCAGAGTCACGCCATATCCGGCGGTGGCCAGACTGATTGCAATGCCGGACCCCATGGTGCCGGCGCCGAGCACGCCGATGCGCTCGACCGCGCGTGGATCGACGTCCCCGCGGTGCTCTCGTTCGGCAAAGAAAAGATGCCTGAGAGCGCGCGAGGCATCCGAACGGCGGCATTCCTCGAAGCGCCGCCGGGAGAGGGCCAACGCCGAATCGAAATCCTGGGCCGCCGCGGCTTGCACGCATTCGATGATCGCATCGCTCGACAGCACGCCGGGAAACTTGCGTGCGGCGAGTGCTCGCTGCTCGGCGACAATTGCGGCGTCCGGCAACGGCTGCGGGACCGGCCGGTCCCGCAGCCGCCGCGGCCCCGCGCCGCTCGCGGCAATCTCACCGGCATACCGCAGCGCGTCGGCGAGCAAATCGGAGGCTCCCGCCATGCGATCGACGATGCCCAATTCGAGCGCGCGCGCACACGTGATCGGCTCGCCGCTCAGCATCAGCGACAGCGCATCGCGCACACCGATGAGTCGCGGCAGGCGCTGCGTGCCTCCTGATCCCGGCAGCAGACCCAGGCGAATTTCCGGCAGCCCGAACGACGCGCCGGGCGATGCAATGCGGTAATGGCAGGCGAGCGCCAGCTCGAAGCCGCCGCCCAGGACCGAGCCGTGCAGCGCGGCGATTACGGGCTTCGAGGCGGCCTCGAGCCGCAACAGCACGTCGTTGAGCAGCGGTGCGCGCGGTTCCGCGGCGAATTCCCTGATATCCGCGCCGGCGACGAAGTGCCGCCCGCTGCCCCTGATGACGATCGACGCAACCCCGGCGTCCGCGTCGGCCGCCGCCACCGCTTCGAGCAGCGCCGCACGCACCGGCTGCGCCAGAGCGTTCACCGGCGGATGCTCGATGGTGAGCAGCGCAATACCGTTGTGGCGATCCGCACGAACGGTGATCTGTGTCATGGGGCAGAGCTCGTTGTGATCGGGATCAATGGGCGCGTTCGATGAGCATCGCAATTCCCTGCCCCACGCCGATGCACATGGTGCACAGCGCGCGTCGACCGCCGCCTCGTTCCAACTGATGCAGCGCTGTGGTCACCAGACGCGCGCCACTCGCGCCGAGCGGATGACCCAACGCGATCGCGCCGCCTTGCGCGTTGACGTGCGCGGCGTCATCGGCGATTCCAAGATCGCGCAACACGGCGAGCGCCTGCGCGGCAAAGGCCTCGTTGAGCTCGATGAGATCGACGTCCGCGAGGCCCACGCCGAGACGATCGAGAAGCTTGCGCGTTGCCGCGACCGGCCCCATGCCCATGATTCTCGGCGCCACCCCCGCCACCGCGGTCCCCAGGATTCGCGCGCGCGGCGTGAGCCGAAAGCGCTTGATCGCGCCCGGCCCCGCCAGCAGCAGCGCGCAGGCGCCGTCATTGATTCCCGAAGAGTTGCCGGCGGTCACGGTGCCGCCGGCGCGAAACGGCGTCGGCAGCTTGTTGAGCGCTTCGAGACTGGTCTCACGCGGATGCTCATCGACATTCACCAGGGTGATTTCGCCGCGCTTGGCGGGAACCGGCACCCCGATGATTTCGCGGCTGAACCAGCCCGCCGCCTGAGCGGCCAATGCCCGCTGTTGGCTGCGCAACGCGAATCGGTCCTGGTCCTCGCGGGACACCCCGAATTGAGCCGCGACGTTCTCGCCGGTCTCGGGCATCGAATCGATCCCGTACTGCTGTTTGAGCAGCGCATTGACGAATCGCCAGCCGATCGTCGTGTCGAACATCTGCACATCACGCGCGAAAGGCGCGGCGCCTTTCGATACCGCGTACGGCGCCCGGCTCATGCTCTCCACGCCGCCGGCGAATACGACCTCGGCCTCGCCGCTGCGGATCAGGCGCGCAGCGCTCGCCACGGCATCCATGCCCGAACCGCAGAGCCGGTTGAGCGTGACGCCCGGTACGTCGACCGGAAGACCGGCCAGCAGCGCACTCATCCGCGCGACATTGCGATTGTCCTCGCCCGCCTGATTGGCGCACCCCAGAATCACATCGTCGACCGCAGCCGGATCGAGCTCGGAGTTGCGCCTCGCCAGTTCGCGCAGCACCACCGCCGCAAGATCGTCGGGACGCACCGAGGAAAGCGCGCCGCCGTAGCGGCCTATGGGCGTGCGGATGGCGTCGCATATGAATGCCTCACTCATCGTCGTTGTCCTTGTTATGAGGGTGCGCTGGATGGTACGCGAAGCCGCGCGCAACGCCCGCGAAAGTGCGCCACCAGATCGCCCGAGGCCCTGGTGACGGCCACATCGTAGATGCCATAGCGGGCGGTGCGCGAGGTCTCGCTCGCGGTCGCGATCAGCCGATCCCCGCGCGCGGCAGCCGCAAGAAACTCGATGCTCGCCCCGGCGGCCACCATGGCTTCGCCGTAGGAATTGCAGGCGAAGGCGAACGCCGTGTCGGCCAGCGCAAACAGCATGCCCCCATGACAGGTGCCGTGACCATTGAGCATGTCGGGACGCACCATCATCGCGACCCGCACCGCTCCTGGCGCGACGTCCAGTATTTCAACACCGAGCGCCTGTGCCGCGAGATCGCGGGCGTAGAGCGCCCGAACCGCGGCTGCGGCGGCGCTCGGCGAATCGTTCGGCGGTGTGGGGATCCGGCTACCCACATTCAATTCCCATGGTCGGCACCCATTCAGCGTCCCTTGAAGCTCGGCGTTCGCTTCTCCGTAAACGCGGCGACTCCCTCGGCATAGTCGGCCGAGCGGCCGAGGTCGCGCTGCGCATCGCGCTCCACATCGATCTGTTCGGCGAGGCTGTGCTGCCATCCCGCGCGAATGGCGGCCTTGGTCGCAGCCAGTCCGCGGGTCGGTGCGGCCGAAAATTGCTGCGCCAGCGCATCGGCGGCCGCCGAGAGTTCGCTGTCCTCGACGCACCGCCATATCATGCCCCAGGCGGCAGCCTGTTCGGCCGGCAGTTTCTCACCGAGCAAGGCCAAGCCGAGCGCGCGCGCATTGCCCACCAGCCGCGGCAAGATCCAGGTACCGCCGCAATCCGGAACCAGCCCGAGCTTTGAGAATGCCTGCACGAAGCTCGCCGAGCGCGCCGCAATCACGAGATCGCATGCGAGCGCAATATTGGCGCCGGCGCCCGCGGCAACTCCGTTGACCGCCGCGATCACCGGGAGCGGCAGATGGTGCAATGCGAGGATCAACGGTTTGTAGTGCCTCTCGATCGAATCGCCCAGGTCGACGGCCTGTCCGCCGGGCGACACGGCCCGATCCTGAAGATCCTGGCCGGCGCAAAATCCCCGCCCCGCTCCCGTCAGGACCAATACTCGCGCGGCGCCGCGATGCACCTCCTCCAACGCCTGCCGTACCTCGGCGTGCATCCGGGTATTGAAGCTATTTAGCTTGTCCGGCCGGTTCAGGGTCAGGCGGGCGATGCCGCTATCGATGCTGAACAGGATCGTTTCAAACGGCATGGCCGGTCCAGCCACTTGTCGTCCGCTCAGTCCGTCTATTTATCGTCATAAGTGAGTTCCAGCGTCGCCGTGGTGGGCCGGGCCTGGCAGCACAGCACAAAACCGGCCTCGAGCTCCCAGGGCTCAAGTGCGATGTTATGCGCCATCACCGCCTCGCCGCCGACTATGCGGGCACGGCAGGTGGCGCAGATTCCCGAACGGCACGAGAACGGCAGTTCAAGACCCGCGTGTTCGCCGGCTTCGAGCACCGAGGCATCGGTGGCCGCCATCGGGAAGCTGCGGCGCCTGCCGTCCATGACGATGGAGATGGTCGATAGAATCTCGGGCGCGGGCGCCTCGATCGCGGTGACGGCGTGCGCCTTCGGCCTCGCGTTCGAATCACCCGGCGCGACCGGGCGAGGCGGAGTTGCCGTGAAGCGCTCGAACCGCACCGGCGCGTTTGGATTCAGGATTTTGACGGCTTCTCGCACTTGATCGACCATGTGCCCCGGACCGCACACGAAATACTCGTCCGCCGAGGAGATCTCGACGAATTGGCGCGCCAGCTCCAGGATTTTGGCCGCATCGACCCGCCCATTGAGCAATTCGGTCTGTTGCGGCTCGCGGCTCATGACGAAATGCACCGAAAATCTGCCGAGATAGCGATTCTTGAGTGCGAGCGTGTCCTCGAGGAACATGGTGCGCGCCATGCTGCGGTTGCCGTAGATCAGCGTAAAGCCACTGTTCGGCTCGCGGGCAAGAATGTCCGTGGCGATGGACAGGACCGGCGTGATGCCGCTGCCGGCCGCGAAGGCCACATAGGATCTTGTCCGAGCCGGATCCACCGCGGTGCGGAACCGCCCGACCGGCGTGCCCACATCGAGCATATCGCCGGGTCGTACCCGGGTCGCCAGCTCACGCGACATGCGTCCGCCCGGTTGTTCGCGGACCCCCAAGCGAAGCGCGGAACTTCCCGGCGCCGTCACGATGGAGTAGGTTCTGCGCTCCTCGCGGCCGTCGATCATGCGCCGCACCGTTACGTATTGGCCGGCCTCGAAATGGAATCGCTCGCGCAGCGCGGGAGGAATCGCCAGCGTCACGCACACCGCATTCTCCGCGGCGCGGTCCACCGAAGTGACCTCGAGGGAGTGAAAACTCAGCACGCAATCCTCATTGGATGCATTTACCGATCAGATGCATTTGAAATATTCGAAGGGCTCCAGGCACTGACGGCAGCGGTGCAATGCTTTACACGGCGTCGAGCCAAAGCGGCTGATGCACTCCGTATCCACGGATTGACAGCGCGGACAGGCGATGGGCCGCGATGAGCCGGCAGCGCGCGGCGGCACGATGCCGTAGGCCGCGAGCTTGCCTCGTCCTTCGGCCGATATCCACTCGCTGCTCCATGCGGGCGATAGAACCTGGGTGACCGCGATCGGTCCGACCCCGGCGTCCTCAAGCGCCCGCTCGACCAGTTGCCGGATGACCTCGGTCGCGGGACAGCCGGTGTAGGTCGGCGAAATGCCCACCTCCAGCGCACCGTCGGGTTGCGTCTTGACGAAGCGGACGATACCGAGATCGACCAGGCTCAAGGCCGGGATTTCCGGGTCCTCCACCGCGCCGAGCGCGCGCCAGGCGCAAGCCGCGCGGGCGTCCGTATCCCCCGAGGCGCAGGCGGACGCGGGCTCGCCGATGATTGGCGCGGCGGCGATCACCAACGAGCCCCCGGATAGGCTCTGTGCAGGTATTGCATGTCGGCCAGAATGTAACCCAGGTGTTCGCTGTGCTCGCCGCGCTTGCCGAACCACCGATAAGCGCGGTCCCGCGGACGATCGAGAGTCGCCTCGGCGAGCACGGCGTCGATTCGCGCCGACCATGCGGCGCGCACCTCGGCCAATCGCGGGGCAATCCCGCAGTCCGCCATCTCGCGATCCAATTCGTCCTCGGCGAACAATTCCGTCGTATACGGCCAGAGCCGCTCGAGCGCCGACTGCACCCGCGCATGGCTTTCCTGCGTGCCATCGCCGAGCCGCACCAGCCAATCGGAGCCGTAGCGCAGATGGTAGCGGCACTCCTTGACGGCCTTCGCCGCGATGGCGGCCAAGCGATCGTCGGCCGAGTTCGTCAAGCGTTCGAAAAGCTCCAATTGATAGGCGCCGATCAGCACTTGACGCACGATGGTCTGACCGAAATCCCCGTTCGGCTGCTCGACCAGAGTCGGATTCAGGTACTCGCCCTGCTCGCGCAAGAAGGCGATTTCGTCTTCGCCACGGTCGCGGCCCTCGAGTTCACCCGCATAGGCGAGCAGCAGGCGCGCCTGGCCGATCAGATCCAGCGCGACGTTGGCGAGCCCCAAGTCCTCCTCGAGCGCCGGCGCGTGACCGACCCATTCTCCGAGCCGCTGGCCGAGCACCAGGCTGAGATCCCCCGCACGCAGCACGTAGCGGTACAATAGCGGCGCGACATTGGTCGCGGCGGCGCTCATAGGGTCTTGACCTCGTCCGGGATGTCGTAAAATGTCGGATGACGATAGATCTTGTCGCGCGCAGGCTCGAACAGCGCCTCGGCTTCCGCAGGGTCCGAGGCGGTGATGGCCGCGGACGGCACCACCCAAATGCTGACGCCTTCCTGACGCCGCGTGTACAGGTCGCGCGCATGATCGATCGCCATGCGCGCATCCGTGGCGTGCAGGCTGCCCACGTGCTTATGGTCGAGGCCGCTCCGGGCGCGAATGAACACCTCGTAGAGCGGCCATTGGCGTTTCTCGTCCATGCGAATACTCCGGTAAGAAGCGCTAAATCGGTCGATCAGGCCGCACAGCTCGCGTCGCGCCGCCGCTGCCTTTCGGCATACGCGGTGGCCGCCTCGCGCACCCAAGCGCCTTCCGAATGCGCACGGCGCCGAGCCGCCAGCCTTTCGGCATTGCAGGGACCGTTGCCCTTGAGCACCTGATCGAATTCGCCCCAGTCGATCGGGCCGAATTCGTAGCGATGCTCGGCATCGTTCCAGCGCAAGCGCGGATCCGGCATAGTCAGCCCCAGGAAATTCGCCTGCGGCACGGTGAAGTCGACGAATTTTTGCCGCAGCTCATCATTCGAGAAGCGCTTGATCTTCCAGCGCTGCGAATCGGTGCCGTGGACCGATTCGGCGTCCGGAGGTCCGAACATCATGAGAGCGGGCCACCACCATCGATTGAGCGCCTCTTGCGCCATGCGCTTCTGCGCGGCGCTGCCTTGCGCGAGGCGCAGCATGATGTCGTACCCCTGCCGCTGATGAAAACTTTCCTCGCGGCAGACGCGCACCATGGCCCGCGCATAGGGGCCGTAGGAACAGCGGCACAGCGGAATCTGGTTCATGATCGCCGCGCCGTCGACCAGCCAGCCGATGGCGCCGACATCGGCCCAGGTTGGCGTCGGATAGTTGAATATGCTGGAATACTTGGCCTTGCCCGCCAGCAGTTGATCAATCAATTGATCGCGGCTGACGCCGAGAGTCTCGGCGGCGCCGTACAGGTAAGCGCCGTGACCGCCTTCGTCTTGTACCTTGGCGATCAGGATGGATTTGCGCAGCAGGGTGGGCGCGCGCGTGATCCAATTTCCCTCCGGCAGCATGCCGACGATCTCGGAATGGGCGTGCTGAGAGATCTGGCGAATCAGCGTGGCGCGGTATCGCGCCGGCATCCAGTCCTTCGGTTCGATCTTCTCTTCGGCATGGATGCGCGCCTCGAAAAGCCGCTCGCGCGAAACGTCATCGGCCGGCGCGGCCGGATCCGACCCTTGAACATCGAGCGCCTGCGTGTACATGCCGCCTCCCGGCCTGTCGTTGCAACAATTCAGCAGGGCCAGACTGACACGTACATTGCCTCAAATCAATTTTTTTTGTGTCATGAACTGCTGCATACTTCGGTTCCATTGAGAACATCCAACCGCCCCGCCGCCGCCGCCCGCAATCTCGTCAAGCGCCTGCGCAACCAGCGCCCGCTTCGGGCCGGATCGCTGATCGTGACGATTTTCGGGGATTCGATCATGCCGCGCGGCGGCACCATCACGCTCGGCAGCCTGATCAAGCTCGCGACACCCTTCGGCCTCAACGAGCGCCTGGTTCGCACCGCCACGGCGAGGATCGCTCACGAAGGCTGGGTGCAGGCGCGGCGGGTCGGTAAACTGAGCGAATACCGGCTGTCGGGCACCGGACGCGAGCGCTTTGCCGAAGCGACGCAGCGCATCTACGGCGAGTCGAACGCACACTGGTCGGGGCGCTGGACCCTGGTCGTATTGCCGGCCCTGCCGGCCGCGGCTCGGCATCGGCTGCGCCGGGAACTGACATGGCAGGGCTTCGGCGAGCTGGCGAGCGGCGTGTTCGCGCACCCGGACGCGCCGGCGCACGGCGTCGAATTGCCATTGGCAGGCGCCGATTCGCCGGACACATTTGTCTTCGAAGCAAATCTTGCCGCCCACGGGGTCCCGGCTCGGCTGATCAATCTGGGTTGGGATCTGGCGGACCTCGGCCAGCGCTACCGAAGATTCGTTCGGCGCTTCGAGCACGCGGCCGCCGCGCTGCGGGATCAACCCGCCGATCCCGCGAGCGCATTCATCCTGCGTACGCTACTCATCCACGAGTATCGCCGCCTGCATCTGCGCGATCCTCTCCTGCCGAAGCGCTTGCTGCCCGCGAATTGGCCGGGGCACCGCGCCGCGCAACTGTGCCGCGACATCTACGCACGGGTGTTCGCCGCCTCCGAATCGCATCTATCGTCGGTGGCGAAGCGGCTGCAGGGAGCCTTGCCGCCGCCCGACCCCGCCGTCATGCGTCGCTTCGGCGGCCTCAGGTCCACTGCTCGAGCGCGTTCACGATGTGCGTGAGGAAGGCGTTTGCCTGAAAGGCGTCGAGCGCCCGGTGGTCGATCGTGAGCGTGAGATAGCACTTGGCTCGGACGCCGATCGCCTCGGCGCCTTGCGCGTCGAGTGCGACCACCCGGCGTTCGATTTTGCCGATGCCGAGTATCGCCACCTGCGGCTGGTTGATGACGATGGGTGCCGCGAGCAAGCTTCCGCCGACGCCGTGGTTCGAGATCGTGAAGGTGCCGCCGCGGACTTCCTCCGGCGCGAGCGTGCCGGAGCGGGCGGCGCCGACCAGCTGGCCGAGTCGGCCGGCAATTCCCAGGAGATCGAGCTCCTGCGCCCGGCGGATCACCGGCACGATGAGCCCGTCGTTGCCGAGTGCCGTGCCGACGCCGATGTTGGCGTCCGCGTGCAACTCGAGCGCGTCCTCGCGATAAGTCGCATTGACCACGGGGTGCGCGCACAGGGCCCGTGCGCAGGCCGCGACGAAATAGGCGGTCAGGGTCAGCCGCGCCCCCTGACGCTCGAACGCGGCGGCATTCGCGCTGCGGTGCGCCAGGACGCGGGTCAAATCCGCTTCGAACAGCGTAGTGACATGCGGAGCCAGCGCGAGGCTGCGCGCCATGTGCTCGGCCACGCGGCGGCGTATGGCGGTGTGCGGGAGGCGCGAAGCTGCGGCAGCGGACGGCCCAGCGGGCGTCTCGCCCACCTGCCGCTCGATGTCGCGGGCGGTGATGCGTCCGCCCTGCCCGCTGCCCGCGATCGCGGCCGGCGACAGCCCGTGTTGGTCCAATAATCGGCGCACCGCAGGACTCAACAGCGGACGCGCACCTTGCGCGGACGGCGCGCCTTCGGATGCGCGATGCGCGGGCTCGGCGTTCGCCGCGGTTGATTGCTGCGGCGGCCGCGCGGCGTCGGGCGGCGCGATCCGAATTCGGGCCAATACCTGTCCGGCAAGCACCTCCTCGTCCGGCTGCTTCAGAACCTCGCACAATTCGCCGGTCGCCGGCGAAGGAATTTCGACCGTGACCTTGTCGGTCTCGAGTTCCAGCAGCGGCTCATCCTTGCGAATGGAATCGCCTGCCGCCTTGTACCACCTCAATATCGTGGCCCTGGTACCCTCTTCGTTCAAGGGAACAACGACGTCGGCGATTTGCGCGGTTTTCATACGGATAACAATTCCCGCATGGCGCGACAGATCCTCTCGACACTCGGCAGTACGGCCTCGAGCAGCACCGGGCTATGCGGACTGGGAATGTCCGGCATTGCGAGCCGTTCGATGGGCGCATCCAGATCGAAGAATGCCTCCTTGGCGAGCACCGCGGCGATCTCGGCGCCGAAGCCGGCGGTGACGGTGTCTTCGTGCACGATCAGGCAGCGGCCAGTTTTTCGAACCGATGCCAGAGTCGCCTGCCGATCCCACGGCGACAGCGTCCGCAGGTCCAGCAAGTCGGCCGACAGCCCGGTGCGCAGAATCGCGCTCTCGCAGCGCTCGACCATCGCGCCCCAGGTCACCACCGTCAGCTCGGCGCCCTCGCTCAACAGCTTGGCTTTGCCGAACTCGACGACGAAATCGTCGCCGGGATAGGCGCGCCGCGCCCAACTGCCGTCGAGCAGCGATCGGTGCTCGAAGAATATGGTCGGGTCGTTGCCGCGCAGCGCGGCTCGCAGCAAACCGACGGCATCCTCCGCGTTCGACGCCATGGCCACCCGCCAACCGATGCCATGCACCCACTGCACCTCGTTCGATTGACTGTGCCACGGATCGCCGCACTTGAAGAACCCGCCGGGAATGCGCACCACCATCGGTGCGGCGAATCGATTGGCGGTGCGCCAACGCATGGTGCCGCAATCATTGAGCTGTTCGGCCGCGGGATCGGCGTACTTGCGGAATTGGATCTCCGGTACCGGCATGAGTCCGGCGGCGGCCATGCCGACCGCGCGGCCGATGATTCCTTCCTCGGACAAGCTGGTGTCGAAGACGCGCGCGCTGCCGAATTTCTCCTGCAAGCCGATGGTGGCCGCGTGTACGCCGCCCTTGCGTCCCACATCTTCGCCGAACACGACCACCCGGGGATTCACTTCGAGTTCGTGCTCGAGGGTGCGGCGCACCGCGGTGACCAGATTGATCCGCGGCCCTTGGCTGTCGGCCCGCGGTGAGCCGGCCGGCGGCGGCGCGCAAGCCGCCCACAGGCCGCCCTGTGTTTGAACCTCGGGCGCCGCATCATCCTTGAATTCGGTGAATACATAGCGCCTGACCCGCTGCGGGTCGGGCGTGCCATGCCGTTCAACCCGCGTCCGCGCCCTAGCCACCTCGTCCCGTGAGCGGGCCAGCTCGGCTTCCCACTCGTCCGAGGACAATAGCCCCGGGACGATCTGGGAACGGAGCTTGCGCCAAGGGTCCCTTTCCTGCTCGGCCGCAATGGCCGCCGAACCCTTGTAGGTTTGCGTGTCCTGCCCGGAATGTCCGCACAGGCGCGGGACCGCGAGCCGGAGCAACGCAGGCCCATCGCCGGCGCGCACTCCGGCGACTGCGTCCCGAATCAGCCGCGCGGCCGCCAGCGGATCCGAACCATCGCCGTCGATTACGCGCAAGCCGCCAAAGGCGCTCAAATTGCGCGCAATGTTGCCGCCCGGCGTCTGCAGGCGGGAAGGCACGGAAATGCCGTAGCCGTTGTCCTCGATATAAAACAAGAACGGCAGCCGTTCGGTGGTGACGACATTGAGGGCCGCCCAGAATCCGTTGGTTGCGGTCGAGGCATCTCCGCCGTGGGCGACCGCGATGCTGCGCGCGCACTCGGACTCGCCGAGCGAGCCATGACGGTAGCGCAGCGCCTGAGCCCAGCCGACGGCCGGCGTGTATTGGGTGCCGACGCCGCCGCAGACCGGCAAGGCACAGGCCCCGGCTCGCCGCGGTAAATTGAACACAACGCCGATATCGCGGCCTTCGCTCATACCGCCGAGGCGCATCATGCTCGAGGCAAGAGCTTCGTCGATCGAAAGGCCCAATGTCAGCATCAACGGCCGGGAACGGTAATAGCCGCCAACCGCATCCCAGGCGCCGGTGAGACAACTGCCCAGCAGCACCTGGGTCACGTCGTGGCCGCGCGCGGAGAACTGATAGAGCACCTTGCGCTCGGGTACCAGCGTCGTTTCTTCGAGATCGTCGAGCGCACGCGAAATCGCCACTTGACGCACCACCGCTCGCCAGTCGGGAGCGTCGCTGCGCGGTGGCGGCATCAGCTTCTCGGGACTTGCGGCCATCGCGCTCATCACCTCGGGTCAGCGGCCTTTCTCAAGACTAGTCCGAAGCATTCAGCGACAATCGCCAATCGGACCGGGCCCGGGCCTCGGAGTTGGCGATATTCGCTAATATCGGCCGCAACCGGGCGTCCGCCGGCGAGACCAGCCTAAAAGTCGAAAGGAATCGCCAAAACACTCTCCTTTAGGCATCATTGTTGGCGACTTTCACTGATCGGCCTGTTGACTGATCCGCGACATGAAGGGGCTCCCTTCTTGGGGAAGGGGTATTCAAGATGGAAATCGACCGCTTCGACGCACGCATACTTTCCGAGCTGCAGCGCGACGGGCGTGTGCCGGTGGTCGAGCTGGCGGAATCCATCGGCTTATCGCCGACCCCGTGCGCGCGCCGCATCAAGGCTCTGGAATCGAGCGGCGTCATCGAAGGCTATGCGGCAATCCTGAACCCGGGGCGCATCGGCCTCGCAGTACAGGCGATCGTGCACGTGAAGCTCACCGAGCACACCGATGAAACGGTGGCGCGCTTCGAGCGGGAGATCGCAGTGCTGGACGAGGTCACCAACTGCTTTGCGATGACCGGAGCCTATGATTTCATCCTGCAGGTGTTTGCCAATGATCTCGAGTCGCTGAGCGCGGTGATCCTCAAGAAGCTGTTGCGCATACCGCATGTGCGCGACGTTCAATCGAGCGTGGTTCTCGCCACCGTGAAGCGTTCGACGCGCGTACCGCTCGCTCATTTGCAGCGATGATGCCTGTTGCCGAAACGCCGTGACTGACGCCGACATCATCGTCATCGGAGCCGGCATCGCCGGCGCGTCGGTGGCCGCGCACCTCGCCGAAACCCAGCGCGTCATCTTGACCGAACGCGAGGATCGCCCCGGTTACCATTCGACCGGACGTTCCGCAGCGCTGTTCACCGAGATTTACGGCAACTCACTGATTCGCGCCCTGACGCGCGCCAGTCGAGCATTTCTTTTTGCCCCGCCGCCGGCCTTCGCGGACAGTCCGTTGACGCGACCGCGGGGTTGCCTGTACATCGCGACGACCCGGCAGTTGGGGTCATTGCGGGAATTCGCCGCGCTTCACGATGTCGCGCCCGCAACCCGGCCGGTCAGCACCGCCGAGGCGCGGGTCCTCTGCCCGGTGTTGCGCGAGGAATATCTGGCCGGCGCTTTGCTCGAACCCGACTCCTCCGATATCGACGTTCACGCCTTGCACCACGGGTACCTGCGCCTGTTCAGAAGCCGCAATGGCCGAATCCTGAACAGCGCGCCGGTGCATGCGCTCGAGCGCACCGGAGGCCGTTGGACGGTGCGGGCCGGCTCCGAATCGCTGAGGGCCCGCATCGTCATCAATGCCGCCGGGGCCTGGGCGGATGAGATCGCAGCGCTGGCCGGTATCGCCCGGGTCGGCCTGGTGCCGTTCCGGCGCACCGCGGTGCTGGTCGATCCCCCGCCCGGGATGGCGGTCAACTCGTGGCCGTTCGTCAACGATGTCGACGAGCAGTTCTATTTCAAGCCGGAGGGAGGATCGCTGTTCCTTTCCCCTGCCGACGAGACGCCGGCGGAGCCCGGCGATGCGCAGCCCGACGAATGGGACGTGGCCACGGCGGTCGACCGGGTGCAGTCGGCAACGACCTTGCAGATCGATCGCCTCAAGGCCCGCTGGGCGGGCTTGCGCACCTTCGCGACCGACCGGACACCGGTGGTGGGATTTTCA
>JBBIUT010000022.1:0-18628 GCA_037440085.1 Gammaproteobacteria bacterium
ACAACTTCCCGCCGTTCAGCGTCGGCGAGACCGGCATGATGGGCTCGCCGAAGCGGCGCGAGATCGGCCACGGCAATTTGGCCAAGCGCGGCGTCAAGGCGGTGATGCCCGGTTTGGAGAGATTTCCCTACGTCATTCGCGTGGTATCGGAAATTCTGGAGTCCAACGGCTCGAGTTCCATGGCCTCGGTGTGCGGCACGAGCTTGGCATTGATGGATGCCGGCGTACCGATCAAGGCGCCGGTGGCGGGCGTGGCAATGGGCTTGGTCAAGGAGGGCTCGCGCTTTCAGGTGCTCACCGACATTCTGGGCGACGAAGATCACCTGGGCGATATGGATTTCAAGGTGGCCGGCACCAAAGACGGCATTACCGCTCTGCAAATGGACATCAAGATCACGAGCATCACCCGTGAAATCATGAAGGTGGCGCTGGAGCAGGCGCGGGCCGGCCGGTTGCACATCTTGGGCGAGATGAACAAGGTGCTCGCCAAGCCGCGCGAGAACATGTCCGAGTGGGCGCCGACCATCATCACTTTGAAAATCGATCCGGAGAAGATTCGCGACGTCATCGGCAAGGGCGGCGCCGTCATTCGTCAGATCACCGAAGAGACCGGCACCTCGATCGACATCGAGAACGACGGCACCGTGAAAATCGCCTCCGTGCAAGGCGCGGCCGGCCGCGAAGCGCAGAGGCGCATCGAATTGATCACGGCCGACGTCGAAGTCGGCCGCATCTACGAAGGAAGAGTCGCACGCCTGATGGACTTCGGCGCGTTCGTGACCATACTGCCGGGCCGCGACGGTTTGGTGCACATATCGCAGATATCCGAGGAGCGCGTGGAGCGCGTGGGCGATAAATTGAAGGAAGGCGACGTGGTGCGCGTCAAAGTTCTCGAGGTTGATCGGCAGGGGCGTGTGCGCCTGTCGATGCGCAACGTCGACGCGGCCTGACGCGAGACCCTCGGCAGCCTATCGAGTCTCGGCCATCCGGAGGCCCGCTCGCTGAATGTCGCCACGCCCCGATTCTTACGGAGTGTCGACCGCGAGCTCGCGCGTACGCCGCTCGACGATTGGAAGGCGCATCTGCGCTTGATGCTCGTCGATGGTTACGCGCCGTATCATTCGAAGGCTTTCGTGGATGAGGATTTCCGTATGACGGGGGTGCTCAGCGGCGCCCGGCGGCTGCAGGAGCGTTGGCTGCGGGTCCTCGCCGGCGAAGACGAGGCCCTCGGCTTCGCCATCGCACAATTGCATGTGGAGCGAAGATTCCCGCCGGCCAAGCACCGGGTCAGTGCCACTCTGGCCAACAGCCGCGAGTTTCAGGCGGCGTTCGGCATTCCAATGCGGGCCTCATGGTCAACCCGCGGCGCTGCCTCATTTGGTGAGATTCGTTTCGTCGCGATCCATCTCGCTGTCGCGAATGCGCGCCGGGGACAGCGCCTTGTAGCCTTCGTCCGGGCCGCGCGGCCGCGGCGGCGCCTCCGCGCCGCTAAAACTTTTGGCGCGTTCACGGGGCGGCAGGTGCTGGCTCAGGAACTGCCTCAAGGTCTGTTCCAAGTGACTGCTCACCTGGCCTTGCACGCCGCTGCCGTAGGAGCGAATCACGCCGATCAGAAAGTCCTGCGTCAGAAGCGGTTCGGGCAGATGTTCTTGTTCGGCAATGACCTGCAGCAAGATGCTGCGCGTGATGTCCGAATTGCTCTTCTTGTCCACGACGACAAAGTCGATTTTCTCGACGACCAGCCGCTTCACGTCCGCTAAAGTGATGTACCTGCTTTCAACGGTATCGTACAGGCGGCGATTCGGATATTTTTTAATCACTCGCGGATCGCTCATAGGGCTCCTCGCTCGTGTGGCCGACGCGGTGCCGGAAGATGCCGGTTCGTGCCTGGCTACCAATGACCATTCCTTGGTTAATGAACCCAAAGGATAGCGCAATGCCTGGCTAAGGCAAACCGGCTTTATCGGCCGAACCGGCCGCCCCGTTTCGCCCGGCCAACGGCAAAGTCAGGCGTTTAGGCGCGCACCCGATGTGCCAGCGCTGCGTCGCCCAAGCCCATGCCGCGCCAATGGTGGAGGCCGCTCGGTCGGGAGGCGCCCCAAGCCCCAGGAGCTCGAACACGCGCAACAGCTGCGGCAGCGCCTGGCCACCGTCCACGCGCACGCTACGGGCCGATTTGGCGAGCTTGCCTCCGCCGGCCTCCACCAGCACCGGAACATGTGCGTAGGCGGGTGTCGGCAGCCCAAGCAGCCGCTGCAGGTAGATTTGCCGCGGGGTGCTGTCCAAAAGGTCGGCGCCCCGTACCACATGGGTGATTCCCGCGGCTGCATCATCGATCACCACCGCCAATAGGTAGGCAAAGAGCTGATCGCGGCGCTTGAGAACCACGTCGCCGACGGCAGCCGCCACGTCTTGTCGATAGGTGCCTTGAACGCGGTCCGAGAACTGCACGTAGCCCGGATCGACGCGCAGACGCGTGGCAGTCGCCGCGCCCAGGATCAGCGGGCCCTCGCGGCAGCTGCCCGGGTAGCGCTCCGAATCGACCAAACTGAGCCGGCTGCAGGAACACTCGAAGGTCAAACCGCTTGTGCGCAACCGGTCAACCGCAGCGGCATAGTGTGCCGTCCGATCCGATTGCTGGACGATCTCGGCGTTCCATTCGAAACCAAATGCCCGCAGGGTTCGTACGATTCGGGCGGCGGATCCGGGGGCCTCGCGCGGCCGATCCAAATCATCGATTCGCAACAGCCAGCGCCCGCCGTTGGCGCGCGCATCCAAATAGCTCGCTGCCGCCGTATACAGAGATCCCAGGTGCAAATCGCCGGTCGGCGAGGGCGCAAACCGGCCGACATAGCCTGGAATGGCCCGGGCGGTACGGGCCCCGGCGCTAGCGGTATCTGTCGTCGCGGTCGCCGTACTGCTTTTCGCGGCGTTCGCGCCGCTCCTGCGCTTCGACCGATAGCGTTGCGACCGGCCGGGCCTCGAGGCGCTTTATCCCGATCTCTTCGCCGGTTTCCAGGCAGTAGCCGTATGAGCCGTCCTCGATACGCTTCAAGGCTTCGTCGATCTTGCGAATCAATTTGCGCTCCCGATCGCGGGTGCGCAATTCGAGGCTGAATTCCTCTTCCTGGGTGGCTCTGTCATTCGGGTCGGGAAAATTGGCGGCCTCGTCCTTCATGTGCAGCACGGTGCGGTCCACCTCGACCATGAGATCGCGCTTCCAGTTTTGCAGTATGCGAGCGAAGTGCTCCAACTGCTCCTTGTTCATGTACTGTTCGCCGCGGCGCGTGATGTAGGGCTTTACATTGCGCGGACCCGCCAACAGGCTGGCGGAGGTTCCCGGCTCGCCCTCGGCCTCCTCGTCGAGAGGAACCGCGCGGCCGGGCATCACCAGCGGCCGGGTATCAAATTTGATCGGGGCGACCTTTCCGGGTCCCGCCCTGCGGGCTGCCGGTTTCGGCTCGGCCCCGGCGGGCGCTGGGGGCGATTTTGCGCGTGCCGAACCGGCCGCGGCCGGTTTTACCGCCGTGGGCTTGGCTGCGGTCTTGGCTGCGGGTTTTACTGCGAGTGCGGACTTTGCGGCGGGTTTGTGCGATTTCACCGATGCCTTGGATGTGCCCGCCGCGGCCCTGGTGCTTGCCGAGGGCCGCGCCGCCTTGGCAGAGGCGGCTTTGCGCGTCGCTTTCTTCGGGCTGGCCTTTGCCGGCTTTTTGGCCGTCTTATTCGGTTTTTTCGAGGGCATATGCAGTTTCCGCCTCCTAACGAAAGAGCGCGCGATTATACCGACGCAATGCCGCCTGTACAGGCCGCCGAGGCAACATCTACTAATTTTATTTGGATTATCTAACTCTATGATTGCAAAGAGTATCGGCGGCGAGGCCAGGCCCGCGTGGAGGATTATCGCCGGGGCGACGGCGGCCCGGCGCTACGGCAGCGTGACCGGGGCGGGGCCCAGCCACCCCGGCCGGCGGTGCTCGGCCACGATCGTTGTATAGATCCCGCCTCGGACATTGAAATCGGCCGCCAGGCGCATGAATCGGGGCGCCGTCGCGGCAACCAGATCGGCCAGAATTTCATTGGTCACGGCTTCGTGATAGGCGCCGCGATTGCGGTACGACCAAATATAAAGCTTCAAGGATTTCAACTCGACACAGCGTTCATCGGGGACGTATTCGAGTTTCAAGGTGGCGAAGTCCGGCTGTCCGGTCTTCGGACACAGGCAGGTGAACTCCGGGATGGTCATCCGGATCGTATAGTCCCGCTCCGGCGTCGGATTTGCGAAGATTTCAAGAGTGGTATTCATCGTGTCGGGGCGGGTGCTCATCGCGTCAGGGGTTTACCAAAGTGGCGTTTACTTTACACTACGCTCCACATTCACGGCCACGCGCCTCAAGTCACCTAACTCGTCACTGGAAGGCGCGCCATACCCGAGGTCGATCACAAGCGATGCGCCTAACAAAACTCAAGATTGCGGGCTTCAAGTCCTTTGTCGATCCGACAAATGTCGCCTTTCCGAGCGGCCTGTCCGGAGTCGTCGGGCCGAACGGCTGCGGGAAATCCAACATCATCGACGCGGTGCGCTGGGTGATGGGCGAGATATCCGCCAAGCACCTGCGGGGCGAGTCGATGGCGGACGTGATCTTCAACGGCTCGGTGGCACGCAAGCCGCTCGGTACCGCATCGGTGGAACTGGTGTTCGACAACTCGGACGGCAAAATCGGCGGTGCGTACGCAAGCTACAACGAGGTCGCCTTGCGCCGATCGGTGAGCCGCGACGGCACCTCGGATTATTTCATCAACGGCACCAAGGTGCGCCGCAAGGACATCACGCAGCTGTTCCTCGGTACCGGCTTGGGTTCGCGCAGTTACGCCATCATCGAGCAGGGCATGATCTCGCGGGTGATCGAGGCGCGGCCGGATGACTTGAGGGCTTTCTTGGAGGAGGCGGCCGGCATTTCACGCTACAAGGAGAGGCGCCGCGAGACGGAAGGCCGCATCGGCCAGACGCGCGAGAACCTCGATCGATTGAACGATTTGCGCGAAGAGGTGGAGAAGCAGATTCGCCACCTGCAGCGCCAGGCCGCCACCGCCAGGCGTTACCAGGTCCTGAAAGAGGACGAGCGCAAATTGCAGGCCGAATTGTTGGCGCTGCGCTTGCAGGGTCTGGACCTCGAGGCCGGGGTCCGCGACTCGGCGACTGCGCGCTGCGAGACGGCGATGCACGCGGTGTTGGCGGATCTGCGCGCCATGGAATCCGTAATCGAACAGATCCGGGTCGACCAGTCCGCCAAGACCGACGCCCTCGGCGCCATTCAGGCGCGCTTCTACGAGGCGGGAGCCGAAGTCACCCGATCCGAACAAAGCATTCAGTATGCGCGCGAGCTGCAGCAACGGCAGCGTTCTGATTGGGAACAAGCCGAGGTTCAAGTTCAGGATCTTAGCGGCGTGATCCAACGCGATCGCGGACAGCTCGATGCGCTGGCGCAGGAGCTGGCGACCAAGATTCCCGGCCTCGATTCCGCACACCATGAGGAGCGCGAGGCGCGCCAAGCGCTCGAGAATTGCGAGCGCGCACTCGCGACCTGGCAGCTCGCTTCGGACGCACACGCCCAATCGGTCGCACTGGGACAACGCGAGACTCAGGTCGAACGCGCCCGAATCGAGCAGCTGGAAAACCAGCAGCGGCGCCTGCTGCAGCAGCAGGAGCGCGATGAAACCGAGCGTGCGGCGCTAGCACAGCTGCAGCCGGCGGTGGCTCTGGAGACCCTGGCCTCGCAGTGCGATCTGGCGCAGCAGGCCGGCCAGAAGGCTGCGGCCGAATTGGCCGATGTGCTTGCCGAATTGTCGCTCGCCCGCGAGCGCGAACGCGGACAATCGGAATCCCTCGACGCGCTGCGTGCCCGCTGGCAGCAGGCCCTCGGCTCGCAGGTGTCCACCGAAGCGCTGCAGCAGGCCGCGCTCGGCAAGGTGTCCGGCAAGGTCACGCAATGGCTGCAGGCGCATGCGCTCGATCAGAAGCCGCGGGTCGCGCAACAGCTGCGCGTGGAGCGCGGCTGGGAGCGGGCGATCGAGACCGTATTCGGCTCGTACCTCGAGGCGGTATGCGTGGACGGGCTGGATGCGGTGACCGGTCTGTTGGACAGCTTCGACGGCGGCCATTTATCGGTGGTGAGCCCGAGTAACCAGGGTCCGGTAAGTTCCGACGCCGCGAGCTTGCGGGCGAAGGTGCACGGCGCGCCATACTTGAGCTCGATGCTTTCGTCGGTGTTGACGGCCGAGTCGCTGGCCGAGGCGCTACGGATAAGGCGCGGATTGTCCGCCGGCCAATCCGTCGTCACGCGTGACGGCATCTGGATGGCAGCGGACTGGCTGCGCCTGTCGCGCGACCGCGAGCCGCACACCGGCGTGATCGAGCGCGAGGAGTCGCTGCGCGCGCTGCGCGCCGATGTGAGCCGGCTCGCCGAGGAGGTCAAGAGTCTCGAACATGAGCTCGGCATCACCCGCGATCGAGTTCGCAATCGCGAAGATCAGCGCGATCGAATCCAGGTCGACGTCAACCGGTTGCATCGCGAGCATGTGGACCGGCGGGCGGAACTCGATGCGGCTCAAGCGCGCAAGGAAGACGCCGCGCGGCGCATGAGCCAGCTCGAGGCGCACTTGGCGGAGGTGCGCGCCGACCTTGCGCGTGCCGAAGGCGAACTCAAGGTGTCGCGCGGGCGCATGGAGAAGGCCATCGACGGACTGGTGGCCCTCGAACCGGCGCGCCTGGAACTCGAGCAGGAACGCGAGCGCATGCGCACCGAGCTGGCGGCGGCCCGCGCCGCGGCGCAGGCGGCGCAACAGCGGGCCCGTGAGCTCGCGCTGCAGGTCGAATCACGCCGCTCGTCGCACGCCTCGCTGCAGACCGCGCTCGAGCGCCTGGAGAAGCAGCTGCAGGAACTGACCGAGCGGCGCGACGAATTGGCGCGGCAGCTCCGGGATGGGGAAGCCCCGCTCCTGGCGCAGCTCGCGACGCTCGAACGGGCGTTGCAGGTACGTGCCCAGGTCGAGAAGGAGTTCAGCGCCGCAAAGATCGCCAGCGATGAACTCGAGGCGCTGCTGCGCGATCGCGAGGCACAGCGCGCGTCGCTCGAGCAGCGGGTCGAGGATGCGCGCACGGCCATGGACGAGGCACGGTTGGCGGCGCAGCAGGTGCGCGTACGCCGCGAGGGAGTCGCCGAGCAATTGGCAAGCACTCATTTCGAATTGCCCACCTTGCTCGCGGGGCTTGCGGCCGAGGCCACGGTGGAGGGTTGGGAATCGCAGCTCGAGGATGCGAAGGGCAAGCTCGAGCGGCTGGGTCAGGTGAATCTCGCGGCAATCGGCGAATTCAAGGAGCAATCGGAGCGCAAGGAATACCTGGACCGCCAGTGCAAGGATCTGACCGACGCTCTGGAGACGCTGGAATCGGCAATGCGCAAGATCGATCGGGAAACCCGCACACGGTTCCAGGATACGTTCGACCGGGTGAACACCGGGCTCAAGGAAAAATTTCCGCGCTTGTTCGGCGGCGGGCATGCTTATTTGGAACTGACCGGCGAAGAGCCCGAGGCGGCCGGCGTGTCGGTGATGGCGCGCCCGCCGGGCAAGCGCAACAGCACCATCAGCCAATTGTCCGGTGGGGAAAAGGCGTTGACGGCGGTGGCGCTGGTGTTTGCGATTTTCGATTTGAATCCGGCGCCGTTCTGCCTGCTGGACGAGGTCGATGCGCCGCTCGATGAGAACAACGTCGGCCGCTTCTGCGATATCGTGCGTGAAATGTCGCGCAGCGTGCAGTTCATCTTCGTCACTCACAACAAGACCACCATGGAAATGGCCTCGCAGTTGATCGGCGTCACCATGAGCGAACCGGGCGTGTCGCGCCTGGTGGCGGTGGATGTGGACGAGGCCGTGCGCATGGCCGCGATGTAAGGACACGATCAGTTGGGCGAGTTGCGCTGGATATTGTCGGTGCTGGGAATCATGGCCCTTGGCGCCATTTGGTGGTGGACCGCGCGCCGATCCGCTCAGACCCCGGGTAATCCGCAGCTGCGCGAATCGGGCGCGCCGCCGCCGCCGTTTGGCCCGGCTGCCGCCGAATCTGCAGCCGCCGAAGGGCGACTCCACATGAGCGGCAGTCGCGATTGGGGTGTGCCGCCTTTGCAGCCGCTCGACATCCGCACCGTGGACTTCGAGCCGGTACCGCTGTTGGATGATGAGCCGATGATGACGCAGGCCGATCCGCTCGATCTGACCATCGATATGGAGGCGGCAAACCTCGAACGGCAGCCGCAGCCCGTGCCGCCGCAGGAGTCGGCGACGGAGCAACAGCCGACGCCGAGGTCGGTGCCGGCGCCGAACGCGGAGAACAGCGACCGTCTGGCCGCGGCCCGGGGCGCGAATGCCAGCGAGGCGCAGAAAATCATCTCGGTGCGGGTCTGCAGCGTCGGCGATTCGCGCTGGTCGGGTGCGGCGTTGATGGCGGCGCTGGAGCTGCACGGACTGGCTTACGGACGGTACAGCGTTTATCACCGCAAACACAGCGACGGCCGCAGCATATTCTGTGTTGCGAGTCTGGTCGAGCCCGGCACTTTTGATTTGCAACGCATGCCCGAGGAGGAGTTTCGCGGCGTGACATTGTTTGCGGTGTTGCCGGGGCCGCTCGAGCCGTTGCGCAGCGTCGATGAGCTCATGACCGCGGCGCGTGATTTGGCGCGCGAACTTTCCGGAACCGTGCAGGACGCCAAGGGAGTGCCGTTTTCGCCGCAACGCGTCGCGGCGCTGCGCGAAGAGGTGGCGCGTTTCCAGGCCGAATTGTCCTGAGCGTCGAGGCGGCATGACCGCAAAGGGCAAGGCGGACACGACAAGGAGCGCAGCGACGGCTCGCGCTGCCGAGCTGCGCGAACAGTTGGACCGCTACAACTATCAGTACTATGTCCTCGACAATCCGGAGGTGCCGGACGCCGAGTACGATCGACTCATGCTCGAGCTGCGCGCACTCGAGACCCGATATCCCGAGCTGCTCACCGCGACTTCGCCGACGCAGCGTGTCGGGGCGACCCCGGCCGTCGCATTCGGCGCCGTGCGGCACCGTGTCCCCATGCTGTCGTTGGAAAACGCCTTCAACGAACAGGACGTGCGCGATTTCGAGCGCCGAATCCGCGAGCGTCTGCCGCTGAATGCGCCGATCCGTTACTCGGCCGAGCCCAAAATGGACGGTTTGGCGGTCAGCGCGCGCTACGAGAACGGCGTGTTCGTGCAGGGAGCCACCCGGGGCGACGGTGAAACCGGCGAAGACATCACACAGAACCTGCGCACCATCGGCTCGCTGCCGCTGAAGTTGCGGGCCGCGGATGCGCCGCGGCTGCTGGAAGTGCGCGGCGAAGTGTTCATGCCGCTGTCCGGATTCGAGAAGCTGAACAAGGAGGCGGTTGCGCGCGGCGAGAAGGCCTTCGTCAATCCGCGAAATGCTGCGGCGGGTAGTTTGCGCCAGCTCGATCCGCGCATGACCGCTGCCCGGCCGCTCGATCTGTTCGTCTACGGCATCGGTCAGGTGGAGGGCGGTAAAGCGCCCGCGCACCACAGCCAGGTGCTGCAGTCGCTGCGCCGTTGGGGGTTCAAGATCTGCCCGCAGTCGCGCGTGGTCGAGTCGATCGACGGCTGTCTCGAGTATTACCGCGAAATGGGCGCAGCACGCAGCAAATTGCCCTATCAAATCGACGGCGTGGTCTACAAGGTCGATGACATTGAATTGCAGCGGCAGTTGGGATTCGTGTCGCGCGCGCCCCGTTGGGCCATTGCTCATAAATTCCCAGCCGAGGAGGCCCTGACGACGGTGCGCGACATCGAATTTCAGGTGGGGCGCACCGGCGCGCTGACCCCGGTGGCGCGGCTGGAGCCGGTGTTCGTCGGCGGCGTCACGGTCAGCAATGCCACGTTGCACAACGTCGACGAGATGACCCGCAAGGACGTGCGGCCGGGCGATACGGTGGTGATCCGGCGCGCCGGTGATGTCATCCCGGAGGTGGTTGGAGTATTGGTGGAGCGCCGTGTCCCGGGCGCGAAACTGGTCAAGCTGCCGCGACACTGCCCGGTGTGCGGCTCTCCGGTGGTCAGAGAGGCCGAGCAGGCCGTCGCGCGCTGCACCGGGGGCAGGGCTTGCGCGGCGCAGCGCAAGGAGGAAATCAAACATTTCGCCTCGCGCCGGGCTCTCGACATCCAAGGGCTCGGCGACAAGCTGGTCGAACAGTTGGTGGACCAGGATTTCGTCCGGACGCCCGCGGACCTGTTCGATCTCAAAACAGAGCAGCTTGCGACGCTCGAACGCATGGGCGAGAAGTCCGCCCAGAAGCTCAAGGCCGCGATCGCGGCAGCGAAACATACCACCCTGGCGCGCTTCCTGTATGCGCTCGGCATACGCGATGTCGGGGAGGCGACGGCGATTGCCTTGGCGCAGCACTTCGGCGATCCCGCGGCGTTGCGGGCCGCATCGGTCGAGGAACTCCAGCAAGTGCCGGATGTGGGACCGGTGGTGGCGGGAAACATCCGTGCCTATTTTGGCAACGCTGAGAACGCGAGGCTGGTCGATCGCTTGTTAGCGAGCGGCATTGCGTGGCCGGCGCCGGTTCGGTCGGCCCGATCGCCGTTGGCGGGCCGGACTTTCGTGCTGACCGGGGCGCTGGCCGGCTTGACGCGTGAGGAGGCCGCCGAGCAGATCACTCAGCGCGGCGGCAAGGTCAGCGGCAGCGTTTCGAAAAGGACCGACTACGTGGTGGCGGGCGAGGATGCGGGCTCTAAGCTCAAGAAGGCTCGGGAACTCGGCGTCGCCGTGCTCGATGAGCAGGCGTTCATGATATTGCTGCGAGCCTAGCGGGTCCTCGCGGACCCGCTAGGCGAACGCATCGATCAGAGCTTCTTTTCTATCTTCGCGTTCTTCTTCAAATCCTCGACATAGGCTTGCAGTTTCTTGCGAATCACCGAGTTGGCGAGCTGCCCCTTGACTTGATCGAACGGCGGCGGAGCGGCCTCGCGGGTATCCTCGAGCTGGATCACGTGCCAGCCATACTGGGTCTGCACGGGCTCCGGGGTGATTTCGCCTTTCTTCAGGGCTTTGACCGCGTCGGCAAACGGTTTGACCATGCGTGAGATGGTAAACCAGCCCAGGTCGCCGCCATTCGCCTTGGAGCCGGTGTCGAGGGACTGAGCCTTCGCCAGATCTTCGAACTTCGCGCCGCCCTTGAGCTTCTTGATGATCTGCTCGGCCTGATCCTTGTTCGCGACCAAAATGTGCCGCGCATGATATTCGGTCTTGTCCATCGAGGCGATCGCGGTGTCATATTCGGCGTGTAATTGCGCATCCGTGGGCTCTTGGCCTTTCAGGATCTTTTGCGATGCCGCGTCGGCGAGCACGCGTATGCGCAACACCTCGAGCTGTGCGGCGGTGTCGGGGTCCTTGGCCAACCCGTCTTTTTCGGCCTGCCCGGCCATGAGCTCCATGCTGATCATCTCGTCCAGCACCTGGCTCTTCTGCTCGGGTGTCAATTCCTGCTGCTTACCCTGCAGCAGACCCTTGACGTAAATGTCGAATTCGGTGCGCGATATCGTGGTGCCGTTGACGATGGCGACCTCGACGAAATCGCCGCTGTCCACCAGGGGAACCGCCGCCGGGGCCGACTTGTCCGCGGCCGCGGGGGCCGCCGGCTGCTGGGTCTTGCCGCACGCCGCCAGCACGGCAATGGCGAGCACGGTGCACGCGACGGTCCACGGTGTACGAAAAAATTGGCTCATTTGGGTCCTTTAGGCAAAAAAAAAGCGACTTTGGCCGAACTGGCCGACGCGCTCGGGGCCGGCAGTTTAAGGCAATTTGCGTCAATTGGCGAAAAAAGCGCTGCGGCAGCGCACTCAATCGGCCGGCGGCAGCGCTTCGATCCCCAGCGCGTGAATCTCGCTTTTCAGCATGTCGGCGAGCGCTGCATAGACCAGGCGGTGGCGCGCCACGGGGGAAATGCCGCGAAATGCCTCCGCCACGATGCGAATGCGAAAGTGACCGGCGCCGCCGGCCGCTCCGGCATGGCCGGCGTGCAGGTGACTATCGTCCTCGACCTCGAGTTCGAGGGGCGCAAAGCGGGCGATGAGCTGCCGGCGCAGGCGCTCCTCGCGTGCGGCGGGACTCACGGCGGAGCGGCGCCCGGTTCGGCGGGCCGGACCCTGCTGTTCAGCCACAGCACCTGGGGGATCATGAACAGCAGCATCGCGGCACTGATGCCGAATACCTTGAAATTCACCCAGGCGCTCTCGGCAAAGTTGCGTGCCACATAAATGTTCGCCGCTGCGAGCAGCGCGAACCAGCCCACCCACAAGACATTGATGATCCGCCAGACGCGGGCCGAAATGTCCAGCGGCTCCTTGAACACGCCTTCGAGCAGGCGGCGCGCCAGCGGCTGTCTGCCGATGACCATGCTGCCAAGAAAGGCGACGGCGGTGAGCGCGAGCAGCACCGTGGGTTTCCATTGAATGAAGCGCTTGTCATGCAGCAACAGGGTCGCCGCACCCAACGCCAGGACCACCGCGACGGTGACCAGGTGCGTGGTCTTGAAGCTGCCGGCGCTCCGTCGATGCGCGAGCAGCACCAGCGTGCTGGTGAACATCAGCGAGGCGGTGGCCCAGTAGATGCCGAACAGTTTGAATATGACGAAGAAAACGACGAGCGGCGACCAATCGAGGAACGGTTTCATGCGCGTATCATAGCCCCAAGATTCATGAGTATTTATCTGCAATTGCACCCGGTATCGCCCCAGCGACGCTTCATTCGCCAGGCGGTCGATTGTCTGCGCGGCGGCGGGGTGATCGTCTATCCCACCGATTCTTGCTACGCGCTCGGCTGCCACATCGGCGACAAGGCCGCTTTGGAGCGGATACGCGCCATTCGCGACACCGATCGCCATCATCATTTTACCCTGGTGTGCCGCGATTTGGCGGACGTCGGGCGGTATGCCGTGGTGGAGAACTGGCAATACCGTCTGCTTCGCGCCCACACACCCGGTCCTTACACGTTCCTGCTCAGGGCATCACGCGAGACGCCGCGGCGCTTGAAACACGAGCGGCGCGGCACGATCGGCCTGCGGGTACCCGACCATCCGGTGCCGAAGCTCCTGCTCACGGAGCTCGGCGAACCGTTGATGAGTTCGACTTTGCTGCTGCCGGGCGAGGAGCTGCCGCGCACCGACGCGCGGGAAATTAACGAACTCCTTCAGCACAGCGTCGATCTGGTGCTCGACGGCGGCAATTGCGGGCTGGTGCCGACTTCGGTGATCGATTTGTCGGGCGACCATGCGGTTGTGGTGCGGGTCGGCCGGGGCGACGTGGCCCCTTTTGCGATCGCCGCACCCGTATAATGTCCGCCGGACGCAGTCCAAATTTCTCGCGTTAGTTTTAAATAATGAGTATAAGCATTGGAATTATCTGATTTTCTTTCGAAGATTTCGATCTGGGCAGTCCCAGTTTTATTCGCGATCACCTTGCATGAGGTCGCTCATGGCTGGATGGCCAGATACTTCGGGGATCGGACGGCGGAGCTGCTCGGCCGGCTGAGCCTGAATCCGCTGCGCCACATCGATCCCATCGGCACGGTGCTGGTACCGGGCATTCTGCTGGCGATCGGCGCGCCGCTGATTGGTTGGGCCAAGCCGGTGCCGGTGGCCACCAAGGCACTGCGCAATCCGCGCCGCGCGTTGGTGTGGGTGTCATTGGCGGGACCTGGGGCCAATTTGTTGATGGCGGCCCTGTGGTGCGCCGTGTTGGGCGCGATCGCCCGGGTGCACGGCAATGCGACAGTCATCGATTGGATCGCGCTGATGGCTCAGGCCGGTATATGGATCAACGTGGTGTTGGCAATTTTCAATTTATTGCCGATCCCGCCGCTCGATGGGGGCCGCGTGCTTGCCGGCCTGTTGCCGCCCCGATTGGGCGCTCGATTGGAGAAGATGGAGCCGGTGGGGTTGTTCGTGGTGTTGGGCCTGTCCGCATTGGGAATGTTCGGGTGGCTGTTCGAGCCGGCATATAGAGTGATAGGCCGTCTAATCAACGTCTTGGTCGGAGCCCCGGCATGATCGGACCCGCGCAGAATCGTCGAGTTTTGTCCGGCATGCGGCCGAGCGGCATGCTGCACCTCGGAAATTATCACGGCGCGCTCAAGAATTGGATCGAGCTGCAGTACCAGTACGAATGCTATTTCTTCATCGCCGACTGGCATGCGTTGACCACGGGCTACGAGGATACGTCCAAGCTCGAGGAGCACACGTGGACGATGGCCATCGATTGGCTTGCCGCAGGCCTGAATCCCGGCGTGGCCACGCTGTTCATCCAGTCGAAAGTGCCCGAGCACGCCGAATTGCATTTGCTGCTGTCGATGATCACTCCGCTCGGCTGGCTGGAGCGCGTGCCTTCCTACAAGGATCAGCAGACCCAGCTGGCGGATCGCGATTTGGGCACCTACGGTTTCCTCGGCTATCCGTTGCTGCAATCGGCGGATATATTGCTGTACCGGTCCCAGTACGTGCCGGTCGGCGAGGACCAAGTGGCGCACGTGGAAATCACCCGCGAGATCGCGCGGCGCTTCAATCACATCTACGGGCGCGAACCGGAGTTCGAGCAAAAGGCCGAAAAGGCGATCAAGAGTTTGGGTGCGCGCAATTCCTCGATGTACCGAACGTTGCGCAAGGAGTACCAGGAAAAAGGCGATGCGGAGGCGCTGGCCAAGGCACACGCGCTGGTGGAATCGAATGCGCGGCTCACGGTCGCCGATCGCGATCGATTGTTCGGCTATCTGGAGGGCACCGGCATCGCGATTCTGCCGGAGCCCGAGGTGTTGCTCACCGCCACTCCGAAAGTGCCCGGCCTGGACGGACGCAAGATGTCGAAGTCCTACGGCAACACCATCGGGTTGCGTGAAGAGCCGGATTCGGTGGTGAAGAAGCTCAAGGCCATGCAGACCGATCCGGCCCGCATTCGCAGGGCCGACCCGGGCGATCCCGAAAAATGTCCGGTCTGGGATTTGCACAAGGTCTATTCCCAGGCCGACACCCAGGCGTGGGTGCAGACAGGCTGTCGCAGCGCGGGGATCGGCTGTCTGGAGTGCAAGTCGCCCCTGATCGAAAAGATCGTCGAAGAAATCTCCGGGATAACCAAGCGCGCCCAGGAGTTCGTGGAGAATCCCGAACTGGTTAGAGGTATCATCGCGGAGGGGTGCGAGCGCGCGCGCGCGGCGGCGCGCGAAACGATGGATGCGGTGCGTCAAGCGATGTCGATGAACTACCGATGAGACCTGAACTGACGCTGGTGCCGGATCCGCCGGCGGCCGTGCCTGACCATGTGCAGGCCGAGATGCCGTTTGCGGTGGTGGAGGGCCAACCCGTTACCGAAATGCCGCGTGATCTGTACATCCCGCCGCAGGCGCTCGAGGTGTTTCTCGAAGCTTTCGAGGGCCCGCTCGACATGCTGCTGTACCTGATACGGCGCCAAAATCTCGACATCCTCGACATTCCAATTGCCGAAATCACCCGCCAATACATGCGCTACATCGAGCTGATGCAGGTATTGCAGTTGGAGTTGGCCGGGGAGTACCTGCTGATGGCCGCGACGCTCGCCGAGGTCAAATCGCGCATGCTGTTGCCGCGCGTGCACACGGCCGACATCGCCGAAGAGGCGGATCCGCGCGCGGAATTGGTGCGCCGGCTGCAGGAATACGAGCGTTTCAAACGAGCCGCCGAGGGGATCGACCGCATGCCCCGGTTGGAGCGCGATACCTGGGTTGCCTCCGCCGAGCTGGTCGAGCGAAAAGTGGTGCGGATTGCGCCCCGGGTGACTCTCCAGGAAATGCTGGTGGCTTTTCAAGAAGTGCTGTCCCGCAGCGACATGTTCGCGCATCTGCACGTGCAGCGCGAACCGCTCTCGGTAAGGCAGCGTATGACCGACGTGTTGTCGGCCCTGACCACGAGCGCATTCGTGGATTTCGTACGGCTGTTTCGTCCCGAAGAGGGGCGTCGAGGCGTTACCGTGACCTTCGTGGCCATTTTGGAATTGTTGCGCGAAGGATTGATCGAAATGGTTCAATCGGAAGCCTATGGTCCGCTGCACGTGCGCCTCGGCAATCCGGCTCGACACCTGAAACTGGTGGCCGACGACGATGCGGCCAACGACGACCTTGCGAGAACCCAATGAACGACCAATACGTGAGAAATGTGATTGAAGCGGCGCTGCTTGCCGCCGGGCGGCCGCTCGCGGCGGACGAGCTCGTCGGCCTGTTCGACGAGCGCGATGGATCGAACGCCGATGAGGTACAAGCCGCGCTCGACTCGCTGCGCCATGACTACGAGACCCGGGGGATCGAGCTGATGGAGGTCGCGAACGGCTATCGGATCCAGATCCGGGCCGGGGTGGCGCAGCCGGTGTCGCGGCTGTGGCAGGAGCGGCCGGCCAAGTATTCGCGCGCGTTGCTCGAAACCTTGGCGCTGGTGGCCTATCGGCAACCGATCACGCGCGGTGAAATCGAAGATATTCGCGGCGTGGCGGTGAACCCCAACATCATCAAGACCTTGCTCGAGCGCGGCTGGATTCGCGTCGTCGGCCAGCGCGACGTGCCGGGTAGGCCGGAGCTGCTTGGAACCACCCGGGAATTTTTGGATTATTTCGGCCTGAAAAGGCTGGACGATCTGCCGACCCTTGCACAGCTGAAGGAACTCGAGGATTTGCGCGTGCAACTGACCCTGCCCGGTGCCGAAGCCGCAGATACGCCGGTCGCTGAGGGCGCGCAGGCCGCCGAGAGCGCGGCCGCCGCGTCGCAAGGCGAGCTTGCGGATGCGGTGGCAGACGAAGAAGACCCGGAGCCGGCCGATGCAGCATCGGCGCGGCCGCAAGGGTTGGTCGCCCGCGGTGCCGCAGACGATGCGGATTGATGCGCGCCCGCGCGCCACGCCGGCGGCCGACGCCGCGTAACAGGCCGACGCCGCATAAGAACTCGACGCCCGGCAGGGAGCCCCCGCCTTTAGAGCGAGTGCAAAAATTGCTGTCGGCGGCGGGAGTGGGCTCGCGGCGCGAAGTAGAGCGTTGGATCCGCGAAGGACGGCTGCAGGTCAACGGCGCGGTACCGGCGTTGGGTGCGCGGCTCGCGGCGCGCGACCGCATCACCCTCGACGGCCGTCCGGTGCGCCTGCATGTACCGAAGTCCCATGAATCGCGAGTACTGCTATATCACCGCTCGCCGGGCGAGGCGCTCGATCTGAGGGCGGCGACGGCGCGCGCCGCCGAGCATCTGAATCTGCCGCGCTCCTCCGGCCGTTGGCTGGCCATACAACCCATGCCGCCGGTGGACGGCGGTTTGGAGATTCTGACCGATGACGGATCGTGGGCGCATCGGGTATCGCGCGGCGTGCATGCGCTCACCGTCGATTACGTGCTGCGCATGCGTGGACCGCTCACCGATCAATTGGTCGAGGAGTTTCGAGCGGCCGAGGAATGCGAGGGCGAACGGATGAGCATTTTGCAGGCCGACGCCCAGTACGGCGCGGGATTCAATCACTGGCTGCATGTCACGGTGCGTGCAACTCGCTCCGCACAAGTGCGGCATTGGTGGGCGGCGCGCGGCATCATCGTCAGCAGGCTCATGCGGGTGCGCTTCGGTCCGGTGCATTTGTCGAGGGACCTGCCGCGCGGACATTCGCGCGCCATGCTGGCGAGCGAGCGCAACGCATTGATGAACGAGATCGATGCCGCGAAAGCCGCCCACGAGGCACAATCGCATCCCGAATCGGCGGAGACCTAGGAACCTGTCTTCGGTTCCGAGGAGGCGAGCAATTCCTTGAGGTACTGCTGCCACGCCGCCGCCCAGGTGTGCGTACCGTGTCCGTGTGTCTGATTCGATACGGGCAATAGCACGAAGCGGCCGTTCTTCAGCCGCTTGATCTCGCGCTCGGCGATGCCGAGCTCCGGCGGATTGACGAAATCATCCGCGGAATTGATCCACATGACCGGCACGCCGATTTTGTCGAGGCCGGCCGAGGGATCGTAATTGCGCGAGGCGTCGACTTGATACAGCAGGTCATTTGCATCCAGGTCGTCCAATTCGCGCTGCATGTATTTCTGCAGGAACTCGTCGGCTGCGTCGCGGTTGGGCAGGGCCAGCTGCATTTGGTTCGGCGAGCTGCCGGCGATGAGCAGCATGCCGGCCGCGTTGCGCAATGCGCCCATCGGTTCGCTGCGGTACTCGCCCTGCATCCACTCACGGTCCGAACGAATCGCATCCATGAGCAGAACGCGCCACAGCCGGTTGCGGCCGGCGATCTGCACCGGTAGGCAGGCGAGGGGCATCAGCGCATCCGCGAAATCGGGATAGCGCTCGCCCCAAATCCACGTGTGCATGCAACCCATGGAGGTGCCGATCACCAGCCGTAAATGATCCAGCTGCAAGCCCTGCGTCAGCAGCGCGTGCTGCGCGGCCACCATGTCGTCGTAGTCGTATTGCGGAAAATGCGCATGCAGTCCGTCGCTCGGTTTGCTGGATCCGCCGTGGCCGATGCCGTCCAACTCGTCAAGCGCGCCCGCAAGACTTCCGCCG
>JBBIUT010000022.1:18638-40555 GCA_037440085.1 Gammaproteobacteria bacterium
GTGGCCGATGCCGTCCGGCAGGATGATGTAGTAGCGGCTGCTGTCCAGCAATTGACCCTTGCCGAACAGGACCCCCGCGAACCGGTCGACGAGAAAGCTGCGTCCCGAACCCCCGGTGCCGTGCAGAATCAGCACCGCATTGTCGACCCGGCCCTGCGCATCGCGGTGCGGCTTACCGAGCGTCGTGTAATGCAATCGCAGCTCCGGCAGCGTTTCTCCGGAGGCAAAGCGGAAATTGGCGATGACATAGTCGCCTTCGCTCGGCTTGAGCGCGACATTGGTCGTCTCGGCGCGCATCGCGTGCGGAGCGAGCAATAAACATGCCGCCGCGCAACGGGCTGCGGCGAGTGCGATTAACGAGCTTCTCTGGGTCATCGTTGAGCGCTCCTGCGTTGATTCATTGCGCGTCGAAGTATTCACCGTTGATGCCGCGCCCGTGCGGTCCCAGCAAATACAGAAACGGCCCGGCTACCGACGCGGGGCTCGGCAACGTGTTCGGATCCTCCGCCGGATACGCGGCGGCGCGCATGCCGGTGCGCATGCGCCCCGGATTGACGCTGTTCACGCGGATGTTCCCTTCGCTTTCGAGTTCCTGGGAGAGCATGCTGCGGACCGACTCCAACCCGCTTTTGGACGCCGCATAGGCTCCCCAAAACGGGCGCTGGCTTTTCACCACGCCGCTGCTGACGAAGATGACCGAGGCATCGGTCGAGTTGCGCAGACTGGGCAGCAAGACCTGAGTGAGGATGAAGGGCGCGGTGAGATTCACATGCAGCACGCGGCACCAGGTGGGGACGTCGTAGTGCTCCAAAGGCGTGCGGTCGCCCAACAGAGCCGCGGCATGCACCAGGCCGTCCAGCCGGCCAAACTCGTCGGCGATGGTCTTGGCCAATTGGTCATAGTCCGCCGCCGTCGCGGTCGCCAGATCCAGTTTGGCGACGGCGGGTTGCGGTGCGCCCAGTGCCTCGATTTCATCGTAAATATCATCGAGCTTGGCGTCATTGCGTCCCGATAGAATCACGCTGGCACCGGCGCGCGCGCATTCCAGGGAGAGCGCCCGGCCAAAACCGCCGCTGGCTCCGGTGACCATGATGACACGACCGCGCAGCAAGCCGGGGTCGGCGGTGTAATGTTTGGGTATCGGCATGCAGGCTCCGCAGTGCATTAGGGTTTGCCGCGCGGCGCGGCCGCGGTAAGACTCTTCAAGAAGACTCGGGGGGCGTCTCATCGACGTCCGAGCCGGATTGCGTCGTGTCCGCAATACGCGGTATGCGCGCCAGCGTGTCGATGTTCTCGATTGGCTCCAGTTCGCGGTTGACGCGCAGCCCGAGCTCCGGAAAGCGGCGCGCCCCCGGCAGCACCTGCTGTTCGAGCGAGCCGACCGCCTTGTTGTACGACTCGACGCTGTTGCCGAGCGCCTTGCCCAGTTTCGCAAGATGTTCGCCGAACACCGCAAGGCGCTTGTAGAGTTCTTCGCCGAGCCGGCGGATTTCCGCGGCATTGTCGGCAAGGACCCCCTGCTTCCATCCGTAGGCTACGGCTTTCAACAGGGCAACCAGGCTGGTGGGGGTGGCCAGCATGACGTTCTGCCGCAGCGCCTCATCGATCAGCCCGGGATTCTCCTGCAGCGCCGCGGACAGAAATTGATCGCCGGGCAGGAACAGCACCACGAAATCCGGGCTGTGCTCGAACTGCGACCAATATTGCTTGGACGACAATTCGCGGACCCGCGCGCCGACGAGTTGCGCGTGCCGCCGCAGCTGCATGGCGCGATCTTCGTCGCTTTGCGCCTCCGCGGCGGCAAGATACGCCTCGAGCGGCGTCTTCACGTCCACCACGATGTCGCGGCGTTCGGGCATATGCACGATCATGTCGGGTCGAATCGCGCCGCTCCCTGTCGGCTGGTGTTGCTGCTCGGTGAAGTCCACGTGTGCGCTCATCCCGGACAATTCAACCAGCCGCCTCAGGGTGATTTCGCCCCATTGGCCGCGCACATCGGGTCGGCGCAACGCGGTCACCAAATTGCGCGTCTCACGCGACAACAGACTTTGCCCGGCCGCCAACGTCTCCATTTGACTCTTGAGAGTGGCAAAGGCATCGATGCGATCGCGTTCGATGCTTTGAATTTGAGCTTCGGTCTTGGCGAGCGCCTCGCGGATCGGCCGCACCATGGATTCTATGGCGGTCTCTCGTTCCTTCAACGCAGCGGAGGCGTCCAGCTGCTGGCGCGCCAGCCGCTCGCGCGCCAGCTGCAGAAAAAGCTCGCTGTTGCTCTTGAGGCTGTCCTGGGCGAGTTCGCCGAAGACTGCGCGCAACTGTTCCCGGGCGCGTTCGAGCGCCTGCTCGCGTTCGCTGCGCGCGACCTCTTCGGTTTTGATCTGCGCCTGCAGCGTCGTCACTTCGACCCGCAGCGCCTGTTCGCGCCTGGCGCGCAACAACAATGCCGCCAGCGCCCCAAGCGCGAATCCGACGAGGCCTCCCGCCAGCAGCGCCGGCCATAAACCGCCAAAGCTCATGTGGGCCCGCTGCGGTCGAGCCAGTCGAGCAACTCGGCCGGCCGCGCGACCGAACCGTCGCCGCCCCAAGCCTGCCAATCCTCGTCCTCGCCGAGGTAGCCGTAGGTCGCCACCAGGGCCGGCATGCCGGCTGCGTGGGCGGCCTGCACGTCACGTTCGGCGTCGCCCACGTAGATGCAGGCCTCGGCTGCCGCACCGGCCAGCTTCGCGGCATGCAGCATCGGCAGCGGATGCGGCTTGCGTTCGCTCACGGTATCGCCGCTGACCACGCAAGCGAATCGATCGCGCAGGTCGAGTTGGGTGAGCAGCGGGTCGGTGAGCCACGCCGGCTTGTTGGTGACCACCCCCAAGCTCAATCCGCGGTTCGACAGTTCCGCGAGCACCGATTCCATGCCGCTGAACAGGCGCGTGCGCAGACCGACGCCCGCGGCGTATATCTGCAGGAATCGGCTCTGCAAGGCGGCGAACCGCTGCGGATCCGCATCCGGAAAGCCGAGATTGATCAATCGGGTGGAGCCATGGCTCACCGAGGGGCGCACCGCCTCGAACGCCAGCGGCGCAAGCCCCTGTTCGACGCGCACCGCATTCAGCGCATCGACCATCTCGGGCGCCGTGTCGAGCAACGTGCCGTCCAGATCGAACAAAATCGCGCGCAGCGGCGAGGCCATGTCAGCGGGCGCTCGAGCCGGGTTCGGTGCGTCGGAAATGCGCCAGATAGTTCACGTTGGTGTTCGGCGACAGCCGGAATGCGCGGGTCAAGGGGTTGTACGCGATGCCGCACAGGTCGATGAGTTCGAGTCCGGCGGCCCTGCCCCAGCGCGCGAGCTCGGAGGGGCGGATGAATTTCAGGTATTCATGCGTGCCGCGCGGCAAAACTTGCGCAATGTATTCGGCTCCTATGATCGCCATCGCAAACGCCTGCGGATGGCGATTCAATGTCGACACGATGACGTCGCCCGCGGGCTTCGCCAGAGCGGTGAGCGCGTGAAGCGCCGCGGCGGGATCGGGTACATGCTCCAGCATTTCCATGCAAGTGACCGCATCGAACGCGCCGGCCCGCTCGCGGGCGAGATCCTCCACGGCCGCCGTTCGATATTCCACGGCGATTCCAGCCTGCAGCGCGTGCAATTCGGCGACCTCGATCAGGGCGGGGGACAGATCGATTCCGAGCACGCGCGCACCGGAGCGCGCCATGGATTCGCACAGAATACCGCCGCCGCAGCCCACGTCGAGAATCTTTTTTCCGGGCAGCGCGACGGCGCGATCCACATATCGCAGCCGCAGCGGATTGAGTTCGTGCAGCATTTTCGACGGGCCGCTCGGATCCCACCAGCTCTGCGCAAGGGCGGTGAATTTGGCTATTTCCGCCGGATCGGCATTTGGCGCGGGCTCAGTCACGTACGTCTCCTGCGCGCGGCCGCGGGCAGGAGCCGGCGGGCCTCGACGCTCAAATCGGCGGGAATGGCGGGCATACCCAAAGTATATCGGCTTATCGGCATCGGCGGCTTAAACTGCAGAGGATCTGTGCTACAATTATCCGATGTTGAGACCATGTCTCGCCTCGATTAAAACCGCTTAATTTGTAGCCCGACGGCTCATCCGGACTCTCGCTTATGGCCGAGATTGCACGCGAAATATTGCCCGTAAATCTCGAAGATGAGATGCGGAAGTCCTACCTCGACTACGCCATGAGCGTGATCGTCGGGCGCGCGCTGCCCGACGTGCGCGACGGATTGAAACCGGTGCATCGGCGCGTGCTGTACGCAATGCGCGAATTGGGCAACGACTACAACAAGGCCTATAAAAAGAGCGCGCGCGTTGTTGGCGATGTGATCGGCAAATATCATCCGCACGGCGACGCCTCGGTCTACGATGCCATCGTGCGAATGGCGCAGCCGTTCTCGATGCGCTACCTGCTGGTCGACGGCCAGGGCAATTTCGGTTCGGTGGACGGCGATCCGCCCGCGGCAATGCGCTACACCGAAGTGCGCATGTCGAAACTGGCCGCGGAATTGCTGGCCGATATCGACAAGGAAACGGTCGATTTCAACCCGAACTACGACGAATCGGAGAGCGAACCGGCGGTCCTGCCGACACGCATACCGAATCTGTTGATCAACGGCTCATCCGGCATTGCGGTCGGCATGGCGACCAATATTCCGCCGCACAACCTGAACGAGATCATCAGCGCGTGCATCGCGCTGATCGAAGATCCGGAAATAACGCTCGCGCAACTGATGCAGATCGTACCCGGCCCGGATTTCCCGACCGCCGGCCTGATAAACGGCGCCCAAGAGATCGTCGCCGCCTACAAGAGCGGCCGCGGCCGCCTCCACGTGCGCGCGCGCACGCATATCGAAGACGTCGGCAAGGGCGATCGCCAGGCGATCATCATCACAGAGCTGCCCTATCAGGTGAACAAGGCCAAGCTGATCGAGCGCATCGCCGATCTGGTGCGCGACAAGCTCATCGAGGGCATCGCTTCGGACGGATTGCGCGACGAGTCGGACAAGGACGGCATGCGCGTGGTTATCGAGCTGAAGCGCGGCGAAGTGCCCGAGATCATGCTGAACAATTTGTTTGCGCAGACCACCATGGAAACGGTATTCGGCATCAACATGGTGGCGCTGGTCGACGGCCAGCCGCGTTTGCTGAGTTTGAAGGAGATGCTCGATGCATTCCTGCGCCACCGGCGCGAGGTGGTTACCCGGCGTACGGTGTACGAGCTGCGCAAGGCGCGCGAGCGGGGCCACGTGCTGGAAGGGCTGGCGATCGCGCTCGCCAACATCGATGAGATCATTGCGCTGATCAAGGCGTCGCCATCGCCCGCGGATGCGAAGGTCGCGTTGGTCTCCAGAGCGTGGGGCCCGGGCGCCGTGCCGGATATGCTGGCGCGCGCGGGCGCGATCAGCACTCGTCCCGAAGGCGAGACGGTGCCGTTGGGGATGATCGCGGGCGCGTACCGGCTGACGGAAATCCAGGCGCAGGCGATTTTGGACATGCGCCTGAATCGCTTGACCGGCCTCGAGCAGGAAAAAATCATCGCAGAATTTCAGGAGTTGTTGGCGTTGATCCGCGACTTGAGCGACATTCTGGCGCGCCCCGAGCGGTTGCTCGCGGTGATCCGCGGCGAACTCGAGTACATCCGCGACACCTTCGCCGACAAGCGGCGTACCGAGATCATCGTCAATCACGAGGACCTCACGATCGAGGACCTCATTTCGCCCGAGGATGTGGTGGTGACCTTGTCGCATGGCGGCTACGCCAAGGCGCAGCCGGTCTCGGCCTATCAGGCGCAGCGGCGCGGAGGGCGCGGCAAGGCGGCGACCAGCGTCAAGGACGAGGATTTCGTCGACAAACTGTTCGTGGCCAACACCCACGACACGCTGTTGTGCTTTTCCGACCACGGCAAGCTGTACTGGCTAAAGGTCTATCAGCTGCCGCAGGCGAGCCGGGGTTCGCGCGGCAAGCCTATCGTGAATCTATTGCCGCTTCAGGAAGGCGAGCGCATCAGCGCCATGCTGTCGATCAAGGAATTCGAGGAAGGAAAATTCGTGTTCATGGCGACCAGCTTTGGTACGGTGAAAAAAACCCCGCTTGCCCTATTTTCGCGACCGCGCGCGAGCGGCATCATCGCCGCCGCGCTCGATGAGGGCGACAAGCTGGTCGGCGCCGCAATTACCGACGGCACCACGGATATCCTGCTGTTCACCAGCGGCGGAAAGGCGATTCGCTTCAATGAGGACGAAGTGCGGCCCATGGGCCGGGAAGCCGCGGGCGTGCGCGGAGTCAAGCTCAGCGGGGATCAGCGGGTCAATGCGCTGATCGTGGCCGAACAGGGCTACATCCTCACGGCGTCGGAAAACGGTTTTGGCAAGCTTACGCCGCTCGAGGACTTTCCCCGGCATGGCCGCGGCGGCCAGGGCGTGATAGCGCTGCAGGTTACCCATCGCAACGGCCGCATGATCGGCGCACTGCAGGTCGGTTTGGACGACGAAATCATGCTCATGAGTCAGAGCGGCACGCTGGTGCGCACACCGGTCAAGGACATATCCGTGGTCGGGCGCAATACCCAGGGCGTGCGCCTGATCCGGCTGGAGGAGGGCGACCAGCTCTCCGGATTGGAACGCATCGATGGGCTTGCGGGCGAAGGCGATGGCTCCGAGGCCGATGTCATCGACGCCGGCGGCTCCGATGGTGCGGCGGGCGCCTCCCCCAACGCGTAAACCGGAACCGGGATGAGGCCCTACAATTTCTCTCCCGGACCGGCCACGCTGCCGCTGGAAGTACTGCAGCAGGCCCGCGAGGAGCTGCTCGACTGGAACGGCAGCGGCATGTCGGTGATGGAAATCAGTCACCGCGGAGCGCCCTTCATGCGGGTTGCGGCCGAGGCCGAGGAGGATTTGCGCGAGCTGATGGCCGTGCCGAGCAATTACAAGGTCTTGTTCATGCAAGGAGGCGCTTCGGCCCAATTCGCCATCGTGCCCCTGAATCTGACCACCGCTGCGTCCGCGGCCGACTACATCGACACCGGACATTGGTCGAAAAAAGCGCTTGCCGAAGCGAAGCGCTATTGCACGGTCAACGTTGCCGGCGATGCGGGCGGCGACTACCGGCGCGTGCCGCCGCAGAGCGAACTCAAGCTGAACCCGCACGCCGCCTATGCGCATTTCACGCCGAATGAGACCATCGGCGGTGTGGAGTTCGGGTACGTACCGCAGACCGGCGGCGTGCCGCTGGTGGCCGACATGTCCTCGAATATTCTGTCGCAGCCGATCGACGTGTCCCGGTACGGCCTGATCTACGCCGGGGCGCAGAAGAACATCGGTCCGTCGGGATTGACGGTGGTGATCGTCAACCAGGATCTCATCGGCCGGGCGCGGCGCGAAACGCCGTCGCTGTTCGACTACAAGGCCGTCGCCGACGAGCACTCGCTGCTGAATACTCCGCCGACCTTCGCTTGGTATGTGGCGGGTCTCGTGTTCAAGTGGCTGAAGAGGAACGGCGGGGTTGCCGCGATGGCCGAACGCAACCGTGCGAAGGCCCGGCTGCTGTACGCGGCCATCGACGGCTCGTCTCTGTATCGCAATGCGGTGCCGGTCGATTCGCGCTCGCGGATGAACGTCACCTTCATCTTGAGAAAACCGGAGTTGGATGCGCCTTTCATCGAACAGGCGGCCGCGGCCGGCCTCGCCAATCTCAAGGGCCATCGGGTTCTCGGCGGAATGCGCGCCAGTTTGTACAACGCGATGCCGCTTGCAGGCGTGGAAGCGCTGACCGAGTTCATGCGCGAGTTCGAAATCAAGCACGCGTGAGGTCGCAGCATGGCAAACCGTAAGGCAAAGACGACCACACGCGAAGCTCAAGAGAGCTCCACCGCTGTCCGTGCTTCGAGGGCGCCGAGCGGAACCGCCGTGCGGGGCGGGACACCTGGAGTGCGGCCCGCCGGCGCCGATCTCGGAGAAATCCGCGAGCGCATCGATTCAATCGACGCGCGCATCCAGGAGTTGCTCAACGAGCGGGCCCGGTTCGCGCAGTTGGTGGGAATCTCAAAGACGGCGAGCGGCAAGGCGGTCGATTTCTACCGCCCCGAGCGCGAGGCGGAGGTGCTGCGCAAGGCGCTCAAACGCAACCGAGGGCCCTTGCGCGACGAAGAGATCGCGCGATTATTTCGCGAGATCATGTCCGCCTGCCTGGCTCAGCAGGAACCGCTCAAGATCGCATTCTTGGGCCCGGAAGGCACATTCACTCAAGCGGCCGTGCTCAAGCACTTCGGCTCCTCGGTGCGGGCGCTGCCGCTGCCGGCGATCGACGAGGTGTTTCACGAGGTCGAGGGCGGCATCGCCGATTTCGGGGTAGTGCCCATCGAAAATTCCAGCGAGGGTACGGTCAATCACACGCTCGATATGTTCCTGGGCTCGCCCCTGAAGATCTGCGGGGAGGTGGAGCTGCGCATCAATCATCACCTGATGGGCCGCATGAGCGCGATTGCAGGGGTAAGGCGCGTGTGCGCGCACGTGCAGGCGCTGGCGCAATGCCGCGGTTGGCTGGATGAACACCTGCCGGATGTAGAACGGGTGCCCGTTTCGAGCAATGCGGAAGGGGCCCGCCGCGCTCGCGATGAGCGAGGTACGGCGGCCATCGCGAGCAGCGCTGCCGCCGAGATCTACGGCCTTTCGATGCTCGCCAACGATATCGAAGACCGCGCCGACAACACCACTCGGTTTCTGATCGTGGGCCGAAAGCTCTTTAATGCGAGCGGGGCCGACCGCACCACGCTGCTGGTGTCGGCCAGCAAGACCGACGATGCGGGCGCGCTGTTCCGGCTGCTCGAACCGTTGGCCGAGCATCGCATCAACATGACCCGCATCGAATCGCGCCCGTCCCGCAAGCGCAAATGGGACTACGTGTTCTTCATTGACATCGAGGGCCATGTGAGCGATCCGCACGTGGCCAAGGCGCTGGCCTCCTTGGAGAATCGGGCTTCGCTGTTCAAGGTCCTGGGCTCCTATCCGCGGGCCGTTCTTTGATGCGCAATTTCGACGCGCGACCCGCGCGCCGAGTCTTCGGCACGCTCACCGTGCCCGGCGACAAATCCATTTCGCACCGTGCGCTGATGTTGTCCGGGCTCGCCGAGGGAACCAGCTGCGTCAACGGATTCTTGGCGAGCGAGGACTGCCTGCGGAGCCTCGCGGCGATGCGCGCCTTGGGCGTGCGAATTGAACGGCCGCACCCCACGGAGGTGCGGATTCACGGCGTCGGCTTGCGAGGTTTGACGGGGGCGCCGCGCGCGCTCGACATGGGCAACGCCGGCACCGCCATTCGGTTGTTCACCGGCCTGCTGGCGGCGCAAGAGTTTTCGTCGCGACTGATAGGCGATGAGTCGCTGATGAAGCGGCCGATGGAGCGCGTCGCGAAGCCGCTGCGCGAGATGGGCGCGCTGGTGCGCACCCGCGACGGCAAGCCGCCCATCGACATAGAAGGCGGGCATCCGCTGCACGGCATCGAGTACCGCATGCCGGTGGCGAGCGCGCAGGTGAAGTCGGCCATTCTGCTGGCGGGCCTTTACGCCGACGGTCCTACGACCGTGACTGCGCCCGCGGTGTGCCGCGACCACAGCGAGCGCATGCTGTTGAGCTGCGGGGTGCGGCTCGCGAGCCGGGGTTTGAGCACCACGATCTATCCGCCGGAGCGGCTCGCGAGCCAGAAGATCGATGTGCCCGGCGACTTTTCATCCGCCGCTTTTTTCATCGTGGCGGGTCTACTGGGCGGCGCCGAGGATGGATTGCTGCTGCGCAATGTGGGACTGAATCCGACCCGCACCGGTATGCTCGATATCCTGCGCAGCATGGGTGCAAACATCGAAATCCTGAATCCCCGCAATAGCGGGGCCGAACCGGTGGCGGATTTGCGGGTGCGGGCCTCGGCGCTCAAGGGTGTCGCGGTGCCGGCGGGGTTGGTGCCTCTCGCCATCGACGAATTTCCGGTGCTGTTCATCGCCGCCGCCTGCGCCGAGGGGCAGACCATCATCACCGGTGCGGAGGAACTGCGCGTCAAGGAAAGCGATCGTATTGCCGCGATGAGCGCCGGGTTCAAGACCCTCGGGGTCGAACACTGCGTCAAGACCGACGGCATGCGCATCGAGGGCCGCGCGGCGGGACCGGCCTTCGGGGGCGGCGAGGTCGATGCCTTCGGCGATCATCGGATCGCGATGGCCTTCTGCGTCGCCAGTCTGCGTGCGGCCAAGCGCATCGGGATTCGGGATGTCGCCAACGTGGCGACCTCGTTTCCGGGATTCGTCGAACTCGCCCGCTCCGTGGGCCTCGACGTCGCGGAGTCTTGAGTTTTAAGCCCAGTCATGGCCACGGTTCCAGTCCTCGCCATCGATGGCCCCTCCGGATCCGGCAAAGGAACCATCAGCCGCGCCGTGGCGAAGGCTCTTGGGTGGCGCCTGCTCGACAGCGGTGCGCTGTATCGCTTGGTGGCCCTTGGGGCCCGCCGCGCGGGTATTGCGTTGGATGACGCCGCTGCATTAAGTCACCTCGCCCAGCATATCGACATACGTTTCGGCTCAGGGGAAGCCGGGGAGGAGATCGTGTGGCTGGGCGGCCGGGTCGTGACCCGCGATATTCGCACCGAGGGGGCGGGCAACGACGCCTCCAAAGTGGCCGCCATACCCGAAGTGCGCGCCGCGCTGTTGGAGCGGCAGCGGCGGTTTGCCGCGCCTCCCGGGCTGGTGGCCGACGGCCGCGATATGGGGACCGTGGTGTTTCCGCTCGCCCCGGTGAAGATTTTCCTGACGGCGAGCCCGGCCGAACGAGCGCAGAGGCGTCATAAGCAGTTGAAAGAAAAGGGGGTTACTGCTACCCTTGCCGCCCTTTCGCTGGAGATAGCGGAGCGTGATCAGCGCGATATCACGCGCTCCGCCTCGCCTCTTGTCGCAAGCGTGGACGCGATCCTTCTCGATACGACGGGCATGTCCGTCGACGCAGTGGTCGAACGCGTTTTAGGTATTGCCCGGAAGCGTCTGTCGCCGGGAGATTTGTCGGATTAGGTTGCGGCTGATCAAGGATCGATCGCCGTTGTTATCGGTAACCCCTCGTGCGCATGGGACTGGTGCCAGGGAAGCGTTTTAATAGAGAGCATATGACAGAAAGTTTTGCGGAATTGTTTGAACAGAGCATCGCGAGTCAGCGGATTCGCCCCGGCACCATCCTCAACGGATTGATCGTCGAAGTCGGACAAGACTACGTCATAGTCAATGTCGGATTGAAGTCCGAGGCCGTCATTCCCTCCGATCAGTTCAAGAACGAAAAGGGTGAAATCGAGGTCACCGTCGGCGAGACGGTCGAGGTCGCATTGGACAGCGTCGAGGACGGCTCCGGGGAAACCCGCCTGTCCCGCGAGAAAGCCAAGCGCGCGAGAACCTGGACGCGACTCGAAGCCGCGTTCGAGAAGCAAGAAGTGGTCATCGGCATCATCACCGGTCGGGTCAAGGGCGGCTTCACCGTCGAGATTGACAATGTGCGCGCCTTCTTGCCGGGATCCCTGGTCGATGTTCGCCCGGTTCGCGATCCGTCTTACCTTGAAAACAAGCCGCTGGAGTTCAAGGTCATCAAGCTCGATCAGAAGCGCAACAACGTCGTGGTGTCGCGCCGCGCGGTGGTTGAGCAGGAATACAGCGCCGAACGTTCCGCGCTGCTCGACAATTTGCAGGAAGGCGCGGTCGTCAAGGGTGTGGTCAAGAATCTCACCGATTACGGCGCCTTCGTCGATTTGGGCGGCATCGATGGATTGCTGCATATCACGGACATGGCATGGAAGCGCGTGAAGCACCCCTCCGAGGTGGTCAAAGTCGGTGAAGAAATCGACGTGCGCATTCTCAAGTTCGATCGCGAGCGTCAGCGCGTCTCCCTCGGACTGAAGCAGTTGGGCGCCGATCCGTGGCAGAACATCGCGCGGCGGTATCCCGCCAACACGCGCCTGTTCGGCAAGGTGACCAACATCGCCGACTACGGCTGTTGCGTGGAAATCGAGGAAGGCGTGGAAGGCCTGGTGCATGTTTCCGAAATGGATTGGACCAACAAGAACGTGAACCCGGCCAAAGTGGTGCACGTCGGCCAGGAAGTCGAGGTCATGGTTCTCGACATCGACGAGGAGCGCCGCCGGATCAGCCTCGGGGTCAAGCAATGCAAGACCAACCCGTGGAAGGAATTCGCTGAGAACTACAACCGCGGCGACAAGGTGAGCGGGCAGATCAAATCGATCACCGACTTCGGCATATTCATCGGGCTCGCCGGCGGCATCGATGGCTTGGTGCATTTGTCGGATATTTCCTGGGATATGCCCGGCGAGGAAGCCGTGCGCAGCTACCAAAAAGGCCAGCAGGTCGATGCGATGGTGCTTTCGATCGATCCGGAACGCGAACGGATCAGCTTGGGCGTCAAGCAGCTCGCCAAGGACCCGTTCTCCGCCTACATCGCCGAGCACCCGAAAGGCAGTGTGGTGCACGGGGTGGTGCGCGAAGTCGACGCGAAGGGAGCCATCATCGATCTCGGCAACGGGGTCGATGGCCAGTTGCGCGCCTCCGAGCTGTCGCGCGACCGCGTCGAGGACGCGCGCTTGCTGCTCAAGGTCGGCGAGGAAGTGGAAGCCAAATTCACCGGCGTGGATCGCAAGGGCCGCACCATTTCGCTCTCGATCAAGGCGAAGGATATTCACGAGGAGCAGGAGGCCATGCAGAATTACCGGACCGATTCACCCACCGGGACCAGCCTGGGGGATCTTCTCAAAGAGCAAATCTCCGGTCAGGATTAGGGACTGAAGGCGGCCCGGCGGCCATGGCGGCCGCCGAGCTGCGCTCCAACGTATGTCTAGTGATGCCCACGGATCGATAATGACGAAATCGGAACTCATTGAGATCATTTCGGCCAAACAAAAGCATCTTCCGGCGAAGGACGTGGAGCTCGCCGTGAAGCAATTGCTGGAAATCATGAGCGATGCGTTGGCCACCGGCGAAAGGATAGAGATCCGCGGCTTCGGCAGCTTCTCGCTGCACTTTCGTCCTCCGCGGCAGGGACGCAACCCGAAGACCGGGGAGGCGGTGGCGCTTGCCGGCAAACATGTGCCGCACTTCAAGCCGGGCAAGGACCTGCGCGAGCGCGTCAACGACGGTGCCGATCAACCGATCCGCGATTGAGTCGGTGCGCTGACTCGGCCCCGACCGCATGCCCGAGATCTCGTTTCTGACTTGGTTCGCGGTTCTTGCGGCACTGATTGTGGGCATTCTCGCCGGACATTTCGGCTGGGGACGAGGCTGGCGGGGACCGTTCGGCAAGCTGCACCCGGACTATCTCACCGGGCTCGATTACCTCGTCACCGAGCAACCCGACCGGGCGCTCGACATGTTCCTAAAACTGATGGACGCGAATGCCGACACCATCGAAACGCATTTCGCGCTGGGCTCATTGTATCGGCGGCGCGGCGAAGTCGAGCGCGCCATCCGCATTCACCAGAATCTTCTGGCGCGCGAGGGGCTCGCGCCCGAGCACCGCGAGCAGGCGCTGCTCGCCTTGGCGCAGGATTACCTGCGATCTGGCCTGCTCGATCGAGCCGAAGAGCTGTTCCAGCAGGTCAGCGAGGTGCCGCGGCTGCGCGCCATCGCGCTCGAGTCGCTGCGCGGCGTCTACGAACGGCAGCACGAGTGGCAGCAGGCGCTCGATACCTACCGGCAGCTGGCGCGCATCAAGGCTGCGCCGCCCAAATTGGTGGCCGCTCATTATCTGTGCGAACTCGCCAGCCTGGCGCTCGAGCGCGGCGAGATCGGCGAAGCACGGAGCCTGCTGCGCTTGGCGCGGCGCGAAGCCGCGCCTTTTCCGCGCGCCGCGGTACTTCGCGCCCAGATCGCCGAGCGCGACGCGGAGCCGGAATTGGCCACGCGCCTGCTGCGCAGCGCATTGAACGAGGCGCCCAAGCTCCTGCAGGATGAGCTGCCGCATATGTTGAGGCTGGTGGGTCCCGAGTATCGCGATCAGGTGCTGGGAGAGCTGGTGGCGCTCGCCGAATCGCGTCATGTCGACGAATTGAAGCGCCTGGCATTCGCCGCGATCGCGGCCGATCTGGCCGGCGCCGCACCCCTGCGGCCGGTGATCGAGACGGTGTTCAAGAGCGATGCGACTCTGAATGCCGTATGGCAGGCGGCCGGCGGGCAATTCGAGCGCATCGCCCTGGAGGTCGGCGCTTTGCTGTCGCAGGCCGAGAAATATCGCTGCGGCGAGTGCGGCTTTGCGGGACGAAGCTTCTACTGGCATTGTCCGGCCTGCCAGTCCTGGGACAGCTTCGAGTCGTACGCCATCGTAAAACTGCGCTGAAAATCCGTTATGATTTCAATATGAGCACTAAAGCGGTTAAGACCTGTGTGTTTCCCGTGGCCGGGCGCGGCACGAGATTTCTTCCGATCACCAAGGCGAGCCCCAAGGAAATGCTGCCGATCGTCGACAAGCCGCTCATCCAGTACGCCGTGGACGAGGCGCTGTCCGCGGGTGCCGAGACGCTGATTTTCATCACCGGCAGTTCCAAGCGGGCGATCGAGGACCATTTCGACAGCAATCCGGAGCTCGAGGCCGTGCTGCTGGCGCAGGGCAAGCAGGACCTGCTCGATACGCTGAGAGGCATTCTGCCGAGTTGGGCGACCTGCGTGTATATCCGCCAGCCGGCCCCGTTGGGATTGGGGCACGCGGTGCTTTGTGCCCGGCCGGTGGTCGGCGAGGCTCCATTCATGGTGCATCTCGCGGACGATTTGATCGACGCCGCGGTGCCTTGCCTGAAGCAGATGACGGAAATATTTTCGACCCACGGCGGCAGCGTGCTCGGCGTGCAGACGGTGCCGAAGCAGGATACGGACAAATACGGCATCGTGACCCTGGAGCGGCAGATCGCCGCGCGCTTGGGAAAAATCTCGCACATCGTGGAGAAGCCGAAGCCGGACAAGGCGGCGTCCACCTTGGCCGTTGTCGGCCGGTATCTATTGAGCGCCGGCATATTTGAGGATCTGGCGAAGATCGGCAAGGGCGCGGGCGGCGAGATTCAGCTGACCGACGGCATTGCGCGTCTGATGCAGCGTGAATCCGTATATGCATTCGAGTTCGCAGGCAAGCGCTACGACTGCGGCAGCAAGCTCGGATACCTGCAGGCGACCGTGGAATACGGACTCAAACACTCCGACTTGGGCGCCGACTTCGCGGCGTATCTCAAGGGCTTGGTGCAGAAGCTCTGAACGTCGATCGCCATCGCTCCACGCCAGGATCCCGAAGTTGCGCGCATCTACTCCGTGGCCGTCGAGCCGTTTGACGCCCCTGCGGGATTCGCCGTCCGCGGCCTGACCGGCGCCTGGACCGGTAAATTGAGCTTGACGTGCCGGAGTCCGGTGTTTCGGTCGGCGGGATCTCGCGTCTACCGCGAAGCTGACGGCCACGGAGGACGGCAGCGGGTCACGAGGCGGTTAAACCACGCGCCGTACACGGAGCTGGAATTCATGCTTGGATGCGCTCGTTGGCGGGCGAGGGCTGCGGCACGGAAGCAGGGCGGTTGAACTATTGCCCGGGCGGCGCATGCGATGCGCAAAATTGCGCTGGCCAAGTTACTGGAGCACGCCGCCGGCAATTAGATCGGGCGGTCCTCGATGCCGCTCGGATCGCTTTGCAAAGTAGACCCAACAGTGTTGTCGCCAGGTGCCAGTTGGTGGCTCGCTTCCCTGTTGACTCGGCTGTTGGGCCGACCCCCGCCAGTAAGGATACGCACTCCCGGCTCAGGCAGTCACGGAACGATTCGGCTCCGAGGCCGCGATTCTGAGCGCCTTGCTGAATCCCAAATTATATACAGCGCGCAGCACCAAGGCGCCCACGAGGACGGCCACCACTGCTCCGAGGCCATACACCATGAAATCGCCGCGCTCCGTGCCTTCGGGTAATTGCGAAACCGCCCAGACCAGAAGCATCGGTGCGGCGATCGCCACACCGGCGAGCGTGCGGAAAAAGTAGTCGCCGTATTCGTTGATGGAAGTCTTCATATCAGTCTCCTGTAACATTGGTTCGAATTGACGGAACAAAGTCTGTCATCGGCGGGCGTAAAGAGCGGTTAGCAAGACGTAAAACTATGAAAAACTCTTTTCGCTCACCGATGCCACGGACGCAGTTTCAACTTCGAAAATTACACGTCCCTTACAGGGATTTTCTTTTACAAGGATTTACATATCCCACTGTTTTTGTCGGTTGTTCGCGACATTGGAGATCATCGAGCCGCGGCTGAGAAACCTCCGGTTAGCGGACTTTCGCGACCGTCGCATGGGGGTCGGCGGAGTCCTTCACCGACAGACTTTGGTTGCGAAATGCGGGCCGCTTCCCGGCCGGCAAGAGCGGACCTCGATCAGATCGTTATGCTGACCGTAAACCCGTCATCCAAAGGGCGATATGCTTAGCATCGGCGGCCACCAGCGGAGCAATTCGAATGGCGCTCACTTCATTCGAGTTAGGCAAGCTTAAGATCGTTGGTCACGTTCGGGAGGAACTAAACCGCGCTGGTATTGCAGCCCAATCGATCCATTGTAGATCCGGGGGCATCCAAACTCCGCCCGGCATTGCCAGACTCACGATAATCGTGAATGGAACTGCGGCAACTCTGGATTTCAAGGCAGTCGAGGTCGAGGACTGTAAGTTGATCGTAGCCGGTGAAACCTGGCACAGGATCGCCGCGCTTATCGGCCGGCTGGCACATTGAAAAAAAATTGTGCCATCGGCGTCAGTGCATCGCGCAGGCCCGGGCACGGAGCTCAAAGCGCGGCAAAGTCTTCGGTCCTGTGTCGAGCAAGCCTTTGATGCGACGGGACCGGCAAAACGAGGCTATAGAACATTCCAGCTGTCCACGCGCCATACCCCGTTGTGGTTTGCCTCGTACACAATTAGCGGGTGCTGCCGGTCAATCCCGGATGACTCGAAGTAAAGCATTCTGCATTCCCAATCTGCGCCTCGCGCCCCTCCACATGTAACCACTTCCGTCGTGTTTGGCGAGTAGCCGATCGCGGTTATCGCTTGGCTCTCCGTCATGCCTTCTCGAAGGCGGAGGCTCAGGGGCCGCCAGTCATTCGGTCTGGAAGCGCACGCGCCTAAGACCGCGCTTAAGACTACCGTTGCGATTAGAGGAATTATGAGTCGTTTTCATATGGGCCACCTTCAGGTGGAAATGATAGCCACAAGCGGCGAGGCGGAGAAGGGCAAGAGTTACCCTTTGCGCAACCGGCGACCCTCGGCGCGCGCCGGCGGGCGCGCATAAGGCATACGCCGATGCCGTGGCGCTCGCGGAATGCAGGGCCTTCCGCTATTCTGGGATCGATTGCTCCCGCACTTACCTTCAATCAGGAGACCAGTCGATGACACGAGCCGCTACCGGTGGTGCACGCACCTACAACGCCGCCGCGAAGATCCTGCACTGGTCGATTGCGGTGCTCATCGTCCTGCAACTCGGGATTGGTTGGGCGATGCCGGAGATCCACAAGGACACGCGCCCGGACGGCGAGATTCGTTGGCACATCGCGGTCGGTGTCCTCATCGTGCTGCTGGTTGCCGCGCGGGTGGTGTGGCGCTCGGTGCGGCCACCAACCGGCACCGACAGCGATCGCGGCGCCATGCGGCGCCTCGCATCCGCGATGCACATTCTGCTGTATCTTCTGATGATCGTAGTCCCGGTTCTGGGTTGGGCGAACGCGGGGTCCCGCGACTGGGTGGTGGGCATCGGCCCGCTGCATCTGCCGCGCATCATGGCGGCGGGCTCAAAGCTCGGACACGAGCTGGGCGATATCCACGGGGACCTCGCCATGGTGCTCGCGGTCGCGATTGCGCTGCACGTGGCGGCGGGTTTCTACCATCAGTTCATCCGCAAGGACGACACGCTTCTGCGAATGATGTAACCGTGCCCCGGGGATCGGCTAGCGTGGGCGCCCGCTCCGTTGCTGCCCCTGATACCGATGGCCGGCGCTCGAGTTGCGCCGCGAATCGCGCCGATCCGCTCCCCGATTACCGTGCGAATTTCCCGCATGGTGGGCCGGCCGGCTCTGCGCCGGGCGATTTCCGTGGACCGCGGGCGGTGACTCCACGATTTTGAATTCGGGCGTTTGAATGGTGGGAATACTGCGACGCAGTACCCGTTCGATATCGCGCAGCAGGCCATTTTCGTCGGCTGAGACCAGGGAAACGGCCTCACCGGCAGCACCCGCCCGACCGGTGCGCCCGATCCGATGCACATAGTCCTCGGGCACATTGGGCAATTCGTAATTGACCACCTGCGGCAGCTCCTTGATGTCGAGACCGCGGGCGGCCACTTCGGTGGCAACCAGCGCGGTGACCTGACCGCGCTTGAACATGTCCAGCGCTTTGACGCGCGCCGCCTGGCTCTTGTTGCCGTGGATCGCGGCGGCACGGATTCCCGCGCCCTCGAGCTGCTGCGTGAGGCGGTTGGCGCCATGCTTGGTGCGCGTGAAAACGAGCACCTGATGCCATTGCCCTGCTTGAATCAAATGCACCAAGAGGTGCCTCTTCTGTTCCTTTTGCACCCGATAAGCGCGCTGCTCGACCAGTTCGATGGGCGCGTTGCGCGGTGCTACCTGAATGGACAGCGGTTCGTGCAGCAGCCGTTCCGCGAGCGCACGAATATCGTCCGAATAGGTCGCCGAGAACAGCAGATTCTGGCGCTTCGAGGGCAGCAGTTTGATGACGCGCCGGATGTCGGTAATGAAGCCCATGTCGAGCATTCGGTCGGCTTCATCGAGCACGAATACCTGCACTTTGGATAAATCCAGCGCGCGCTGCTGGGCCAGATCAAGCAATCGACCGGGCGTTGCGACCAGGATGTCGCAGCCGCTTCGCAGCGAGCTGATTTGCGGGTTGATGTTCACGCCGCCGAATACCTGAACTACGCGCAGCGGCAGGTGCTTGCCGTAATCGCGTGCGCTTTCGGCGACCTGTGCGGCCAGCTCGCGAGTGGGGGTGAGCACGAGCGCACGCGGTGCGCGGATCGATCCGTGCGCCGTGTCGGCAACCAGCCGCTGCAATATGGGGAGTACAAAACCGGCGGTCTTTCCGGTGCCGGTTTGGGCGCCGGCCAGCACGTCGCGGCCGGCGAGAACTGCCGGGATTGCTTGTGCCTGGATGGGCGTGGGCGAGTCGTAGCCTTTATCGGCGACAGCACGCAGCAATTCGGGCAAAAGCCCGAGATCGGAAAATGACATTTATAAATCCTTGAATAATTTCGGACTCGCACGACGGAGCCTTGAGCTCCGCAGCGGCCAGCAGCGAGGGGGTTGAATGAACGGAGTGCGTCGAAGACGGACCGCGAGCTAAGGTGGCACTGACCGAGCGCCTACCTGAATTAGCTGCGCGCATAGTACAGTGTGCTGCGCTCGCCGTCCAGCCCGCCCCCTTAAGGCACGGGCTGCGTGAGGTATCGCGCGTCGAATAAGGTGCAGCATGCGGCCCGATGAATACATTGGCTTCGACGGTTTTTCGCTGGCTGAACTCGTGCGCCGCGGCGAGGTCACGGCACGCGCGCTCACGGAGGCGGCCATCGAACGCATCGACTCGCTGAACGGAAGCTTGAATGCGGTGGTGGAGCGGGGATTCGCGCAAGCGCTCGCGGGCACGGGCTCGATCGGCGCCGCCGCACCGCTCGGCGGCGTACCGTTTCTCGCCAAGGATATGAACATCGAAGTTGCCGGTCTGCATCTGACCGCCTCGTGCCGATGGCTCAAGGATCTGCCGGCGGCGGGCGCCGATGCGCCGTTGGCGGCGCGCTGGCGCGCGGCGGGGCTCTCAATTCTCGGGCGGACCAATACCCCGGAATTCGCCGGCGAGTTCGTGACCGAACCCACATGGCGGGGTCCGACGCGAAATCCGTGGGACTTGTCGCGCAGCCCCGGGGGCTCGAGCGGCGGTTCGGCGGCCGCCGTCGCCTCGGGCATGGTGCCGATCGCTCACGGCACGGATTCCGGCGGATCCATTCGGGTGCCTGCGGCGGCTTGCGGAGTGGTGGGCTTCAAACCGAGCCGCGGCTGGGTGCCGGTGGGACCGCAGCACGATGAGCTTGCCGGGGGCCTTGACTGCGAGCATGTGCTCACTCGCACGGTCCGAGACTCGGCGCTCATGCTGGAGCTGACTTGCGGCGTGGAGAGCACCACACGCTCTCCGCTGCCGGTTGCAGGCAGGGTGTTCACCGAGGCCCTGAATCGTCCGGGACCCTCGATGCGGATTGGCGTGGCGTTAAGGGCTCCGGGCGGCGCTCGACCCAACGATGACATCGGCGCAGCCGTCGAAAGCGTCGCTCATTTTCTCGGGCGAGCCGGACACCATGTCAGCGCATTCGAGTTTCCGGAGTCCGCCAACATCGGCGATCCCGCGGGCCTCATCTGGCTGACGGGCATTGCCGAGGAAATCGATTTCTACCGGCAGCGCGTCGGGCGTGCGCCGCAACCCGATGAACTCGAGGCGCTCACCTGGGCGGCGATCGCGTTGGGCAAGCGCTGCTCGGCCACCGATTACGTGCGTGCGCGCCGCGCGCTGACGCTTGCGACGCGCGAAATGACCGAGGCGAGCAAGAAATTCGATGTGCTGCTGCTGCCCACCACCGCGGACCACGCACCCAAAACCGGGCAGATCGACGGGCGCACTGCGGCATTCGATCTTACCCGCTGGAATGCCGAGTCGTACGGATACGCTCCTTATACTGAGATTTTCAATGCCACCGGGCAGCCGGCGATCTCTTTGCCGCTGGCGACGTCCCGCGCCGGCCTGCCGATAGGCGTGCAATTCGCGGCGCCGCTCGGCGAGGATGCGCAGCTCCTGGGGTTTGCCGCCTGGCTCGAGCGCGAGCAGCCATGGAGCGGCAGATTGGCCGAACTCGGCCGGCGGTTGCTATGAGGGGCCGGCCGGTGGCGCCTTGACCGGAGGCTTCGCGGCCTGTGCGGCGATCTTCTCCTTGCGCCGAGCTGCCAGAATTTCCTCGGTATAGCCATTGGGCTGATCGCGACCCTTGAACACGAGATCGCAGGCGGCTTGGAACGCGATGTTGCGCTCCGCGTCCCGGCTCATCGGCCTGTAGGCCGGGTCGCCGGAATTCTGGCGGTCGACCACCGCCGCCATGCGGTGCAGGGCCGCAAGCACCTGTTCTCTGGAACATACCCCGTGATGCAGCCAGTTGGCGACGTGCTGGCTGGAAATGCGCAATGTGGCGCGATCTTCCATGAGCGCGACGTTGTAGAAATCCGGCACCTTCGAGCAGCCGACGCCGAAGTCGATCCAGCGGACCACGTAGCCGAGGATGCTCTGCAGGTTGTTGTGTAGTTCCTCTTCGATCTCCACCACGCTCCAATGTGGATTGGATTCAAGAGACGGCGTCAGTATGTCGCCGATTGACGCTCGCTTGCGCGCCGGTAGCTTCGCCTGCACCGCCGCCACGTCGACTTGGTGGTAGTGCAGGGCGTGCAGCGTCGCGGCGGTGGGCGAGGGCACCCAGGCGGTGTTCGCACCGGCCAACGGATGGGCGATCTTGACCGCGAGCATCTCCGACATGAGATCGGGCATCGCCCACATCCCCTTGCCGATTTGCGCGTGGCCCGGCAGGCCGCAGGCGAGTCCCACTTCGACGTTGTGCCGTTCGTAGGCGTCGAGCCAAAGGGCCTTTTTTAGATCGCTCTTGCGCGGCACTGCCGCGGCTTCCATCGAGGTGTGTATTTCATCCCCGGTTCGGTCCAGAAACCCGGTATTGATGAATACCACCCGCTCACGGACGGCGCGAATGCATTCGGCGAGGTTGACGCTGCTGCGGCGTTCTTCGTCCATGATTCCGATCTTCAAGGTG
>JBBIUT010000023.1:0-40506 GCA_037440085.1 Gammaproteobacteria bacterium
GGACGGTCGCGCTGTGCGGCAAGGCCCGTTCCCTGACGCTGGTGCATCGGCGGGCGGAATTTCGCGCGGCGCCGGCGACCGTCGCGCGCATGCGCGAATTGGTGGCCGCCGGCAAGATGCAATTCGTGGAAGGTCATGCAACGGCGCTCAAGACCGACGGCGGCGCACTCCGCGGTGCGGTGCTGCAAGCCAACGACGGGCGCACCCTCGAGGTGGCCGCGGAGCAGGTTCTGGCGTTCTACGGATTGCATCCGAAGCTGGGTCCGGTCGCCGAATGGGGCCTCGAACTGGAGCGCAAGGCGCTCAAGGTCGACACCGAGAAATTTCAAACCAGCGTGCCTGGAATCTTCGCCATCGGGGACATCAATACCTATCCCGGCAAGAAAAAATTGATCTTGAGCGGCTTCCACGAAGCGGCTCTCGCGGCGTTCGGAATCCAGCACCACTTGTTTCCCGAGAAGCGCCAGTTCCTGCAGTACACCACCACGAGTCCGATCATGCAAAAGCGGCTTGGCGTTGCCGGCGATTCGGCCGCGGCCACCGGTTCGCATTGACGCGGCCATGAATCGGCTGCTCGAGGATCTCGTCAAGGTCATGACGCTCGAGCGCCTCGAGTTGGACCTGTTTCGCGGCGAAAGCCGCGATATCGGCAGTCCACAAGTGTTCGGCGGCCAAGTGCTCGGGCAGGCCCTGATGGCGGCGACCGCGACGGTCGAGGAGCGCGCCGTACACTCGCTGCACGCGTATTTCTTGCGCCGTGGCGACTTCAATGCGCCGATCGTCTACGAAGTCGACCGAGCGCGCGACGGCAACCATTTCTCCACGCGCCGGGTCGTGGCGATTCAGCATGGCGCGCAGATATTTAATTTGTCGGCCTCGTTTCAAGCCACGGAAAGCGGGCTCGATCATCAGCTTGCCATGCCCGATGTGCCGCCGCCCGAGTCGCTGCCGGATTTGGAGTCGCATTACCGGGATGTGCCGGAAAACCTGCCGGCGGGCACACGGCGGATACTCGAGCTGAAGCGGCCGTTCGAATTTCGACCGGTGCAGCCGCCGAGTTTTCTCAAGCCGCAAAAATTATCGCCCCTGAAGAACATCTGGTTCCGGGCCGTCGATACGCTTCCGCAGGATGAGGCGCTGCACCGCTGCCTGTTGGCCTATGTCTCGGATTTCAACCTGCTCGAGACGGCCATGATGCCGCACGCCATCTCGCTGCTGACGCCCCAGGCGGTGATAGCGAGCATCGATCATGCCATGTGGTTTCACCGCAATGCGCGGGTCGATGAATGGCTGCTGTACGCCACGGACAGCCCGAGCGCCTCGGGCGCACGTGGCTTCGCGCGCGGCAGCGTGTTCACGCGCGATGGGCGCTTGGCGGCGAGCACCGCGCAGGAAGGTTTGCTGCGCATGTTGGACCGATGAAGGCGATCCTGATTGCGGTGCTGGTGATCGGCCTCGTCGCCGGCCTGCTGCTCACCCTGCGCACCAGCCGAAATACCGGTATGCCGAGTCCCGAGGCGCTGGCTCGCGCGAAGCAACGTGAGCGCGAGCGCACCGCGGACGAAGCGGACGACTAGGGCGGGGGATCGGGCGTCCGCAAGGACTCCCAGACGGTGCGCGGCAGCACGTACAAGTGGCAGTCCCACCAGCGGTTCTTGGCGCGCCGGTGCTTGCGGAACACCGCTTCCCAGCGCATGCCGATTTTCTCCAGCACGCGAATCGACGCTTTGTTGTTGACATCGACCGTCGAGATCACGCGCTCGGCGCGCAGATCGAAAAACGCAGCGTCGATGAGCGCGAGCGCAATTTCGGTGGCGAAACCCTTGCCCCAATCGGGTGTCCCGAGCATGTATCCCAAATCGACGACATTGCTCTCGATCAGGGACAATTCACAGGCGCCCAGCAAGCGGCCGGATGTGTTTTCCACCACCGCCAGTTCGAACCGAGTGCGCGGCATCTCGCGCTGCGACGCCAGCAGGCCGTCGAGGTAATCGGCGGTGCCCTGCGCATCGCGCGGGCCGAAGAACATGTAGCGGGTCACCCGCGGGTCGGCGGAATAAGCGCGGATCGAGTCAAAATCCGCCTTGACGAACTCGCGCAGGGTGAGGCGGCTGGTGCGAACCGGTAATTTGAGCGTACGCATGCGCCATCCGGACTAAGGCGCTTGCCTCAAGCCAATACCTTGCCCGGATTGAGGATCCCCTTTGGATCCAGCGCGCGCTTGAGTACGCGCATTATCGCCAGTTCGACCGGGTCGGCGCGCTCGGCAAACTGCGCTGCCTTGAGCCGGCCGATGCCGTGCTCGGCGCTGATGCTGCCGCCGAGACGCTCAACCAAGTCGAACATCGCCGACTCGAGCTGTGGGCCGCGCGCGAGAAACGCCGTCTGTTGCGTGCCTTGTCTTTGGCTCACGTTGAAATGCAGATTGCCGTCGCCCACATGGCCATAGCTCACGACCTGTCCTTCCGGCGCCAGCCTGCGCACCAGTTCCGAGCCCTCCTCGATGAGCTGCGGGATGCCGGAGATCGGGACCGAGACATCGTGTTTGAGGCTTGCGCCGTGATGCCGCTGGGCTTCCGGCACCGATTCGCGCAGTTTCCACATGGCTTGGGATTGCGCCAACGAGGTCGCAAGCGTCGCGTCCTTGATGATCGATTGCGCCGCCGCTTCCTGCAATTTATCGGCGAGCAAAGCCGCCAGCTCGGCCCGTGGGTCGGGCGAGCTCAGCTCGATCAGAAGATACCATGCGGTGCCCTGGTCGAGCGGATTGGCGACGCCGGGGACGTGCCTCACCGTGAGCTCGACCGCGAGTCGCGGCATCAGCTCGAACGTGGTGAGCTGGTCGCCGGTGGCGCTGCGCAGCTGCGCCAGCAGATCGAGGGCCTGTTGCGGGGAGTCGATCCCGGCGAGCGCGGTCGCGGTGTCGGCCGGCCGCGGAAACAGCTTCAAGGACGCCGCCGTGATGATGCCCAACGTTCCTTCGGCTCCGACGAACAGCGATTTAACGTCGTAGCCGGTATTGTCCTTGCGCAGGCTCTTGAGCGCCGACAGCACCCTGCCGTCCGCCATGACGGCTTCCAAGCCGAGCACCAGGTCGCGCATCATTCCGTAGCGCAGCACCGCCGTGCCGCCGGCGTTGGTCGATAGATTGCCGCCGATTTGCGCCGTGCCCTCCGACCCCAGACTCAACGGGAACAGTCGACCCTGCGAGGCCGCGGCGGCTTGGGCCTCGGCCAGGGTGCATCCGGCCTCGACGATCATGGAGTAATTGGCGGGATCGAGGACTCGTATGCGATTCAGACGGCGCATCGACAGCACGATCTGGGTGCCGGATTCGTCCGGAGTTGCCCCTCCGCAATAGCTGGTATTGCCGCCGTGGGGTACCACCGCCAGTTCGTGGCGATTGCAAAGCGTGAGTATCCGGGCGACTTGGTCCACCTCGCGGGGCAGCAGCACCAGCGGCGTCGCGCCTCGATACAGGCCGCGAAAGTCGGTGGTGAAGGGCGCGATATCGTTCGGGGAATCGAGCCAGGCGCCGTCGCCGACGACGGCCTTGAGTTGCTCAAGCGCCGCCGGCTCAGGCGGGCGCGGCATTGACTGCGATGAGGCGCATCAGCCGGGTCAGAACCGGCAGCGGTTCGCTGGCAGGACCGGCTGCGGCGGCAGGCATGATGCTGTGTTCCACGATTATTGAGATTTTGCCCGGTCACGCACAGCCGGTCCAGCGGCAGGACTTTCCGGCATCATGCATCGCCTGCCGCCCGGCGGGCACGGGCGCTGTAGGGAAACCACCATGGCTTGCGCACCAGCGTCTCGGCGACCTCGAGGCTATTGGAGCGCTCCAAGACCTCGACATCTGCGCCGCCGAGGCTCCGAATGATGCCGCGGTGGCGCATGCCGCCGAACGGTCCCAGGGCGTTACCGAAGCACGGGTCGTTGATCCGGAACATACCGGACTCCAGGGATTCCACTGCCCTCGCCGCTGCCTGCGGGTCGCTCGTGTAGATCGAGACACCGCAGCCCGGTGCGGACGCGACGGCGAAGCGCAGCGCCTCGGCCGCATCGGCTACCGGCGTGATCGTGATCACGGGGCCGAGGATTTCCTCGCGGGTGGGGACGCTCCCGGGGCGCACGTCCGACAAGATGGTCGGCTGGAAGAAATGGCCCGGCAGACCGGAGGGCCGAAACCGCCGGCCGCCGAGGATGAGCTTCGCGCCCTCACGCAGCGAGCGCCCAACCTGGTCCTCGACGCGGTGCGCGGCGCTGAGCGTGACGAGAGGCCCCAAGTCCGTCGCCGGCTTCATCGGATCGTCGACGTCGAGAAAGCCGACGCAATGGTGAATGCGCTCCACAAACTCGGCGGCGATCGACCGTTCGACATAGATGTGCTTGCCCGATGTGCAGACCTGGCCCGCATTCATCAGGCGGGCCCAGGCGATTGCCGGCACCGCGGCCTCGAGATCCGCGTGCTTGCAGACGATGAAGGCGTCGACGGACCCGAGTTCGAGGTCGAACTGCCTGCCCTGCGCCGCGGCCGCAAGCGTGCGGCCGACCGCCGCGGAGCCGGTGAACCTCGCCTGCCCGACGCCGGCGTGCTGGACCAGCGCCTGCCCGGTGTCGGCGCCGCCGGTGATCACATTGAGAACGCCCGCCGGCAGGGCACCGCAGGCCCGGGCCAGCATCAAGCTTGACAGCGGGTTCTGGGGCGGCGGCTTGCAGACGACCGTATCGCCCGCCGCGATCGCCGGTGCGACGGCGCACGCCATGAACAGCAGCGGGAAATTAAACGGCGCAATCGCTGCGATCACGGCGCCGGGCGGCCGCGGCGGCGAGCCAGCCGCGTGCGGCGCACCCGCGCCGCCGGTTTCGAACAAAGCCGCCACGGCATCGATGCAATCGAGGGACTCGCACAAGGGCTTCCCGGTCTCGCGCGTCAGCAGGGTCGCGAGATCGCGCCCGCCGTTGCGAATGCGGCCGCCGATCTCGCGCAGGAGTGCCGCCCGATCGGCCGCGGGCACCCTTTGCCATCCGGGCAGCGCGGCGTGCGCGGCATCGACGGCGCCGGCCACCTCGGCCGGCCCGCACTCGGCCACGGTGTCGATCGGCTCCAGAGTTGCCGGATTGGTGACGGCGCGGGTCGAGCCCTCGAGGGGCTGGACCCAGGCGCCGCCGATGAAGATCTGCTGCATGCCGCCGCCACCTCCGCCGCGCGAGACTGGCGCTATGATGCCTGACGGCGCGGATGGAAACGCCATAACGGAAGCTGCGATGACCTTCGATGGGCTATGTCGGCACGCGAATTCCCTCGGCCTCGCCGTGCGCGGCGCGTTCCACCCCGAACCGCGGGAATTCGATCAGCTGTTGCCTGGGGCGCGCGCCGGAACGATGATTCTATTGGGCTTCACCGGCAGCCAGCAGTGGGGTGTTTATCAATCCTCCCCCGAGGCGAGCGACGGAATGCCGCATCCCCTCGACCGCTGGTCCCGTCGAGTGATCGGCACGCTCGCAAGCGAATTGGGCGGGGTGGGCCTCTATCCGGACGGCACGCCGCCTCAGCTGCCGTTCCAGCGGCTCGCCTTGCGCAGCGAGCCGGTGCACCAGAGTCCGATCGGCTTGCTCATTCATCCCGAGTGGGGGTTGTGGCACGCCTACCGAGGCGCGCTTGCCGTGCCTGGCCGAATTGAGCTGCCGACCGTGGCGCCGTCGGTTCATCCCTGCTCGGGCTGTGCGCTCAAGCCGTGTCTGTCTTCCTGCCCGGTCCAGGCGTTTCGCCCGGGCTCATTCGACGTCGAGGCCTGTGTCGGTTTTGTGTCGAGCGCAGCCGGTTCGGACTGCCGCGAACGCGGCTGCCGGGCCCGTCGAAGTTGCCCGGCCGGGGCCGCCTACCGCTACGTGCAGGATCAGGCGCGGTATCACATGAGCGCGTTCCTGAGCTCGGTGCGAGCTTAAATCGGCGTGCGAGGTTTGCGGCGGTCAAAAGCGCTTGCCGGCTCCCTCGCGGGACCGCGGCGCGATAGTGATTGGCTGTTGCGGCTCAGCCGTTGGCGGCGCGCAATGCCGCGATACGATCATCCAAGGGAGGGTGGCTCATGAATAGCTGCGCAAATCCGTTCGGCCGTCCGCCGTTGATCCCGAATGCACGCATTTGCGGCGGCATGGCGGGTTCGCCGTGGCTGCTCTTCAACGCCTCGAGCGCGCCGATCATATTGCCGGTGCCGGCCAGATCGGCACCGCCGCGATCGGCACGGAATTCTCTCTGACGGGAATACCAATTGACGATCAGGCTGGCCAAAATACCGAGTACCAGCTGAGCCACCATGGTCGTCAAGAAGAAACCAATGCTGGATTCTTCCCGGTCGTTCTTTAGCAGCGCGCGATCGACCAGGCCGCCTATGATGCGCGCGAAAAAGATCACGAAGGTATTCAGCACGCCCTGCAGCAAGGCCAGGGTCACCATGTCACCGTTCGCCACGTGGGTGATTTCGTGGCCCAGCACGGCTTCCGCCTGCGGACGCGACATGCTGCGCAGCAGGCCGGTGCTCACCGCCACCAGGGCGGCGTTGCGTCGCGCGCCGGTCGCGAAGGCATTCATCTCCTCGGCATCGAATAAGCCAATTTCGGGATTGCTGATGCGCGCTTGAGCGGCCAGCCGCTGCACGGTGGCCACCAGCCACACCTCCGGTTCCGACCGCGGCTCGCCGATCACCCGCACGCCCATCATGTGCTTGGCGGTCCATTTCGACAGCGCCAGTGAAATGAGCGCCCCGCCGAAGCCGAACACCGCCGCGAACACCAGCAGACCGCGCAGGCCGCCTTGCGGCAAGCGCAGGCCGAACACCTGCTCGACCACGAAGATTATGGTGCTCAAAAGGACCAGCACGGCGAGGTTGGTCACGATGAACAGGAATATGCGCTTCATAGACCTTTTCTTTGGGGAAATAAACCACAATATGATAGCGACGCAGCAATATGGTCGGGATGCCCTGGCCGAAATTCAAGGTGCGCGCCTCGGATTCGCCGCCGAAGCGGGCTTGAATGCGGCCGCTGGGTGGACGCCGCCGGCACGGCAGCGGCAACTTCGAGACTATTACAGTGCAGGATGAGGCATGCAATTCAAGGACTATTACCAAACTCTAGGTCTAAAGCGCGACAGCGGAGCCGAGGAGATCAAGCGCGCCTATCGCAAGCTTGCCCGCAAATATCATCCCGATGTCAGCAAGGAGAAGAACGCGGAGGCGAAGTTCAAGGACGTTCAAGAGGCGTACGAAGTATTGAAGGATCCGGAGAAGCGCGCGGCCTACGACCAGCTTGGCCCCAACTATCGATCGGGACAGCAGTTTCGGCCTCCGCCGGATTGGGAGCAGCGATTCAGCCACTCCGGGAGCCAGCGCTTTTCGGACCTCGATGGCTTCAGCGATTTCTTCTCGAGTTTGTTCGGCGGTGCGGCCGAGCACCAGGAACCGGAGGCCGACGCCGGGGCGCTCGAAGTCACCGTCGAGGAGGCGTATGCGGGCACCAAGCGCCGCGTGACCGTCAACGAGCGCGGCCATGCCCGGCCCATCGATGTGCAAATTCAGGCGGGCATCACCGACGGCCAAGCGTTGCGGATCGCCCGCTCCGGCCATCGCCCCTCACTCATATTCCGCGTCCGATTGCGCCCGCATTCCCTGTATGTTCCGCAGGGCAAGGATGTGCAAATCGAATTGCCGCTTGCGCCCTGGGAGGCCGCGCTCGGCGCCAAGGTCGCGGTGCCGACGCTCGGCGGGACGGTGGAATTGACCATTCCGGCGGGGGCTCAGAGCAATCAGAAGCTGAGGCTCCGCGGGCGCGGCCTGCCGGGTTCTCCGAGCGGCGATCAGTTGGTCAGCATCAAGCTCGTGACTCCGGCGGCGCAGACCAGTCAGGCCAGGGAAGCCTACGAGCGCATGAGGCGTGAACTCAATTTCGATCCGCGCGCCGGATGGCCCGCTTGAACTATCGGACGGCGGCCCCAATTTCAACGGGCGATGACTGCATCGCCACCAGCAATCAACCAGCAATCACCGGTGTAAGGTCATGATCACGGAAACCAAGCCACAGATTAAAGAGTTTCAATCCGAAACCAAGCAAGTGCTGCGACTGGTGATCCATTCGCTGTATTCGCACAAGGAAATTTTCTTGCGCGAACTGATTTCCAACGCCTCCGACGCATGCGAAAAGCTGCGATTCGAAGCGCTCGCCAACCCCGCCTTGATGGGTTCGGATACTCTGTCGGTTACGCTGATTCCCGATGCTGCGGCGGGCACCCTGACCGTCAAGGACAACGGGATCGGCATGAGCCGGGACGAGGTCATCGAGAATCTCGGCACCATCGCGCGCTCCGGCACCAAGAAATTTCTGGAGGGATTGAGCGGCGACTCGGCCAAGGACGCCCAGCTGATCGGGCAATTCGGCGTGGGCTTTTATTCGGCGTTCATCGTCGCGGACCGCGTCACCGTGATCTCCAAACGCGCGGACTCCGCGGCAGTCCGCTGGGATTCGGACGGCGAAGGCACCTACGAAATTCAGGAACACGACCAGGCCGGTCGCGGCACGCAGGTGATCATGCATTTGCGCGAGGAAGACAAGGAGTTCCTCGAAGCCGCGCGCTTGCGTCAATTGGTGCGCAAGTATTCGGATCATTTGAGCATACCGATCGTTCTGAAGACCGGCGACACCGAGGAGGGGCTCAATCAAGCCAAGGCGTTTTGGACCCGCCCCAAGGCCGAGCTCAAGGACGAGGACTATCAGGCGTTCTACAAACATTTGTCGCACGATTCAGAGGATGCGCGCGCCTGGGCGCACAACAAGGTGGAGGGAAACCTCGAATACACCTCGCTGCTGTATTTGCCGAAGCGCGCGCCGTTCGATTTATTCGACCGCGATCAACGCGGCGGTGTGCATCTGTACGTCAAGCGCGTCTTCATCATGGACAAGGCCGCGGAGCTGCTGCCCCCTTGGCTGCGCTTCATGCGCGGACTGGTCGATACCGACGACCTGCCGCTCAATGTGTCGCGTGAATTGCTGCAGAACAATCGGACCGTGGAGAAGATCAAGTCGGCGCTGGTGAAGCGTTCGCTGGATTTGATCGAACAACTCGCGACCGAAAAGCCGGCCGAGTACGCCGAGTTTTGGAAGACCTTCGGCGCGGTGCTCAAGGAGGGAATCATCGAGGACGCGGGGCAGAGGGAGCGTGTCGCCAAGCTGTTGCGCTTTCATTCAACTGCCGTTGCGGGCGAAGCCGCCGAGGTCACGCTCGCGGACTACGTCTCGCGCATGAAAGCCGATCAAAAGGCCATTTATTATCTGACCGCCGATACGCTCGCCGCGGCGCGCAACAGCCCGCATTTGGAGGGCTTTCGGGTCCATGGCATGGAAGTGTTGCTGCTCACCGATCGCATCGACGAATGGGTGGCCGGACACCTGCACGAGTTCGAGGGCAAAGCGCTCGCCAACGTCGCGACTGCCGGTGCAGACCTCGCCTCAGCCATAGAAACACCCGACAAGGCCGCCGCCGAGTCGGCTTATAAGGAGACCGTGGAGCGCCTTGGCAGGACCCTGGCGGGCAAGATCGCGAGCGCGCGCCTGAGCGGCCGCCTCACCGAATCGCCGGCCGTGCTCGTTGCCGGCGAGTTCGGCGTGAGCTTGCGCATGGGGCGCATCCTCAAGCAGGCCGGCCAGAAAAATCCGTTCGAAACCCTGCCGATTCTCGAGTTGAATCCGACTCACCCGCTGGTCGAGCGGCTCAAGGGCGCCGCGGATGAGGCCGCGTTCGCGGATCTCGCGCACCTGCTGTACGACCAGGCCATGCTGGCCGAAGGCGGCGAGCTCGAGGACCCGGTGGGCTTCGTTCGGCGCGTCAACCGGCTGATCGTCGAGGGGCTCGCGGCCGCGCCCAAGATCCTTCTGAGCTGAAGAGCCTGGAGCGCGCGTCGCCCGCCGTCAGCTCCAGTCGCCCCCGCCCGCATCGCCGCCGCTGTCGTCCCATGAACCCGGGTCATTGACGCCAAAGTCGGCGCCGCCCATGTCGCTGTTGGACGAACTCGAGTTGTCGCCGGCCGGAGGCAGTACCGTGCCGGATTCGCGACGGCCGTCGAGGAAGTGATGCGCGAGTTCCTCCCCGGCCACCACGCCTGCGCCAACCGCGAGGCCGGACGCGAGCCCTCCGGCAATAGTGCCGCCGATGCCGCTGCCCGTCCCGCCCGGGCCAACATAGCCTCCCGGGCCATAGGCGGCGGGCGCACCGCCGGCCGGAACCGTGCCGGCCGGATATTGCACGTAGCTATTTCGCCTGCGGAACAGCATCCAGACCACGCCGATCGCCAGTGCCAGGATCAGCAGCGTGCCCCACGGGAAATGCGGCCCAGCCGGCGCGCCGCTCGAGCCGAAGCTGCCCTCGCCCCGTTGGCCGAGACCGAGTTCGGATTTAAGAGCCCGTACCGCCTGCGGACTTTCATCGGGAAGACCGGGTTTGAGTTGCTCGGCACGACGGAGTTCGCTGCGGGCGAGCTCGGCGTTACCCTCCCGCGCATACAGCTCGGCCTGGACAAAATGCGCTTTGGCGCTCTCCGGGTGATCACGCAGCACTTGATTCATCATCTCCTGCGCTTGATCGAGATGGCCGGACCTGGCCGCCTCATAGATCTGGTGCACCGTCGGATCGCCGACCGCAGCCAGGGCCGGTACGCCCGTAATCGCAAAAGTCAAGGCTGCCGCAGCAACGGATCCAGCAATCAGTCTTCGCATGATCAACCCCCTGTCGGCCGACTCGACCGTAGCTGCGTTAGATATGGGCAAATGCCTGAAGTTCAACCGGGCGCCTTGGGTCCAGCCGGGTGTCATATGACGCCGCGGCGTTTTTGGTCGAGTTCGATCGACTCGAACAGCGCCTGAAAGTTCCCTTCGCCGAAGCCCTCGTTGCCCTTGCGTTGAATCACCTCGAAGAAGATCGGGCCGATGGCGTTTTTGGTGAAAATCTGCAGCAAAATGCCGGTATCGGCGCCGCCGTCGATCAAGATGCGACGCCGCGCAAGCTCTTGCAACGATTCCCGATGGTTCGGCACCCGCGCGTCGACGCCCTCATAATAGGCATCGGGCGTATCCTGGAATTCGATACCCCGAGCGCGCAGAGCGTCCACCGTACGTGCGATATCGTCGGTGGCCAAGGCGATGTGCTGGATGCCTTCGCCCTTGTATTCGTTGAGATATTCCTCGATTTGACTCTTGTCGTCCTGGCTTTCGTTGATCGGTATGCGAATCAGGCCACACGGCGAGGTCAGGGCGCGCGAGAACAGGCCGGTCTCCCGGCCTTCGATGCTGAAGTAGCGAATCTCGCGAAAGTTGAACAATTTTTCGTAAAAGCCGGCCCATAGGTTCATGTTGCCGCGCCGTACATTGTGCGTCAGATGATCGATACGGGTGAGGCCGACGCCGCTGTCGGCGTTCGCGGCGGCGACCGGCAGGAAATCCACGTCATAGATGGTGCGCTCGCCGTAGCGATCCACCAGATAAATCAAACTGCCGCCGATCCCTTCGATCGAGGGGATGTTGAGTTCCATGGGTCCGGCAGTGGCCGGGCCCGGTTTGGCGCCGAACTCGAGGGCCCGGGCGTAGGCGAACGCGGCGTCGGCGACGCGAAAGGCCATCGCACATGCGCACGGGCCGTGTGCGCGCGCGAACCGCTGGGCAAAGCTGTCGCGCTCCGCATTGACGATGAAGTTGACGTCTCCCTGCCGGTGCAGCGTGACATCCTTTGATCGATGCCGCGCCACCGCCGTCAAGCCCATCGTCTCGAACAGCCGCCGCAACGATTCGGGGTCCGGAGCGGCATATTCGACGAATTCAAAGCCGTCGGTGCGCATCGGATTGTCCATGCGCCTATTTGACCATGATTTTCGCGAAATGCCAGATGAAGAGCACGGCCGCCGCGCTCTGGGTGTTCCGGGCTGCCTCAGGCGAGCGCGGCGATTCCCCCCAGCAGGCGGTCGAGCTCGGCTTGCGTCGTGTACATCGAGATCCCGGTACGCAGCAGACCGCCACGTTTTTGGAGTCCCAGCACCTCAACGGCGCGCGCCGCATAAAAATCGCCGTCCCAGACACAGATCCCCTGCGCACCCAATGCAGTTGCCGCCGCGGCGGCCGAGTGCTTGTCGATGGTGATGGAAACCGTCGGGGCGCGCGCGCGCGAATCGAATCCCGGCCCCCAGACCCGCACCCCCGGTATGCGCCGTGCTCCCTCGTAATAGTAGCGGGCCAACTGATGTTCGTAGGCGGAAATGCCCGACATGGCATCGACCAGGCGCTCGCGCAAGGTGCTGCCCGCGCCCCAACCGGCGAGGTATTCGACAGCGGCGCGCAACCCATCGATGGCGGCGTGATTGAGCGTGCCGGTTTCGATGCGATAGGGCGCCGCCGGGTCTTGCACGCTCAAGCGGTCGGTGGGCAGCGGCTCGAGGGCGCCCGGCCTCGAATAGAGCACGCCCACATGAGGGCCGTAGAATTTGTAGCCCGAGCACAGCAGAAAATCCATGTCCATGGCCTGCACGTCGAGCGGGAAATGCGGCGCATAGTGCACGGCATCGACCACCAGCAGGGCGCCCACCTCGCGAGTCAGGCGCCGCGCGAGAGCAATGTCATTGACGGTTCCGAGCGCGTTGGAGGAGCCCCCCAGGGCGAACACCTTGGTGCGCCCGCAGATCTTGGCCGCCATGTCCTCGGCATCCAGCACGCCGGACTGCTTCAGGCGCACCTCCCGAATGACCGCTCCGTGCTCCTTGAGGCGCAGCCACGGACTGCGATTCGCCTCATGATCGAGCTCGGTTATGAGCACTTCGTCGCCCGGCTTCAAGGTGCGGCCGATCGCCGCACTCAAGAAGAAATTGAGCGTGGTCATGTTCTGGCCGAACGAAATGCATTTGGCGGATGCGGCCCCTAAGAACGTGGCGAGGACTTCGCGCGCGTCGTGCATTCGACGGCCGACTTCCCTGGACGGAGGAAAATTGCCGCCGGTATTCACATTGCACGAGGCGTAGAAATCCCCGATCGCCTCAATGACCGCGGCCGGGACCTGGCTGCCGCCCGGACCGTCCAGAAACGCGAGTTCAACGCCCTCGCGCGGGCGCAGCAGAGCCGGAAAATCCGTTCTGCTGCGCTGCGCGTGCGCGGCGGTGTACGCCACTACAGCAAGTCGTAGGTGAAATCGTAGGCGGTGGGCGTCGGGTCCCGCGGATGCAGCTTCATGCTGCCCTTCGCGCCCGCGTACTTGCCGGTACCACCGGTGACGGCCATCATCGAGTCACCCGTGTCCAGATACGGCCCCTCGATGGTGATTTGTCCTTCCTTCAAGATCAGCGTCCAGAAGCATTCCCAGCTCTTGCCGACCGCGGTGCGTACGCAGTATCCGGAATCGGTGCCGACCTGCGTCTTGTTGGCGGCGTCGTAGACCTTGTTGGCGAACACCAGCAGATCGCCAGGGGAGTCGCCCTTGGCGCCGAGATCGATCGTGGTTTCGCCCACCGGCCGCTCCACCACGACAAAATGTTCGCCGGCCCACGCCGGCAGCGAGACCAGTGCGGCAGCGAGCGCCGCGATGCGAATCGATGACTTGTTCATGCGAATCCCCGTTTGGTTTAAGTTATTGACGCCTCGTCGGCTTCCATCTCGAGATCTCTGCAATAATAGCAAGCCGCTCAACCTTTGCCTCATGAGGCTTGCACCAGAGAGATGCCGCGATGCTGACCGACGATGTGCTGCCGCTGATCAACGAAGCGGCAAATCGGGTGTACTCCCTGGTGCGGGAAACCCCGTTGGTGCCCCTCGGGACGGATGAACTCCAGATCAATCCGAACTCGGCCTTTGCCAAGCTCGAACAATTGCAGCTCAGCGGTTCCTTCAAGTTGCGCGGTGCGACCAACAAACTGATGAGCCTCGAGCCGTCGGCGGCCGCCGCCGGAGTCATTGCCTCATCCACCGGAAACCACGGACTCGGTGTCGCGACGGCGGCGCGGTTCCTCGGTATTGACGCGGAAGTGTTTTTGAGTGCGCAAGTGAGCCCGGCCAGGCGCGAGAAGATACGCGAGCACGGTGCGCGGATTCGTATCGTGGGCGACGATCCGCTGGCCGCGGAACTGGCGGCGCGGGTCGCCGCCCGTGAGTCGGGGCGCACCTACGTATCGCCCTACAATGATCCGCATGTGGTGGCAGGGCAGGGCACGATCGCGGTCGAGATCATGCACCAGTTGCCGGATCTGGATGCGATTTTTATCGCAACCGGCGGCGGCGGCCTGATCAGCGGCATCGGTTCCTACCTGAGCCACCAAGCGCCGAACTGCGAGATCATCGGCTGCTGGCCGGAAAATTCCGCGGTCCTGTACGAGTGCATCAAGGCCGGCCGCATTGTCGTTGCGCCGGAGAAGCCGACCCTGAGCGAGAGCACCGCGGGCGGCGTCGAGTCCGGCTCCATCACCTTCGGTCTGTGCCGGCAGGTCATGCACCGCGGCGTTTTGGTGAGCGAGGAGGAGATTCTGCGCGCGATGCGCTGGGGTCATGCGCAGGGGTGGGCCATGGAAGGGGCCGGCGGCGTCGCCTTGGCGGCGTATTTCAAGGAAGCGGCGCGCTACGCGGGCAAGAAAATCGTGGTGTTGATATGCGGCGGCAACCCCTCGCCGGCAGTGGCCGAGTTGATGCGCTAGGAGGCTGCCGCGGTCGCGGCCGCGGGGAGTACTCAGGCAGGCTCTTCGAAGTCGGCGGCGACCACGTCGATCAAGGTCGGACCCGGGTGGGCGAGAGCCGCGCGTACCGCGTCGCTCAGCGCCGCCGGGTTTCGCGCCCGTACCGCCGCGGCGCCGCAGGCGCGCGCCAGCGCCACGAAATCCGGATTGCGCGCGATCACGCCGGTGGGCGGAATGCCCGCCGCGATCATGTCGTCGCGGATTTGCCCGAGTGCGGAATTGTTCCAGACGACCAGAGGCAGAGGCAACGCCGCCTCCACCGCGGTCATCAACTCGCCCAAGGTGAATTGCAGTCCAAAATCGCCGGCAAGCGCCAGCACCGCGCGTGCGGGACTCGAGATCTTGGCGCCGAGCGCGGCGGGCAGCGCAAATCCCAGGGTACCGTAGCCGGACGGATGGAACCAAAGGCCAGGCCGATCGGTTCGATAAGCAAAATTCCCGAAATACGCGATCTGCGTCATATCGCTGAACACGACGCCGTCCGAGGGCAGCGCCGCGCGTATGGCATCGAGAGCGGCCAACTGCGCGCGCGCCTTCGCATCGAACGCGCCGGCGATCTCGCCGTGCAATCGCGCCGCGCCGCCGGTGGCGGTCCGCCAACCGGAACGAGCCGACAATCCTTGATTGATCGCGTGCAGGCACAGGCGCGCATCGCCCCAGACCGGCACCTCGGCCCCATAGTGATCCGCGAGCTTGCTTGGATCGATGTCGATGCGTATCAACCGGCCGCCGATCGGCAATTTCAAGGCGAAGTAAATATCGGTCTCGCCCATCTCGGTGCCCACGGCCAGCACCACGTCGGCATCGGCGATCAACGTTTGAGTTCCCCGGAAGGGAAGCGCGGTGCCGAGGTTGGCGGAATGCTCGTGGGTCAGCAGGCCTTTGCCGCCCGCGGTCGTCACCAGCGGGCAATCCAGGGTCTCGACCAAGCGCTGCAATTCGGCGCCGGCGCGGCACGCACCACCGCCCGCAATGACGACGGGTCGTGCGGCGCGATCCAATAAGCGAACCGCCGCGCCGATTTGTTCGGCCGAGCCTTCAGGCAGGGGCGCCGCATCGGCGAAGCGATCCGCGGGCAACGCGGTCGTCTCGGCCAGCACGTCGAGCGGAATCTCCAAGTACGCCGGGCGCGGGCGCCCGGCACGCAGCGACGCCAAGCAGACCCGCAGATGATCGCGCACATCCTCGGCGCTCGACGCGGCTCGCGCCACCCCGAAGACTCCGGCGGCGAGCGCCCGTTGGTCATGCAATTCGTGCAATACGCCCCATTGCTTGCCGAGCGAAGCGCGCACCGGCGTGGTCGCGACCACCAAGAGAGGGATCGAATCGGAGTAGGCCTGGGCAGCCGAGGTCAAGATATTGGTCAAACCCGGTCCGGAGATGGTGAAGGCGGCGGCCGCGCGGCCGCTCATGCGCGCATATCCGTCGGCGGCAAAGCCGGCCCCCTGCTCGTGGCGTACCAGGACGTGGCGCAGGTTCGCGGCGGCAAGCCCGCGGTAAAGTTCCAGATTGTGAACGCCGGGGATTCCAAACACGGTATCGATTCCGTTGGCGACCAACAATTCAACGAGATAGCGACCGATACTGCGTGACATATGCGCCTTCTTGAACGCCGCGGGGGAAACCGCGCTAGGATGGCACGCAGCGCCCGGAAAAGTAAGCCGCCGCGCTTCCGGTAGACAAGAGAAACAAGGTTGATTGCGGATGAAATATTCGAGTTTGGTGGATCGAATCGCCGGCGACGGGGCTGATGCTTGGGAAATACACTACGCGGCGCGCGCGGCGCAGGATAGCGGCGAGGACGTCATCATCTTGAGCGTCGGCGATCCTGACATCGACACGCCGCAGCCCGTGATCGAGCGCGCGATAGAAGCCTTGAGGGGCGGCGATACGCACTACACGCCGGTGCCGGGCCGCGATCAGCTGCGCATGGCCATCGCCCGCGCGCATCGCGAACGCACCGGCCAGGCCGTCGAAGCGGCCAACGTGATATTCCTCGCCGGAGCGCAAAACGCCTTGTTCATCGCATCGCTGTGTTTGGCGGGTCCCGGCGACGAGGTGATCGCGTTCGAGCCCCTGTACCCGACGTATTCCGCCACGCTCGAGGTTTCGGGCGCACGCATGGTGCGGGTGCCCGCGCCGGCGGCCACCGGGTTTCGAGTGGATCTCGCGGCGCTCGAGTCGGCGATCACGCCGCGAACCCGGGCGATTTTCTTCGCCACGCCGAATAATCCCAGCGGCGCCGTGATGGGCGCCGACGAACTTGCCGCCATCGGCGAATTGGCGCGGCGTCATGCGCTGTGGGTGGTGGCCGATGAAGTGTATGCGGGGCTCGCTCCCGGGGGCCGGGTTCCGAGCCTGGCGGCGGTTCTGCCCGAGCAGTGGATCACCGTCAGCAGTCTGTCCAAAACGCACGCCATGCCCGGGTGGCGCGCCGGTTGGTTGGTGGGACCTCGACGGCTGGTCGCGCACGCCGAGGCGTTGGCACTGTGCATGCTGTACGGTCTGCCCGGATTCATACAAGAAGCCGCCTTGACCGCGCTGGGTGTCGCCGCTGCCGCGGAATCGCGCATGCGCGAGTTCTGCGCCAGCCGGCGCGATGTGGTCCTGGCGGGGCTCGCCGGAATTCCCGGACTGCGATGCCATGCGCCGCAGGCCGGCATGTTCATGCTGATCGACGTCAGCGGCACCGGCCGGTCCGGCTACGACTTCATGTGCGAATTGTATCGATCGGAGAAGGTGTCGGTGCTCGACGGCGGGGCCTTCGGCAAGGGAACCGCCGGCTTCGTACGCCTGTGCTATGCCACCGAGGAGGCGACGCTGCGCGAGGCGTGCGCACGCATCCGCCGTTTTGCGGGGCGCAGTCGGTGAGCGGGCGGCGGCGGGCTCAGGCTCACCGGGCTTGCGGTGCGAGATGACCGTCCGCGCCGCCCAGCGGCAATGCCGTCGATTCCTTGATGACGGTGACCGCGACCGATGAATTGACCGACCGCACACATGGTATTCGCGATAGGTAATCCAAATAGAATGCCTCGTAGGCCTTGATGTTCTTGGTGACGATTTTCAACAGAAAATCCCATTCGCCGGTGAGCGTGTAGCACTCGAGCACTTCGGCGCGCTCGCGGATCGCCGCTTCGAATTCGGCGATCGCATCGCGGCCGGTGGTGGCCAACTTGACGTGCGCAAAAATAGCGACATCGAGGCCGAGCGCATTGCGGTCCAAGAGCGCAACCCGCCCCTTGATGACGCCGCTTTGCTCGAGTTGTTGAATGCGCCGCCAGCAGGTGGTGGTGGAGATACGGGTTTGGGAGGCCACCTCGGCCACCGACAGGGCGCCATTGCGCTGTAAAATGTCGAGCACCCGCAAATCCAGCCGGTCGATGGTTTGATGGTTATTATTTTCCATTATTCGCGAAATAAAGGAATGAACATACCGGATTATCCGGCCGTTGCCTAATGAATGCAACATGAGACTGTCGTCGGACGTAAGTTAGAACTATGAACAAACACTCGCGTTTGCATCTGCCTCGCGCTCCCGCCCGACCGGGCGAGAAACCCGATTTCAGCTATGTGCAAATTTCGCCCGCGGGCGCCGTGCGGCGGCCGGACGTGAATGCGCGCGCGCGCGACATCGAAGCCTTGGCCGTCGAGATGGTGAGGGTGCTCGACGATGCCGACCATGCGGTCGGTCCCTGGCACCCGCATCTCGACCCGGCCGAACTCCAGGTCGGATTGCGGCACATGCTGCTGACGCGCATCTACGACGAGCGCATGCAGCGCACGCAGCGCGCCGGCAAAATTTCGTTTTACATCCGTTCGTTGGGCGAGGAGGCCGTTTCGGTCGCGCAGTGCATGGCATTGCGCCCCGGCGACATGCTGTTCCCCTCATACCGAAATCAGGGCCTGCAGATTGCACGCGGAATCGCGCTCGTGGATCTCATGTGCCAGTTGCTGTCCAACACGCACGATATGTGCAAGGGCCGCCAGCTCCCGGTGATGTATCACTCCAAGGCCGGGAATATCTTCTCGATCTCCGGAAATTTGGCGACGCAATTTCCGCAGGCCGTCGGCTGGGCCATGGCGGCGGCGATCAAGGGGGAGGACCATCTGGCGGCAAGTTGGATCGGCGAAGGCAGCAGCGCGGAGGCGGATTTTCATCATGCGTTGCTGTTTGCTTCCGTTTACCAGGCGCCGGTCATTCTCAACGTGGTGAACAACCAGTGGGCGATATCGACCTTCCAAGGCTATGCCGGCGGGGAGCAGCGATCCTTTGCCGCACGCGGCCCCGGCTACGGCATTGCCGGCATCCGCGTGGACGGCAATGACTTTCTGGCGGTGTATGCGGTGACGCAGTGGGCGGCATTGCGGGCGCGCACCGGCGCCGGGCCGACCTTGGTCGAACTGGTTACGTATCGCGCTGCCGCCCATTCCACCAGCGACGATCCGGCCCGCTATCGCGCCAAAGACGATCAGGAACACTGGCCGCTGGGTGATCCGATCGAGCGACTCAAGCGGCATCTGATCGAACTCGGCGAATGGTCCGAAGAGAGACACCGCGCGCTTACCAGCGAACTCGAGGCGCTGATCGGCGCGAGTTGGCAGGAGGCAGTGACCTACGGTACTTTGAACGAAGGTCCGAAGCTCGATCCGGATCTCATGTTCGAGGACGTATTCAAGGAAATGCCGCAGCACTTGCAGCGGCAGCGCGCCTTGATGCGCCAGGAGAGGGGCTAGCCCATGGCCAGCATGAACATGATTCAAGCGCTCAATTCCGCCATGGACATCATGCTCGAGCGCGATCCGTCGGTGGTGCTGATGGGCGAGGACATCGGGTATTTCGGCGGAGTGTTCCGCACCACCGAAGGGCTGCAGCGCAAATACGGCGAGCATCGGGTGCTCGATTCGCCCATCGCCGAGGGCGGCATCATTGCCGCCGCCATCGGGATGGGCGTGAACGGTCTGCGGCCGGTCGCGGAAATTCAATTCGCCGACTATATCTATCCGGGGTTCGATCAAATCGTGAGCGAATTGGCCCGCCTGCGCTATCGCAGCGCCGGCCAATTCTTCGCTCCGGTGACCATCCGCACGCCGTGCGGCGGCGGCATTCGGGGCGGCCAGACGCATTCGCAAAGTCCGGAGGGGATTTTCACGCACGTGAGCGGACTCAAGGTCGTCATGCCCTCGAATCCTCGCGATGCCAAGGGATTGCTGATCACCTCGATCGAGGATGACGATCCGGTGGTGTTCTTCGAGCCGAAGCGTCTTTACAACGGTCCATTCGACGGCGATCCGACCAAGCCCGCGGTGCCCTGGAGCGCTCATCCGAAAGGGCAGGTTGACGAAGGCTATTACACCGTGCCGCTGGGCTCGGCGGACGTGGTGCGCAGCGGCTCGCAGGCGACCATCATCACGTACGGCACCATGGTGTTCGTCGCCTTGGCGGCGGCGGCGGCACTCGAGGTGGACGCGGAGATCGTCGATCTGCGCTCGCTCGTACCGCTCGACGTTGACACCATCTGCAGTTCGGTGAAGAAGACCGGCCGATGCGTGGTGGCGCACGAGGCCACGCGCTTTTCGGGTTTCGGGGCCGAAATCGTGTCGGTGGTGCAGGAAGAGTGCTTCTGGGACCTGGAGGCGCCGATCCAACGCGTGGCCGGGTGGGATACGCCCTATCCGCATGCCTTCGAGTGGGAGTATTTTCCGGGTCAGGCGCGAGTCGCATCGGCCGTCAAGGCCGTCATGGAGCCGACATGAGCCAGTTCGTTTTCAAGATGCCGGATCTGGGCGAGGGCACCGTCGAGGCGGAGATCGTCGCCTGGCACACCCAACCGGGCGCCGTCGTCACCGAGGATCAAGTCATTGTCGAGGTCATGACCGACAAGGCGGCGGTCGAGGTTCCCGCGCCCGTCAGCGGACGCGTGCTCTCGATCACCGGCGCCCCCGGCGACAAAGTCGCCGTGGGTTCGCCCCTGATCGTGTTCGAGACGGATACGGCTCCGGCGCCCGCAACCGCGCCAGCCGCGGTATCGGCCGCGATCAAGACGCCGGCGCCGGCTGATCAAGAGCTCCCCGGAACTCCGATCGAGGCGGGACGCGCGGGTCGGGTCATGACTTCCCCCGCCAATCGGCGCCGGGCCCGGGAAGCCGGGATCGATTTGTCGAGCGTCGCGGGTTCGGGGCCCGGAGGGCGCATCTTGCGCAGCGATCTCAATTCAGCAGGGGCCGGTGCGGCTGCGAGCCAGGCCGCAAATGTTGCGCCCACGGCCGCAGCCACGTCGGAAATCAAGGTGATCGGCGTACGCCGATTGATTGCCGAGCGGATGAGCGCGGCCAAAAGGGACATTCCGCATTTCGCCTACGTCGAGGAGGTGGATGTCACGGAACTCGAGGCCTTGCGCGCGCAATTGAACGCCAGGTTGGCCAAGGGCGAGCCCGGACTCACGTACCTTCCCCTGGTGATTTCGGCCCTGGTGCGGGTGCTTGAATCGTTTCCCCAGTGCAATGTGCTCTACGATGCGGCGCGCGGCGTGTTGGTCCGGCATCGCGCCGTGCATGTCGGCATCGCGACGCAGACGGCGGATGGGCTCAAGGTCCCGGTTTTGCGCAATGCCCAGGCCTTGGGTTTGTGGGAGATCGCCGCGGAGGTGCGCCGTGTGTCCGAGCGCGCTCGCTCGAACAAGGCGACGCGCGACGAACTGGTCGGCTCCACGATAACGATCACGAGCCTCGGCAAGCTCGGCGGCATCGCCTCGACACCGGTCATCAATGCCCCGGAGGTCGCCATCGTGGGTCTCAACAATGCGGTAGATCGACCGGTCGTCCACCAGGGCGCGATAGCAGTGCGTCGCGTCATGAATTTATCGTCGTCATTCGATCATCGCTTCGTGGACGGATATGATGCGGCGGCGATGATTCAAGCCTTGAAAGGGCTGCTCGAACATCCGGCGATGATTTTCATACCCAAGGCGAAGTCCCCATGACCGCATCCCCCAAGCGACCTGCGTTCGGCACCCTGTTGGCCCCTCACATGGCCGTTGCCGCCTACAAGGAGGGTCGATGGGGCGAGACCGAGATCAAGCCGGTGGCGCCGATCGAACTGTCTCCGGCAGCTCATGTGCTGCACTATGCGAGCACCTGTTTCGAGGGGTTCAAGGCCTTTCGGCATGCGGACGGCTCCATCCACGTGTTCCGCATGGATCGGCACATCCAACGCATGCGTCAGAGCGCCCGCCAGTTGGTGCTGCCCGAGCCGGATGCGGCGCAGCTCGCGCTGATGGTGCGCGGCGTGATCGAGCGCTGCCGCGACATCGTGCCGGAAGCGCCTGGCGCTCTTTACCTGCGGCCGATATTGATCGGCACCACGGCGAATATCGGCGCCGCGGCGACGCCGGCCAACGAGGCCTTGCTGATGGTGCTTGCGAGCCCGGTGTGGGATTACTTTGCCGGCGGGATGAAGCCGCTGCGAATCCTGGTCGACGACGAGCACACCCGCTCGGCGGCGCAAATGGGCATGGTGAAGACCGGCGGCAACTACGCCGCGGCGCTCGGTCCCACCTTGAGCGCGCGGGCAAAATTTCAGGTCGATCAGGTGCTGTTTTGTCCGGGCGGAGAGGTGCAGGAAACCGGTGCCGCCAACTTCCTGTTGATCCGCAACGGCGCCCTCTTGACGCGCGGTTTGGACAGCACGTTTCTGCACGGCATTACTCGTGATTCCCTGTTGAGGCTCGCGCGCGACCGGGGCTTTGCGGTGTCGGAGCGGGTGTTCGACGTGGGGGAAATGCTGGAATGGGTGAAATCCGGAGAAGCGGCGCTGTCGGGAACGGCGGCGGTACTCGCCGGAGTGGGCACCTTGATTTATCGCGGCGCCGAACACCGGGTCGCCAGCGGTGAGGTGGGTCCGCTCACCCGGGCGCTTCGAGCCGCATTGGTCGCCATTCAGCAGGGAGAGGCGCCCGACAGCCACGGCTGGCTAGAGCCGGTGTGAGCGCCCCGTCACGGGGCGCGCCTGGCCGGGCTTTTAGTATTCCTCGCGATCCTCGTCATCGTCGTCGTCCAAATCCTCATCATCCTCGTCGTCTTCGTCGTCCCAGTCTTCCTCTTCCTCCTCCTCCTCGGCATCTCTCTCGGCCTTGGAGCCCGACCAGCCCTCGGGTTCCTCGCCGAGCTCAAGATCGAGCTCCGCCCAGCCATCGACGTCCAATTCCTCGATATCGCCGTCGAGATGCTGAATCTCGACGATTTCCCGGTCTTCATCCACTTTGAGCACCTGGAAGGTCTCGTCATTTTCCAGGTCCTCGTACCACTGCCCGACGGTCGGTTCGTACTCTCTGCCCACGTAAGCTCGTCCTTTCTTGACTGGTGTGCGGCTGTCGGGGCGAATATTAGGGGAGGCCGCTGCGCTAAGTAAATGGCAATATTGCATACACATGAACATTGCTGACCGCAGAATCCTTGCCCGACGCCTGGCCGACGCCAACCGTATCGTCGTCAAGGTGGGGTCTGCGTTGCTGGTCGACGCGGACAAGGGACGCCTCAATCGCGCCTGGTTGGAAAGCTTCGCGGCGGACGTGGCACACCTGCGCAAGCGCGGCCAAGAGGTCATCGTGGTTTCCTCGGGTGCCATTGCGCTCGGCCGCCGGCACCTAGGCTTGAGCGCCGGCAAACTCAAGCTCGAGGAAAGTCAGGCGGCCGCGGCGGTCGGCCAAATTCGCCTCGCGCACGCCTACAAGGAGCTGCTGGATGCCCACGAGCTCACCGTGGCGCAAATTCTCCTGACCTTGGGCGATACCGAGCAGCGCCGGCGCTACCTTAACGCGCGCGGTACCCTCAATGCGCTGCTGTCCCTGGGTGCGATACCTGTGATCAACGAAAACGACACGGTGGCGACCGCCGAGATCCGCTACGGCGACAACGACCGGCTGGCCGCGCGCGTGGCACAAATGGCGGGCGCCGATTGCCTGGTGTTGCTGTCGGACATCGACGGGCTTTACACCGCAAATCCCGCCGAGCATCCGGACGCCGCATTCGTCCCCCGTGTACTCAAGATCACCCCCGAAATCGAAGCGATGGCGGGCGGGGTCAGCAGCGACATGGGTTCCGGCGGCATGCAGACAAAAATTGCCGCCGCCAAAATTGCCGTGGGAGCGGGATGTCACATGTGCATCGCGAAAGGAGCGCTGCAGCATCCGCTGAGGCGCATCGAAGAGGGCGCACGCTGCACGTGGTTCGTGCCGACCTCGACGCCGATGGCCACCCGCAAGCAGTGGATCGCCGGGACGTTGAAGCCGGCCGGCGCGATCGCGGTTGACGACGGCGCGGTGCGCGCCCTGCTGCAGGGCAAGAGCTTGCTGCCGGCCGGCGTGACGCGCGCCGTTGGACGCTTCGAACGGGGCGATACGGTCAGCATCATCGGACCCGACGGGATGGAGGTGGCGCGGGGCATTTGCGCATATTCGGACAGCGACACGGCACGCATCATCGGCCGCCAGTCGGCCGAGATTGAAAGGACGCTGGGGTATCGAGGCCGCGATGAGATCGTGCACCGAGACGACTTGGTATTGCTGAGGGATTCGTGATGGTGGCGGATATCATGCGCACGATCGGCCGTGCGGCGCGGGCCGCCGCTTCGCGGCTCGAATTGGCCTCGAGCGATCAAAAGAATCGCGCGCTCGAGGCGGCGGCGGCCGCGTTGCGGGCGAGCAGCCGCGGGATTCTGGCGGCGAACGCGCTCGACATGCGGGAGGCGGAGAGCCACGGGGCGGCCGGCGCAATGCTCGACCGGCTGCATCTGGATGCCAAGCGCATCGAGACCATGGCCCTCGGACTGGAGAGCATCGAGCAACTGCCCGATCCGATCGGCACCGTGCTCGCCGAATGGACGCGGCCCAACGGCATGGTCATTCAGAGGCGCCGGGTGCCGCTTGGGGTGATCGGCATCATCTACGAAAGCCGCCCGAACGTCACCGCCGATGCCGGCGCGCTGTGTCTGAAGTCGGGAAACGCCGTGATTCTGCGCGGCGGCTCGGAAAGCATGCATTCCAACGCGGCGATTCATGGATGTTTGGAGCAGGGGTTGACGAGCGCGGGTCTGCCGGGCGCCTGCATACAATTGGTGCCCACCGCCGACCGGGCGGCCGTCGGCTACATGCTGGCGGAGATGGCCGAGGACATCGATGTGATCGTGCCCCGCGGCGGCAAGAGCTTGATCACGCGGGTGCGCAAGGAAGCGCGCGTACCGGTGATCGGGCATCTCGAGGGCGTCTGCCACGTGTATGTCGACCGCAGCGCTAATCTCAAGATGGCGCGGGAGATCGTGCTGAACGCGAAGATGCGCCGTACCGGCATCTGCGGCGCGGCGGAGACCTTGCTGGTGGACCGCGGTTGCGCGCACACGCACCTGCGTCCGCTGATCGAGATGTTGCTCGAGGCGGGCTGCGAGGTTCGCGGCGATGAGTCGACGGCGCGCTGCGTCGTGCGCGTAAAGCCCGCAACCGAGCAGGACTGGTACACGGAATATCTCGACGCGATCATCGCGGTGCGCGTGGTCGATGACGCGGATGCGGCGATGGCGCACATCCGCAAGTACGGGTCGCAACACACCGATTGCATCGTCGCCGACGATCACGCGGTCGCGGAGCGATTCCTGACCGAGGTCGACAGCGCGATCGTGCTGCACAACGCGTCGACGCAGTTCGCCGACGGCGCCGAGTTCGGCATGGGCGCCGAGATCGGCATCAGCACCGACAAGTTTCACGCGCGTGGTCCGGTCGGAGCTGAGCAGCTCACCAGCTATAAATATCTGGTGCGCGGCAACGGCCAGACGCGCGACTGAATTCGCCGACCGGCCGATTACTACAGCATCTCCTCCCACGAGCGGCTCAAGCGGATGGCGCAGGTGATCACGCCGACCATGCTGTAGGTTTGCGGAAAATTGCCCCACTGTTCGCCGCTGACCGGATCGATGTCCTCGGACAGCAGCCCCGCACTGTTTCGCCGCCGCAGCAGGCTCTCGAATAGCTCGCGCGCCCGATCCAAGCGGCCGACGGCGGCGAGCGCATTGACGTACCAAAACGAACACATGGTGAAGGTATTCGCGGGTACGCCGAAGTCATCCGCATGCCGGTAGCGATACACGAGATCGCCGCGCACGAGTGTGCGCTCGATGGCATCGAGCGTGGACACGAAGCGCGGATCGGCCGCTTCGATGAAGCCCAGGTCGGGCAGCAGCAGTGCGGTCGCATCGAGATCTTCACCGTCGAACGCGCTGACGAACGTTTGTTTGCCGGGACTCCAGGTGCGCGCCAGGATTTGCGCGCGCATGGACTCGGCAGCGGCTCGCCAAAATGCGGCCCGATCGTCGATTTTCAGCTGCGCGGCAATTCGCGCCAGCCGGTCGCAGGCGGCCCAGCACATCACGGCCGAGAAGGTGTGCACTCGCTCGATTCCGCGAAATTCCCAAGGGCCCGCATCGGGCGTCCCGAATGTCTTCATTGCGCGCTCGCCCAGCACCTCTGCGCGAGCAAACATCGCGGCATCGCCGGGGTTCGTCAGGCGCTGATCGAAAAACAGCTGCCGCGCTGCGAGCACCACCGCGCCGTAGACATCGTGCTGGAATTGCCCGAAGGCCAGATTGCCGACCCGCACCGGTCCCATGCCGCGATAACCGTCCAGCGTCTCGATGACGCGCTCTTCGATATGCGCCTCGCCGATGATGCCGTACAGCGGCTGCAGGTCGCCCCCCGGATTTCGCGCAACGATGTTGTCGAGATACCGCAGGTAACCTTCCATGGTGTTGGTGGCGCCCAGATGATTGAGCGCGAGAATCACGAAAAAACTGTCGCGCAGCCAGCAGAAGCGGTAGTCCCAATTGCGCACCGAGCCGGCCATTTCCGGAATCGACGTGGTCAAGGCGGCGAGCACGGCGCCAGTGTCTTCGTAAGTGCACAATTTCAAGGTAATTGCGGATCGGATCACCGCCTCCTGCCAATCGAAGGGTACGGCCAAACCGCGAATCCATTCGTGCCAGTAGGTACGCGTTTCCTCGAGCCAGGATCTCGCCAGGTTGAGCGGCGTCTCCTCGATGGTTTCGTCCGGTGCGAGGATGAATGCGAGCGGTGTGCCGAGCACGAAGGCGGTCTCGTCGAGCAGAGGAGACAGCGAACTATTGGTGGTGACGCGGTAGTTGAGCGCCGCCGACAAGAAACGAATGTGATGGCTGCCGGCGACGCGCTGCGGATCATCCGCCCCGTTGTCGCACCGCGGCCGCAGTCGAACATTGACGATCGGCCGGCCCTTGATCGGCTCGATCAGCCGCACCAGAGCCATGGGTCTGAAGTTGCGGCCGCGCGTACGAAAGCGCGGACAGAAGTCCGTGATCTTGAGCGAGTTGCCGTGGGCGTCGGAAAGGGTGGTCTCCACGATGGCGGTGTTGCGCACGTACCGGCGCTTCGCCTGGTTCATATCGCGCAAATCGACCGCGAACACGCCGCTGACCGAGCCGCCGCCATCGCGCCGCAGCAACGCGCAAAATACCGGGTCCGCATCCGGTTTGGGCAGGCACATCCAAACGATTCGGCCGCGACAGTCGATCAATGCGGCAACCTGGCAATTGCCGATGACCGCGAGATCCAGGTCGGAGACTTCGCTCATTCGCGGTGTGAATCCTGCAATGCGGCGATGCCCTGCAACCAGCGGCGAACCGCGGCCGAGTCGTCGACGCGATATTGTCCCTGCACGCGATCGCCGACCGCGATCGAGACCCCGCCCTGGTCTTCGGCCACGCGAAAGCCTCCCTGATCGGTGAGGTCGTCGCCGACGAATACCGGCCGCCGGCCCGAGAACGGCGGTTCCTTCATAAATTCCTTGACGGCGGCTCCCTTGTTGAAGCCGCGCGGCATTATCTCCAAGACCATGTTGCCTTCTTGGACGTGATACCAGGTGCCCAGCGGTGCGGCGATGGCCTCAAGCGACTCGCGAATACTCGCTTCGTGGCGAGGCGCCATGCGAAAGTGCACGGCGATGGTGCGGCCTTTGTCCTCGACCAAGGTGCCCCGATGAGCCGAGGCGAGCGCCAGCACCGCCGCACGTACCCGGTCGAGCCGGGTATCAACGAAGCTCGCGCCCTGCATTCCGCCCGACGCCTTGCGCCGCTCGACACCGTGCAGTCCCGCCGCCGGCAGCCGCAGAGGTTCGAATAGCGCGTCGAGGTACTCGATGCTGCGACCGCTCACCAATGCGACAGCGCCGCCCAATCTTTCATTCACCAGGCCCAGCAAGGCCTTCAGTTCTTGATCCGCGACGGTTTGGAGCGGCGAGTCGGTCAGTTCGATCAGGGTTCCGTCGACGTCCAAAAACAAACACCACTCGAGCGACGGCGAAGGCGGCGGTGTTTGCATCATATGGAAGCATAGCCTACAAGGTCACTTAGCCTATAGTGTTTTATAGTGTCGCTACCGCCAATATCGCGCAAGCGCCGGTCCGCGTGTCATTCTTGCAGGAAACGGACAGGTCGAAAGCCGGGACTGATGAGCGGCATTTTTGTATTTGGTCTGCGCTACCGGACACGCCAGTACTTCCCACGGAGGCGTGATGTTTCGCTCGATAATGTTACGTCTCGTTTTGCCTATCGCATTCGCCTCGTGCGTGGTTGCGTATGTCGGCTTGCCGTACATCGAACGGCTGTTGGCGGAGTGGTTTCGATCGGACGTCGAATTGCGCGCCCAGTTGGTGATGCATTCGATGGAGGAGTCGATCACGGATTTGGTCGAAAACGGCAATGCGGCGCGGCTGCAAAGCTACCTCGCGAAGATAACCGCCGACCAACGCCTGCTCGCCATCCTGGTCTGCCGTACCGACGGCTCGACGATCTACAAGACCGAGCACACGCCCGCGACAATCTCCTGCGCCTCCGAGGGCGCCGCGAAACTCGGCCCGGCGCGGGTCGTGCAATTGCCGTCCGGCTCGGTGCAAATGTCGCGCTTCGATTTCGACACTGCCCAGCCGAAGCCGTTTCGCGTGCTGATGCTGCACGATTTGAGCTTCGCCGATCGCAGGCAACGAACCGCCAGGGATTTCATGCTCGTGTTCGTCGCGATTTCGGTGCTGCTGCTGGCGCTGCTGTTCGTGCTGGTGGCTTGGCTGCAGCTGCGCCGCTGGGTCAAGGTGTTGATCGGCGACATTCGCGGCAAGCGTTTTCTCGACGATGCCGAATCGCCACGTTCTTCGCTGCCGATACTGTCGCAAGTGCGTCAGGTGCTGGCCGAGGTCGAGGAGACACAGCGATTGGAGATCGACTTTCACGAGAACTGGACCCCGCAGGCGCTGCGGCAAGTGGTGCGCGATTATCTGCATTCCTCGCAAGTCATCATCGTGTCGAATCGCGAGCCCTATATCCACAATTTCGATGCGCAGCGGCATCCGGTGGCGCAAGTTCCCGCGAGCGGCATGGTGACGGCGCTGGAACCGATCATGCGAGCGTGCTCAGGCGTTTGGGTGGCGCACGGCGCGGGCGCCGCGGATCGCATGACCGTGGATCGCTACGATCAAATAAGGGTGCCGCCCGACAATCCGGCCTATACGCTGCGGCGTGTGTGGCTGACAAGCGAGCAGGAGCAGGGGTACTACTACGGCTTTTCGAACGAAGGCCTGTGGCCCTTATGCCATTTGGCCTATGTTCGGCCGGCATTTCGCGCCAGCGACTGGCGTGCCTACGAAGAGGTGAATGAGAAGTTCGCCGAGGTCGTGGCCGCCGAATCCACCACCGACAGTCCGGTGGTGTTGATCCAGGACTTTCACTTCGCGCTGTTGCCGCAGCTCATCCGCGGGAAGATTCCCAAAGCCACTATCGCGCTCTTTTGGCACATCCCGTGGCCGAACGCCGAAACATTCGGAGTGTGTCCTTGGAAGCGCGAGATGTTGCTGCACATGCTGTCGGCCGATATCCTGGGGTTTCACACGCGCTACCATTGTCAGAATTTCCTGGACTCCGTGGATCGCTTCGTGGAGTGCCAAATCGATCATGAGCACATGACCGTCACCCTTCAGGGCCACGTGTGCCGCGTGGCTCCCTACCCGATATCGATCGAGTGGCCGCCGCGCTGGCTGCAGGATATTCCGGACATCGCCACCTGCCGCAGTTTGGTGCGCGAGCGGTATCACATCGGCGCCGGCGTCACCGTGGGTCTCGGCGTCGAACGCTGGGACTTCACCAAGGGCATCCTCGAGCGATTTCAGGCGTTGGAGGCATTGCTGGATAAAAACCCCCGGCACCGAGGGCGCATCTGCCTGCTGCAAATCGCGGCGCCGTCGCGCAGTCAATTGCCGGCATACCAAGCCCTGCAGAACAGGACGTACAGCGAAGTGGAGCGGATAAACGCGAAATTCGCGGAGGGTGATTGGCGCCCGATCATTCTCGTCGACGAGCATCAGGAGCCGCACCGCGTGTTCGAACTGTACCGCGCGGCCGATTTCTGCTTGGTGAACAGCTTGCACGACGGCATGAATCTGGTGGCAAAGGAGTTCGTGGCGGCGCGCGACGACGAAGACGGCGTGCTGATACTCAGTACCTTTGCCGGCGCGTCCCGGGAATTGACCGAGGCGGTGCTGATCAATCCATTCGACGTCAACGAAACCGCCGACGCCATGGTGGTCGCGATGCGCATGGGCCGGGAAGAGCGGCGCAATCGGATGAGTCTGATGCGCCGGACGGTCAAGGAGAGAAACGTGTACCGATGGGCCGGACGCATGCTGATGGACGCCGCGCATATACGCCAGCGGCAGAGCCTTCCGGTGACGACGCGCCGCCACGGCGCAGCGGCGAGCTAATCCGGTCCTTTCAATAGTGCGGGCGCTCGGTTGCGAACATGCACAAGCGCTCGGCGGCGGCTTTGAGCGTTTCGTCGCGTTTCGCGATGCACAGGCGCAGAAGCGTCATGCGCGGAGCCGCGGCGTAGAACGGTGACAGTGGAATGGTCGCGATCTTCGCTTCGCGCATCAGCCGGTCCGCGAAGTCGATATCGCCGGCACGGCTGAGCGCGCCGTAATCGACCAGCAGGAAATAAGTTCCCGCCGCCGGCAGCGGCTCGAATCCCGAACCACGCAGCAGCCCGGCGAGCAGATCGCGCTTGGCCTCGAAAAACGCCGACGGACCGGTCCAGGCATCGGGAAACTGCGCCAAGTAGCGGGATATCGCGTATTGCAGCGGCGCCGCGATGCTGAATGTGTTGAACTGATGGACCTTGCGCAATTCCGCCGTAAGCTTTGGCGGCGCAACGCAGTATCCCACGCGCCAGCCGGTGGCATGCAGCGTCTTACCGAATGAAAACACCGCGAAGCTGCGTTCGCGCAATTCCGCGTGCGACAAGACCGAGGCGTGAGACCTGCCGTCGAACAGCACGTTCTCGTACACTTCGTCGGCCAGGATGCTGATGGGCCGGTCGCGAACCAGCGCCGCGAGAGCATCGAGATCGGCGCGCTCCGCGACCGTGCAGCTCGGGTTTTGCGGACTGTTGACGATGATCAGGCGCGTGCGCTCAGTGAGATGTCCTCGCACTCGCTCCCAGTCGTAGCGAAACTCGGGCGGCGCCATCGGAATTCGGATGCAGCGGCCGCCCGCCAAGCGGACTGCGGGCTCATAGGCGTCGTACGCCGGATCGAAAATGACGGCCTCATCGCCGTGGCCGATAACGGCTTGAATCGAATCGTACAAGGCCTCGGTGCCGCCGCAGGTGACGGTGATTTCCGCCCGCGGATCGACTTGGACGGCATAGCTCGCATGAATCTTTCGCGCAATCTGCTCGCGCAGCTCGACCACTCCTTCCATCGGAGCGTATTGATTTCGCCCTTCCGCGACGGCTTCGATGAGCGACTGGCCAAGGCGCGGGTCTATGGGATAGTCCGGAAACCCCTGTCCGATGTTGAGTGCGCCTTCCTCTTGCGCTCGGCGCGACATCACCGTGAATATGGTGGTACCGACATCCCGCAGCTTGCTTTGGAAACGCACGCTACCGGTCAGCCGGCGTGAGCGCCTGCAGCCCGCCGGCAAGCGAATGCACGCGGAGTCCGGATTGGCGCATCGCGCGGGCGGCGGCGATGCTGCGCTTGCCCGATGCGCAAATGAAAAGGTACTCGACCCCGGGGCTCAACAGCTTGGGATTGGCGAGCAGTGCGGGCATGGGGATGTGCCTGGCAGGGGTGGGCGCCGCGGCAAACTCCTCGGCAGAGCGGATATCAATCAACTCGAGCCGGTGCTGCGCGGCGGCGCCGAGCGAAGCGAAGCGCAACTCGATGACGGCATCTTCCGGCGGCAGTTCATGAATGAGCGCGCAGCGCGGCGCGATGCACTCGGGGCGGCGCGGCGCCTGAATTTTGATGCTGGAAAAATTCATGAAATCCAGCAGCAAGAGCTCGCGCTCTAGCTGGCCCGGCATGCCCAACAGGATTTTGAGCGTCAACAAGGCCTGCAGCGCGCCGAAGGTGCCCGGCACCGGCCCGAGCACGCCCGCTTCGGCGCAGTTTCCGACCACGCCGTCCGCCGCCGCATCCGGCCACAGGCAGCGCAGACAGGCATGCCTCGGTTCGGGTTTGTAGACTTGTAATTGGCCCTCGTATTGATAGACGCTTGCGAACACCGCCGGCCGCTGCGCCAGCACCGCTGCATCGTTGATCAGAAACTTGGTGCGGAAATTGTCGCTGCAGTCGACGACGATGTCGTGGGCGCGAATCATCTCGAGTGCGTTGTCGGCTGTGAGACGCGCGGCATGGGTTTCCACCCGCACACCGGGATTTTGCTTGGCGACCGCACTCGCGGCCAATTGGACCTTCATTTCGCCGATTCGATCCGACGCGTATATCGGCTGTCGATGCAGATTGCTCGCGTGCAGAGTATCGGCGTCGACCAATCCCAAAAATCCGACGCCGGCCCCCGCCAGGTACTGCAACACGGGGCTGCCCAGGCCGCCGATTCCCACGATCAAAACACGGCTGCGCGCCAATTTGGCCTGGCCGGCCGCACCCACTTCCTTGAGAAGTACTTGGCGTGAATAGTCGGGCTGCATCGGCGGCCTTAGTCCGATGGAGGCGAGACCGCACAGCGCTCGCAGTTCACCCAGCCCGAATCGCCGTTCCGATAGTGTTCCTTCTTCCAGATGGGAATCCGGTGTTTGACCTCATCGATGATGAATCGACAGGCATCGAAGGCTTCGCCGCGATGCACCGAACTCACGCCCACCCATACCGCCATGTCGGTCAAACCCAACGAGCCCACGCGGTGGATGCACATGGCGCGTTTGATCGGAAAGCGGTTTTGCGCTTTCGCAAGAATGCGTTCGCCTTCCTTCACCGCCAATTCCTCGAAAGCCTCGTACTCCAACCGAGTCACCTCCCGTCCTTCATTGTGATCGCGTACCCAGCCCTCGAAGCTCACGTAGCCGCCGGCGCCGGGATCGAGCAACTCGAGCCGCGCCGAGGCGGTATCGATGGCCGAATGCGCGAAGCGAAATCGCATCAGCCGCCCGCCACCGGCGGTATGAAGACCACGGCATCGCCGGAAACCAGTTTGCGCGACCAGCTGGAGAATTCGCTGTTGACGGCCACTTTCAACTGTTCGCGCAACAAGGTGAAGCCATGGCGCGCCTGCAACTCCGAGTACAGATCCGCCGCGGTGGCAGCGGAGGTCTCAACCGTTTCCTCGGAGCGGCCGGCCTGCTCGCGCATCAAGGCGTAATACTGAATTTTAAGGTGCATGGAATTGACCTCGGCACCCGAGTCGAGCAACCGGAGGGCATGCGCGTATTCCTCGGGCGTGTTGACGTTATCGAGTGCCCGTCGATCCAAGGGTTCAAGAATTTTCACGGCGCGATGCATCAAAAATTTGCGCGGACAGCTGCCGCCTTCTGCCTGGTGTTCGACAAGCGCATCCGCCGCCTTCGGTTCCCACACGGCGCACAGGGGTTCCGGCATACCGTCGTGTGCGCTGCGATACGCGGTGGCCACGAGGCTCGGATCGCGTTCGGCCAACAGATGCGCGAGCGCGGCGTCGCTCAAGAACGGCAAATCGCATGCCAACACCAGCCACGCGGCGTGCGGATGCGCCGCGAACGCCGAACGAATGCCGACGACCGGTCCGCCGCCCGCGATGGAATCGATGATCAGCGGCCGGCGCGCGCGCACCGGATCCGTGTCCTGGCCGGCGCGCACCGAGACGAACACCCGGCTCACGTGCCGGCCTGCGAGCGCGCAGGCGCGGTCGAGCTGGCTCTCGCCTTGATACAGGAGCGCCGCCTTGTCGCGCTTCATGCGCGAACTCGCACCGCCGGCGAGAATCAGCCCGTATACAGGCGCGGGGGTTGTCGCGGGCCCGTTCACCGCGCGGCCTCACGCAGGTAATCGCTCCTGCCGCCGGCCTTGGAGAGCAGGCGAACCTCGCTGATCACGATGTCGTGCGATAAGGCCTTGCACATATCGTATACGGTAAGCGCGGCCACGCTGGCGCCGGTGAGCGCCTCCATCTCGACGCCGGTTTTGTGATGCACGCTCACCGTGCACCGAATCACGGCGGCATCGCCCTCCAACTCGATGGCGATGCGGCAACTCTCCAGCCCGAGCGGGTGGCAAAACGGGATCAACTCGTGGGTGCGCTTGGCGCCCATGACTCCCGCCACGATGGCGGTATCGAATATCGGACCCTTGGCCGAGCGCAGACCGCTCTCGCGCAGCGCCGCAGCCACACTGGAGGGAAACAGCACGCGCGCTTCGGCGATGGCAGTGCGCTCGCTGGCCGTCTTGTCGCCGATGTCGACCATCGTGGGGCGCCGATCGGCATCCAGATGTGAAAAGGTCATGATGGTCAGCCGCCGATGTAGTACATCTCGATCTTCTGCTCCGCGGGATTGCGGGCTTGCCGCAGCTCATCGCGCTGCTCGCTGTAGCGATCCGTCCGTTCGAGCCACGCGCCGCGGATCATTTGCAGCAAGTCGGAATCGGTCGCGCCGCTGCGCAGCGCGTCGCGCAGGTTGAGTCCGTGGGTCGCGAACAGGCAGGTATAGAATTTGCCTTCGGAGGACAGACGCGCCCGGCTGCAGGTTCCGCAGAAAGGCTGCGACACCGAGGAAATGAATCCCACTTCGCCCAAGCCGTCATCGAAGCGCCAGCGCTGTGCCACCTCGCCGCGGTAGTTCTCGTCGATCGGCTGCATCGGCCAGCGCGCTTGGATGCGCGCGACCAGCTCGTGCGAGGGAACCACGGTTTCCGGACGCCACTCGTTGCGATTGCCCACGTCCATGAACTCGATGAAACGCACGATCACGGGCATCCCGCGAAACCTTTCCAGGAGTTCGAGCGCTCCCTGGTCATTGATGCCGCGCTCGATCACCGCGTTGATCTTCACCGGCGCGAGACCGGCGGCGATCGCGGCATCGATGCCGTGCAATACCTGATCGAGCGCGCCGAATCCGCCGCTCATGCGGGCGAAGATGTCCTTATCGAGGGTATCGAGGCTCACGGTGACACGCCGCAAGCCGTTGGCTTGCAAATCGACCGCGTGCTGCGCGAGCAACACGCCGTTGGTGGTGAGTGCAATGTCCTCGATTTCCGGTATGCCGGTCAGATCGCCGATCAGATCCGCCAAATTCGTACGCAAAAGCGGCTCGCCGCCGGTGAGGCGGAGCTTGCGCACCCCGAGGCTGCCGAACAGCCGCGCGAGTCGCACGATCTCATCGAACGACAGGCGCTCCTGCGACTTCAAGAACCGGTAGTGCTCGTGGAATTGCTCCTTCGGCATGCAGTAGGGACAACGGAAATTGCAGCGATCCATCACGGAAATGCGCAAATCGTGCAGCGGCCGCCCGAAGCGATCGACGGGATTGCTGGCGCCCGAAATGTGGCGGACGTTGAATGCTTGCGTCATATTCCTCAGCTCACCAGCGATACATGCCGGCGACGAAGCCCTTTGGGTAGGTATTCGGGCCGGGGGGAAGTTCCACGAAGCCGTCGGTGCCGGCCAGGCTCAAAAAATCTCCCGAGCCGTTCGGCGGTCGCGGGGTGGCCCAGGGGCGGCCCCAGTCGTCATGTTCGACGGCAACCGGCAGAAAATAAGTGAGCGGCGGCTGGAACGTGACCGGAACCGCCAAGGCCAAGCGTTCGGGCGCGGCGCGGCACGTGCCCATGGCTTCGGCAATCGCGGGAATGACGTACCGGATGAGGCACACCAAGGTCGAAACCGGGTTGCCCGGCAACCCGAACACCGATTGCCCCTGCGGGCCGATGCCAAACCACATGGGCTTACCCGGACGTTGCGCGATGTTGTGAAAAATTTGCTGCACTCCCAGCTGCGCCAGCACCTTTGGTACGAGATCGAATCGGCCCATCGATACGCCGCCGCTCAGGATCACGACTTCATGGGTGGTCAGATGCAGGGCCAAGCGCTCGTGCAGCAGACCTTCGTCATCCGGTACATGGTCATCGCCCACGCGGCCGAAACCGCGTCTGCGCAACGCCGCCGAGACCGCATAGGCATTGGAGCGGCGCACCTGGTATTCGGCGATCGGATCGCCGGGTTCGACCAATTCATCGCCCGTTGAGACGATCATGATCGCCGGCTGGCTGCTCACTCTTACGCGCGCCATGCCGGCCGACGCGGCGACCGCGATTTCCGGGGCGCGCAATAACGTGCCCGTCTTGAGGAGCAGGGTTCCCTGGCGGCTATCGCTGCCGCGGCGGTGCACATTGTGATAAGGAGTCGAAACGACCGTCGATTTGAGCGATGCGATGCCATCCTCGAGAAGATACTGCTCGATCGGCACTATGCAGTCGCTGTCGAGCGGCAGGATGGCGCCGGTCATTACTTCGATGGCGTCATCTCCACGGCTTAACCTGATCGCCGGCGAACCGGCCGGTTGAGTCGCTTGGATGCGAAAGCGGCGCACGCCGCGGCGCAGCGACTCGCTGTCGACCGCTATCCCATCCATCGTGACGCGATCGAAGGGCGGCTGATCGCGCTCGGCGTATATATTTTCCCGCAATGTCCCACCGATACACTGCGTCAGCGGCAGTGATTCGATGGGTAGACACGTCAGCCGAGAGTTGATCGCCTCTTCGGCCAGACGCGGTGTGATAAGCGTGCCAGCCTGCATAGTCTAGAAAAATCGCGGCGGACTTGATCCGCCGCGACCCGCATCAAGGTGTGTGCGCAGCCTTATAGGCTTTCAGCTGTTCATTGAACCGTCCAACCACCGCCTGGAGTTCGTCGACCGCGGCATTGTTCTTCTGAGTCAGCACCTTTTCCTGGTCTGCAACCTTCTTTTTTTCATCGGCTGAGAGCTTGCTCGGATCCTTTGGCGTCGTGGCATCGATCGCCTGCTTGATGCAGTCCAAATAGGCATTCATGTCGGTGTTGTATCGATTCACGTCGTTTTTTGCGGCAATCATTTGCTCCTTCGTCGCCGTGGCGCCGTCCGGGATTGCGTCGGGCGCTCGCGGATAAGTGCAAGTCGACTGCGCATGAGCGGCGGAGCCAAGTACAGAAACCAGCAGCGTAAGCGGTATCCAAGCCTTCATCGGGAGTCCTCTAGTTGGCGGTGCGAATGTTTATCGGTACCAATGCGATCTTACGGCCAAGGGCGTAAGGCCGCCAGCGTTCCGGGATAGCTGCGTAAGTGACTGATTTATTGGCCCATTGCACGGCGGCTGAGGGCCCTGACCGTCCGGCGCAGTGCCTTGGCGGATCCATGAGCTTGATCGGTAAGGGTAATCACCCGGCGACGCGGCCATACTGCGAGCCAACTTCGCAGTTTGGGGCGGATTATCGATGAGCAAAACCAGTCTGGGCAGCGCCGGGTTTCTGCTGCTGACGCTTACCAGCATCGCCTTTGGGGCATCCGCGGCCGAGCAGAAGGGCCCGGTGGGCTGCACCACCATGCGCGGCGCACTCAAGGCGATGCTCGAGACCGAATACGCGTTCAGCCAAAAGGCGCAAACCTCGGTGCCCGGTGCCTTTCTGGAATATTTGGCCGAGAATTCCTGGGTGCTGAATCCGGCTCCTGCGCCCGGTCGCCCGATCTACCAAGCCGCCAAGGAAAGCAAGAACACGCTTGAATGGTATCCGGCCGTCGGCGACATCGCGCCGAGCGGGGATCTCGGATTTACCGCCGGACCCTGGGTTTATACGAATACCGGCAGCGGCAAAAAGGCTTATGGGCATTTCCTGACCATTTGGATGCGCGATGCAACATGCCAATGGCGCGTGCAAATCGACGGCGGAATTTCGCATGCGATGCCGAAGATCGCGGAGCCCAAACTGCTGCCGGGCCAGGCGCCGATGAGCGCACCTGAACAGCCGCCGGCAGATCTTGTTGCGCAAGACGCCGCGCGTCATGCGGCGAGCGATTTCCAAGACACGGCGCGGCGCGACGGTGTGGCCGCGGCGTTGCGCACCTACGGCCGCGATGTTGATTTTGTATTTTTCACGGATCAGCAATTACCCATCGGCGGGGCCGGTGCGGCCGGCCAATATCTCAGCGATCATCCCCTCAAGGGAGCTTGGAAAGAATTGGCCCGCGGCCGATCAACCGATGCCAGCTTGATGTATTCCGTGGGCGAGCTCACCGACGGCAGCAAGCGCAGCACCCACGCCTACGTGCAAATCTGGCAGTACGATCCGAAGGTGGCTAACTGGGGACTGAGGGTGCTGCTGGTCAATCCCTTGCCACCGCCCCAAGCGCAGTCCTGATCGCGGATAGATCCTGTCCCGCGCTGCGCTCGCCACGCAATACAAAGGTGGTGCGCACTTTCGGCTAAACTTGCCGCAACGCGCCCGTAGCTCAGCTGGATAGAGCACCTGGCTTCGAACCAGGGGGTCGGCGGTTCGAATCCGTCCGGGCGCGCCATAATTTTGCATGATTATCAGTAAGTTAGCGATAACCAGTCAGGACTCTGCGTAATGGCTCTCTCACCATGTAAGCCAGGTGTAAGCCGCGACGACCAAAGACACGGTTGGGCGACGCACTTCGACAAGCGTTGATCACATGCTGCCGTGCCAGCGACGACTCCTTGCGCTCAGGCGGCGGCTCGCAAGCGATGGCGCAATCTCCTCAGCGCACTTCGAAATGCATCGCTCCGCAACTCGCGCAAAGGTCAAGCTGGGAACCGGCGTCGAGCTTTGATCATGAAATCACGATCTCTGGTTCACGAAACAATGACTTGCGGAGCCGATCAGCGCCCGAGCACCGTGCCGATTCACAGTCGACTTGCATCAGATGAGTTTCGAAAGTCCTCGTTCATGAATCGCCATCTTCAAGACGGGTGCTGTCTTCGGCGATGTTGGCGGCGTGCGGCAACCAGTAGCGAGTGCCCTTGAGTCGCCCGGTGCGCCGCAGGGCCCCGAGTTCGACCAGATGCCCGAGGTCTCGCCGGGCCGTGGCTGCCGGGGCGCCGGTGAGCGCCATGTACTTGCCGGCGGAGAGACCGCCGATGAACCCCTCGATGCCGGCGCGCATCAGCCGAGAGAGTGCCTTTTCCTGACGCGCGTTGAGTCGTCCTCGTAGCCGGTCCCTCAGCCGCGTATTGGCCAGCAGAAAATCGAGACCCTTGAGCGTGTGGGACTGTGCAGCCAGGACGACATCCGCGAACCAGCTGAGCCAGAGCTCGACGTCCAGCGTTTTGTTGGCGGCCTCGAGTTGCACGTAGTACTCCTTGCGGCGGCGTTGGATCAACAACGACAGTGCGGTAAGGCTCGGTTGCCCGGCACCCTGCGCCAGTACCTTCTCCGCAATGGCCCGGCCAATTCGCCCATTGCCGTCTTCGAACGGATGGATGGATTCGAAATACAGATGCGCCAGTCCCGCGCGGGCGAGCGTTGGCAATGGCGATTCACCGTCATGACTCGCGGCATTGAACCAGCGAAGGAATCGGGCCATCTCCGCGGCAACGGCCGATGAGGGGGGTGCTTCGAAGTGGATATTAGGCCGGTCCAGCCTGCCGGACACGATCTGCATCGGCTCCTCATGCCGCCGATAATCGCCGATGATGCTTAACCCGGTACGCCCTTGCATCAGCCACTGATGCCATTGAAATAGGGTGACGTCGTCCAGAGGATCTGCCCAGCGACGATAGAGATCTGCGAGCATCTGCGAAATGCCTTGCTCGGCGGGCGCGGCCCGGGATCCGTCGCCCTGTAGACCGAATTGCCGGCGGAGGGAAGACTGAACACTGTCGCGGTCCAGGATTTCCCCTTCGATCTCGGATGTCTTGAGCGCTTCTGTGCCGATGAGCTCGATGACCAGCGGCAGCCTCTCGCTTTCTGGAACATGACGAACGGTGCCTACCACGACCCCACTTTGGCGTAGGAACGCGGTTTCCCGGTCCGCCAGCAGGGTCGGGCGAAAGCGGAAGTTGGGCCAATTCGGGTCCTGCCAATTCCAGCGCATGAGCGACAATGTAGCACTATACCGCTCATATTTAGCGGAAATAATGAGCGATAAATATCATTTTTACGGGTCGCTACCGATCTCGGGAGTTTTGCGGGAGCCAGTAGTGCTCTGTTGGGCTTTGTCGTGCTCGGGAGGGGATTTGCAACGGACGTCCCGCGAGCAGATTACTTAACAATCAATGACTTGCAGTTGCAAGAAAACTCGACTTTGACGGCTCGGCGAACTTCGAACCAGGTGGTCGGGAGTTCCAATCTCTCCGGGCGCGCCAACTTACACGCGCCGAGTGTTGAATATTCTCAGGTTCATGGTTTCGCTCTGGTGACGCCGCGCAGATAGTG
>JBBIUT010000024.1:0-40437 GCA_037440085.1 Gammaproteobacteria bacterium
TTTCCTCCGCGGAAATCACGGCGTCCTCCGGCCATAGTCACGTCGTCGGTAGACTTTCAGTAGACGTTGACGCCGACGAATCGGTAGACCACCGTAGCCTCCGTCGCCATGCGTAGCACGGTTTGGCCAGTGGTCGTTTGACCAATGCGCTGTCGCTGGTTCGATATTCACCCGTTTCACATTGGCCTAAACGACGGCAGGAAGATAAAGTCGCATCTTGTCCAACTCGCGTGACGGCAATTCATGAAGAATATTCCAGACCCGCATTTTGCCACGCGTGTCCATGCAAGTTTTGACCGACAAAGTGCAATGCACCTTGTCCGCGCGACGTTGCCAGTAGTCGAATATGGCCGCACAGAAATCCACTTGCCGCACTGGGACGGGGTCGAGCAGCAGCACGGGTTCGTTCATGGCGGTGTGGTCGGAATGATCGCTGATTCGGCTGCTGGGTACGCGGCGATGACCACCGTTCCGGTCAGCGCATCGGTGCTTACCGTGGAATTCAAGATGAACTTGGTCGCCTGTGCCGATGGCGACAAGCTCATTGCCCGCGGCCAGGTCGTCCGCGCCGGCCGCACACTAATTGTCACCAAGGCCGAAGTATTTGCCGTCAAGGACGGCAAAGAGAGCCTTTGCGCTCTCATGCAGCAAACAATCATGGTCATGGACGGAAAGGCTGAGAAATAGCCTTGGCTTGCGACCGTGACCACATGAGCCAGATGGAGCGCCGATGCTAGTCACGGGGAGTTGCCATTGGAATTCACAGTGGTTGCTCGGTTGGACGAGGTTCCACCTGGCAGAGGCTCGAGCTTCACGGTCGGTGAAAGACAAATAGCGATTTTCAATGTCGATGGCATCGTGTACGCGATGGATGATTCCTGTCTGCACAAAGGAGCCTCCCCCGGAAACGGTCAGCTTAACGGGAAAGTGGTCACATGCCGGGCGCACGGCTGGCGCTACGATGTCACCACTGGAAGTACGATGGCCTCTCCGGGATATGGGGTCACCGCGTACCCGGCCAAAATCGTCGACGGCAAGATCCTGGTCGCCATGCCATGAGTCATGACGAAACAACAAAATTTCAGTCAAAAGAAATTGTGAAATCATGGAGTTGCGCATTGTTGCGCCGATCTGAATTGGACGCCGGCGCCTGGTCAACGGTGGATGCCGATTTGCACTCTACTGGCAAATCATCGAAGTGAACCAGAGGACACAGACCGCAGGCCGTGCGCTCAGCGTGGGGTCCGGTTCCTTGCTGCCAGGCACGCTGCCGATCGCATCACCCCAGGCCGCATGGAAATCGTGATCATCATTCGGGTTCCCGATCCAGCGCTGTACGCCATCCACGATACTGTTGCCCTGCGGCGAGAGTCGACCCGCGAGGATGGCCTCGCCGCGATGCAGGCCATAATCCGTGCGATGCAAGACGACGGAATCGCGCGCGAAGCTCTCGACCGTGAAGATTTCCGTTTCTCCTGCCAGCGCTGCGGCATTTCTGTAATGTCCGTGCTCCCATACCAGAGTGGCTCCCGTTCCGCTCTCGCATTGAATGCAGATATGGATCAGCATCGGCAGGTCGACAGGCGTATTTTCGATCGTCGCGTGCCAATCACCCGTGACGGCGTGCCGTTGGCCCGGAAGATCCGCGGTGAGCTTGCCCGCGATCCGATCGCCGCGTCGAGTGCCCCGGTACTCCGCCGTCAGTCCCGCGGACGGGCCGGCCGAGTCGGCGCGACGAATCGCGACCGAATCCGCATCGAAACGTTCGACGCTGAGAGTGGCCGTTTCCCCGGAGGGCCACTGCCCGGTGCCCTGTGATCCGAGAAAGGTCCACGTGCCGCAGGCCTTGGCGTCTTCGCACTCCTTCATGATCACGGGGGCGGGAACTCGCGGTTTCGCTGTCTCTTTCGCCGGCTTGGAGTCGACCTTGGAACCCGCCGGCTTGCTCGGAGCGCGGGCGGCCGAATGCGGCTCGAACTCGGCCGCTCTTCGGATGGCGAGCGGCGCATAGACGCCATCCGGATATTTATCCAGGTAGGCCTTGTAGTCCTCCGCGTCCTTGCTGTCCTTGATGGCCTCCCACAGGGAGGTTTCCTCCCTTGTTTGCGCAAGCGCAAATGGGGAGGCTGCGGTGCAGAGCAGGGCCATTCCGAGCAGCGAGCTGACGGCGATCTTCATCGAGCGATCCACAGGGCGTTCCCCCCGGTTCTCACGGCGTGCATTTGCACCGCCGGCAAACGTGGCGCATTTCCCGCTCGCGTGTCAGATCTACCTGGAGGCAAGATAGTCGGCCACCGCGGCGATATCGTCCTCGGTGATGTTCTTGGCGACGCCCTGCATGATGTCGTTCTCGCGCAGCCGATCGTGGAACTGCTGCAGCTGCAGCACGAGATAGTCTCGATGCTGGCCGGCAAGCCGCGGAAATGTGTTGATGCCCTCGGCGTTCGGACCGTGGCAGACGGTGCAAGCGGTGACCTCACGCTCCGGCACTCCTTGTTCGAAGATCTTCCTGCCTTTGTCGGCCAACGCGGAGTTGCTCGAGGCCTTGCCTCTCGCGGGTGGCTGGCTCGAGAAGTACTTCGCGAGCCCTTCGATTTGATCATCCCCGAGACGTTGGGCTATACCCCACATGAAGGCTCGCGCATGCGGATCGCTGCGGCCGCGTTCGCGAAACAGCTTCAATTCGGTCTCGATGTAGCTCGGCTGCTGTGCCGCCAGAATCGGGAAAATCGGCGACGTGCTGACCCCGCCAGGGCCATGGCACTTGGAGCACGCGGTGCTGACCAGCGTCGGAACGTCCAGCGCGGATGGATCGTGCGGCACGGTCAGATCCGCGGCCGATGCATCTCCCGTGGCGGAAACCGCGAGCGCGATCGCAGCGACCAGGAGCGAATTCAGTGCCAGCGCTTTAATCAGAAATCCATCCATAGGCCCACCACCCACGTGTTGTTGTTCGATGCCTTCGGATTGCTCAATCCATGCAGGAAGAACGGGTTTTGATTGTTGTTGACGACGTTATAGAGGTTGTATTGGAGCAGCAAGCGAGTGTTGAACCAGGGCAGATAATCCAGCTCGAACACCTCGTATTGATTGGCTGGTGAGCCGTTGCCCCCGTTGAACGCGGGATCGGGAGTGCCGGTCGTGCGCACGAAGTTGATCAATCCGCCATAGGTACGGTCGTAGTAATACTCTGCAGTCACTGCCAGCTGCTCGAGATGGTCCGTCGAGTTGCTGAAATAGGTTGGAACCAGATTGGGATTGTTATTCTCGGTTTCGTGGGTGAAGTGGCCCAAGAACGAGAATATATTGTGCTGACCGTTGTATTGGTACTGCCAGTCCGCAGTGACATCCGTGTAGGTGTTGTAGTTTCCCGGCGAGATGGTTTGGCCGGCGAATACGCTCTGCACGAACTTGGAGTACATGCCGGAGGTTCCAATCATCACGGAGTTATAGCCCCAGTCGCGCTCGTAAGCGGCCCGCCAGTAGGGAGCCCAGTTGTCGATGGTGCCGCCGCCCACGTTGAGGTTGCTGCTATCCTCCGTCGCGGTGGCGCTGCCGGACTTGGCCGAGTGATATTCCGTGAGCTCGAGATAAACCGAATCCTTGTACCACACATAGGCGCCGAGCCCTGCCGCTAACCCCGCAAAGGCCGTATAGAGGGGCGCACGCGGGCCGGTGCCGGTAATGGGCTGAGTGGCACTCCAGAGGGTCTGCGTTGGGAAGTAGGGGATGCGGTACGCCGAACCCGTGTTCCAGACGTCCTGGAAGCTCGGATTGTTGTTGAGCGTCGTGCCCCAGACCCAGTCGTTGTTCTCGGTATGGCCGGAGTACCTGATATCGTTGTTATCGATGCCGAGCGTGCCAGTATTCTGCAGATAGGTGAGCTGCATCCAGGCGCCGACGTGGTCGGAGACGGCACCGGCGTACATGATGCTCATTTGCTGGGGGAATTGAAACGTATCGCTCTGCGCATTGGCGCCGGCGACGTTGGTGTCGGGAGGCGGCCGGTTCCAATGATCGTAGGTGGCCTGCAGCAGTATTGAAATGCCCGGTATATCGGTCAGAAACACCGTGTTGCGCTTGTGATCGTCGATGTCCGAGATCAGCGGCGGCTTCGTGGTCATGGTGAACGCGTTGAGCTTGAACCGCCGGCCGAATGCCGTGAGCTCCGGGGGAATGGTATGGCAGGCCTCGCAGGCGAGCCCGGTCTGTCTTGCGAAGCTCGGAACGGCTCGGGCCGGTGTTGAGATCAGCATCGGCATCGATGCGCCGAGAACCGACATTGCCAGTGCGCCGAGGCGCAATGACCGCATCGCAGCCAGCCGTGACCTCAGCTTCAGATGATCGCGGGTCATTCAGTCTCTCCCCCCAACTGTCCGGCTAATCTCTCGGCCCGAAACTAGCAAGCCATCCCTGACCCGAAGATGACCTCAAGATGACCGATCGGTCATCCTGGGAGCAACGAGAAAAAAAGGGGCGTCAGGCGGATTCGATCTGCGGGGATGGGCCCGCCGGGAATATCAAGGAAGCAGTCGTGCCTGATCCTACCGTGCTCTCGATGAGCAAGCTGCCGCCGTGCAGCGCCATGATCGATCTCACGATGGCCAGACCGAGTCCTGCTCCACCGGGGTTGGCTGTACGGGACGGATCGACGCGATAAAAGCGGTCGGCGAGCTTGGCGAGATGCTCGGAGGCGATCCCGATGCCAGAATCGATCACGCTCAAAGTGCGGGTGGCCCCTGGACCCTCCGCCGCACGCAACGTTACGCGACCGCCGCGGGGTGTGTACTTCAGGGCATTTGAAAGCAGGTTGCTGAGCGCACGGCGCAGCAGCAACGGGTCCGCCGTCAGCGTAATCCCGCCTTCGCACGCCAATGCGACACCTTGCTCCTCCGCCAGAGCGTGGTAGAAATCGCAAAGCGCCTGCAGCTCGGCGCGCGCTTCCAGGGAGACCGACGCCGGCGCCGCAGACTTTTGCTCCGCCTGGGCCAGAAACAGCATGCTGTCGATCATGCGCGCGAGACGCGTGTACTCCTCGAGCGCGGACTGAAGCACGCGCACGTACTCCGTGTTCGTGCGCTCGCGCGAGAGCCCCACCTGCGCTTCGCCCATCAAGTTATTGATGGGGGTGCGAAATTCATGCGCCACGTCGGCCGAAAACTGAGAAAGCCGTTCGAAGGCCTCCTGCAGGCGATCGAGCATGCGGTCGAAGGCGCCCGCCAGGGATACCAGTTCCTTGGGCCACGGGCGGGCTCTAATTCTCTCCTGTAGATGCTGGACACAGATGCGCTCGGTAGCGCGGGTTATGTCTGCGATGGGTCGCAGCCCGTGGCGCGTGATGAGGGCGCCGAGGGCGCTCCCGATCAGCAGGCCGCAGACGAGGACGACGGCGATACCGCGCCGATAAGTACCGAGTAGATCCCGTTTGGAGCTCGTGTCGAGCGCAGCTTGGACATGCACTTGCGGGGATGCGCTCGATGCCGATGGCACTGCGGCTGAGGCGAGCAGAAAATCCCGCCCGGAGGCCGTGTGCCAACGCCGCAGCTGCGGTTCCGTCGAGTCCGCGGCCGGGAACGGGGAGGCCGGCAGGGTAGCGGCCATGCCCGGGGTCTCCACGACCGACTGTTTCTTCGCATCCAGCACACGCAGGTAGAACGGCGATTGTGAGTGACCCGAGATTTCCGCTTCCTCGCGCACCTCCTGTTCGACGCCGGGCCTATTGAGGGGCTGCGTTTGCAGGATCTGCGTCAGGATCTGCATCTTCTGCAGCAGGTATTCCCGGTTCGCCTCATCCATGCTGCGGTCCAGCCCCGAGTACAGAAAAGCCGACGCTGCGGCGAGCAGGATGAAGATGGAGAGGCTGTAGTACAGCGTCAGCGACGTGGCCATGGCCCAGTGACCGCCGATACCTGGTTTCCGGGCGTCAGCGTTCTTCGAGGACATACCCCATACCACGGACCGTGTGGATCAGGTCCGGAGTGAATGGATCATCGACTTTTCGGCGCAGCCGGCGCACGGCCACATCGACCACGTTGCTGTCACAGTCGAAGTTCATATCCCAGACTTGCTCCGCGATCACCCGCCGACAGAGCACCTCGCCTCGACGACGCGCCAGCAACGATAGCAACGCAAATTCCTTGGGCGCCAGATCCAGTCTAATCTCGCCGCGGCGCGCCTTATGTCCCAATAGATCGACGCGCAGGTCCGCTATCTGCAAGACATCCGGTTGCCGCTCTGCGCGGCGTCTGAGCACTGCCCGCACGCGCGCCAATAACTCGGTAAACGCGAACGGCTTCACGAGATAGTCGTCGGCGCCGAGTTCGAGGCCTTTGACCCGGTCCGATACCGAGTCGCGGGCTGTGAGAAATAGCACCGGCGTCGATTGATGCTTTTGCCTCATTTCAGCGAGCATCGACCAGCCGTCCTTGCGGGGCAGCATCGCGTCGAGGATGATCAGGTCGTAGTCAAGGCTTGTGGCGTTGAACAAGCCGTCCTCGCCATTCTCGGCGATGTCCACCACGAAGCCGCACTCGGTCAGCCCCTTACGGAGAAATTCGGCGGTCTTTTGTTCATCCTCAATGATCAGGATGCGCATCGAGCCAATGGAACCTCGAAATGTGCCGGCGGCATGAATGCCAGGCAGGCGAGATGCCTTTCCGCGGCAGCCCGCCAACGCCCTAATAAAGCTGCAATTATGCCAATCGTAATACGAATGATTCGTATTTGCAATACCGGCAACTCCCGGTTCGGATTCCGGCACACCCGGGCTCGAGGGCCGCTTTCGCAAATGCAGCGGCCGGCCGGCGGTCGCACCCGATCAACTGAGGCCGTCATGGAGTTGCGCATTGTTGCGCCGGTCTGAATTAGACGCCGACCCCTGGTCAACGCTGGATGCCGATTTGCACCGTACCGTTCGCCTGGATCCTGGGACCTGGGAAAGAGATCTACCCGGACCCATTATTTGCTCTGACCGCCTCTTTCTACGCGGAACTTCTCAAGACGCGTGATATTACGGAAGCGCTAACAGTTTCTGGCTCCGCCGCACCTGGCATTTCCTATTTCAGCATGTCGGCTGTCGGAATATTCCGGATCGCTCTCGCGGCGCGTATTCGAGGAGGCGACGCGGAGGCCAAATTTGGAGAGCGCGCCGAATTACTCGTGCGACGGCGCCGCGAAGTCAGTGGCAATACGGTCCCGAGCGGAGATGCCGTTGAGCAAATGTTGCGAGAATTGGAGAGGCCGTCTTTCGACCAGCATCGACGGACATTTTTGGCGCTGGATCAATTTCCAGAAAACGAAAGTCGGTTCGCCATCACCTACGATGAGGTACTTGCCGGGGTAGAAGCTGGCGACGGTTGGTTGTAACTCCTTAAGCCCACATCCGCGCCGCGATGTTGCGTTCCTCCGGCCCCACGGCATTCGCGTAGATCGCCGTGGTGGTGAGCTGCGCATGCCCGAGCCAGCGCTGCAGGAGGTTGAGCGGGATGCCGGCCTGGATCGCCGCTACCCCGAACCCATGCCGCAACCCCTTCGGCGTCGCCTGGGGCCCTTTGACGCCGGCGGCCTTCATCACTTCGAGCACCTTCTTCCACGCCGTCGTGCGCCCGAACTCCCACAGCAGGGCAGGGGGCTCGTCCTTCTTGGTGGCTTTCTTCTTCCGGTCCTTGAGACCGTGCACCATCGCCAACATTTCCAGCACCACCGGCGGCACTGGAACGGCACGATACACCCCGCGCTTTCGTTTCTTGAGCGACTCGAACACGATGGCGCCGGCCACGACGGAATCCCGGCCAAAGGCCGGGACTCCGTGGCGCGAGTGACCGCTTCGCCTCGTGAAGTCACGAGGAACCATACGGCTTTCGACCTTTACCGCGGTGTGCCGCGATCGATCATTTTGCCGCTGCCGGTTTGGCCTTGAACTCCACTTGAATCACTTCCATCGGCTTATCGGTCAGGTTCTCCGGCAGGTGAGTAGACGGGTCCGCCCACTGGACCTTGCCCGCCTTCACGGCAACGTCTTGAGTCTTTCCATTGGGCATCGTAAATCTTGCATTTGCGTCAGTTAGAAACACGATCACACTGGCCGGGTGCGAATGCATTGCCGATTTTTCGTGCGGCCCGTAGGTGATACGCAGGACGCGGACCTGATCATTTTCGAACTCGACTTTGTAATGTTTTGGGTCGACCTTGATTGCATCCTGTGAGACGGCAGCCATTCCGGCCAGTAGCGCGATGCTGCCGCAAATTGCAGCTCCGGCGGTCGCGGCGACCCGTTTCGTCACCCAGGGTTTGGATTTGGCGTCGAATGTCGAATTACGCATGGATTGATCCCTTCTATCGGTAGGTAAATTTGAGGCTGCGGCCAGCCATGCTGGTTCGCAATGAGTGTTCCGGCGTCGTTGTGTTGATTGCTTAGTGCTTCGCCGTAATCGGTCCGGTGTTGACCCCCGAACCCGGAACCATCTTAACAGCGGCCAGCGATCAATTGCACCATGCACCGCCCCTTCCCCGCGACTGGAGTGCGCGCGAAGATGGCGTCGATGCTAGAAGCGATTAACTGAAACGCATTGCGCGGCTAAGGCTCCTTTGAGCAGCCTTTGCAATCGCTTGGGCGGAGCAATGCCGTGAAATTGGTCGCATTCCCGCATTTCGGCCACGAGGCTATGGTGCGGGTTCCTAACGACGACCGCACCGGCCGCCGACGCGGTGTGCATGGGATCGCCGCGGATCCCGGCGATTGTTAATTGACCAAGCAGATTCTTGACGAGCCGTGTTGTTGCGCCACACAACGAAACAATGCCTGCGTCAGCGGCGAGGACGCGTATCGCAGTTCGGAGTCGCCGGCGCGCGAGCCCGCTACGCGTAACTACGAATTCACAAGCGTCGCCGGAGAGCGATTATTAGATCTCAAAATGGACTCTTCGGGGGCAATATGGAGAAGATCTGGCTCAGCTCTTATCCCAAGGGAACGCCTGCGGAGATCAACCCCGACGCCTATGTTTCGCTGGTGGCGCTGCTGGAGGAGAGTTGCCGGCGCTTCGCCGAGCGGCCGGCCTATCATAATCTCGGCGTGACGCTGACGTTTCGAGATTTGGAGCGATTGTCGGGCGAGTTCGCCGCGTATCTGCTCGATCTCGGCTTGGCGCGCGGCGACCGTGTCGCACTCATGATGCCGAATCTCTTGCAGTACCCGGTGGCCTTGTTCGGCGCTCTGCGCGCCGGACTTACCGTCGTGAACACGAATCCGCTGTACACACCGCGGGAGTTGCGCCATCAGCTGACCGACTCCGGAGCGCGCTGTATCGTCATCGTCGAGAACTATGCCCACGTGCTCGCGGAGGTGATCGAGGATACGGCCATCGAGCACGTCGTGATCACCGGCATCGGCGATCTCGCAGGGTTCCCCAAGCGGCCCATCGTGAACTTCGTGGTACGGCGCATCCGGCATCTGGTGCCGCCGTATAGCCTGCCCGGTGCGGTGAGCTTTCGCGCCGCGTTGGCGCGCGGCGCGCAGCTTGGGCGACCGCAGCGCTCGGTCGGCCCTGCCGACATCGCATTTCTTCAGTACACCGGCGGGACCACCGGCGTCGCCAAAGGCGCGATGCTGACCCATCGCAACATGGTGGCCAATTTGATGCAGATGGCCGCCTTTTGGAAAGATATCCTCGAGCCGGGCCGAGACGTGATGATTACTCCGCTGCCCTTGTACCACGTGTTTTGTCTCACCTGCGACTGCCTTTTGTTCATGCAGCAAGGCGGACTCAACGTGCTCATCACCGACCCGCGCGATATACCGGCCTTTGTTCACGAGCTTCGCAAATGGCCGATGACGATGATCACCGGCGTCGACACCCTGTTCAAGGCGCTGCTCGATCACCCGGGATTCGCACGCCTGGATTTTTCACGCTTGAAACTCGGCGTGGCCGGCGGTATGCCCCTGCAGCCCGCTACCGCGGAGAAGTGGCGCGCGGTGACGGGGCGGCCGATCGCCGAAGGCTATGGTCTGACGGAAGCCTCGCCGGTGGTTGCGGGGAATCTCGCCGCGGCTCCGCGCATCGGCACCGTGGGACTGCCGGTGCCTTCGACGGAAATCAGCATCCGCGAAGGCCAAAACGATGTGCCGGTCGACAAGCCCGGTGAATTGTGTGTCCGCGGTCCGCAGGTCATGCGCGGCTATTGGAACCGCGAGGCCGATACCGCGGAGGCAATTTCGGCGGATGGCTGGCTGCGAACCGGCGATATCGCGGTCGTGGACGCGCAAGGATTTCTGCGCATCGTCGACCGTAAGAAGGACATGATCATCGTATCCGGATTCAAGGTGTTTCCGAACGAAATCGAAAGCGTATGCGCCGAGCATCCGGCGGTGCTCGAATGCGGGTGCATCGGCCTTCCGGACGCGCATTCCGGGCAAGTCGTCAAGGTATTCGTGGTGGTGCGCGAGAGCAGTTCGGTCACGGTCGATGAACTGCATCAGCATTTCAGCGCGCGGCTCACGGCGTACAAACGGCCGAAGTTGCTGGAGTTTCGCCAGTCGCTGCCGAAAAGCAACGTTGGCAAGATCTTGAGGCGCGAGTTGATGCGCGAGGAAACGAATCGCGCCGCCTGAACGTCAAGGTTACCAATGAACGCCGCGCGTAATCGACGTAAAGGCGCCGAGTTCGTGCAACGCTCGCGCGTCGGGTGAGGGTGCGCCGCCGGCCGCCTCGGAGTCCGGAAACATTCGATAGCCCTCGCCCATGATGGCTCGGCCGATCTTGGGCGCGAACAGCTCCACCAGCTGCGCGAAGACACCGAGGGGCGTTGCGAGGCGCTCCGGATGATCGATGATTGCCGCGCAAACTCTCTCAGCGGCCTGCTCGGGCGACATCAAGTCGAAGTGCTCATACATTTTCGTCGGCGCCACCATCGGCGTGCGAACCAACGGCATGTTGATCACCGTGAAGCGAATGCCACGCGCGGCGTACTCGGTCGCGGCGCATCGCGAAAACGCTTCGAGCGCCGCTTTGGAGGCATTGTAGGCCGCAAAGCGAGGGGCATTGGTCAGCACGCCGATCGAGGAAATATTGATGACGTGTCCCGCCCCGAATTTCACCATCGCGGGAAGCAATCCCAAGGTCATGCTTACGGCCGCAAAATAATTGATACGCATCAATCGCTCGTAATCATGGAGCCGCGCATAGGTTTGATCGATGCCGCGCCGGATCGACCGGCCGGCATTGTTGATCAGAATATCCACGTGCCCGTGATCGGCGAGCAGCCGCTCGATCAGGCGGGCGCACGCTTCCGCCTCGCCGATGTCGCAAGTGTAGGTGCCGACTTTGCCGCCGCGGGCCTCGATGTCGGCGCGCACGCTCGCCAGCTTGTTCTCGTCCCGCGCCACGATGAGCAAGCGCGCACCGGCGTCCGCCAGGCGCAGTGCGGTGGCTCGCCCGATCCCCGATGAGCCGCCCGTCACCAGAACCGTCTTGTCCTTGACGCACCGGCGCAACGAGGCGGCGGTGTGCAAACCGGGATCGAGGCAGCGCTCCCAATAGTCCCACAGGCGCCAGGCGTAGGTCTCCAAGGGGGGTACCCGAATCCCCGCCGGTACCAACAGCGCCTGGGCCTGGGCGGAATCGAAGGTGGTCGGATTATCAAGGAGCCCCAAGAGCGATCGGGGAATGCCCAGATCATCGAGCAATTGCCCTGCGATGCGCTCGACCGAGGGCAGCATTTCCTTAAGCGGCCGCACCAGGTCCGACGCAGAGCCGAACACGCCGGATTCGAATCGCAAGGCCATGCTCGGAGCGTGCGCCGCCCGCGCAATCAAATTCAGCACATCGCCCACGCGATGGTCCTGCGGGTCCGTGAGGTGAAAGCATTGGCCGTCCTGAGCCGGCGCATGAGCGAGGTGCACCGCCGCCGCGGCGACAAAGTCGACCGGCACCAAATTGACGTGCCCGCCTTCGATGCCCACGAGCGGCACCCAGCGCGGCAGGGCATCGCGCAATGTCTGTATCGCCTTGAAGAGATAGTAGGGACCGTCGACCTTATCCATGACTCCGCTATGGGAATCCCCGACGACCATTCCCGGCCGATAAATGCGCCAAGGAATCCGGCAGCTGGTGCGAACCAGGGCCTCGGACTCGTGCTTGGTACGAAAATAGGGCAGATCCAGGCCTTCGGCTTCATCGAACATCCGTTCCGTGAACCTGCCGCGGTAGCGACCCGCGACCGCAATGGAACTGAACAGGTGGAATCGGGCCGCAGGGATCTCGTGCGCGAGGTCGAGCGCATGGCGGGTTCCCCGTACGTTGGCGCCCACGAGATCCGCGTCGGCGGCATTCAGATCGTACAAGGCGCCGAGATGGAAGCAATGTTCGATACGGCCGGACATGGCACGCCGATCAGATGCCGATACGCCGAGCAGAGGCTCCGTCAAATCGCCGTTGACCGGCACTAGGAGATTGCCGCCGGAGCCGCAGTCCCGTACCAGCTGCTCGAATCTAGCGCGCGATCCCGGCCTCACCAAGATCCAAATGGGCTCGCCACGTCTGGCGAGCTCGAGGATAAGATGCCGACCGATGAAGCCGGTGCCGCCGGTGACGAAATATCCCATCCTTTAACCCCCGTCCGGCGCGGATGGGCAAGCACGCTACACCCAACCAGCCGGCATCCATATAGTGGTAAACCGAGGGGTCCCAAAACCTCTGAATTGAGCGACAGTTAGGGTTATGGCAACGGCCGAGAACATGTCGGGTGTCGATCGGGCCTGGCTGCGCATGGAGCGGCCGACGAACCCCATGGTCGTGATGGGGCTGTTGATCCTTCGCGGGCGATTGCGCCTTGCCGCGTTGCGTCAGCTGGTCAGCGAACGATTCCTGGCATTCGAACGCTTCCGCTGTGTGCCCGTGGTGAATGCGCTGGGTGGACGCTGGGTGCACGCCAAGGAGTTCAAGCTCGAGGATCACGTGCTGCGCATCGCCTTGCCGGCGCCCGCCGGAAAAATCGAATTGGAGGCGGCGGCGGGCGAACTCGCGAGCACGCCGCTCAACATCGGGCGACCGCTGTGGAGTTTCCATCTCATCGAGCGCTACCAGGGCGGCAGCGCCCTGATCGTGCGCATCCACCATTGTTACGCGGACGGCATCGCGCTGATGCGCGTGCTCGGAGCGCTCGCGGACGATGCGCCCGGCGGGTCCGGCGGCGCGCCGCCCCTATCGGACTTGGGTACGGCAGAGGCCCACCCGGATTCGGCTCCGGGATTAATTACCCAATCGCTGCGCGAGTTTGCCGATCTCGTCGAAAAAAGCGTTCATTACACGCTGCATCCGGCCGAGGCGGCCACCGCCACGCGCGAGGTGCTCGGCATTGCGGGCGAAATTGCGCGCCTCGGCGTACTGCTCGCGGACGATCCGGTAACCCGGCTCAAGCACCCGCTCACGGGCGTCAAACGCGTCGCGTGGGGCGAGCCGCTCGCGCTGGAAGAGGTAAGGACGGTGGGGCGCGTGCTCGGCTGCACGATCAACGATGTGTTGGTCGCCACCCTCGCCGGTGCCCTTGGCCGCTATCTCGAGGCCGCCGGGGAGCGCACCGCGGGTCTGACCATTCGGGCGGCAGTGCCCGTCAATTTGCGTGTGGGCGATGGTGCGCCGGCCGATCTTGGAAATCGCTTCGGGCTCGCGTTCGTCGAATTGCCCATGGGCATCCGCCACCCGCTGCAAAGGCTCTATGCGGTCCACGGCACCATGCAGGCATTGAAAGGCTCGCCGGAGGCATTGGTCACCTACGGACTCTTATCCGTGATCGGCAGTTTGCCCGAGGCGGTGGAGGACCCTGCGATCGCATGGTTCAGCGCCAAGGCAAGTCTGGTCGCTTCGAATGTGCGGGGACCGGGTCGACCGATGCATATGGGGGGCGCCCCGATCTCGCAACTGCTGTTTTGGGTACCACAAGCGGGGAGCATCGGCGCGGGGGTGAGCATGTTCACCTATAACGAGGAGGTACAGTTCGGCGTGATCGCGGATCGGCGCTTGATCCCGGAACCGAGCGAACTCGTGTCGATCATTCAAAAAGAATTCGACCGACTGGTCTTTCTCGTGTTGCTGGGCGGCGGATCGCTCGCCGATTGAGATTGCCGATCCACTAGATCGTTGCCCGATCGCCTCAGCGCAGGTAGCGCCGCGCGCGCTCGACATCGAGCTGCTCCATCGCGTCGGCGGGCTCCGAGTGGGCCGCCTTAGCGTAAAGCTCGCCCGCCTGTTCGCGGTACTTGTCCGCATCCACCAGCAACAGGCCGTTGGCGTATTCGATCTGCGCAATCGGCGATGCGGGAGTGAGCTTGATGGCCCGCCGGAAGTGATCGATCGCGGCTTCGCGGGACGCCTGGTAGGTCAAGCCGGCGAGCAGCGAGCCGATCTTCGCCACGATTTCCGCGTGATACAAACCAAGTGCAATGTGAGCCTCGGCGTGCCTGGGTTCGAGTTCGAGCACGGTATCCAAGTGTTTTCGAACGCGGGTCGCGATGCCGTCGGCGAGGGCTTTGACGATCGAAATGCGCTGACTGTGCCGGCCGAGCGCGAGTGCGAGCATGTAATGCGAATTGGCGTCGTCGGGCAACAGCTCGACCGCTTGCTCGCCGCGCATGACGGCGGCATCGAGCAGGCCGCCCGCCTCGCCGCCGCCCACCTGCAGCGAGTGGATGGCGGCCGCCTTGTTGGCGGCGGTGGCACCGAGTGCGCCGAGCTTGGCGCCGAAGGCGATCGCATTTTTGAACTTTCCGGTATGAAAGTGCCTCCAGGCTTCCTGCACACCGATGGCGACCTCGCCGGCGCCGCCATGGGCATCGACCCACTGGGCAATATCGTCATGCTGCCTCGCGAGGCGAGCGATGCGCGCCGGGTCCGGGTACGGTTCCCGATCGCCCTTGTGAACTTTCGCCCAGCGGTCCTCGAGACCGTTCTGGGCAAAGGCTTTATCGAAACGGCCTTTTGAGCCGCTTCTCGACGTTGCTGCACGCATTTGTACGCTCTAATAGTGGGAATTACGAATCGCCAGGTACCTGCGCTCGCATTAATGTTACTCAAGTCGATTCGAATTTCCATTAAGGGCAAATACTCATATGCGGCGCAGGCCGCGAGGCACCAGGGGAAGGAAATGGCAGCAAAGAAGACATCAGCGAAACGCGCGCGCACCAGCGCAATGGACACCCAGGGGCAATTGCTCAACATGCTCCATCAGGTGTGGCTCGCCGGGCTCGGCGCCGTATCGAGGGCTCAACACGGGGCGCCGAAGCTCCTCGAAGAATTGATTGCCGAGGGGGCGCAGGTGCAGGCAGACACTCAGGAAGCGGCGGCCAAAGCCCTCCGGGGCGCGCTCACCGGCGTGCAGGAGACCCTCAATGCGCGCATGGGCAAGGTGCGCGGTGACGCGGTGGACGCATTCGAGAATCTCGAGAAGATTTTTCGGGCCCGTGTACACAGCGCCCTGACGCAGTTGGGCGTGCCGAGCGCCGGCGAGGTGCAATCCTTGAGCAAGCGAGTCGATGCATTGAACGCCAACATCGACAAACTCGCGCGCTCGCGCAAGGCGATGCCGCGCATGCGTGCCGCGCGCAGGAATGGATCTTCGCATGCACGGGCGCACTAGCGGCCGATGCTGACCATTGAGCCCGCCTCGCGACGCCAGGCGGGCCGCGCGAAGCTGGCCATCGCGCTGGCGGGCGGCGGCCCGTTGGGTTTTTATTATCAACTCGGCGCGTTGCACGCGCTCGGCGAGGCGATCGAAGGCCGAAATCTAACGGAATTCGATGTCTACGTCGGCGTCAGTTCCGGCTCGCTGCTTGCCGCGGCGCTCGCGAGCGGTTTCGACACCACCGCCATGTGCGCGATGTTCCTGTACGACGAGTCGATCCTGTTTCCGTTCTCGCCCGCCATCCTGTTGCGCCCCGCGTTTGGCGAGTATGCGCGCCGCTTGAGCCGCCTGCCGAACGTGCTCGCGCAGATCGCGCGGCGCTGCGTACTCGACCCGGGCCGCGGCGTGTGGGAGGCGGGCGTCGGCCCCTTGGGACGCCTGCTGCCGACGGCTCTTTTCGACAACGAACCTTTGCAGGATTACTTGCGGCTGGTGTTCAATTCCGAAGGCCATACGGATGATTTTCGAAAGTTGCGGGCGCGCCTGTATGTGGTGGCGACGAACCTGAATACCGGTGCCTCCGAGTCCTTCGGCGGTCCCGGCCATCAAGACGTGCCCATCTCCCGGGCGCTGCTTGCGAGCAGCGCGCTCCCGGGGTTGTATCCTGCGGTGGAGATCGGTGGGCAGCACTTTGTCGATGGAGCTTTGATCCGCACCATGCATGCATCGCTCGCTTTGGAGGAGAAGTGCAATTTCGTGATCTGCATCAATCCCATCGTGTCCTTCGACTCCTCGCGCGCAGGACGGCCCATCAATCTGGCGGATGAGGGATTACCCGCGATCCTTGGACAGACCTTTCGAGCGCTGGTTTATTCGCGCATGAAGGTGGGGATGGCGACTTACGCTGCTCGCTACCCGGCGGCGGACACTTTGCTGCTCGAACCCGACCGCCACGACGAGCGGCTATTCTTCGCCAATGTGTTTCGCTATGCGGAGCGCCTGAGCCTCGCGGACCACGCCTATCGGCGCACGCGGCGCGATTTGCTGGCGCAGGCCGATGTCATCGCACCCTTGCTCGAGCGCCGCGGCCTGCGTCTGAATGCCAAAGTGCTGCGTGACCGCAGCCGCTCGCTGCCGGCGGCGAACAAGACGTCGCAGCGGGAGCGTCAGACGGCACGACGCCTCGACCTCGCGCTTCGGCGGATCGAGCGCATGCTGCGAGTGCCGGGAATCGCAGGCTAACCGCGTCATGGCCGCGCGCCTGTGGCGGTGCATCCTGGGTCTCACCCTGGCGGCGGCGGCCGTATCGGGCGCCTGGATGGCACGGGCATATGATTGGTCCATGGCGGGCGCACTGTCGACGGCGCTGGGGTTTCTGCTCGCCATTCCGGTGGCGGTCGTGTTCCTCTCCTTTGTGATCGCGCAGGCCGCGGCACATGAGGTCTACAAGCGCGGGAGCGTGCGCGAGCTGGGTTGGACGTTCTTGAAGGAAATCGCCGAGTTCATCCGGGCTCTTCTTGCGATGAGTGCCCCTGCGCAGCCGCGGCCGGCACCGCAGCCGCCGGTCGCCCGGTCTGATCGCCCGGTTGTGCTGTTGCACGGTTTTTTGTGCAACGGCCGGGTGTGGACCGCCTTGCAGGCGCGATTGCATGCGGCAGGCTTCGGACCGATCGAAGCCCCGGATGTCGAGCCGTTGCTGGCGGACATCGAGACGCAGGCCCGCCGCGTCGCGCCCGAGTTATTGGCGCTGCAAAGCCGCTGCAACGGCGAGCGCGTTGTGATCATCGCCCACAGCATGGGTGGGCTCGTCGCGCGGGCGCTGTTGCGCGACTTAGGCGCGGGCGCCATCCGCCGCATCGTCACCATCGCTTCGCCGCATCATGGCACCCTCCTGGTGCACGGCCTGCCTTGGCCGAACACCCGGCAAATGTCGGATGCTTCGCCCTGGCTGCGCGCCTTGAATTCGGCGCAAGAGGGCCGATTCACGGTACCGGTGGCGAGCATTTACGGCGTGGAGGACAACCTGGTGGTGCCCGCCGGCAGCGCGCGCCTGCAAGGAGCGGAAATGCACGAACTGCGCGGCATCGGCCATTTCGGCATGTTGCGCGCGCGCGGCGCGCTCGATCGCGTCATCGCCACGCTGCAGCCGGAAATCCTCGGATGAATACTCCCGATCCGCTGGACGAGCTGCTGACACGCAAGCGCGGGCTCGAGGCCTCCTCATACCAAGCGGCCGATTTCGTCGCGCGCCTGCGCGAACTGCAATGTTGGCAGACCGCGCGCCTGGCCGGAACTTACCGGGATTTTCATGAGGATCCGCGCTATGCGCCGGCGGTTGAATTCTTCTTAAGCGATCTGTACGGTCCCCAGGAGTTCAACCATCGGGACCGGGACTTGGCGCGCGCGTGGCGCCACTTCAAGCGGGCACTGCCGGCGGCCGCGATGAAAGTGCTCGGTGAGGCCATCGAACTCGACGTGCTCACGCTTGAATTCGATCACGCGATGGTGCGTGCACTGGCCGCGGCGCGGGTGACCGAGACCACGTACTCGGCCGCCTATCGTGCCGTGGACGATCCAACGTCGCGCAATCGACAGATCGATCTCATTGTCAGCGTCGGCGAGGATCTCGATCGAATCGTGCGCCGGGTCTGGCTCGGGCCGCTCCTGAAGGCGGCGCACGTACCGGCTCATGCGGCCGGCTTCGGCGCTCTGCAGGATTTCCTCGAGCGCGGATACGAGGCGTTCCGCCGGATGCATGGCGCCGAACGTTTGTTGAAGGTCATCCGAGAGCGCGAGACGCGGTTCATGCACTCCATGCTCGGCACCCAAGAGCCCGCCCGGCGCGGATCGCGAGAACGCGGATGAGGGAAGCGGTGTACGACTACATCATCGTCGGCGCAGGCTCCGCAGGTTGCGTGCTGGCCAATCGCCTGTCGGCGCGGTCAGCCGACCGAGTCCTGCTGATCGAGGCCGGCGGCGCGGATTCTAATCCGTTCATCCACATGCCGGCCGGGATTGCCCGGTTGGTGGGAAATGAGCGGATCAACTGGGACTACTACACCGAACCGGAGCCTGAGTTGCTTGGCCGGAGACTGTACTGGCCGCGCGGCCGGGTAGTCGGCGGCAGCAGTTCGATCAATGCGATGTGCTATACGCGCGGTAACCGACTCGACTATGACGAATGGGCTGCACTCGGCGCCGACGGCTGGGACTACGCGAGCGTACTGCGCTATTTTTGCAAGGCTGAAGACCAGGCCCGTGGCGCCAGTGAGTATCACGGTGTCGGCGGACCGCTCTCGGTCGAGGACCTGAGGTTCCGCAATCCATTGAGCGCAGTGTTCGTCGAAGCCGCAGTCGAGTGCGGGCTGCGGCGTAATTCGGACTTCAACGGACCCGCGCAGGACGGCACAGGATTCTATCAAGTCACCCAGCGCCGCGGCCGGCGATGCAGCGCAGCCGTCGCGTATCTGCGGCCGGCTGCTCGCCGGACCAATCTCGAGATCCTTACCCGCTGCCTGTCCCACCGAGTCCTGTTTCAGGGCAGGCGCGCCGTCGGCGTCGAGTATCAATGGCGGGGCAAGCTGCATCGCGCCCGGGCGGAGCGTGAAGTGATCCTCTCGGCCGGCACGATTGCATCGCCGCAGCTGCTCATGCTCTCGGGCATAGGCAGGCCGGACGAACTGAATGCTGTGGGAATTCCAACGGTGGCCGAAAGCCCGCAGGTGGGACGCAATTTGCAGGACCATCTCGACTTCTGCACGCTCAGCAAGTGCACGCAGAAAGTCAGCTACGATTTCAATTTCTATCAGGAGTTGATCGTTGCCGGACGCTATCTGCTGACGCGCTCCGGCCCAGGAGTCAGCAACATTGCGGAAGCGGGCGGTTTCGTACGCAGCAGCCTTGCGCCGGACCGGCGCCCCGATATTCAATTTCACTTTGTACCCGCGCAACTCGACGACCACGGCCGCAATCGGCTGAGCGGCCATGGATACACGGTGCACGCCTGCGCCCTGCGCCCCTTAAGCCGCGGACATCTGTCGTTGCGGTCCGGACGTCCCGAGGATGCGCCACGGATTTTCGCATCCTATCTGAATGAGCCGAAAGACCTCGAGGTCCTGCTGGAAGGCATCCGCTGGTCGCGCGAAATTCTACACGCCGCCGCGTTCGCGCCGTTTCGCGGTGCGGAAATTTATCCCGGCGATGCGGTCACCACGCGTCACGGCCTCGAGGAAATCGCAAGGCGCAAAGCGGAAACGATTTATCACCCGGTTGGATCATGCCGCATGGGCGCCGACTCCTCGTCCGTCGTTGATTGTCAACTGCGGGTGCGGGGCGTTGAAGGCTTGCGGGTCGCGGACGCATCGGTCATGCCGCGCCTCATCGGCGGCAACACCAACGCGCCGACCGTCATGATCGCCGAGAAGCTGGCGGATATGCTCACCGCTCAACAATGAATTGCCTAATGAAATTGCATTGACGAGCCGCTGCCGCCAACACGGTAGACAGTGCCGCTAGTATTGGCCGATGCGACCTGCCGGGCATTCGGGGCGGTGTAAGGTATAGAGCCGGTTACCGTGTCGCGACGAGCGCTCCTAATCATAATGGCAGCTGCGTCGGCCTTTTTTCTCTATGGCGTCCGCCCGTGTGCCGATCCCCATAGGACCGGAAAAGGAGGGCTGTCGATGCTGCCGACAAAGCGGCTGCTAAGGCCGCTATCCCAAGTCGGCCTTTTAATGCTGCATTCGCCGACCTCTAATTTTGGTTGTGCACACTAGCCATAGAATCGTGTTGCGGTGGCAAATCGAACGCGGAGGTCATCATGTCAATTCACGGTATCAATTACCCCGTGTCGATACTCCTCGTCGGCGCGTCGCTGGCCGGCTGCGCTTCAGTCCCGACGGGGCGCGTGGGCGTGGAGTGGACGCCTATGCGAGGAACCGAGGAGAAGCCGTTGACGGAGGGCTTTCACCTCGTGTCCCCTTTGGCGCACGTGTATCAAGTCGACCTGCGGGAGCAACAGAGCGAGGATTCCTTGGACGTGTTGGCAAACAACGGACTAGATATCAGGTTGAGGAGTTCGATTCTCTATCAGCCGGTTGCAACGGAAGCATACCAACTCATCACACAGACGGGTGCAGACTACTATTCGACTCTGGTGGCGCCATACGTTACATCGAGTGCGCGCAAGGTCGTCGGTCGATACTCTCCGGAGGAAATCTACTCCTCGAAACGCGAACAGATTGAGCGGGAAATCCGCGACGAGGTTTCGCAGAAACTGGAGGGAAAGCATGTGCAGGTCAATGCGGTGCTGATCCGTGAAGTTCACCTGCCGATGGCGGTACAAAAGGCAATTCAGACCAAATTAGGGGAGGAACAAAAGGCGCTTGAAATGCAGTTCGTCCTCGAGCGAACCAAGCAGGAAGCCGTGCGCAAGCACATCGAGGCGATGGGCATAGCGGATTATCAGGCAATCATCAGCAAGGGACTGAACGCCCAGGTAATCGAATGGAAGGGAATCGAGGCGACTGAAAAGTTGGCGGAGTCCCCAAACTCGAAGGTAATCATCGTGGGGTCCGGGAAGGACGGGTTACCGGTAATCTTGAACACTGCGAGTTCCACTCCGGCGCAGGTTGCCAGCCGATGACCGGCGCAAACGGTTGCGACGCCGGTCCAAAGCCTAACTGCCGGTCGCCGGTCGCCGGTCTCCTGCTCGTCGTCACAATACGAGCCGCGACGCCTTACGCCGCCGTAGCCGCCGCCATCGGGATCCCGTACACAGGCGGTTACGTCGCCGGGATCATCGCTCAGCCGCTCGTCGGGATCCTGACCAATAGCGGCGCGCTCTTATCTCTTTAGATCTTATCTCTTTAGATATTGGTGCACGATCTCGATGAGCTCCTCGGCCGCGAGAACCCGCGGAGCCTCAGGTCCCGCGCGCGGATCGACCATATGTTCGCGAATGTGGTCTTCGATGACCTCCGCGATGAATCCGTCCAGAGCACCCCGGCATGCGGTTGCCTGTTGAAGGATGGCGGCGCACTCATCGCCAGCCTGAACGGCTCGTTCCATAGCCTCAATTTGACCGCGCAGCCGCTTGAGGCGATTCAGCAGCTTGTTCTTTTCTTTCCCAATGTGACCCATGCATACAACTCCTTGTCTTACTATACCAGGGTAGGGTATATTTAGCCATGGGCGCGGATCTTCCGCGGCCACGTGTTGCACATGTAGCTTCTCAATTAGACGGAGTACTTAAGGACCCCCATGCATTCCCAACCCAGTACCCCGGCCATCGACCAAGACAGTCGGCCCGTGCCGAGACTGTATTGCCAGGTCGTTGGCCCGGTCAGGGCCCGGAAGAGAGTCAGTGCGGAGAATTCAGCGCTAATCTGCTGAATTCCCGCGGTCACCGCTCCCGGGCTTAGGCAACAAGGCTTTTGCATACCGAGGAGTGGATCATGACCGTGTTTTCCAATTTTCGTCTTTTCGTAATGGGCGCCTTTTCCCCGCGTTCGGCGGTGCTGCACGACCGACGCGGTACGGAGCGCCGATCAAACCATTTCGCCGCGGCGGTGCGAATTGCAGCGGCGGCCGGCGAAATCGGGTTGTTCCTGTGGATGGCCCTGGCGGTTGCAGTCTGGCTATTAATGATGGCTGGCTTCTTTGCGTAGCGAGCGGTCCATGATAAACATCACTCGACACCGCTCGCGGTCTCCTAGATGCGAATCAACCGACAGCCGCTCACATCAGCCGGGCTGCGGAGCGGCTACGTCGTGAACGTGGTTGACAACGGGGATCGCGAGCGCCTGCCGGAAGCGCAGCGCGGTGCCCAATGAACAAGGGACAGTGAAGTGAATTTTTTTGCGAGACTCTATTATCCCCTGCGCAAGGCTTGGAAAGCGGTTGGCCTATACCTGGTTATCGCCGGTCCGGGCATCGTCGTCATGGTTGCGGACAACGATGCGGGCGGTATCACCACGTACGCGGCTACCGGGGCTAAGTACGGCTACCACCTGATCTGGTTTCTGCTCGTTCTGATCCCGGTTGCCTACTACGTTCAGGAGATGACCGTGCGTCTCGGCGCCGTCACAAAGCGGGGGCATGCGGAGGCGATCTTCGACGGCTTCGGCGCGTTTTGGGGCTGGTTTTCGCTTCTTGATCTGATGATAGTCGACTGGCTGACGCTGGTCACCGAGTTTGTCGGTATGACGGCGGCGCTCGCCATCTTCGGGATACCCCCATGGATTACCGTTGTGGCGGTCATCGGTTTGATGGCAGTCATAGTTCTGAACGGCAGATACTGGACGTTCGAGAAGCTCGCGTTGCTGTTCTGCGCGCTGAACCTGGTTTATATCCCGGGTGCCTTCCTCGTGCACCCGTCCGTACGAGAGGTACTGCATCAGGGTTTGATTCCAAATTTTGCCGGGGGATTCAACGGCCAACTGTTCTTCTTCCTCATGGCCAATATCGGGACAACGATCGCCCCGTGGATGTTGTTTTTCCAGCAAAGCGCCGTGGTCGACAAGGGGATGCTCGAGAAGGACATCCCGTGGGGCCGCTTCGATACATTGCTCGGCTCGATCATTACCGTGATCGTGGCCGTATTCATCGTCATCGTCACCGGAACCGTGCTTCCGGAAATCGACATCGACAGCGCCGCCCAGGCGGCACAGGAGCTGATGAAGACCGACCGCTACGTCGGGACCTTTCTTGCGATCGGCCTGTTTGACGCCGGCTTGCTGGGCGCCATTTGTATCTCGCTGGCAAGTTCCTGGGCCTTCGGAGAGATTTTCGGCTGGGCGCACTCGCTCAATACGAAGATCCGTCAGGCGCCGTGGTTCTATGCGACGTATTTCCTCATGCTCATAACCGCGGGCCTCGTTGTGTTGATTCCGCAGGCGCCGCTGGTCCTAATCACCTTGTTCGTTCAGGTGATCGCCGTGACGCTGCTGCCGGCGGCCTTGGTGTTTTTGATTCTTCTTCTGAACGACCGGACGACAATGGGCGAGCGCTGCAATACGCCAGGTCAGAATCTCATCGGCGGCTTCATCGTGGTGTCGATCATAATCCTCTCGACCTTGTACGGATTTTCGGTATTGTTCCCCAACCTGTTCAAATAGCGAAGAACGAGTAGATGAGCACATTGCGCAACCTAATCGGCAAATTCGCCGCGATAAATTCCCGCTATCGCGAGCCGCGCATTGAGATGTCCAGAGCCGTCCGGATCTCGCTGCTGGTGCTGCGGGTGTACCTGCTGGCTCTGGTGGCCTTAATGATTTACAAATTCGTTCTGATTGTGACGCAGGGGTAGGGCAATGGCCGTTGTCATGGAGCAGGAATTCTTTCTCAGCGAGATCCTCGGCCGTCGAGTGTTCGTGAAAAAAAATCGGATCGGGCGCCTGAGCGATCTTGCGATCGCCGAAACCGGCAAACTCCCCGAAGTCACGCACGTGGTTGTCTCACGACCCTTCGGTTACCCGCCGTTGACGGTGCCATGGGACCGAGTGCGCCTCATTTCCAACGAGGAGATCGTGCTCGACATCGGCGAGGACATGGCGCAATTCGAGCGGGCGCCGCAGGAGCACCAGATCCTTCTCAAGGATCACATCCTCGATAAGAAGATTCTGGACCTTGACGACCACGAGGTCGAGATTGTGTACGACGTCAAGCTCGCTTTTCAGAGCGATAAGCTCTATGCGGCCGAGGTCGACTTCAGCCACTATCGGGCGCTGCGCCGGCTGGGTCTTCGCAAGCTCGCCAAACTGCTGACGAATCGCAACAAGGAGGCTCGCGTGTCGTGGCTGTACGTTCAGCCGCTGCCGGAGCAGTTGGGGAGCTTCGCCGGCAACATCAAGCTCAAGGTGCCCAAGGCCGGCTTGAGCGAAATCCATCCGGTGGATCTTGCCGACATCCTCGAGGAACTCGAGGGCGGCCAGCGCGTTGCGTTGTTCAACGCGCTTGATGCCGAACAGGCATCGGACACACTGGAGGAAGTCGAGCCGCGGGTCCAACGGGAGTTGATCCGCGCCATCGAGAAAGAGCGTGCGGCGCTCTTGATCAATGAAATGACTCCGGCCCAGGCCGCCGACATCCTCGCCATTCTGCCCCGCGACCAGGCCGGCGCGATCCTAAAGCTGCTCGACCGGGACAAGTCCTCCAAGGTGGCGCAAATCATTGACAAGCACGATGAACAAATTCTTCTTTATGGGTCGACCGATCTCATCCGGCTGCCGCCGAGCACATCGGCCGCGGAGGTCCTCGACCGATATCGGGAGCTCGCAAAGGACAAGGACGTCGTGATGTACGTCTACGTCACGGATGCCGCAGGGACCCTGAAAGGAGTCGTGGACATTAGAGATATGGTTGCGGCAGAACCTGGTCAGACGCTGGGGGAGATCATGACGGAGCACGTGATTTCATTACCCAAGGACGCCACTTTGCGGGAGGCTGCGATGCTCTTCGAGCGCTACGATTTTCGAGCGCTGCCCATTACGGACGAAAATGATCAGCTGCTGAGTGCTGTCTCTTCTCGCGATGTCCGAAGTCTCAGGCCAAGACTCGCCTGATCCGCCTGAAGAGTGCACACAGCCATCCGTGAGCACGATGGCCCTGCGACGATATGATGCTGTTCTTGCCTCATTGTGAGGCGGTCAACCAGGGCGAGCTGGTGCGCAGTTCGGTGGAAGCTGATTGGCTAAGTCGGATGAGCGAGCGCACCGCGGAAGGCGCGGAGCCATCAAAAGAGGACAGGTCATGATTTTGTGGGCCTCGATCAGGGATCCGTTGCAAGGAAAGACCTCCTTATCCAGGGTCGTTTGGCTCTACGGGCTCGGGGGCTCGCTGATCGTGAGTGCGCTCGGCCTGATCCTGCCGGGCGGCGAGGTCGCGAGGCGCGGCTATGTGGTGTTCGGGCTGGTATTCAGCATCTATGTGACGGTGGCGACCTATCAGTGTGCGGCGAACTGTCGATCGAAGGCCTTGGCATGGTTCGTGCGGATTTGTGCCGTTCTGTCGCTGGTGCTGCTGCCGGTGTTCGCGTACTTGGACTTCACGGGGGCACTCGATTTGGCGTTGACGGGTTTGCGCGGCGAGCAATGAAGCGGGGAGGGCGCTGGTGGCATGTTTATAGTTCTTGCGGGAGACGTTTGCGCGAAGTCGCCGTCGGCGCCGTTGACAACGAGCCAACGGGCGCCGCGGGCGCCACGCCGATGCGGTTCGCGCGCGATTTCTCGCAAGCGGCTTACGTTAGCGGGTCGGCCAGCAGTTGAACCCAATAAAGACCGCGCTTGGAAGCCTGTCCCGGCGCATAGGCAATGCCCATCTCGGCAAATCGGGGATCCATGATGTTTTGGCAGTGACCGGGGCTGCTGAGCCAGCCTTGCACCACTTCCTCCGCCGATTTGGGGCCGTAGGCAATGTTTTCACCGACCAATTTCTCCCGGTATCCGACCGCTCGGACCCGATCCGCTGGGGAGCGGCCCTGAAGATCCTCGTGTTCAAAATAATTATGCTTGGCCATGTCGGCCGCGTGGCCAAACGCGACACTCGCCAGCGTTCCCGAGAGCCTCACGGGCGGCGCCGGCTGGAACGAGCGCTGGCCGCAGCGAGCGCCGTGCGCGCGCACTTCGTTGACGAGCTCGAGCGCACGCGACGCCAGCACCGGCGCCTGCGAGCGGGCCGGTACCACATAGGCCGCGGCAAGTATCAGCCAGCTATGCGAGCCGCGATGATAAACCCCGATGTCGCGCAAGCTCTGGTCCGTCACCGTGCGGCAGCTCGATCGCCTGAGCGCCTCAACCATGGATGACTCGGGCCCGTTGATGTGCAACGCGGCCGTGGCTTGCGCCTGGTAACCGCTGCGTTGCACCGCCGCCGCGGGCGACCGCCCGGCGGCCCATTGTTCGGCCGCCCGATCCAGCGAGGCGATGTGATGCAGCGGTTGAGCGGCCGGAAGAATGCCGCCGCAACCGCCCTCGCGCAGCAATTGCACCGCGGACACGGCGTCCGCGCGGGTAGTCAGGGTCGCTGAAAGTCCGCCCAACAGGACCAAAAGGCGCCATGGCCAACTGCCGGTCGGTCGATTCAACGGGTGCCGCTTCCACTGGCTCATACTGCAATTTTAAACGCGCCAGCGCCTTGACGGATGACCGCGGGCAGCGAACGCGATCACAGAATTCGAAGGCGCGAAGCTCGGCGCCGATCGGAGCGCGGCCTTGGGCAAACCGGCCGAATAAGGGCCGGCTCCGGTCAAGCGGACGTTTCGATGCCCCACCGAGATCCAATCCCATGCGGGTGACCATTGGCTGATCTGGGCTGAAATCGACAGCCTCCACACCTCCTCGCTGACCCTCCTGGGAAGCGATCCGGCGGCTCGTGCCGCCGGTTGCGCGCGGTTAGGTCGACGGCGGGTTTGCCGCCATCCGCGATCCTTACTTTGCATATTGCGCCAGAAAAGTCAGCACGGCGCACCGGCTCGCAGCGCTCGGAATATTGCGGGCCGCCGGCGCCAAGCCTTGCCGGGCCCAGGCTGCTGCGGCATACTTTGCGTGAAAATTCCAAGAGCCCGTGCGAGCCGTTTCCTCTTGCTGCAGTTTCTCGGGGACAGTCTGATTCATGCCGGTGCTCGACAGTTTGTTAAGACCTATACGCTGCGCAATCTTAAGGACCGATTTGGTCATTGACTCCCAAGCGCATCACGGCGCGCCATGAGCGCGTCGCCGATGCGCATGCCGACGATTACGCTCGACGACGACGCCTGGGACGATTTGCTGAGCTTCATCGAGGAGCGGCGGGTCATTCCGATCGTCGGGCCCGAGCTCTTGCAAGTGTCGACCGAGCGCGGTCCCCGGCTGCTGTACGATTGGCTGGCCGAGAAGCTAGCAGGGCGCCTGAACGTCGATATTTCGTCGCTTCCGCAGCCCTACACGCTGAACGATGTCGTGTGCTGGTTCCTCGCCGCGCGCGGGCGGCGCGAGGAAGCCTACGTGCGGCTGCGCGGGATTCTCAAGGAGGCCAACTTCCAGCCGCCGCAGGCCTTGCGCCGCTTGGCGGCGATCAGCGACTTGGATTTGTTCGTGTCGACCACTTTTGATTCGCTGCTCGAAAACGCCATCAATCTAGAGCGCTTCGGCGGCACGCCCTCGACCGAGGTGCTCTCGTATGCGCCGAATCGTGTCGTCGACTTGAGCGCCGAACGCGAACATCTGCAGCGCCCGGTCGTCTACCACCTGTTCGGCCGCCTCTCGGCGTCACCCACCTATGTGATCTCGGACGAAGATCTGCTCGAGTTCATTTGCGCCCTGCAAAGCGAGCATCTGGCTCCGGAGAAGCTGTTTCACGAGCTCGAGCACAATCACCTATTGTTCATCGGCAGCAATTTCACCAATTGGCTCGCGCGGCTGTTTCTGCGCATGGCGAAGCGCCACCGCCTGTCCGATCCGCGCGATGTCGGCGAAGTGCTGGCGGATGACACGACGAGCCGGGACGAGCGTTTGATGTCCTTTCTGCAGCAAGTGAGTGTGCGCACCCGGATCTACATGGGCGCGGAGCGATTCGTCGACGAATTGCACGTACGCTGGCAGGCGCGCCGCAGACCCGCGGCCGAGACGGTGTCGTCCGCCGCGCCCGCCCGCTTTTTGCCGCCGGCTCGCGAGATGCCCGACAACGCGGTATTCATCAGCTATGCCCGTGAAGATCTCTTTGCCGTGCAACAGATCAAGGCGGGACTCGAGGCGGCGGGCATCGCCACCTGGTTCGACATGGATCGGCTGGAGGCGGGCGACGACTACGATCGCAAGATCAAGCACAACATTGCCCGCTGCTCCTATTTCATACCGGTCGTCTCCGGCACTACGCAGCGGCGGCTGGAGGGGTATTTCCGGCGCGAGTGGAGCTATGCCATCGACCGGTCGCGCAACATGGCAGATGGGGCGCTGTTCATCCTGCCGGTGACTATCGATGCCACGATTGCGGCCGAGGCCTTGGTCCCGGACAAATTCAAATCGCTGCATTTCAATCATCTGCCGGGCGGTGTCGTTCCACCTGATTTTTCCAGCCGTCTGACCGATTTCATGCAGGCGCGGCAGCAATGAACCTTCCGGGATCAAACGCCGGCGACGCCGCCGCGACCGCATCGACGGTCGATGCCGCCAATCCATGGCTGGGCCTCGCCTCCTTTACCGAAGAGACCCGGCAATATTTTTACGGACGGGAAGAAGAAGTCGCGGAGCTCGCGCGCCGCGTGCAGCGCAAGCTCCTGACCGTCCTGTTCGGCCAATCGGGCCTCGGCAAGACCTCGATTTTGCGCGCCGGGCTTGTGCCGCGACTGCGCGCTCAGGGCTATTGCCCGGTTTATGTGCGCATCGACTACGGGCGCGAGGCGCCGGAGCCCTCGGAGCAGATCAAACGCGCCATTCTGCAAACCGCGAGCCGCTCGGGCGAGTGGACTCAATCCGGCGTTGCGGAAGCCGGCGAATCGTTGTGGGAGTTTCTGCATCATCGGGACGATGTGCTGCGGGATGCGTCGGGCGCGACGCTCGTGCCGCTGCTGATCTTCGACCAATTCGAGGAGATCTTCACGCTGGCGCAGTCGGATGATTTCGGCCGCGGGCGCGCGGCGCGCTTCATCGAAGACCTGGCCGACCTGGTTGAGAATCGGCCGCCGAAGGCACTGGAGACGAAGCTCGATGCGGACGAATCCGCGTCGGAGCGCTTCGATTTCGCGCGCAGCGACTATCGTGTGCTGATTTCGCTGCGCGAGGACTATTTGGCGCCGCTCGAAGGGCTGAAGGCCGCGATGCCCTCGATCACGCAAAACCGCTTGCGGCTCGCCCCGATGACGGGGAAACAGGCCTTGGCGGCGGTCATGCAGCCCGGCAGGGGGCTCGTCACCGAGGAAGTTGCGGCCGCGATCGTGCGTTTCGTGGCGGGCGGGGCGGAGCTCGCGAACGCGGAGGTCGAGCCCTCGCTCCTCAGTCTCATTTGCCGAGAGCTCAACGATACCCGGCTCGCCGAAGGGCGCAGCGAGATTTCACTCGATTTGCTGGCCGGATCGCACGCCAGCATTCTCGGCAACTTCTATGAACGCTCGCTCGCCGATCAGCCGCCGGCGGTGCGCCGGGTCATCGAAGACGAATTGCTGACCGACTCGGGCTTTCGCGAGAACGTCGCGGAGGAGCGCCTGCTCGCGAGCTTCAAGGCCGCCGGAGCCGCGCCCAATGCGCTCGCTGTGCTCGTCAACCGGCGCTTGCTGCGCATCGAGGAGCGCCTCGACGTGCGGCGTGTCGAGCTCACCCACGACGTGCTGTGCGGGGTGGTCATGGCGAGTCGCGATTTGCGCCGCGAGCGCGAGGCGCGCGATGCGACCGAACGGCTTCTCGCCGAGCAGCGCGGGCGGGAACTCGCGGCGCGGCGCGCGCTGGTGCGCGCGCGGCAGGTCGCCACGGTGTGCATCTTGCTTGCCGCCGCGGCAGCGGCGGCGGCGGTATTCGGGTATTTGAGCGCAGGCCGTGCGCGCCGCGCAGAGCGGTCGGCCCAGGAGATCGGCGCGGCGGCCGATCAGGCGCGCGGGCAGGCCGAACAGCTGTTGGGATACCTCACCGATGACTTCGCGCGCGAGCTCGAGACTTTCGGCCGGCTGGACATCGTTGCCGAACTCGCCAAGCGGCAGGTGGATTATTTCAACGCGCTGCCGCTGACGCTCAGGGGCCGCGAGTCCGTGCGCAACGGCGCGCGCGCCATGGTCTACTACGCTGGCGCAATGCGCAGATTGGGCAAGTCTCGGGAGGCGACGGCGGCCGCGACCGAAGCCAAGCGGCTGCTCGAGCAGCAGCGAGCGCAGGGGGACTCCTCGGAGGCGACCACCATCGTGCTCGCCCTGGCGGGCGCCGTTCAGGCCAAGATCTTCTCCAATCAGCAAAACCCGGCGGCGCTGCCGACCGCGCTGAGCGCCGCGGCGCTGTTGAAACCCGTGGCCGAGGCGCCGCTGGCCTCGGTGGCCGCGCGCCGCGCCTACGTCGAAGTGCTCACCGGGCTCGGCTATGAACAGCAGGCGCAAACCGGCAATGAGAAGGACGCGGTGGTGACGCTGCAGCTCGCCAAGGAGATGGCCGCTCAGCTCGGAGCGCGCGACTTGTCGAACATGGAGATGGCGGCCCGTTATGCCGAAGCCGGCACCTGGCAAACGCAAGCGTTGGTAGCCCTCGGCCGCAACGAGGAAGCGAGGCAGGCCGGAAGCGATGCGAGCGCAACCGCCGCCCGGGTGCTCGAGCTTCGGCCGAATTACTTGCAGGCGCTGCGTGCCCAGGAAATCGCGCTCGGCGCCTTGGGCAGCCTGGCGCTCATGGAGATGCGGCCCACCGACGCCATGCGTGCCGGCGAGGGCGACCTGCACAATGCGATTATTCTGGTGCAGCTGGATCCGACCAACACGATTTCCATCAATAATCTGGGCTCGGTGCGCCAGAGTCTCGGCGACGCCTACTGGGCCACGGGGCAGGTCGCGGACTCGCTGCGGTCGTATCGTCAGGGGTTGGAAGACTTGAGCCGCGTCACCGATGGGGAGGTGTTCTTCAAGATCAACACCATCTGGGGGAACGTGCAGCTCGCGGCGCGCGAGGCCGATAATGCCGATATGGCGCACGCGGAGGCGAACATGGCGAGCGCCACGCGACTTTCGGTAGAGCTGCATCGCAGCGAAGCGCCGGGCAGTTCGATTCCGGCGATGAGCGAATGCCAGTTGGGCTACGGGCGGGCGGCGCTCGCGATGTGGCGCGGCGATCCAGCGGGCGCCCGGCAGATCACCCAAGAGGTCGTCGGCGTCATGAAGAGCCTGCAACCGAAGGGGGGCCTCGAGACGTTTTATCGGAATATTTGCACGTTCAGCGCGTTGAATGTGCAAGGGCAGGCCGCTTACCTGCTGGGCGACCATCCCGGGGCCGAGCGGGCGGCGCGCGATGCTCTCGAGGCGCGGGCGCGCTGGCCGGTGCAAAACGACCAGGAACGGCGCGACCGGGCCGAGGCGTCGATCGGCCTGGCATTTGCGCTGGCGCGCCAGGGGCACGCCGCGCAGGCCCTTGAGGTCATCGACCCGGTGGTAAAGCTTCACCGTGAACTGGCGGCGCGAAACCACGGCGATCAATGGCAGGGGGTCGAATTGGCGAGTGCGCTGTACGTAGAGGCGCTCGCCGATCCGCCGCGTCGTGCGGCGCTGCTGGGCGAGGCGGCGGCCCTGGTGAATTCCGTGCCCGCCGCCATGCGCGCACTGCACAGCGTCCGCCGCTGGCATGACCGGATTGCCGAGGGCCAGCGGGAGGGGAGCGCGGCGTCGGCAACTCCCGCGGCCGCGCCGAGCATTGGATGATAGGCCGACCGGCGATTTTTCGATCGAGCGGCCGGCCTGGATTCTCCGATTATGTGAGCAGCAATCCGCGGCGAGTCGAGGCCCGCAAGCTCGAGCGCACGGTGCAAGTCCGTTTTACGCCCGTTGCCTGCACCGTCGAGACGGCAGAGGGGACCGTCCAAGCCAAACCCGGGGATGCGATCATCACCGGCATCGCCGGCGAACATTGGCGCGTTTCCCGAGCTCGCTTTGCCGAGAAGTACCGGCCGGTACCGCCGACGGTCGAGGGCGAATCCGGCCCTTATCAGAGCTTGCGCTATCGGGTCCTCGCGCTGCTGATGGATCACCCTTTTGAGGTGGTGCTCGCCGACCGGGTGTCGCGCCTCGTGGGGCACGCTGGGGATTGGTTGATCGACTACGGCGACGGCAGTTTAGGGATCGTCTCGAAACCGATCTTCGCAATGACCTACGAAGTGCCGGGATAGGCGCCCCGTGGCCCTACATCAGGCGGTTCTGCGGCTTTTGCTCCTGGGAAGGCAACTCGAATTGCCGCCGCCGTCGCCAAATCCGCAGCCGCCGCAGCGGCTGCTCCCGTTGATCGATGCGGTGGCGCCGGCGCATAAGGAGTTCGATGAGCGCGCAGTGTTTGCGGGACACCGCTATCGCAGCGGCTTCTGGGCGATATACCTGATGAGCGCGCTCGCCGTGCTGTGCGCGGTCATGCCGCTCGCACTCGGCTGGGACAGCCGTAATCACGCGCTGCATCCGTTTGCCGGATTGTGGGCGGTCGCGGAGGTTTGCGCCATCGCCCTGGTGAGCGCGATCTATTGGCGGGGTCATCGGCGCGATTGGCAGGGAGAATGGCTGCGTACGCGCACTACCGCGGAATTGACCTGGTACCTGCCGCTGGTCGCGCCGCTCGTGGATTTTAACGGCGCTCGCGGCGAGGGCAGTTGGTATCAACGGGTTTTCGACCCCGGTCCGCATCTGCCGGCAACCGACGAGGTCGCCAAGCTGTGCGCGCGCAATGATGCACTGGCCCGCCGGATCCTCGAGGGCGTTTGGTCGGATTCCGAGTTCGTATCGAGCTACGCGCATTGGTCGATCGACATACTGCTGGGACAGCGCCACTATCATCAGCGGATTGCCGCGATACAGCACGCGCTGCTGCACCGGGTGCATCGTGTCAACGGATCGCTGTTCGGGCTGACCGCGCTCGGGGCGATGCTGCATCTGTGGGTGCACACTCTGTGGTTGACCCTGGTGACGACGTTCTTTCCCGCGCTCGGTGCATCGCTCCACGGTGCCCTCGCGCAATCCGAGTCTTACCGGCTGGCTGCGACATCCGAGCGGCTTGCCGAAGATTTGCGGGGTGCAATCGAGCGGATTCGATCTGCGCTCGATACGGCGATGCGGACCGCGGTGCCGGACGCGACCGTCTCCGTCGAGCCGATCAAGAGGGCGATCGAAGATGCGATCGCCCTGATCCTCGAAGAGCATCAGGATTGGCAAATGCTGGTGCGGCCGCACCATCTGCCGCTAGGCTAGCGCCGATTCCGCCGGCGCCGATCGCGGCTTGCGCGGCTAATCGAAATCGCGGCGCAACGCATCGGCGACCGCGGCCGGCACCGGGTTCAGCATGTGCCGGTAGTGCTCGTGATCGACCCCTATGCACAGCGATGCGCCGCTCTTCGCGGCCTCGATCATCGAGTTCGACAGCTCGAAGCGCAGAAAATGCACGGCTGAAGTCTTTTCCTGACTCTCGCGGTCCATATCCTCGTCGGCGATGGCGAATACTCGCTCCATTTCACTGACCCGTACCCAACAGCGGTCTTCGACGCCGATCAATCGCTCGAGTGCCGTGCGCCTCTCGTCGGCATCGGTGAATTCGAGCAGCAAGGTCACCTTCCAATTGCTGCCGTCGGGGATCAGCGGATTGTATGCATCGAGCTCGCCTTGTATCCCCTCGCTTTCGAAGATGCGCTCGGCGCGCAGCATCTCGAGGATTTGGTAGCGGATGGTGGTTCGATCCTCGAAGCACCAGGTCATGTTGGGCCCGACCGGCACGTTGCGTCGCTGCTTGTGCGCTATGACTTTGCTGCGCAGCCGCGCTCGTCCAGTCGCGTATTGCTCCAGACTCATCAAATCCCGGCGCGTCAACTTCTTCATGGGGGGCGTCTACAGGCCGTAGGCCATTCTGAGCAGCGTCAACGGATGCGTCGGCGGCGGCCCGTGATCCAGGCCGCTTTCAATCTGGTGCCCCGCCATCGGACAGTCGCTCGAATAAAAATCGGCGCCGCTCGCCTGCACCCGCTGCATGACGGGTCTGCCGATCTTCATCGAGATATCGCGAAATTCCCGCTTCACGGCATAGGTGCCGTTGTGGCCCGAACACCGCTCGATCGGCTCGACCGTGGTTCCGGGTACAAGCTGCAGGATATCGCGGGTCTTGAGACCGATATTTTGTACGCGCAGGTGGCAGGCGACGTGATAAGCGATCTTGCCCAAGGGGCGGGAGAAATCGGTGCGCAATTGTCCGGCCTTGTGCCGCAGCGCCAGATATTCGAAGGGATCGAACATATGCCGCTTGATGGTTGCTACTTCCGCATCGTCCGGAAACATCAATGGCAGCTCTTGCTTGAACATCAGCACGCACGAGGGGACCGGCGCGACGATGTCGTATCCACGCTCGATCATCGCGAGCAGCGCCGGTACGTTCCTGGCCTTCAAATCCGCAACGGCCTCTAGATCGCCGAGCTCGAGCTTGGGCATCCCGCAACAATTTTCCCGTTCGGCCAGGGCCACTTCGACGCCGTTGTGTTCGAACACGCGCACCAGATCGAGCCCGATTTGCGGCTCGTTGCGATTGGCGTAGCAAGTGGCAAAGAGAGCCACCTTGCCGCGACCGGCTCCGGCTGCGTGCGCCTCCGGAGGCGGCGTGGATCTGCGCCCGAGCTGAGCGCGCAGAGTCTTCGACCGGTACGGCGGCACGGGCGCCTCGGGGTGCACGCCGAGGGCTGCATCGAGGATCTTGCGTCCCACGGAGCTGCGGTTGATCGCATTGACGGCTTCGACGATCACCGGGATGCCCGCTATCTTGCCCACCAGATCCGTGGAACTTAATACCTTGTCGCGAAAGCGCGTGGCGCCGCCGCGATGATTGACGGCCTTGGCGCGCAGCATCAAGTGAGGGAAGTCGACGTTCCAGGAATGCGGCGGCACGTAAGGACATTTGGTCATGTAACACATGTCGCAGAGATAACAGTGGTCGATCACCTTGCCATAGTCATTCTTCTCCACGCCGTCGATTTCTCCGCTCTTCGACTGGTCGATCAATTCGAACAGCGTGGGAAACGCGTTGCACAGGTTGAAGCAGCGGCGGCAGCCGTGGCAGATATCGAACACCCGCTCGAGCTCCTTATCGAGCGCGGCCGAATCATAGAATTGCGGGTCCCGCCAGCCTAAGGCGTGGCGCGTGGGCGCCTCGAGACTGCCTTCGCGGTCTTTCTTGATCTCTCCGTCCGACACGACATCTCCCGGGCGAAAGGGCGGGCTCCATCATCGGAGCCCGCTTGCGCGGCATCGCCCGGCGCGGGCGAAGCGCAGGCTCTAGGGTGCGGGTTTAAAGGTTATCCAGCGCCTTTTGAAAGCGATTGGCGTGGGACCGTTCAGCCTTGGCCAGCGTCTCGAACCAATCGGCAATTTCGTTGAACCCTTCCTCGCGGGCGCTCTTCGCCATGCCCGGGTACATGTCGGTGTATTCGTGCGTCTCGCCGGCGATGGCGGCCTTCAAATTCAGCGAGGTTGCACCGATCGGCAATCCGGTGGCCGGGTCGCCCACCGCTTCCAAATATTCCAGATGACCATGGGCGTGGCCGGTTTCGCCCTCGGCAGTGGAACGAAATACCGCCGAGACGTCGTTGAAACCTTCGACGTCTGCCTTGGCTGCGAAGTACAAATAGCGCCGATTTGCCTGCGATTCGCCGGCAAAGGCATCCTTCAAATTCTTTTCCGTCTTGCTGCCTTTCAAATTCACGACAAACTCCTTCCGATTGATGAATCCGGAACTTAACTAAGGTAATTCCCCAGTGACGGTAGACCGCAATGGCGCGCTAAGTCAAATGGACCTTCGGCACCGGGATGGCTGCATTATTCTGGCGCGATTGAACTTCCGGCGCGCGGGGCAGCAGCCCTTGGTGCGCTGCCGGCCAGTACCTACGCCGTCGCCAGCGTGCAATGGCACGAATCCACCACCGTCGGGCTCAGCCAGGGGAAATTCAAGATATCAATGGCCGGAGCGGCCAACAACGCCGGACTCTTCGAGCATGTCAAGATCAGCACCGCTCTGCCGAGCACGACCGACCGACTCGTGATGAGCACCAAGCCGCATGCCGTAAACACCGGGTCGTTGGTGCGCCCTTACCCCGCCGGGACATCGACGCCGGGCGAGACCTTTAGGGTCGAGTTCCCGCAGATTTCGACCAGCATCGGGCGCAGGGAGGCGCCGCCGGCCGCTGTCCTTAAGCTTTATAGCGTGGATTCGGCCTGAGCGGCGCTTGGTGCAACGCAAGCGCTTTCGGGTTCCGCTGATTGACAAAGCCGCGGAACGCGATTCTTATTAGCTTAGATAAAGATCGAGGATGAACGGGATGCCCGGTTGAATAGTGTTTCACAGCCTGTCGGCTCGATCGACCAGGCGCTCGCCCATGCCAGGCGGCTGCTTGAAAAGAGTCCCGAACTCGCCGCAGATCAGGCGCGGGAGATCTTGAGCGTAGTCCCCGACCATCCGCTCGCCCGCCTGATCCTGGGTGCAGCGCAGCGCGTGGCCGGCCGCGCGCAGGCGGCCCTCGACATTCTGGAACCTCTCGCCCTCGAGCAGCCGCACGCCGCTCCCGTATACCTCGAACTCGGTATCGCGCGGGGTGAAGCCGGCCATGGTCGCGAAGCGGTGACGGCCCTGCGCCGTGCCGTGGATTTGCAGCCCGGCTCAGCCGACGGCTGGCGACTGCTCGCGGACACCCTCGATGCCGGGGGCGACACATCCGGCGCCGATCAGGCTAGAGCGCAATACCTCAAGGCGGCGACCAAGGATCCGCGGCTGATGGAAGCCGCCGCGGCGCTGGTCGAGAACAATCTGCCGCTCGCCGATGCGCGCTTGCGCGCGCATCTCGGTGCTCACCCCACCGATGTGGCGGCGCTGCGCATGTTGGCGGAGGTCGCCGGGCGGCTGCGCCGGTACAAGGAGGCGCAGGAGCTCCTCGAGCGCTGCCTCGAGCTGGCACCGAGTTTCGACGCCGCACGCCACAACTACGCCATCGTGCTCAATCGCCAGGCAAAGCAGAAGGCGGCGCTGCCGCAAGTCGAGCGGCTGCTCGCCAAGGATCCCCGAAATCCGGGTTACCTGAATCTCAAGGCAGCGATTCTCGCCAATCTGGGCGACTCCGCGGATTCGATCAAGATCTACCAAACCGTATTGGCGGAGCACCCGCGGCAGCCGAAGGTCTGGATGAGCTATGGCCATTGCCTGAAGACGGCGGGTCGCCAGGAGGAGAGCATTGCGGCCTACCGGCGCGCCATCGCGATGGAGCCGACCTTGGGCGAGGCGTATTGGAGTCTCGCGAATCTCAAGACGTTTCGATTTTCCGAGGCCGACCGGCATGAGATCATCAAAGCTCTCGAGCGGACCGATCTCGCGGATGATGACCGCCTGCATTTCGAGTTCGCTCTCGGCAAGGCGCTCGAGGATGCCGAATCCTACGAAGAGTCATTCGCTCATTACGCCAAGGGCAACGCCATCCGCAGAAAGCAGCACCCCTACAGCGCCGACCAAGAGACCCAATACGCGAACCGCTGCAAGGCGCGGTACACGGCCGAGTTCTTCGCGAAGCGCCGGTCGGCGGGCGCACAATCGGCGGCGCCGATTTTCATCGTGGGCCTGCCGCGGTCGGGCTCCACGCTGCTCGAGCAGATCCTCGCGAGCCATTCGCTCGTCGAAGGCACCATGGAGCTGCCGGACATGCCGCAAATCGCGCGCGATCTCGCCGGCCAGGACGAAGGCGGGCAGGAGGCGCCGTTCTTCGAAGCGGTCGCGGCGCTCAAGCCCGCGGAACTCACCGCCTTGGGCGAGCGGTATCTGGAGTCGACTCGCGTCTATCGCAAGACCGAGGCGCCGTTCTTCATCGATAAGATGCCCAATAATTGGCTGTACGCGGGGCTGATACATCTCATTCTGCCGAACTCCAGGATCATCGACGCCCGACGGCATCCGCTCGGCTGCTGCTTCTCGGCGTTCAAACAGCAGTTCGCCCGCGGCCAGAGTTTTTCCTACGACCTGGCCGATCTCGGGCGCTATTATCACGACTACGTGGACCTGATGGCGCATATCGATCGGGTGCTGCCGGGCCGGGTACATCGTGTATTCTACGAATCCATGATCGAGGACACCGAGGCGGAGATTCGCCGGCTCCTCGAGTACTGCGCACTGCCGTTCGAGGAGCGGTGCCTTAAGTTTTACGAGAACGAGCGGGCGGTGCGCACCGCGAGTTCCGAACAGGTGCGGCGGCCCATATTCCGGGAGGGCATGGATCGCTGGCGGCATTACGAGCCTTGGCTTGGGCCGTTGAAACAGGCGCTGGGCGCGGTATTGGAGCACTATCCGGCCGTGCCGGATTTCGCGGGAGCTTCTTGAGTTCAGAATTCGTCGATTAAAGAAACAGAAGGGGGCAAGGGAACACTATGACTCGTAACCGAAACACCACAGGGGCTCTACGCTCAAACGTCGCCGGCCATTCGCGCGATCATCGTCAACACGTGCTACGCCGGTTACCGCTCGCTTCGGCCATTTCAGCGATCCTGGCCGGCGGCGTACCCGCGGCTTACGCCGCCACCGAAGCCGAATCCACCACGCTCGAAGAAGTCGTGGTCACGGCTCAGAAACGCGTGGAGAACCTGCAAAACGTGCCGATCAGCATCGAAGTGCTCTCCGGCACCCAGCTCGCCAATTTGGACGTCGGCGGCCTGGACGGCTACGTGAAATATTCGCCCAGCATCTCCTACTCCCGCGGCCAGGGTCAGGGCGGCAACGGTCAGCCGGGCAGCTCGCACATCTACATGCGCGGTGTGGTCAGCGGCGCCAATGAAAATCATTCCGGATCGCAGCCGAGCGTCGGCACTTATTTCGATGAGCAGCCGGTGACCACCATCGACGGCACGCCGGACATTCATCTTTACGACATTCAGCGCATCGAGGTTCTCGAAGGTCCTCAGGGCACCCTGTACGGAGCGAGTTCGGAGGCGGGCACGGTGCGCATCATCACCAACAAGCCGGACCCCACCGCGTTCTCGGCGAGCTACGATATGCAAGGCAGCAAGATCGACAACGGCGGCAACGGCTACAAGGGCGATGCCTACGTCAACATCCCGATCTCGTCGATCGCGGCGATCCGCATGGTCGGCTATTACGAGCACGACGGCGGTTTCATCGACAACGTCGCGGGCACCAACAGGAACGCGTGCATCATCAACGGCGTGCGCACCTTCCCGACTTGGTCGGGCCAGCCCGGCGGCACCTGGTACAGTGCGGGCCCGAATTCTGCGGGGACAGCCCAGCCGCCGGGGCCCGCTCCGAGTTCGGCTAACGTCGTCGGGTGCCCGCCGGTTGCGCCCATCGGTCAGGGGTCCATCAGCAATGCGGCGTACGTCGCGAACAATTACAACACGGTGGACACCAAGGGCGGCCGCATAGCGCTAAAATTGGACATCAACGACAATTGGACCGTGACGCCGAGCGTCATGGCCCAGGGGACCTCGACCGAGGGCTTTTTCGGCTACGACCCCGCGGTCGGCAACCTCCAGGTCACCCATTTCGGTCCCGAGAGTTCCAACGATACCTTCGTTCAATCGGCATTGACGGTCGAAGGCAAGATCAGCGATTTCGATCTCACCTACGCGGGCGCTTTCATGAAGCGCGACCTTCACTCGATTGCCGATTACAGCGACTATTCGGCGTTCTATGACCGCGTGTACGGTTCGGGAGCGTATTGGACGGATGCCGGCGGCAAGCCGATCATGCCGCAGGAATTGGTGGTCACCAAGGGGTACTTTCAGAAGTGGAGCAACGAGGTGCGCCTCTCGACGCCGCAGGATCTGCCGGTGCACGCCATCTTCGGCGTGTTCATTCAGCGCCAGCTGCATGATATATGGGAGCAGTACGTGATGCCGGGATACGGCTTCACCAACCCCTACGGCACCCTCAATTCGGCGACGCCCAACCCGGACGGCTTCAGCCAAGCCCTCTCGATTCCGACGCTCGCCAATACCATTTGGCTCACCGACGAGCAGCGCGTCGATCGCGATCAGGCGGCATTCACGCAAGTGACCTGGGACATCAATTCGCAGTGGTCGTTGAACGGCGGTCTGCGTTATTACACTTATGACAACACCCTGCAGGGTTTCTTCGGGTATTCGTCGGCATATTCTTCCCATACGGG
>JBBIUT010000025.1:0-38215 GCA_037440085.1 Gammaproteobacteria bacterium
TTGGCAATGTAGAGTTCGTACATCGATGCCCCGCGAGCGTGCAAATTTCGCCTAGTTTAGCTTCGATACGGGCACAATGCCTGCCGCGATGAACTACAAGCACATCTACCATGCCGGCAATTTTGCCGATCTCGCGAAGCACGTCGCGCTGCTGTACTGCCTCGACGCCCTTAAGCGCAAGCAAGCCGGGTTTTTCGCGCTGGACAGCCACGCCGGCCGCGGTTTTTATGACTTGCAGGCTGCCGCAGCCAGTAAATCCGGCGAAGCCGAGCGCGGCATCCAGCGTCTGATACAAACGAGCATCGAGGCGAAAATTCTCGCCCCCTATTTTTCGGCCATTCATGCGCGGCGCGGCAAGCGTTTGGCGCGCTACCCCGGCTCGCCGGCGCTGATCGCCGGCAGTCTGCGGCCGCAGGACCGTGCGATATTCGTCGAGCTGATGCCCGCGGAGGCGCGGGCGAGTGAGCGCGAGATCGAGTCCGCCGGGCGGATTCGCGTGCAAATCGAGGACGGATATGCGGCGCTCAAGGCGCTCTTGCCGCCGCAGGAACGGCGCGGACTGGTGCTGATCGATCCGCCCTACGAGAGCATCGATGAGCTGAAGACCATGCTGCAGGCGTTCGGCGACGCCTACCGCCGCTGGCCAAGCGGCATTTTCCTGCTGTGGTACCCGATCCGCAGCGCCTCGCAGCGCAGTAAGGTGCATGCACGCTTTGAAGCGCTGGGTGTTCCGAAGATGCTGTACGCGGATTTGGCCGTCCATCCCGACGATGCGGGCATCGGTCTCGCCGGCAGCGGGTTGATTATCGTAAACCCGCCCTACGGCGCGGATGAGTACCTGCAGAGCGCCTATACCGCCATTCACGAAGGTATCGCCGCCCCCGGATCGGGATACGTGGAAGTCGCGCGCCTGACGCGGGAACGAATGGCACAATGATGCACCTAGTTTCGAGGATTTGAATCATGGATCCCAACCTCTTGCGCGATCAGCTCAGCAAACTGCATGAAGAACTCGGTGGCGTGCGGGATGTGGATCCGCGATCGAAGCAGCTCCTGGCGGAAGTCCTCGAGGACATTCAGCGGCTGCTGCAGCGGGACCGTGCGGCCGGTGCGCACGGGCAATCGCGGGCGTTACCGCCAGGCAACGCCTCGCTGCCCGAGCGCCTCGAGAAGGTGGCGGTGCAATTCGAGGCCGATCACCCGACGCTCGCAGCGAGCTCTCGACGGCTGATCGATCTGCTCGGCAAAGCCGGGCTCTAGCCGGGCAGGCGTTCAGGGCCGTGCGCAGGCATTAGCCGTTCCAGACGAGAGCGTCCTGCACGCGCGACGCGATCTGCTTCAGCATGCCGGCATCGAGGCTCCGCCCGCGGGCGAGTACCGCGAGGCCGCCGTGGCCGGGTACCGGGAGGATGACGCCGTGGTAGCCCTGCTCGTCGAACCAATCGGGTTTGGAGACGGACTCATGCGCAAGAACCATCACGGTGACCGGTCCCATTTCCGTCTGAACCACCAAGTGCGGAACGTGGTGAGCGCGAAATAAACAGCTTCTCGCGTAGCTGACCATGCCAGCCTTGGGATCCAAGCGCACCTGTGCGTCGCCCAGCGCGTGCGCCAATTCCGGCGCCGTCGCCGGTATGTCGGTGCGCGCCCAGGCTTGCGGCTCCTCCGCCACGTGGGCCACCACATCAGCGGCCAAGCTTGAATGCGGCTCCGCGAGCCATAGGCCGCCCGCGACGGCAACCAGGATCAACACGCTTGCGGCCATTGCCAGCCACCCGCGGCGCGCCTTGAGTCCGCGCGGCGGCGCGGGCGCCCGCAGGGGCGCGACCCGCGCTTCGGCCGCGGCCGGAACGCTCACGCGCACGGCGCGCTCGAGGCGGCCTTCGAAGCGCAACAGCCGCTCCGTGTACTGCAGGCACTCGCGGCAGCCGTCACGATGCAAACGCAGCTCCGGATTCGCATCCCGCGGATCCGCCAGAACCGCTCGGCGGTATTGGGCGCAATTCATCATTCTTCGGGATCCATGCGCGTGTCCTCGCCGCACAGCGCGCGCAGCTGATTGCGGCCGCGGAATAACCGCGTCAGGACGGCGGCGTTCGAGAGGTTGAGTTCAGCGGCAATCTCCGCCGTCGAGTAGCCCATCAGCACCTGCAGCACGAGCGGTTCACGATACTCATCGGGCAGCTTGAACAGGGCGGCTCGAATCTCGGCCAGGTCGTCTGCCTGTGCGGCCGCCAGGGTGGGCTCTTCGCGCGCAACCAGATCGTCGATGTCAACCGTCACCAGGCGCTGGCGCTCGAAAGTGCGGGCAAATTCCCGGCGAACGATGGTCAAAAGCCAGGGTTTGGCGGCCGCTGCGTCCAATAGTGAATCTTGCGCCTTCCAGGCGCGCAGCAGGGCCTCCTGCACCACGTCCTCGGCCAAGGCCAGATCGCGCGACAGCCAAAACGCGAATCGCAGCAGGTCCGGCCGCAAGGACTGGCAAAGCGCATGAAAGCGGTCGCGCATCGGATTTCCGCCAACCTGATCGTTCATGTATAAATCAGCACTCGACCTGCGATGTACCGGCTTACGATATCTGCTTTGCGATATTACCGCGATACGATCACGCTGCCGCGAATGAAGGGCGGAAGCCGGGAGGGCGGGGGGCATCGCGCCCGATTGGGGCTGCGCCTCGATCGCGTGGCTGAAACTGTTGTTAGGAGTCACAGTCAAGATGACCGGAAGTCCAGCTATTTCATTTCCGAGCACCCGGATGCGGCGCATGCGCCGCGACGAGTTTTCGCGGCGGCTGATGCGCGAAACGCAACTCACCGTGGATGCGCTCATTTATCCGATTTTCGTGGTGGAGGGCGCAAGGCAGCGCCAGCCCGTCGGTTCCATGCCGGGAATCGAGCGGCTTTCGATTGACGAATTGCTGCGCGATTGCAGCTCCTTGGTGCGGCTGCGGATTCCCGCGATTGCGCTGTTTCCGGTCATTACGGCCGAGAAGAAATCATTGGACGCGCGCGAATCCTGGAATCCCAATGGGATTGCCCAACAGGCGGTGCGGGCCGTGAAAAAGGAATTTCCGGGCCTCGGCGTCATTACCGATGTGGCGCTCGACCCGTTCACCACGCACGGACAGGACGGCCTGATTGATGCAGACGGCTATGTCCAGAACGACCTGACCGTCGAGACCCTGGTGCGCCAGGCGCGGTCGCATGCGGATGCCGGCGCCGATGCGGTTGCCCCCTCCGACATGATGGACGGGCGCATAGGCGCCATCCGCGGCGCCTTCGAGACCGCGGGATTGGTCCATACGCGCATTCTGGCTTATGCGGCAAAGTACGCCTCCAGCTTCTACGGTCCGTTCCGCGAAGCCGTTGGCTCGGCGCAACAGCTCGGTACCGGCAGCAAGCACACCTATCAGATGGACCCCGGTAATTCGGACGAGGCATTGCGCGAGGTCGCCCTGGACATCGCCGAGGGTGCGGACATGGTCATGATCAAGCCGGGTCTGCCCTACTTGGACATCGTGCGCCGGGTGAAGGACCGCTTCGGGATGCCCACCTTCGTCTACCAGGTCAGCGGCGAGTACGCCATGATCATGGCGGCGGCAGCGAACGGCTGGCTCGATGAGCGCGCGGTTGCCTTGGAGTCCCTCGTCTCCATCAAACGCGCCGGAGCGGACGGCATTTTGACCTATTTCGCCAAGCGCGCGGCGGAGTGGCTTGCCCAGTGAATCTGCCGCACGAAGCCGGCACACCCGACCAATACGGGCTGGTGGGGCACCCGATCGCCCACAGCTGGTCCCCATTCATTCACGGTATGTTCGCCAAGGCGACGGCGCAGAACCTGGTTTATCGCCTGTTCGACATCGCGCCGGACGATTTCCGGCGGGAGACCCTGCGGTTGTTCACGAGCGGCGTGCGCGGACTCAACATCACGCTGCCCCACAAGCAGGCGGCGGCCGAATTGGTGAACGAATTGACGCCGCGGGCGGCGCGGGCACAGGCGGTGAATACCATCGCCTTCTTCGAAGATACGACTCTGCTCGGCGACAACACCGATGGAATCGGCCTGATCTGCGATCTCGAACGCAATTTGCAGTTCGATCTCGCCGACAAGCGCGTGTTGATACTCGGCGCGGGAGGCGCCGCGCGCGGAGTGATCGCCCCCTTGATGGAGCGGGAACTGCGCACGGTCACGATCGCCAACCGCACGCCCATGAGGGCGCGCAATCTCGCCGCCGAGTTTTCCGACATGGGAAAAATCGCCGGCTGCTCCTTCGCGGAGCTGCAAGGCCCGCCGTTCGACCTCATCATCAATGCGACATCGGCGAGTCTGCAGGGCGAAATGCCGGAGATGCCGGCAGGTCTCGTCGACGAAGCAACAGTCTGTTACGACATGGCCTACGGCCGCGGCCAGACGCCGTTCACGACGTGGGCGCGCGCCCTCCACGCCCGCCGCACCACCAAGGGTTGGGGCATGCTGGTCGAGCAAGCGGCCGAATCGTTCTTTTTGTGGCGCGGCATCCGGCCGAACACCCAGCCGGTGCTTGCGGCGCTGGCGCAGCACTCCTAGCGCATGGTCACGAGTTCCTCGGCGCTGGTCGGATGGATGGCCACGGTGTCATCGAAGTCGCGCTTGGTCGCACCCATGCGAATCGCCACCGCGAATCCCTGCAGCATTTCGTCGGCGCCCGCCCCGATGATGTGGCAGCCGATGACCTTCTCCTCCGGCCCCACGCAAACCAGCTTCATGTCGGATTGAGTTTTGCGCGCGGTCAGCGCGTGATACAAGGGCGTGAAGGACGAGGTGTAGACCTTGACCGCGTCCCCGTATTTCATCTTCGCCTCGCTCTCGCCCAAGCCGACCGTGCCGATCGGCGGATGCGTGAACACCACGGTCGGAATCATATCGTAGCGCAGATGTCGCTCGGGCATGCCGCCGAACAGCCGATCGCTGAGCCGCCTTCCGGCGGCGATCGCCACCGGCGTCAAGCCGGCGCGGCCGGTGACGTCCCCGATCGCATAGATGCCGGCCACGGCGGTGTTTTGGAATTCGTCGGTGGCGATGAATCCGCTCGCATCGAGCGCGACGCCGGCCGAGTCCAAATCGAGTTGGGCGACGTTGGCGCTGCGCCCGATGCCCCATAGCAGACAGTCGAATCCGGCGAATTCGCGGCCGTCCGCCGCGACCAGCGTGTTCAGGCCCGACTCCTCGCGGACCGCGGCGGGTACCACGTGCGGGTGGACGATCATGCCCAGCGCCCGCATTTCGCGCATCAGCGACGCGCCCAGCATCGAATCGAAGTGACTCAACAGGTGATCCTTGCGGATGAACAGCTCGACACGGCTGCCGAGCTCCTGAAATGCCGCTGCCAGCTCGCACGCCACGTAGCCGCTGCCGGCGATCGCGACGCGGCGCGGCCGCCGCTCGAGGGCGAAAAATCCGTTCGAAGTGATGCCCCGCTCCGCTCCCGGCAGCCGCGGCACGGCGGGAATGCCGCCGCTGGCGATTACGATGTGCGCCGCCTTCATGCGAACGCCGTTCACCTCCACGGTGTGCGCATCGACGAACCGGGCGGAACCTCGCACCAACGCCACGCCTTTGGCCGCCAGATTGCGTTCGTAGATGCCGTTCAGACGGGCGATATAGGCATCTCGCCTGCGCTTCAATGAACCCCAATCGCTGCCGCCGACCGTGACGTCGAAACCGTAATCGCTCGCGTCGGCGAGCGACAAGGCGATGCTCGCCGCGTTCCACATCACCTTCTTCGGCACGCAGCCGACGTTGACGCAAGTGCCGCCCAGCGCGCCGGATTCGATGACCGCCGCCCGCGCACCGTAGCGCGCCGCTTGCTGGGCGCAAGCGAGGCCCCCGCTGCCGCCGCCGATGCTGATGAGATCGAAAGCTTCGCTAGACACTGTGAACTCCATCCCGATAGAGGCCCGGAGCTCAATGATATACTTGAAATATACTCAGCTCGCATGCGAGGTGCCGTTTGATCGGTATAGGTTTCATGCTGGTTGCGATCGTCGCTCTGGTCGTATACATCACCGGCATCTACAACGGGCTGGTGGGTCTGCGCGAAAACATCAAGGTTTCATGGGCCAACATCGACGTGCTCCTGAAACAGCGGCATGACGAGCTGCCGAAATTGATCGAGACCTGCAAGCGTTACATGCAGTTCGAGCAGGACACGCTGGAAAGAGTCATGCGTGCGCGCGCTTCGGTCAATCAAGCGAGCCAATCGGGCGACATCGCGGCGGTCGGCGCCGCCGAGCAGCGGCTGCGCACCGGAATGACGCGCCTGTTTGCCGTCGCCGAGAATTATCCGCAATTGAAGAGCGACGAAACGTTCAGGCAATTGCAGAGCAGAATAACGGCTCTTGAGGAATCCATCGCCGACCGGCGCGAGCTCTACAACGACCAGGTGAATCTCAACAATATCCGCGTCAAGGTTTTCCCCGATGTCATGATCGCACAGCGCTTCGGTTTCTTGCCGGCGCACTTGCTCGAATTCAGCGGCGAGGAAAAAGGCGATGTCGACGTAGGCACGCTGTTCCGGGCCTGAGCCCCATTCCTGCACGTGATTCCGGACATGTCCGGCGACGCTCGATTCAAAATATTCCTTCTGTTGCTCGGTCTGGCCGGCGCGGCGGCCTATTCCTTCCGGTATGCGTTCAAGGCTTGGCGTGCGAACCGACTCATCGGAGACACGCCCGCGTCGCGGGTTCGTTCGGCTGCGCAGGGCTACGTCGAGCTCCTGGGCCAAGGGTTGATCGGGGAGGATGCACCGAACAAGGCTCCCTTGACCAGCCGGCCATGCACTTGGTGGCGATACAAAATCGAGGAACGAAACTCCGTGGGCCGGTCGCGCGGGTGGGCCACCATCGACAGCGGAACCAGTGAGTTGCCGTTCATTCTGGACGACGGCACCGGTCAATGCCTGGTCGATCCGCGCGGCGCCGAAGTTTTTCCGAAGGCCAAGGACGTATGGTACGGCGACAGTGTCTGGCCCGATGTACGCATTCCCGACGGACAGGGCTTCTTCGGCAAGCTTGCCGACGTGCTGCTTTCCGGGGGCCGTTACCGGTACACCGAGTATCGCCTGCAATCCCGCGAACCGCTCTGCGCGCTTGGCGAATTCCGCAGTCTCGGCGGGGTCGGGTCCGAAGATCCCGACCGCGCCGCAGCGCAGCTATTGCACGGCTGGAAGCAAGATCAAAAGGCTCTGCTCGAGCGCTTCGATCGCGACCATGACGGGCGCTTGAATGGCGATGAGTGGGATCTGGCGCGAGCGGCGGCCCGCCGGCAAGCCGTCGCCAGCATGCTCGCCAAGCCGCCGGCTCCAACCCTCAGTGTATTGTCGAAGCCGGAGGACGGCCGCGCCTTTCTATTGTCGGCCTCGGACGGCGCGTCGCTGGCGCGCCGCCTGCGCCGCCAAGCCCTCACCGGCTTCGCCGCATGTTTGGGCAGCAGCGCCGCGCTTGCCTGGATGGTGGCGCACGTCTGATAGAATCACGCGGTGAACAACCCACTTCTAAACCTGGATTCATTGCCTGCTTTCGATCGCATCGATCCGGCCCACGCCCGCCCTGCGCTCGAACGAATCCTGTCGGAAAACCGCGCCCGCCTTCAACAATTGACCGCTCAGACGGACCCCACGTTCGCCTCGCTGGTGGTGCCGGTGGAAGAGCTGAGCTACAGATTGAGCCGCGTCTGGAGTCCGATCGGTCATCTTAACGCCGTGGCCAATTCTCCGGAGATGCGTCAAGCCTACAACGAGTGCGTGCCATTGCTGACGGCCTACTCCTCGGAGCTCGGCCAGAACGCCGCCTTGTATGCGGGTTACGCGCATGTGTTCAAACACGAAGGGGACCGCCTCGATTCCTCGCAGCGCAAGCTTTTGGAGAATGCGCTGCGCGATTTCCGTTTGGCCGGCGTCGACTTGCCGGCTGAACGCAGGGCCCGCTACCGGGAGGTGGTGCAGCGGCTCGCCCAACTCGCGACCAAGTTTTCGGAGAACGTACTCGATGCGGCGCGCGCCTATACCCGCAGCGCGACCGACGGCTCGGAGCTCGAAGGATTGCCCGAAAGCGTCATCGATCGGGCCGCCGCGGACGCCCGGGAAGCGGGCCAGGCCGGGTGGCTCTTCAAGCTCGATCAACCGACCTATATGACGATCATGGCCAATGCCGCGAATGCTCAATTACGCCGCGACATATATGAAGCCTGGGTGACGCGCGCATCCGAAATGGGGCCGAGCGCCGGGCAATTCGATAATGGTCCGATCATTGGCGAAATCTTGCCGCTGCGGCACGAGCTCGCGCAGCTGCTCGGCTTCGGCAGTTTCGTCGACTACGCCTTGGCTACGCGCATGGCCAAGAGCGGCAAACAGGTGCTCGCCTTTTTGGACGACCTGGCCCGGCGTTGCCGCCCGGCGGCAATCCAGGAATTTGCGGATCTGGAGGAATTCGCGGGACGCAAATTGGACGCCTGGGACCTCGCATTCGTCGGCGAGCGGCTGCAGGAGAGCCGATTCAAAGTCTCGCAGGAGGCGCTGCGGCCTTATTTCCCGCTTTCCAAGGTGCTTTCCGGCCTTTTCACGCTGACCGAGCGGTTGTACGGCATCACGGTGGTTCAGCGGCCCGAAGTGAGCGTGTGGCATCCCACGGTCCGGTACTACGATCTCAAGGACGCTCGCGGCGCGCCCGCCGCGGGTTTCTATTTGGATCCGTACTCGCGCAGCGAAAAGCGCAGCGGCGCTTGGATGGACGAATGCGTCATCGCCAAATCATTGCCGTCGGGCAAGGCTCTGCCGGTCGCTCAGCTGGTCTGCAATTTTACCGCTCCGGTCGGCGATGCCCCGGCGCTGCTCACCCACGACGAGGTGACGACACTGTTTCATGAATTCGGCCATGGCCTGCATCACATGCTGACCCAGGTGGCGTATCCCAGTATCGCCGGCATCAACGGCGTCGCGTGGGACGCGGTGGAGCTGCCGAGTCAATTCATGGAAAATTTCGCGTGGCGCGCCGAAGTGCTGCCGCTCATTTCGGCGCATGTGGTCAACGGCAAGCCGCTGCCGACCGATATGCTGCGCCGCCTGCAGGGCACACGCACCTTCAACGCGGCCCTCGATACGCTGCGGCAAATTGAACTGGCCGGCTTCGATTTCGAATTGCATGCAAACTTCGATCCGGCCGCCGGCGCGCGGGTTGCGGAAACGCTCGACGGCGTTCGGCGGCGAGTGGCGGTCGTACCGGCAGCGCCGTTCAATCGAATGCCGGCGAGTTTCGCCCACATTTTTGCCGGCGGTTATGCCGCGGGCTATTACAGTTATAAATGGGCCGAAGTGCTCGCCGCCGATGCCTTTGATGCGTTCGAGCAGGCCGGTGTGTTCGATGGGGCCACCGCCGCCCGCTTTCTCGATTCCATTCTCGCGCGCGGCGGGAGTCTGGATGCGATGGAGGCGTTCGTGCGCTTCCGGGGCCGCCAACCCGACGTTCGGCCGCTGCTCAAGCAAACCGGAATTGCGGCATGAGACGCCTCGGCGCGCTGCTGTTGGCGCTCGCGGCGGCGGACGGGCGGGCGGCGACGGCCTATGTCAGCGACGAACTCGTGCTCGGCGTCTACTCCGAGCAAAATCAGCAGGGCCAGCGGCTTGCCACCCTGCACTCGGGAGCGGGAGTCGAGACGCTGGCCCCCGGCGGCGAATTCACTCAAGTGCGATTGAGCGACGGGGTCGTCGGATGGGTCAAAACAGCCTATCTAACCGAGCGCGAGCCGGCGATTGCGCGGATCAGGCGGCTCGACGAGGAACTCGCCCGCAGCCGCGCCACCAGCCCGGCTCTTGCCGAGGCGGCCGCCCGCGGCGAGGTGGATCGCCTGCAGCGCGAACTCGCGGCGGCGCGGGCACAGCATGCCGAACCACCGGCCGCTGCCGGTAACGCTCCGGTGCCCGGCGCCGGGGCCATCACCGTGCGATTCGCCGTGTGCGCGGTTCTGATCGCGGCACTGTGCGGTTTTTGGCTGGGATATGTCACGCTGGCGCATCGCGTCAAACGCAAATTCGGCGGCATCCGGGTCTACTAGCCGGCGGCGGATTGCCTTTGACATAGCTGAGGTTTTGACATATCGATGAGAACTGCGCACGTGGCAACCCCATACCCTAGAGTTTAGACTCCTCCGATGCATGAATTTCGCCGCAACGACTACGACGTCACCAACTCGGTCCAAGTCAGCTCCACCGCCGCGGTGAAAGAAGCGGTGCGCCAATTGTTCGCCCTCGGATGGCCGGGCGAGTCGTTTGATCGGGTGGCGGTGGCATTCGAAGAGTTCGACCGGTTGTTTTGCGGCCGCATGCCGGGCTACCACGGGGTCGACACCGTCTACCACGATCGTCAGCATTCACTGGACATGACGCTCGCGATGGCGCGGCTGGTGGCGGGCTACGAAGGGAGCGTGGACGCGCCCCATCGCATCGGAGCCGAGCGCGCGGTCATGGCGCTGGTCACCTCGCTGTTTCACGATGCCGGCTACATACGCGAGATCGGCGATCGACAGCACCGCAACGGAGCCGAGTTCACCCTGTATCACGTGACGCGCAGTGCGCGCTTTTTGGCGCGATTTTTACCGACCATCGGATTGGAAGCCTGGGTACCGGTTGCAACCCGCATCGTGCATTTCACGGGTTATGAAATCAAACTCAGCCAAATTCAACTCTCGGACGGCAGGGATCGCAAACTGGGACATCTGTTGGGGACCGCGGATCTGATCGCGCAGATGGCGGATCGCTGTTACCTGGAGAAATGCCGGGATCGGCTGTACCCGGAATTCGTGCTCGGGGGAATAGCGGCGGCGCTCGGCAGCGATGGAATAATGCAGGTGCGTTACAGCTCGGGATTGGATCTATTGCGCCAGACACCGCGATTCGTGCGTGAGACACGCGCTGAGCGCTTGGAGGGCGAGTTCGAACACGCGTATCGTTATTTGGAGCCTCTGTTCGGCGGCAAGAATCCATATCTGGAAGCCATCGACCGCAACCTCGTTTATTTGCATCGCATATTGCGCGCCGAGCGCTGGCGCCTGTTGCGGCGCAATCCGCCGTTGTTCACCACCGAGGATAATCAACTCGGCGACGTGCGCGGCCTGATGGTGAACCGCTTGAAGGCGATCTGGGCCTGAAGAGCGGCGGGCCGGATCGGCCCCGCGGGCGCATCCAACTTAGGGCCAATCGATGCTCGCCACATAGCGGGCATGCAGCTCGTCGAGGCGTTCCAAAACATGCTCCTTGCCGAGCAAGGGAGCCGGATCGAGGGCTGCGCGCAGCAGCGCGGGAGTGAGGGCGCGGCGCGCATGTTCCGCGATCGGGGCGAAGCTGTAATGCCACGGCTCGGCCTGCACGCCCGATAGCGCCCCGCGAAAGGGGCGAAAAAAGCCGAAGCGCGCGGCGTTGAGCTCCAACCACTGCGCGAGCGGCGCGAATGGCCCCGGTGGCGTGAATTCCGCCGCAACCAGCTGCACGCGATAACCCGGACCGATGGCCTTGCGATCGATGAGATCGAGGTCCGTCCCCCAGTGATGCCGGCTCGCTCCCGGAATCGCCGACCACTGGACTATCGCCCCTATGCGTTCCGGCGGCGACAGCCCTGCGGCGTCGAGGACGCGCCCCGACGCGTCGTAGAGCGGCGCGGCACCGCTGAATTTGCGGTTCCAGATCGCCAGCTGGCGGGCGAAATCACGGTAGCCGCTCACGGCAACCAAATCGATGCCCTCCGCCAGGGCCGCACGGCGCAGGTTCACGAACGGCGCGGCCACGCTCGCGTGCAGTGCGCAGGGCGGGTCCGCCAGCTCGACGATGTGGCTACGCGCCTGGCCGGTCAGTTCTTCGGGCGTCACGAAGCGGTTTCTCGGGCCGCGGCGAATTCCACGACCTGATCGATGATTCGCGTGAAGATTGCGACCTCCTGCGCGCCCGAGATGCTGTATTTGCCGTCAAATAGGAAGGTTGGCACACTGGTGATGCCGATGACGGTCGCGTGCCGCTCGGCGGCGACCACACCATCCTGACCTGCCCGCAAAACAACGGCGGATCGAGTGACATGCTCAGACAGACCGACCTCGACGCCGAGCCTCACCAATTCCTCGACGTCCCCGATGTCGCAACCTTCCTCGAAGTAGGCCTGCATGACCCGCTCGGTGACTTCGCTCTGCAGACCGTGGCGAGCCGCATGCGCAATCAGCAGATGCGATCGGCGCGTATTGGGCAGGCGCTTGATCAGATCGAAGCGAAACTGCAGGCCGACCGCCTCGCCCTGCCGCACCAGCTCGGCATGGCTTTCGGCGAGCCGGGCCGCCTCGCCGGCTTTGCTCCGCCGGTCGGCGTGCGCCAAGCCCTCCCAGGGCAAATCTGGGTTGAGCTCAAACGGCCGCCAGGTCACGCGTGGCGTGTATTGCGGCCGGGCCGCCAGCGCCAGCTCGAACCGCCGCTTGCCGAGGTAGCACCACGGGCAAATCGTGTCCGAAAAAATGTCGATTCGCGCGCCCATCGCCGCAGGATTGTACCTTGCCCCTTATACCCATTGGTGTGAGCGAGTATTATTCGGCAATGGCGAAAAGCCTCAAAACCAAGTATTTGTTGCTCGCTCTGGGCGTCGGGGCCGGGCTTTCGCTGCTGATTGCGGGATTTGCCTACTACGAGCATCGAATCGACGCGACCGACAGCAAGCGGCTCACCTATACGGCAGTCGAACAAGGGCTGGAGACCGAACTGCGGGCGCATGCCGACGATTTGGGCAAAGATGCCAGCGCGCTGCTCGCTCCCGCGTTCGCCTCGGGCAATGGACCCGCAATCGCCTCGATCGCCGGACGGCTGCTCGAGCAGCGGGACGTCGAGCGTGTGCAAGTCACGAATGCGCGCGGCGACGTGGTGTTTACCGGCCACGATGGGCCGGGCGCCGATGAGCCGGCACCCGCATCGGCACTCGGGCCTTTGATCGTGAGGTTCGCGATCCAGCCGCGCGGCGGCGCCGCGCGCGGCGGGGAGCTGGAGATCGCGGTGAGCCGAGCGAGGATGCAGACGACGCTGGCCAACATCCGCGCGCAGCTGGAGAACCAGCAAGGACATCAAATCAAGCGGCTGCGCGGCATGCTCGCCGGCTTCACGCTGCCGCTCCTGGCACTCGGTTTGATCGGCGCTTGGTTCATCGCGCGGCAATTGGCGAAGCCGATTTCCGCGCTGATCAAGTCGGCGGACCGCATCGGCCAAGGCGACTATACGCGGCCCCTGGACATCGCTCGCCGGGACGAGCTCGGCGACCTGCAGCACGCCCTCGAGCGCATGCGGCAAAAGCTGTCGGAAACGACGATCACCAAGAATTATCTCGATACCGTGCTCAACAGCTTGAGCGATTCGGTGTTCGTGACTTCCGCGGACGGCCTCATCAAGAGCTGCAACGACGCCGCGCAGCGGCTGCTGGGCTATTCGGAAGCCGAAATGATCGGCAAGCCGCTGCACAGCCTCGTCGATCCCGCGCATCGCAGCGCTTTCGACGGCGTGAATTCGGCCCCGGACGCACGGGAAACGGTATTGCGCACCGCCAGCGGCCAGACCATCCCGGTTTCAATCGCCTCTTCGTCGATCAGCACCGCCGACCCGCAATTCCAGGGCGACATCTACGTGGCGCGCAATATCACCGAGCGCAAGCGTGCCGAGCGCCGGATCCGCTATCTGGCGCGTTACGACACCCTCACGAAAATGCCGAATCGCATGCAATTTCAGCATCTGCTGCAGCAGGCGATCGCGCGCTCGCACCGCAATCAGCGCGTCCTCGCGCTCCTGTATCTCGATTTGGACCGATTCAAGGAGGTGAACGATACCTTCGGGCATGCGGCGGGCGATCGTACGCTCGAGATCCTGAGCGAGCGGCTTACCCGAAATTTGAGCAAGGACACCGTCATCGGCCGTCTCGCGGGCGATGAATTCGCCATGTTCATCGACGATCTGCCGATCGATATCGACAATCGGCCCAATTTGGCCGGCCTTGCGCGCAATTTGCTGGACGAAATCAGCCGGACGTTCTATGTGAACCAGCAGGAGGTCTATCTGACGGCCAGCGTCGGCATCGCGATTTGTCCGTACGACGCGGAGAACGTAATCGACCTGATTCGCAATGCGGATGCGGCGATGTACCACTCGAAGCAAAACGGCGGCAACACCTGGGCTTTCTACGTGCCGCAAATGAATGCGGCAGCGGTCGAGCGGCTGATGTTGAAGAGCAAATTGCGCCGCGCCTTGGAACGCGACGAGTTCGTGATTCTGTACCAGTCCAAGGTGGATTTGCGCGATGGCCGCGTCGTCGGCGCGGAGGCCCTGTTGCGCTGGCGCCTGCCCGGCCACGGCGACATATCACCCTCGCAATTCATACCCCTGGCCGAAGAAACCAGTCTGATCCTGGAGATAGGCGAGTGGGTGTTGAACCGCGTCTGCGCCGACTACCGGGAATGGCAGAAGGCGGTGCCGCAGCCGGGCCGAATCGCGATCAACCTGTCCCTGCGGCAGTTGAAGCAGGCGAGCTTCATCGCGCGCTGCCGCAGCGTGTTCCGAAATCACGGCGTTTCGCCCACTTGTTTCGAGTTGGAGCTGACCGAAACGACATTGATGACCGACCCGAAGCGCACCATCGGGCTTTTGAACGAGCTTTATGCCATGGGGTTGCATCTGGCCATCGACGATTTTGGCACCGGTTACTCGTCTCTTTCGGCTTTGCAGCAGTTTCCGATCGGCACTCTGAAGATAGACCAATCGTTCGTGCGCGACGTGGCCGTGGACGCCAACGACGCCGCACTGGTGCGAACCATCATCGACATGGGAAAGAGCCTCGATCTGGAGGTCATCGCCGAGGGCGTGGAGACGGTCGAGCAGCTGGAGTTCCTGCGCCGGCACGGCTGCTTCTTTGCGCAGGGACGGCTGTTCGGAAACGCGATGGAGGCCGAAGCGCTGCTCGCCATTTTCGCCGGCCAGGCAGGCGGAAGGCCATACCACGCCGCCCTGTGCGCTCCGGCGGCACGCGGCATCAGGGCATAACGCGGCTGATGCTCACGGCTCGGGATCTCAGCCTGCGATGCGGACGGGAGCAGACAGGCTCCTAGATGCGCCGCGCTTTCCTGCTGGTGCTGCTGGCGCTGTCGGTTTGGGTCTCGCTGGCGTGCTGGAATTCCGTCAAGCCGCTGCCGCCCGGCACCCGCGTCGCCTCGCTCGGCGCGCGGCTCGACGATTCCCAGGTCGAGGTCTTGTACGACTCCGCGGAACGCCCGGCGATTCTGCAACACGAACTCGCGGCCGTCGACCTCGCCGAACAAATGATCGTTCTCGACCGCAGTCCCGTTGGGCGTGAACTCGCACAACACCTCTTGGCGCGCAAGCGCCTGCGTCCGAATCTCAAGATTGTGCTGATCGCCGATCCGCTCGACGAGGCCTACGGAGGTACGCCGGCGCACTATTTGTCGGCCCTCGAGCGCGCCGGCATCATCGTTGCGCGCGTTCGCCTCAATCGCTTGCGTGATGTCATTCCTTGGTACTCGGCCCTATGGCGACTGTGCGTGGCGTGGTGGAGCGATCCGTTCGATGAATCCCCCGGCGCGGCCGGGCCGTTATCCAGGCTGAGAATGATGAATCACAAATCGGACGACCGGCAGCTGACGGTTGCCGATGATGGTGCCGGTGGCTGGCGCAGCATCATCACGGCCGGCACCGAAGCCGGCATCGGCATGGAATTGCGCGGCGGATTGGCCCACGACATCATGGCGAGCGAGCTGCAAATCGCCGCCTGGTCGACCGGCGACGATCGCTTGCCGCCGGTCCCGCCGGCGCAGGCTCGCGGCCTCGGCTCGATCGACGCTCGATTCTTGACCGAAAGCGCGATTCGCGGCGCTCTGCTGGATGCAATCGCCGCGGCCGGCGGCGCCGATCAAATCAGCGTCTCGGTGCGCGCGCTGAGCGATCGGCGGCTTATCGGCGCGTTTCTGGGCGCGGCCGCACGCGGCGCGCAGCTTCAAGTATTGCTCGATCCCGATGCGGTCCCTAACCGCGCCGTGGCCGCCGAGCTGGCCCGCGGCGGCGGGCAACGGATCGAAGTGCGCTGGTTCGCCCCGGGTGTCGCTCCGATGCCCACCGCGCTCGCCATCGTCCGGCGTCGCGCGGAGCTGTGGGTCTATTTGGGCGCGGCGGATTACACGCGCCCCAGTCTCGACGATTGCAACCTCGAGGCCGCCATCGAGTTGCGCCTTCCGGCGCGCGCTTTGCCGGCGCGTGCACTGGCGGAGTATGCCGCGAATCAATGGTCGAGCGCGGCGGTCGGCGCACGATATGGGGACGAATCGCAGGCCGCCTATTGGCGGTATCGCCTGCTGCAGGCGGGAGGACTAGCGCCGTTCTAAGCTTCCGGTCAGCGCCGCGGTGGTATCGTCGACGATCTTGGCGAGCGCCGTGCCCGCCGCGGAGTTGTAGGCTGCGACGATCGCCGTCAGGCGGTTGTCCGTCGCCGGTTGGCGCACGTCCGCCTCGAATCGGCTCAACACGCGCCGGTCGGAGCTCCCGACCCGCCCCCACAGACGCACGTGAATTGTCGGCGCGGCGCTGCCGCGCGCATCCCGGTTGGCTGAGTACTCGGCCTGAAAATCGGCGACATCGATCTCCAGCCAGTAGCCGCCGCCCAACGCGGAGACGCCCGCATGAACATTGCGCAAATTGGCCCGGGTCCGAAACGCCTGCAAAGCGAGATCCTGCACCACCTCGTCGAGCCGTCCGCTCCAGCGTGCGCCGGCGAAATGGTCCAGGCGCCGATCCGGATAAAGCGCCGCGATGTGGTCGGAATCAAGGCCGGTTTGCACGCGCGGCTTGAGCACGGCCAGGTCGACCGGTAATTCAGCGCCGCTGGGCGCCGCGCTCACCGACAGCAGGTACACGGCCGGCGGCGGCGCCTTGCTTTGAAAGAGCGAACCGCCGCAGGCGGCGAGCGCGAGCGACGAAATCATCATGAGCAGGAATTTCACTTCGGCAACTCGACGCCGTGATAATTCGATTCGTAAAGCAGCTGCGACGGATCTTGCCTCAATGAGCGCGACAGGTCGCCGAACTCGCGCGACGCGTCCTGCGCCTCGCGCAGCAGTTGTTCGAATTGCGGCAATGCCTCAGTGGTGAAACGGGAAAGTCCCGGTTCGCTTTCCGTAACGAACCGGTCCAGACGGGCCGAGGCGTCCGCCAAACTCCCGCTGATATCCCGAACCTTGGCGATCGCGACTTTGATGTCCGGCGCGGTCGAATTCGCTATGCCGCGCAATTCGGCGGCGGCGCCCTGCGCTTCGTGAGAAGCGCCGCGCATGTCGGCGATCAATTGCTTCGCTTCCTGCACCATCTCGGGCAACTGCTCGCCGGTCCTGCGTACGCCGTCGATCGTCGCCTTGAACGCCCGCACATTCTCGTCGTTGAATACCTGATTCAAGTGATCCACCAGCTCGCCGGCGCGGGCAGCGAGAGCGGGAAGGTTGCTCAGCAGGACATCGAAGTTCGATGGCGCCGAACGAATGACCGGATAGCGGTGTCCCTGCATCAGCACACCGGCGCCGGCGGCCTTCGGATCCTCCTCCAGATCGATGAACAGCAGGCCGGTAACGCCTTGCAGAGTCAGGGAGGCCAGGGTGTGCCCGTCGATCGGCGCCGCGGATTCTATGTCCGCTATCACTTGGACTCGCTTGCGTTGCGCCGGCTCGAGCTCGAGGCGCACCACCTTGCCGACATCGACCCCCAGATAGCGAACCGGGCTGCCTGCCGTGAGGCCGCTGACTGAACCCTGGAAGTAGATTTCATAGCGCTGGTAGGCGTGCTTCTCCCTTTGACCCGTATACCAATACACGAACGCCACCGCCATGGAGATGACCAGCAGCACGAAGGCTCCCACCGCCGCATAATTCGTGTCCCTATCCATGCGCCCCCTGCTCCGCCGCGTGCGCCCGGGGTCCATGAAAATAGTCGTGTATCCAGGGGTGCGTGTTTTGCAGTATTCCGGCCAGCGTTTCGGTAATCATGCGGCCCTCGACGATGACGCCCACCCGGTTGCAGGTACGAAACAAGCTGTCGAGGTCGTGTGTGATCATGACAACGGTGAGCTTAAGCTCCGCGTGGAGATACAACAGTAGCTCATCGAAGGCCGCCGCGGAAATCGGATCGAGTCCGGAAGTCGGCTCATCGAGGAACAACAGCTTTGGTTCCAAGCTCAAGGCGCGCGCTAGAGCGGCGCGCTTGGTCATGCCTCCCGACAATTGCGCAGGGTATTTCCCGGCGGCCTCCGGGGGCAATCCTACCAAACTTAGATTCAGCTGCGCGATCGCGTCGAGCGCTCCCTCGGGCATCGGGTAGTACTCGCGGAGCGGCAGCTGAATATTCTGCGCGATGTTCAAAGAACTGATCAAAGCCCCGTTTTGAAAAGTCACGCCGCAGCTCTGCACCAGGCCAAGCCGCTCCTGCGGGGAAAGCCGTTGTATATCCCGGCCGTACAACTCCACGCTGCCGCCCTGCGGCCGGCGCAATCCCAGGATCGTGCGCAGCAGTACGGACTTGCCGGATCCCGAGCCACCGACCACGCCGAATATTTCGTTGGGCCGAACTTCGAGATCGAGCCCATCGTGCACCACCTGCGAGCCGAAGCGGCTCACCAGGCCGTGCACGCGAACGATCGGTGTGGAGATCGAATCGGCCATTAGAAGTCTAGTTTCTCGAACAATACCGCAAACAGGGCGTCGGCAAGAATGACCATGAAGATGGATTGCACCACCGCCACGGTGGTCAAGCGCCCGAGCTCTCGGGATGACTCGCGCACCTGCATGCCCCGGTAGGCGCCCACGATGCCGATGAGCAGGGCGAACACCGGTGCCTTGACCAAGCCCGCCCAATAAGTCGTCGGTGCGAGCGCCTCTTGCAATCGAACGGTGAATTGCGCCGGCGGGATGTGCAATTCAATGAGCGATAAAAGCGCGCCGCCGGCGAGCCCCATCGCATCGGCGATCACGGTCAACAAGGGCAGTACGATGACGAGGGCCAGCACTCGCGGCATCACCAGTAGCTCGATCGGATTAAAGCCCATCGCACGCAGCGCGTCGACCTCGTCATTGAGCCGCATCACCCCAATCTCGGCGGCGAACGCGCTGCCGGAACGGCCTGCGACTATGATCGCCGTCAGCAACACGCCCATTTCGCGCAGCACGCCGATCGTCACCAAATCGACCACGAAAATATCGCCGCCGAATTTCCTGAGCTGCTGCGCACCGAGGTAAGCCACCACCACGCTGATCAGGAATGCGATGAGCGCAACGATCGGAATGGCCGTGACGCCGGTTTCGTAGATGTGACGCGCGATCGACGGTACGCGCAGCGCCCGCGGGCGCGAGAATGTTTCGCCGAGAACCGCGGCGATGCGCCCCAAGAAACCGAGCACCCCGCGTGCTTCGACCCCTTGCAGCACCACCCAGCGTCCCAGCTCGCCGACGGCACTCTCGATCGCCGGCATCGCGGTCGACGGCGCGGCGTGCGCGGCCGATCGATCCAGTGTGAGTTTACGCAGCAGCGCGACCGTGGGCGGCGGGCCGCCCTCATGACGTACCCGCAATTCAGCGGTGGGGGATTCGCCCGCGCCGAGCGCGGACAAGCGTGTCAACAACAACCAAACCGGTGCGATGCCCGGCTGCTCGGCACGCGACCAGTCGCAGATCAAGGTGCCCAGCATCGCGCCCGGCAGGGTCCCGAGTTCCCGGTCGATCTGCCCGATCGAGGCGAGCGACCAATCGCCGTTGAGGCACAGGCGCCAACCCTCGCCATCCTGCTGCAGCGTCAACGCGTTCATGGCTATATGCTAGCAGGCATGGGATTCGGCAAGGCATGGGAATCGGCGCGGCGCGGCAATGCATAGCGATCCGCTGCTGCAAATCTTGATCTTGCTCGCGGCCTCCGTGTGCGTCGTCGCGGGCGTGCGCAAGCTGGCCTTGCCGGCGATCCTGGGCTATCTCGCGGTCGGAATGCTGTTGGGTCCGCACGCCCTCGCCCTTGCGGTCGACAACGACACCACGCGTCTGTTGGCGGAATTCGGCGTGGTGTTCCTGGTCTTCACGCTCGGGCTGGAATTCTCGCTGCCGCGTTTGGTCGCCATGCGTTGGGACGTGCTCGGCGTAGGCGGCGCCCAGGTACTGGTGACGACCGCAGTGGTGGCCGGGGGCGCGATCGTCGTGTTCGATATCGCGCCGGCGGTCGCCGTCGTCATAGGCGGCGCAGTGGCAATGTCCTCGACGGCGATCATTATTTCGCAGTTGACCGAGCAATCGGAGAACAACCGCACTCATGGCCGTCTCGCCGTGGCCATCTGTCTGTTCCAGGATTTGAGCTTCCCGTTGCTGCTCGCCTTGGTGTCGGCGCTGGCGGGCGGCGCTGAGCGAGCCACTGCGTCGCACCTGATCGGTGCCATCGGCTATGCGGGGTTGGCGCTGCTGCTGGTGCTGGCCGCAGGGCGCTGGCTGCTGCGTCCGCTGTTCCTCGCCATCGCGGCGGTGCGATCCGCGGAGCTGTTTTCGCTCGCGGTGCTGCTCGCCGTGGTGGCATCCGCATGGGCAACCCGCGCGGCCGGATTGTCGCTGGCGCTCGGCGCCTTTCTCGCCGGAATGATGCTCGCGGAAACCGAATTCCGCCATCAAATCGAGGCCACCATCCGCTCCTACCGCGAGGTGCTGATCGGCCTGTTTTTCATCTCCATCGGCATGCTGCTCGATGTCCGGCTCTTGCTGCGCACCTTGCCGTTGGTTACGGTGATTCTCGCCGGAATGCTGCTGCTCAAAGCCGTGGTTGTCACGGCGGTGGCGCAACCCGCGACCAAGAGCTGGTTCAAGTCCCTGCGCACCGGCGTCGTGGTGGCGCACGGCGGAGAGTTCGGATTTGCGCTGCTGACGCTGCTGTTGCGGCGCGAATTGTTGAGCCCCGACTTGGTTCAGCCTCTGCTGGCGGCAACCGTACTCAGCATGGTGGTGTCGCCGATACTGATCCGCCACAATCGGCGCATCACCCGTGCCATATTGGGCGAATCCGGACCGCCGTTTTCCGCGGCGATGCGCGAAACGCAGACGACTTTGGCGGTAGCGGAGCGCGATCACGTGGTGATTTGCGGCTTCGGGCGGGTGGGACAAAATATCGCGCGCGTGCTCGAGCAGACCGGCTTCGAGTACCTAGCGCTCGATCTCGATCCTTACCGCATCCGGGTCGGAAGGCAGGCGGGTGACCCGGTCATCTACGGCGATGCCGGGCAGATCGCGGTGCTGCAAAACGTCGGTCTGGCGCATGCGAGCTGCGTGGTCATCACCTTTGCGAGCCCGGAAGTGGCATTGCGGATCCTGCGGTCGGTGCGGGAGGTGCGCGGCGACGTACCGGTCCTGGTGCGAACTCAGGACGACACCAAACTGGAGGAGCTGCAAAAGGCCGGCGCCACCGAAGTGGTGCCGGAAACCTTCGAGGCCAGCCTCATGCTCTTATCCCACCTGCTGCTGCTGCTGAAGCTGCCGGTCTCGAGGGTCATCCGCACCGTGAACGACATCCGCAGCCACCGCTACGGCATGCTGCGGCAGCATTTTCGGGCCGACGGAGCCGAATTTCTCGATGACACTCACGCATTTCGTGAAGAGCTTCACAGTGTGATCCTGCCTCCTCATGCCTGGGCGGTGGGAAAAAGCATCGCTGAGCTCGCTGCCAGGGGCTCGCAGGCGGCCGTGAGCGCGGTGCGGCGTGAGGGGATCGTCGGGCGCGAGCCAAGCCCCGATACCGTATTCAAGGAAGGCGACGTGGTCGTGGTATGCGGTACGCCCGAGGCCGTCGAGCATGCCGAAACCCTGCTGCTCATGGGATGAAAAACCCCTTTACTTCGGACCCCGGATGCTCGCATAGTAGCGGTGCTGTTCAAGGGCAAACCCGCCGAAAGGTGGGGACGCAAAACCACCGGTCTAAGGGACTTCTTCAAGAAGTCCGACGATAGCGGGGTCGCCAGTACCGAATCGCGCCATGGCGCATTCAACGCCCCTTGAGTTTTGTACCCCGAACAGCAGGCTCGTTGCCCGCTCGTTTTCTTGCGTTTCGGGGGAAGCATGGTAGTCAAAGTGAATCGTTCGCGCGGTGCGGATGCGTCGGCATCCGGCTTGTACCGTCGGCCGCGGCTGGTGCTGCGCGCCAAGAGCGTCGAAGCCTTACCGACCCTTCTGACCAACATCAAAGCGTACCCGACGCCGGTTCGCATTGTCGGCGGCGACTACTCGCAGACGCGTTGCGTGGGAGGCGACGGCGGCACCACGGTCAATTTGGGGTTTCTCGACAAGATCCTGGAATACGGCGAGACCACCGTGCGCGCGCAAGCCGGCCTGACTGTCGGCGCGCTCGCGCGGGCACTCGCCGAGCGCGGCCAGGAGTTGCCGCTGACGCCCGAAATGGGCCACATGACATTGGGTGCCGTGGCGGTGACGACCCTGCCGCAGCCTTCCTATGAAGCCGGCACGGCTCAGCTGTCTTCCTTGGTCAAGGAACTGAAGTTGATCACCCCGCAAGGCAAGCAGATGACCGTGACGGCGGCCAATTCGGACTTATTGCGGGTGCTGTGTTCGAGCTTCGGTCTGTTGGGCGTCGTTCACGAGGTGGTGCTGCGCGTGCAGCCCCTGACCCCGGTGAAAATCGACTATCAGGAATTCACGCTGAAGGAATTCGGCGCGCGCTTCGCGGCCATCGTCAAAGCACCCGGAGCGCTGCGGCTGCACATTTCGCCTTTCAACGATCAAATCGTGGTGGAACGCCGCATGCTCGATGAGACCGCGAGCATCGGCCGCTCCGGCATCTGGCAAATCCGCAAGTCGGTGATGCGCAACGTGTTGCCGGCGTTCGGTTCGACCGTGGGCAGCGTGCTCGCCCCGCCCGGCGTGGCCGGCGCCGTGGTTTCAGGCATGCAGCGTGCTCTGCGCGCGACGCTCGACCGCGCAGCGCGGCCGGTGGCGTTGCATGCCCATGAATGGATCCGCGAGTTTCCGAAAGAGGCCTGGAGGTCGCGGTATACCTATACCTTGTGGGCGTTTCCTCAAGCCGAATATCCGAAGCTCTTGGGCGAATACTTCGCCTTCTGCAAATCCCATTACAAAGAGCACGGATATCGCTGCAACATCGTCAACGGCGCAAGCCGCCTGCATCAAGATCGCAATTCGTTGTTCAGCGTCAGTTTCGCCGGTCCCATGTTCACCTTGGAGCCCTCCTCGACGGGAGACGAGGGCTGGGACGAATTTCTGATCGATTTCAACGATTTTGCTTCCGCCTTGGGTGGAGTGCCCACCTTCAATCAATCGCGCGCGCTGCAGCCCGAGCACGTGAGCAAGGCATTCGGCGAGCGCGCCAAACTGTTTCGGGCGCTGCGCAGGCGGACCGATCCTCTCAACCGGCTATGCAACAGCTATTTTTCGCACTTGTTGGACTAGCGACCAGCGAATAGCGATGCGGCGGCCGCTCTCCGTCACGCCTTGTCTTGCAGATGCGCCTCGAGAAACCAGAGATATTTGTCCAGATCCCGGGAAATCCCGGTGCACAGATCGGCGCTATCCGCGTCCCCGAGTTTGGCGGTGTCGTCGATCGCGGCTCTGACCGCCTTGCCGAACGCCGACAGCTGCGTGGACAGGTAAAACAAGTGATCCTTTCCCGCGGTAATGCTCAGTGGATAATTTTTCAGCTTGCTGCGCTTGGCCGCAACCGCCACGGTGCCTTCGGCCGTGCCCCCCAGGCTGGTTATGCGTTCCGCGATGACGTCGATTTGCTCGAGAATCGCGTCGGAAATCTTGTCGAACAGCTCGTGCAGAGCGATGAAGTGCGGACCCTTGACGTTCCAATGCGCCTGCTTGACCTGGCTCTGCAAATCGATCGCGTCGGCCAGCCGGTCATTGAGGATGGCGATCACGTTGCGGCGGCATTTCTCGGAAAGATCAATCTTCGTCTTGTACATTCGCAGCTCCTTGGAATTGGCGGCCCGGCACTGACGTCATTCTGCGCCGCCCGACGGCAAATCCCAAGCGCTAGGTTTCGGCGCGACGCAAGCGCAGTTGAATGGCGCCGTATATCATCGCAGCCCCCACCAGCACGCCGACCCAGGTCGCCGGACTCGAAACGAATCCGATTGGATTGAGCAGCCGCCAAACACTGCTAGGCGCCGTGATGGTGTCGGTGCCGATCACCGTCGTGGACCAAGCCGCGGGATTCGAGTGATCGTAGAAGGCTCGCGGCAGGTAGCCCAGGGCGCGCTCGGTCAATTGGTTGCCCACGAAGTGGGTGCCGAAGAACCAATGCTCGACCCCATACAAGGCCAATGGCGGCAGCACCAGCCACAGCACCACGGCGCGCTTGGCCCAGGCCGAAACCAGCAACAGCCACCCGGTAAGGGGCAGGAACCAAAGGGCGGTGGTGACGATCACGTACAGCCATAGGGCGTGCAATTGCAACCACAGCTCGGGCTGCCATAGCACGCTGCCGAAGTACGCGTGGGCGCGCATCGAGACGATGAATGCCATCAGCAAGGTCGAGACATCGGCCGCCAGGAAATACACCAGCGGAATGGCGATCACACCGGTGAACAATTTCGTGAGAACGGTCGCCGCATCGGTTATCGGCAGCGATTTCCAAAACAGCACGCTGCGGTCCTTGCGGTCGGTGTAGAGGCACTCCAGCAAGTACCACGACGAATAAATGGACATCACCGCGAAGAAGGTGAAGCCGTAGGCCAACAACACGGTTGGGGCTATCATCCGCTGCTGTTCCGCGGAGATCGCGGCGCCGAGGTCGATCCTGCCGAACAGGGCGGCGATCGTGAGCACTGCGCCGATAACCGCCGGGACTATCCAAATGGCGCGGTTCTCCCAGAATTCGCGGCGTACCAGCCACATGTACGTATGCATGAAACGCTCCTAGGACAGTTTGGCGACGAACAGGTCGGAAACACTCGGCCGCTGCACTTCGCCGAAGGCGGCAAGTTTGGCGAAATCCGGCTGTTCGAAGTACAGCACCGTTTTGCCGAGCTGCGGCCGTTCGTAGAACGGCCGCAGGGCGCGCGCCTCGACGAGCTTGTCGTCGGCGACGGCGACCGCGGCGTAGCGCGCCGCGATGTCATCGATCGAGCAGTCGACGACTATGCGCCCCTCGTCGATGAACAGCACGTCGGTCAACAGATTTTCCACTTCCTCGACTTGATGGGTGGTGATCAGAATGGTTCTGGTCTCATCCATGTAGTCGTTTACCAGCGCATCATAGAAGCTGCGGCGCGCCAGGATATCGAGGCCGAGGGTCGGCTCGTCGAGTACCAGCAACCGGGCGTCGATCGCCATGGTGAGCGCGAGATGCACCAAGGTCTTCATCCCCTTGGACAATTCCCGAATGCGGCGCGCGCCGGTAATCTGCGTCTTGGCGAGCAGCGCGCGCGCACGGTCGCGGCGAAATCTCGGATGGACGCCCGCCACGAAATCGATTGCCTGCTCGATTTTGAGCCACGACGGCAGCACGGCGACGTCGGCGATGAAACTCGCCTCCCGCATCAGGGCGGCGCGGTTTGCGAATGGCTCTCGGCCCAGCACGGCGAGGTGCCCCCGGTAGGCGGTAAGCCCCAGAATGGCGCGCAGCGCGCTGGTCTTGCCGGCGCCGTTGGGTCCGATGAGGCCGACGATGCGGCCGCTCTCGACGGTAAAATTCACGCGATTGAGCGCAAGCTGCGAACCGTAGTTCTTCGTAAGATCGCGCGCTTCGATTAAGGCGGGCATGATGAGTTCAATCGTCCTTTGCTTCGCTGCCGCGCGGCGGCGGAGCCGGATGTGTGAGCGCGGGAGTTTGTGCGAACAGCTCCTGCGCGGTAAATCCCAGGCGGTTAATGACCGCAAGCGTCTGGGGCCATTGTTCATGTAGAAACCGTTCTCGCTCCCCGGCGAGCAGAAGCCGCCGCGCTCCCTCGCTCACATACATGCCGCGACCGCGGCGCTTTTCGACCAAGTGTTCGTCGACCAGCTGCTGATACCCCTTGAGCACCGTGAGCGGGTTGAGCCGATAATCGGCGGCCACCGCGCGAACGGAGGGCAGCGGGTCGCCCTCCTTTAACGCGCCCTCCAAAATGAGAGCCACCATCCGGTCGCGCAGTTGGCGATAGATAGGCTGGTTGTCGTTCCAATTCGGATCCATTTTCCCGCTCTATATGCCGGCCACGTGTAGGGGCCATATAGCACGCTAGTCTACCAGAACGCCGTCAGGTTCCCATTAAACGACCGCGATGGCCGCCATTCGTGCATGCTGAAAGAGCTGGGCATCAAACAAATACGCGATGCCGACCAATATGAAACCGTTCATCATCAAGGCCATGCCGAGCGCTGCGATTTTGGTGGAAATATTCGTCTCCATGATTGACTCCTGTTTGGTTGCTGCCACCAAGGTGTTTTGGTGACTTGGTGTTATACTACTATACAACAGTGCTACATGCAAGCACCTTTTGAAAATTGGCCTGCAGGGACCCCGCACGATGGCGGAATGGGGCCTAAATCTCTCTTCGGTTCGGCTACCATTCGAAGCCTGCTGCGCCACGGAGATCAAAGCCGCCCATGAATAAACCAGTCACGATCACCATTACGGGCGCCGCCGGGAATATCGGGTACGCGCTCGCATTTCGCGTCGCGTCGGGGCAAATGCTCGGGCCGGAGCAACCCGTCAATCTGAATCTGCTGGAGATCCCGGCGGCCGGTGCCGCCATGCAGGGCGTCGTGATGGAGCTGGAGGATTGCGCATTTCGCACCCTCAACAGGATCAGCGCGACGCATGATGCGCAAAGCGCGTTCAAGGATTGTCATTTTGCAATGCTGGTCGGCGCGAGACCGCGCGGCCCCGGCATGGAGCGCAAAGACCTGTTGCTGGAAAACGCGAAGATCTTCTCGGCGCAAGGCAAGGCCCTGGACGCCGTCGCCAGCCGCGATGTTCGAGTACTGGTGGTCGGTAATCCGGCCAATACGAACGCACTGATCGCGCAGCGCAACGCGCCGACGTTGGCGCCGGAGCGCTTTACCGCCATGACGCGCCTCGACCACAACCGCGGCTTGGCTCAGTTGACCGGTAAAGCATCGGTCGCGCTGAGCCAGGTCAAGAAGATGATCATCTGGGGCAACCATTCGGCTACGCAATATCCCGATTTGCATCACGCAACGGTGGCTGGCAAACCGGCGCTTTCGGTGGTGGACGACAGCTGGTTCAAGGGCACTTTCATTCCGACGATTCAGCAACGCGGCGCCGCGGTCATCAAGGCGCGCGGCACCTCCTCGGCGGCGTCCGCCGCATCGGCGGCGATCGATCACATACGCGACTGGGTGCGGGGCACCGCCGACGGGGACTGGGTCAGCATGGGTGTGCCCTCGGACGGCAGCTACGGAATCCCGGAGGGCGTCATTTATTCGTATCCGGTGACCTGCAGCGGCGGGCGCTACGCCATCGTTCAAGGCTTGACGAACAGCGAGTTCAGCCGGGAAAAAATGCTGGCGACTCACCGTGAGCTGCTGGAGGAACGCAGCAGCTTGCAACACATGGAGCTTCTATGAATCGTCTCATTCCGGCATTGGGAACCTGCGCATTGGCGGCAATGGCGGCATTGGCGCTTGCGCAGGACCGTCCGCCCGCGCCGGCGGGCGCCGAAGTGTATTTTATCTCGCCCCAGAACGGCGCGATCGTGCACGGACCGGTCACCGTGCGATTCGGCCTGAAAGGCATGGGTGTGGCGCCGGCGGGAGTCAAAGTCGACAACACCGGTCATCATCATCTGCTGATTGACACGGATATGAGCGAACTCAATCTCGGCGCACCCATCCCCGCGACCGACAAGATCCTGCATTTCGGCAAGGGTCAGACCGAGACCTCGCTGACTCTGCCCGCGGGCAAACACACGCTCGAATTGGTGTTTGCCGACCATGCGCACATGCCGTTCAATCCGCCGCTGCATTCGCAGAAAATTACAATCACCGTGGACTGAGGGCCGTGCGGACGATTCTGCACGTGGACATGGACGCATTTTATGCGTCCGTGGAAGAGCGGGATCGGCCGGAATTGAAGGGCAAACCGCTGATCGTCGGCGGCACGGGCGCACGCGGCGTGGTGGCTGCCGCCAATTACGCGGTGCGGCGTTTCGGGGTGCGTTCGGCAATGCCGGTGCGCGAGGCGTTGCGGCGCTGTCCGGAGGCGGTGTGCATTGCCCCCCGCATGCCCCGCTACCAGGAGGTTTCCGCGGAGATATTCGGCATATTTCACCAGTTCACGCCGCTGGTGGAAGGCCTGTCCCTGGATGAGGCGTTTCTCGACGTCAGCTCCGGCCATCGGCTGCTGGGCAGTGCGGAGACCATCGGCGGCGAAATTCGCCGCCGAATTCGCACCGCCACCTCGCTCACCGCCTCGGTCGGAATCGCACCGAACAAGCTGCTGGCGAAGATCGCCTCGAACCTCGGCAAGCCAGACGGCATGTGCCGCATCGGGCCGGAGAATATGCACGGCATATTGGAGGGCTTGCCGGTTGAAAGGCTGTTTGGGGTTGGCCCAAAATCACTGCCTGCGGTCCACGCGGCGGGAATCTTCACCGTGGGCGATTTGCACAGAGCCGGCGACGAGGTGCTGTGGCGCGCATTCGGCGCGCGCGGAAAATCCTTGCAAACCCTCGCCGCTGGAATCGACGACCGGCCGGTCGTCGCGGATCGGGAGACCAAATCGATCAGCACGGAACAGACGTTCCCATCCGACATCCGCGGCGCCGCGCAACTCAGTGCGCAGTTGACGGGGCTTGCCGATCGCACCGCCGCGCGCCTGCGGGCCCACGACCTGGTCGCGGGTCGGGTAACCGTCAAGATCCGACGCGCCGATTTCGCCACGCATACCCGTCAGCGCGTACTGGTGCCGCCGACTCAGGACACCGGCGCGATTTCCGCCACGGCCCAACTTTTGCTTTCCGAGTGGTTGGGTCCGCACCCGGATGCCGCAGTGCGATTGCTCGGGGTCGGCGCCGCCGATTTGCGGCGGCCGCGGCAAGCGGATCTGTTTGTGGCGCCGCAGCCCAAGGATTCTCGCCTCGATGCGGCCGTCGACGGCATCCGGGACCGCTTCGGAAGCGCCGCATTGACCCGTGCCAGCTCGCTGGCGAGACCTCGCGCCTCCGCCGGACCGCGGCACGGGTGAGCTTGGTATCATCGGGGGGCCATGTACACCAGTTTCTTCGGCCTCAGCGAAAAGCCGTTCGCGATAACACCGGACCCGCGCTACCTTTATTTGAGCGAGCGCCACGCGGAAGCGCTCGCTCATCTGCTGTACGGCATCAATGAATCCGGAGGCTTCATCCAATTGACCGGCGAGGTCGGCACCGGCAAGACCACCGTCGTACGTACGCTGCTGTCGCGCATACCGCATCATGCCGATGTCGCCGTGATCCTGAATCCGCGCATAACGCCCGTCGAATTCCTGCTCACCATTTGCGAGGAATTGGGCGTCGCATTGGAGGCGGCCGATCGCGACAGCGTCAAACAAATGGTGGACGCGCTGAATCGGCGCTTGCTGTCGGCCCATGCCGAAGGCAGACGCGTCATAGTCATCGTCGACGAGGCGCAGAACTTGTCCGCGGAGGTGCTGGAGCAGGTTCGGCTCTTGACCAACCTGGAGACCGCGACGCAGAAGCTGCTGCAAATCATATTGATCGGTCAGCCGGAGTTGCGCGAATTGCTGGACCGCACCGACCTTCGCCAGCTGGCGCAACGCATTACCGGGCGCTATCACTTGAAGCCGCTGTCGCGCGACGAAACACTGCGGTACGTGCGTCATCGACTGCGCGTCGCGGGTGCCGCCGGCGAAATCTTCACGCCCGCCGCCTTGCGCGAGGTGCATCGCCTATCGTCGGGAATTCCGCGCGTCATAAACGTCTGCTGCGATCGTGCGCTGCTCGGCGCCTACACCCAGGAGCAGAGAAAGCTCGGGCCCGCGTTGGTGCGCCGGGCCGCCGGCGAAGTGTATGGGCGACGGTTCGTGCCGCGCTGGATGCGCTGGGCAGCCGGTGCACTGATCCTCGCCGTCGCCGCCGCGGCGGCATTCGGAGGTTTGAGCCACTGGCAGCGCCAATTCTCCGAGTTGCGAGCCGCGGTCAAGGCCGCGTCCGGCGCGGCGCATTCCCGGCCCGCAGCCGATGCGCACCCGCCGGCGGCGGTGCCGGCGGTGGCGCCCGCGCCTCAAACCCCGCCCGCCGCGGCATCGCCGCCGCCGGTGTCGATCAATGCCTTGCTGGCCGCCAACGAGGCTGACACCGGCGATGCCGCGGCATTCCGCCGCCTGCTGTCGCTGTGGGGAACGGCGATGGTGGACGACCGCGACCCGTGCGGCCAGGCGCAAAAGGCAGGGCTCGCCTGCCTCGAGCAGCGCGGCGCATGGGCGCAGGTGCGCGCGCTGAACCGGCCGGCCGTCTTGACGCTGACCGATGACAAGGGGCAGAGGCATCGCGTGGTCCTGTCAGGCCTGGACGATCAATTCGCGACCCTGGATCTGGGCGAACGCAGCGTGCGCGTGCCGCTCGAGGAGTTGTCCCGCGATTGGTTCGGAGAATTCACACTCGTCTGGAAACCCAAAACCACGCACCCGCGGCTGTTGACGCGGGGAATGCGCGGCGACGAGGTGAGGTGGCTGCGGCGCAGCCTCAACGCGCTCTACGGTGCGGCCTCCGATCCGGAGCGCGGCGACCTCTACGATGAGGACCTGGCGATCGCGGTTCAAAATTTTCAGCGGGAACACCAGCTCAACGTCGACGGAATCGCGGGCGTGCAGACCCAGGTCGTGCTCGACACCGCCCTGGCTGAGCCGGGCTCGCCCTTGTTGACGCACGACGCGCCGCGCGGCTAAGGATCACTATGTCTTTCATTCTCGACGCCCTCAAGAAATCCGAATTGGAACGCCAGCGCCAGGCCATCCCCGGATTGATGGAATCCGCGATGGCGCAAAAGTCGCGCCGGCTGCCGCCTTGGGCGATCGTGCTGGTGGCGTTGCTCGGAATCAACTTGGCCGTGCTGGCGTATGTCCTGACGCGCGCCGGCGCGCAGCACCCCGCGGCGGCGGCGGCGCCGGCGGCGGTGCAGCGGCCGGCCGCCTCGGAGCACTTCAGTCCGTTGGACGCAGCGCCCGTGTATGCGCCGGAAATTCCGGTGGACAGCCAAACCGCGGGCGCAACGCCGCCCGCCGGGATGCCAACGACCGCCGACGGCAATACCGCGGCTCGCGAATCCCACTCCAGTCATCCGCCGCCGGCCGCGGCCGGCGGCGCCGCGCAGGTGCGATCGGCGCACAAGAACGACCCGCTGCTCACGGACCAGGACAACGCGGCCGACGCAGAAATATTGCCGTCCATCAGTGAAATCAATTTGACGGGTCAGGAAGCGCTATCCGACCTGCATCTCGATGTGCATGTGTATGCCACCAGACCGGCCGAGCGCTTTGTCTACATCAATATGCGCAAATATCGCGAGGGGGCGACGCTTGCCGAAGGCCCGGTCCTCGAGCGCATTCGGCGCGACGGCGTGATTCTCGATTTTCACGGTTTGCGATTCGTACTGCCGCGCCAGCAGTAGCTTATGATTAGCCCATGAAAAAGATTCTGGCGCTTACCATGAGCGGCCTGGTGACGGTGCTGCCGTTGGCCCTGACGGTTTACGTCATTTGGTGGTTGGTCCGCACCGTCGAGGGATGGCTGCGGCGGGCCCTCATCGGCATAGGATTGCTCAGCCCGGAGCACTATTGGCCGGGATTGGGTCTGATCGTCGGGTTCTTTCTGCTGCTGCTCGTCGGCAGCCTGGTGAACGCCTACGCCGGCAAGATATTCCTCAAGTATTGGAATGATTTCCTCGGCCGGATCCCGTTCGTCAAGACCCTGTACGGCGGCTTTCGCGATGTGTTCAGCTTGCTGCCGTCGGGCAGCGGCGAGAAGCGCGATCTTCAGCGCGTGGTGCTGGCGCGCTTTGCCGGCGTGCACGCCATCGGTTTCGTGACTCGCGAAGACGTTCCGGACGTGCTGTGCGCCCACGGCGGACGCGATTGGGTCACCGTCTATTTTCCCATGAGCTATGCCTTGGGCGGCTACACCCTCTACTTGCCCCGGGAGCGCATACAGCCTCTCGACATTTCGGTCGAAGACGCCATGCGGCTCGCCATTACCGCGGGCCTGACCGCCGCCGGCACCCGCGCCAAGTGATCAAGCGGTGCTTGCAGGCCCTGACACTGATGTCGGCGCATTCCGCGCTCGCGTTTTCGGCGAGCGGCACGCACGATTCGGGGCCGGCGGCGTATAAATATCAGACATGGAGAGTCGCCGCGGCGCAGATCCTGATCGGCCGAGGGGACGCCCGCTCGCTGGCGACCGCCGCGGCCTTGAGCCTCGCCGCGCATAAGCCGGCAGCCGTCGAATTGGCCGTCAGGGCCAACGAGCTGGCTCCCGAAAACCCGGGCATCGCCTGGATGCGCTTACAAATCTGCGCCAACACGCCTGGCTGCGACATTCGCGAGGCCGCGACCACCATGCGTTGGGTCGACGCCGAAAACAGCGCTGCCTGGATGCCGACATTGGCGGCGGCGGTGAAAGACAAGGATGCCACGGAAGTCGCCCGAGTCCTTGCGGACATGGCCCAAGGGGTGCATTTCAATGTGTATTGGAATCGCACCGTAGTGATGTTGTTCGATGCGCTTAAGAATGTACGCGGCGCACTACCGGCGAATTATGTGCCGTCGGATTTGGCCCGCCTGAGCGAGGCGGTGCTGGTTGCCGGCGCCACCATCATGCCGCCGTTTGCGCCGCTGCAGAGCGCGTGCCGCGACTCGCTGGGCGCCGAACGGCGGGCGACCTGCCTGAAGGTGTCGAAGATCATGCAGCGGGGCGACACGATCCTGGTGCAAATGGCGGGATTCGGCTTGGAAAAGCGCTTGTTGCCGCCGGACGGCAAGGAGGCGCGAATTGCCGCCGAGCGCAAGCATGTGCTGGAGTGGCGGGTATCCGCCGCGGACCAGTTCAACGAACCCTTGCTGCCGTGGCTGCGCAATGCGCGCGCCCGTGCGCAGATTGCGCGGATGCGCGCCATACCGCGCGAGGAGGATGTCGACATAGCGATATTGCGAGAGCATAGGATGCGGATTGAGCCCCCGGAGGATCGCCCATGATCGATTTGTATTATTGGCCCACGCCCAACGGCCACAAGATAACGATGTTCCTGGAGGAGAGCGAGTTGCCGTACCGCCTGGTGCCGGTGAACATCGGCAAGGGAGAACAATTCAAGCCGGATTTTCTCGCCATTTCTCCCAACAACCGCATGCCGGCGATCGTCGATCACCGTCCTATGGACGGCGGTGTGCCGATTTCCCTTTTCGAATCCGGCGCCATCCTGCTGTACCTGGCCCAGAAGATCGAGCAGTTCATTCCGGCAAGCGTACGCGGCAGCATCGAGGTCGTCGAATGGCTATTCTGGCAGGTGGCCGGCCTCGGCCCGATGGCCGGTCAAAATCATCATTTCTCGCGCTATGCACCGCAGAAGATTCCCTATGCCATCGAACGCTATGTCAAGGAGACGAATCGCCTGTACGGCGTGCTGAACCGGCGCCTCGCCGACCGCGAGTTCGTGGCCGGCGATTACTCCATCGCCGACATGGCGGCTTATCCGTGGGTTGTGCCGCACGAGGCGCAGGGCCAGAATCTCGCGGACTTTCCCCATTTGCAGCGCTGGTTCGAGACCATCAGGGGCCGCCCGGCCACCCTACGCGCATACGCACTGGGGGCTAAGTTCGGCAGCGACGCCCCGATGACCGAGGAGCAAAAGAAGATCCTGTTCGGCCAGACGGCGGAATCGGTTGCCAAAGCCGAATCGACGGCCAAGGCGCAGGCGCCCGCCAAGAGCTGAGATTCATCCCGCGGCCGCACCGCGGGATGCGAGTTTGGTGACCCAGCAATTGCGCTGGTGCTCGTCCACGATCCCGACCGCCTGCATGAAGGCGTGACAGATGGTCGATCCGACGAAGCGGAATCCCCGTTGTTTGAGGTCTTTGCTCATCGCATCGCTGTGCGTCGTCGATTTGGCCACGGCGCCAAGATGCAACGGTCGGCGGCGCAATACCCGGCCCTGCGTGAACTGCCAAATGTAGTCGTTGAACGACCCGGATCGTTCGCGGATCTCGAGATAGGCGCGAGCGTTTGCGACGAAGGCGTCGACTTTCAGCCGGTTCCTGACGATGCCCGGATTTCGCAGCAAGCGCTCACGCTTGGGCTTGCCGTAGCGCGCCATTGCTCCGGCATCGAAATTATCGAAGGCCAGGCGGTAGGAGGCACGCTTCCGCAATATAGTGAGCCAGCTCAATCCTGCCTGCGCGCCCTCCAAACACAGCATTTCGAAAAGTCTGCGGTCTTCGTGGACCGGCACCCCCCATTCGGCATCGTGATAGTCGACGTAAAGGGGATCGGTGGTGCACCACGCGCAGCGCAGCTTCCCGTCCGCATGACGTTGCGCAACCGTCATCGCCTGATCAGACGTGCAGCCGCACGGCGTGGCGATCCCGATAGACCAATTCGATGCAATCGACACCGCGTGTGCGGCGCGCCGCACCGCGGATCTCGTGCATCAACTTAAGCAGCACGCGGGTATTGAGCTCCGGCGCCGAGGCCGAGCGCGGCGCCACACCCAGATGCAGCACCGCGAATCGCTCGTGCGCCGAGCGCACGAAGACGGCGACGCCCAGCAGCCGGCCGGCCGCCGAGATCGCAAACAGCGTCTGCACCCCTTCGATTTCGCCGACCCGGATGCGCAGGTCGCCCTCTTCTTCGTAGATCTCCGGGACGCCATAGGTGTCGATCGACTGCTGGATGCCCGACCGAACACGGTGTTGATTGACATTGAAAAAGAGCAGCTGTTCGAGTGCCGCGCGCTGTTCGATCGGCAATTTGCACGCGATGCCAATTGACTCGCTCAATGCCATCCCCGTGATGAGCGTTATCGCTCTTGAATGAGTACCCGGTCACAGAAACCGCTTGACGCAACGCAGCATTCGTTGTTCGCAGCAGCAGAGTCCGTATCGTATAGCGTCGCCGGTGGAATGACACTAGCCCAGCGAACGCAGGGCTGGGTCTAGTTGCTGCAACGCGGCCTCCCTAGGCGATAACCATCCAGATCCTAAGGTGCCTTCATGCAAGTAAACGACCGGTGCTAGCTCCCGAAGAGGAGGGCCGATCGATCGCTGCGGCAGGGTTCAGCCTCGCGAGCGAAATCGTAGAGCTGGTGGTGCTCACCGCCGATGAAATATTCCTGCAGACGTTGCGCGAGGCGGTGGGCGGTTCGCGCCGGCTTTGGCACGTCCCTTCCTCCCACAAGGTGAGCGACCTGTTGATCGCCGGCGGCGTCGGCATTCTGGTCTTGGACGCGCAGGCCTTGAATGGGACCCCCAACCTGTTCATCGCGGAGATCAAGCGCCAATTTCCCGATCTGATCGTGGTGGTTGCGGGCAGTCGGGAGGCTGAAACGGCGCTTGCACGTGCGATCAGCGATGGCACGGTGTATCGATTCATCCACAAACCGATGTCGCCCGGCCGCGCCCGGCTGTTTGCCGATGCCGCCGTCCGCAAGCATGCCGAGCGGCGCAAACGCGGCGACGGAGCGGTCCCGGCGGCGAGGAAAAAACATGGGCCGCTGATCGGCGCGGCGGGTGCGGCGTTGTGCGTGCTGCTCGGCGCGGCATGGCTGCTGCGCCATGCCGCTCACGACGAAACTGACCCTCGGCAAGCGTTCAAAGCGGCGGCATTCCCCCCGCCGGCACCGCCGCTGCCGGCGCGCGCGGCGGACGCCTTGACGGCAAGCCGGCTTGCGGCGCCCGGCGGCGACGGCTCGCTCGACCAGTACCTGCAGGCCCTTACACGCAATCCCGCGGATGCGGAGGCCCGGGCCGGTCTTGCCGAAGTCCGCGAGCGTCTGCTGGCGCGGGCAGAAGACGCCTTGCTCGAGGAACGCCTGGACGAGGCGTCGGTTGCGATCGAGGCTGCGCGCAAGGCGGGCGCAGAAGGCGGCCGCCTCTCGTTATTGAGCGCGCAGCTTGCGAAGGCACGCCAGCAACTCAAGGCGCCGCCGACCTCTGTTCGGACCGGCGCCGCGGACTCGGCGGCGGCGCCCCCTGTCGCGGATCCGGGGCAACAAATGGCAGCGCTCGCGGCACAGCAGGCGCAGCGCCTGCAGCAGACGGACGACGAGGAGCGGCGCCGGCTGCTGAAATCAGCCCGCGAACGCCTCGAACAAGATCGCCTCGTCGAGCCCGCCGACGACAGCGCCAAGTACTACCTGCTGACTTTGCGGGGCATCGATCCGGACGACCCGGGCCTGGTACCCCTCGCTCAGGATCTAGGCGAGCGCTTAGTGGCCAAAGGCCGGCACTCGTTGGAATTGCAGCAATACGAGGCTGCACGCAATTGGCTCGAGCAAGCCGCCTCCGTCGGTTATTCGTCGTCGGACGCGGCAGCCGCGCTCCATGATCTGGATGCCGCACTCGCGCAACAAGCGTTCCTCGCGAACGCGGTCGATGCGAACGAACTCAAGCTGCTGACATCGGTGCGGCCCGTCTATCCGATCAAGGCGCAAAAGAGCGCGATCGAGGGCTCGGTGGAGTTGGAATTCACGATCGCGGAAAGCGGCGCAGTGCGCGACATCAGCGTCCGCGCCGCGGATCCTCCCGGGGTGTTCGAGCAGGCGGCGATCACGGCGCTGTCGCAATGGCACTATCGGCCCGTGCTGCGCGGCGGCGCGCCGGTTGCGCAGCGCGCGCACCTCCGCATCCGTTTCACCCTGGGCCGCTAAGCGGCTGAATTGCGCGCGATCGGCGTGGCCGGCGATTCGCGGGCAAGCGCGCCGATCTGCGCCCCCAATGCCAGGTCATCCGACACACCGAAGGCGTGCTTGCGAATCAGGCCGCTTCTATCGATCAGCACCAGGCTCGGCGTGCCGCGCATGCCGTACCGATCCATGGTATGCGGTATGGGACCGTGCGCATTCGGGCTGTCGAGCGCAATCGGAAATTGCAGCCTGTATTCGTGGATGAACGCCTTGAGCACGGCCGGGCTATAGGCGCCGTGGTGCTCGAAGGTCGCATGCAATCCGATGACCGCGACGTCGTCCGGCTCAAATGTCTCGTGAATCCGACGCGCCTGCGGAATGGCGCCGGCCACCGAATTGGGACACAGTACTTGGAATGCGACCAGCACCACCACGCGGCCGCCCAGCGCCGCCAGACTCAGCGGACGATCGGTATTGAACCATGTTTGTACGGTGAGTTCGGGTGCTTGGGCCGGTGCGCCTGTCATGAATCATTGTACCCTCGGCACGGCGCGCCTGCGATTTGCATCGCGCCCGGGCGCGGGCTGCGATCAGCCGGTGACGATCAGTCGCGCCGCCCCGCCGTGGCTCGCTGCAGCGGCGGCCCGATCCCAGGTGTTCACCGTCGCCTCGTATATGGCGAGCTCCTGCAGCAAATCCTCGAGCGGCTGCGCTTTGCCCATGGCGAAGCCCTGCCCATAGTCGACGCCCAGGTCCGCCATTCGCGTCCGCAATGCGTCGGTCTCGACGTATTCCGCGATGGTTTCCATGCACATGACCTTCGCCAGCTGCGCGATGGCCTTGATCATCGACTCCGAGCGCGGATTGAGCAGCGAATCGCGGACGAAGCTGCCGTCGATTTTCACGTAATTGACCGACAAATCCTTCAAATAGGCCAGTGAACTGACGCCGGTGCCGAAATCGTCCAGCGCGAACTGGCATCCGATGCCCTGCAACCGACGCATGAACGCCTGCGCCTTGGCGAGATTGCCGATGGTCGCGGTCTCGGTCAGCTCGAAGCACAGCACGGCCGGAGCGACCCCGGTCGTGCGGATCTGTTCGATGACGAATTGCAGGAAGGTGTCGTCCTGCAGCGACTGGCCCGACAGGTTGATCGCGAAACGCGCGCTGTCCTCGCCGACGACGGTGCCGTGTTCGCCGAGCAGCTCGCAGGCGCGGCGCACGACCCAGCGGTCGACCGACGGCATGAGTTGATAGCGCTCCGCCGCGGACAGGAACTTGCCCGGCGGAATGATCT
>JBBIUT010000025.1:38225-38530 GCA_037440085.1 Gammaproteobacteria bacterium
CGATCATGCGCAGCAGCAGCTCGAAGCGCGGCCGTCCGTAGTTGCCGCGCAGGGGCAGGATCGGCTGCGCATCCAGACGGAAACTGTTCTCGGCGAGCGCGCTGCGCAGCTGGCCGATGACCAGAATGTCGGTGTGGCGGCGAATGATGCTCTGGTCGGAGTCCTGAAAGGCCTCGACCCGGTTGCGGCCGCGGTCCTTGGCGGCCTTGCAGGCGATTTCCGCGGTCGCGAGCGCGTGGGCGAGCGGATTGTCGGAACGGCCGACGGGCGCAACCCCGATGCTCACCGTGACGTCGAAGGAGCCC
>JBBIUT010000026.1:0-37762 GCA_037440085.1 Gammaproteobacteria bacterium
CATCCGAGATCCTGCAGCGTCCGCAAGAAGCGCTCCGCCTTCGCCAGATTGCCGACGGTCGCGGTCTCCGTCAATTCAAAGCACAGCACGTTCGCCGGCAGCTTGCTGAGCCTGATTTGATCGGTCACGAACCCCAGGAATGATTCATCCTGCAGCGACTGGCCCGACAGATTGATCGAGAAGCGCCCGATATCCTCGCCGACCGCCGCGCTGTGCGCGCCCAGCAACTCACAGGCGCGGCGCACCACCCAGCGGTCGACCGTCGGCATCAACTGATAGCGCTCCGCGGAGGAAAGAAATTTGCCCGGCGGAATGATTTCGCCGCTCTCCCCCAGCATACGGATCAGCAATTCGAACCGCGGCCGCCCATAATTGCCGCGCAACGGAAGAATCGGCTGGGCGTCGAGCCTGAAGCTGTCGTTGCCCAAGGCGTCGCGCAGTTGTCCGATCACCAGAATGTCGGTATGGCGCCTGATGATGCTCTGGTCGGAGTCCTGAAACACCTCCACACGATTGCGTCCGCGATCCTTGGCCGCCTTGCAGGCTATTTCGGCGGTCGCCAGCGCGTGCGCCAGCGCGTTGTCGGCTCGGCCGACGGGGGAGACGCCGACGCAGACCGAGACTTCGAAAGAACCATGACCGGCGCGCGGAATGATGGCGGCGGCGGCGGCGCGAATGAGTTCGGCTGTCGCGGCGGCCGATTCCATGTCGGTATTCGGAATAAGCGCAGCCAAGCGGTCTCCCGAGATGCGCGCCGAGAGAGCCGGGGCGGGAAGCGACTTGGCCACGCACTCCGCCACTCGGGCGATCACGTCGTCGCCGACGTGCATCCCGAAGGTTTCGTTGATCACGTGCAGCCGATCGATGTCCAGATACAAAATGCAATTCGTGACCGACTCTGCGGCGCAGGCCAGCAGCGAAGCCGCCTGCCGTTCGAATGCGGGCCGGGTCATCAGGCCCGTGCTCGAATCGTATTGCGCCTGAATGACGATCGTCGCCTTCTTGGCCAGCAGCTCCGCGATGCGCGTCTGGTGCGCATCGAAATCATGGGCGCTCGGCGGGTTGAACAATGCGAGCACGCCCATGACCCGCTCGGAGGAGTGACGGACCGGGCATGCCAGTATCTTGTAGGGCGCGGCCACCTCGCTGGCCACCTTGGATATGTGATTGACGACGATGGTGCGCTGCTGCAGCTGCATCCAAGCCATCAAGTGCTGTTGGGCGCGCTGCAGCAACTCGGGCGCCATCGGATTTCCGCTGCGCGTCATCGACATTGCAATGCCCTTGTCGGGGACCCAGAGCGCCGCGAGCGCGCAACCCATGTGCTCCAACCCGGTCTTCAGGATGAGATCGAACTCATCCGCATCGCCGGTGGCGGTTTGGTTGGAGGACATTTCGAGCATCAGTGAAAGATCGCGTTCGCGTACCCCGAGGTCCCGTTCGCGCACCCCGAGGTTCCGTTCGCGCGATCCCAGTTTTGAACGCAGCGCCAATTCGCGCTGCAGGCATTCCAATGCCGGCTGCACCAGCTGCCGCACGTACTGCAGAGGACGCCCTTCGGTACGGGCGCGCGACAAGCGCACCTGCATGCTGACGATGCCGAGCAATTCGATGTGCTCGCCGCGAACCGCGAACGAGTACACGGCGCGATCCGCGTCGAACCGTGCGATGCCCGCGAACTCCGCGGTGTCGCTCAGGGCGTTCGCGATCGCGTCTTTTACCAACCCGCCATCGTCGCCGAAATCCCATTCATCCGATGCCCAGATTATGTTGGAGAATCCGTCGTGCACCACCAGCCCGCACAGACTCGGCATCAGCATCCGCAGCAAACGACCATAGGGCTCGAATGAGGCGTCCGTCGTGTCCGGATCGATGGGGATAGGTTTTATGTCGATCAATCGGCCATCCTCGAATGTAGCAGCGGGCGCAAAACTTGCCGATGAATGTGCTGTAAACCGCGCCCGGTATCCTTGATGGGCGTCGCAGTTCGTTATGTAACTTAAGGCGCGGGCCGCCGCCGATTGACAATATGCGGCCGAGGGTGTGATCCAGTGCCATTTTGGCTAGAATTTGCGGCGGCCGGCCATGAACCTCAACAGATGCCGCCCGCCCGGAATTCGGACCAGTCGGAATACTCGCCGCCAGAAGCGCCTTGCCGAGTTGTCGAAGCGAGCCAGCGGCAGGCTCTGGTAAAGCGGTGCGAACGGCTCATGAACGAGCGCTGCGCGAGCGTGCAACGACGTCGGCCGATCGGTTGAACTCAGCGTCACGAGCACTCCGTGGCCGCGCCATTCGAGGGCGACGGCGCTGATGTTGGTGCCGCCCATGATCCGATCCGCACCGGAATCGGCGCCGATCAGGTAGATTTCGGGGCCGGTGCGGTCGACGCTCGCCAAATGCCAGACGTCCGATTTCAGCCGGTGCATCGCGAAGCTGCCCGCGATGTCGCGGTTTTTTCTTGCTGGCATGGTCACGGCGGCAGTTTACCCGGGTCGGCCGTTTTGCTGTTAAGTTACACCGATGAGTTGGCGGACGATGCTTTACAGGCATTGGGTGCACATCACCCAGGCTCTCGCGATCATGGTTGCGTTGGGCGGCCCCGCGAATGCGGCAGGGCTTTCGGTCGCCCCTGCTCCCGTCGCGCAAGCAATCGTCGCACAACACCTGCCAATTCGCGCCGTGAGCTTCGCGATAATGGATCCGGATTCCGGGCGGATCCTCGCCAGCCTCAACGGCGATGCGCCACGCAGCCCCGCCTCCACCATCAAGCTGATCACGACGTTCGCGAGCTTGGACCTGCTGGGCCCGGCCTATGTCTGGCAAACACGCGCACTGCTCCGCGGCACGATCAAGGACGGGATTCTGGACGGCGACCTGGTATTGCAGGGCGGCGGCGACCCGTACATGACCCTGGAGCGCTGGTGGAAATTCGTGCGGACGTTGCGCGATAACGGCCTCAAAACGATCCGCGGCGATGTGGTGATCGACAACACCGCGTTTGCCCTGCCGCCCGAAGAGCCGGGTGCATTCGACGGGCACCCCAATCGTGCCTATAACGCGCGACCCGACGCATTGATGGTCAATTTTCAATCCATCGACTTTAGAATCGCGCCGAACGCGGACTCACATCAAGTGGAGGTCGTGGCCACACCCGCCCCTCCCAACCTGGTCGTCGAAAATCGCATTGGCTTCGCCAACGGGCGCTGCAGCACCTTCGCCGATCGGGTCGATTTCGAAGTGGCTTCCGATCAATGGGATCGCGTGGTGTTCAGCGGCGCGCTATCCGCGAAGTGTGCGCAACGCAGCGTCGTACGGGTGCTGCTCAAGGCTCCGGATTATGCGTTCGGCACATTCGTCGAGCTGTGGCGCGAGTTGGGCGGGCAATTCGGCGGCAAAATGCGCGTCGAGGCGGCCGCGCCCAACGACCAACCGTTCCTGACCTTCGACTCGTTGGGCCTGGCGGAGATCGTCCGCCTGACCAACAAGTTCAGCAATAATTTGATGGCGCGGCATTTGCTGCTCACCCTGGGCAAGGAGCGCTATGGCGCTCCGGCGACCTTGGACAAGGGCGACCAGGCGATCGCCGTATGGGCCCGCGGGCGCGCACTCGACCTGCAGGACATCGATATCGGCAACGGCTCCGGACTGTCTCGCGCCACGCATATATCGGCTCTGCAGATGGCGTCGGCCCTCGGTGCGGCATATCACAGCCGATATGCGCCCGAATTCATCGCTTCGCTGCCGGTGGCGGGAATCGACGGCACCATGAAGTCGCGCATGCGCGACGCGCCCGCGGGCTCGGTGCGTCTGAAGACCGGCCATCTCGACGATGTCAGCGGCGTGGCCGGCTATGTGACCACGCCGGCCGGCAAAACGCTCATTCTGGTGTCGCTGATCAACGATGTGCACGCCAACAATGGCGGCGGGGAACCCGTGCATGCGGCGATCGTCGACTGGATGCTGGGCAATCTATGAACCGGCTGCAGATTTCTCCATGTCCCACAGGATGGCGGTGACATCCTTGCGCAGCCAGACTCCGAATCCCAGGTAGCGGAACTTCCGCCGCAAACGCCGGCGATACCACGCCCCGGGGCGCAAGTGCACATCGCGGTCGGTGCGACTGCGATCGCAGTTCGCGCGCCAATCCTCGCTGGTCAAGGCGCAGACATAGGCGGCGGCGCGGGTCAGCCGCGAGAAATTTGCGATCGCCCGCGCCGCGTCTCGATCGTCGAGATACTGCAGCACATCGTAACAAACGACCAGATCGAAGGGATGGCGCGGGGCATGGTCGACCGCGGAGCCCGGTGTCCAGCCATAGCGGGCGCACAGGTACTCGCTGGCCTCGAGGCCGGTGTATTTCGCCCGCGGCAGGACCTCGGCGAACGGCTTGCGCAGCAAGCCAATACCGCAGCCGGCGTCGAGTACGGTGCGAACCGGAACGGCGGCCTGCCCGAGCACGGCCGCAATCAGGCGGGCGCGGGTGCGCATCTCGCCGCCGGTGGTGACGCGCGTCCGCGGGTCCAAATAGAATTGGCGGAAATACTCGGGCCCGAAGGCCGGCGGGGATTTGGACTTGGCCGCCTTGCGCCTGGCTCTACCCGGCACTCGCGCTACTCGACCGTCAAACTCTTGGCCAAATTGCGCGGCTGATCGACGTCCGTGCCCTTCAGAACCGCCACGTGGTAGGCGAGCAATTGCAGAGGAACCGCAAACACCACCGGCGCCTGCAGAGCGGTGGCGGCCGCCGGCATGCGAATGACCGTAACGCCGTCGGCGCTCTCCATGCCCGCATGCGGATCGGCAAAAACGAACAGCTGGCCGCCGCGGGCGCGCACCTCCTGGAGATTCGACTTGAGCTTCTCGAGCAGCTCGTTGTTGGGTGCAACCGCAACCACCGGCATGTCCTCGTCGACCAGCGCCAACGGCCCGTGCTTGAGCTCCGCCGCGGCATACGCCTCGGCGTGGATGTAGGAGATTTCCTTGAGCTTCAGCGCGCCCTCCATCGCGATCGCGTGCAGCGGTCCGCGCCCCAGGAACAACGCGTGCCGCTTGTCGGCAAAGGCCTCCGCCAGAGTGCGTATGCGGTCGTCGAGCTGCAGAGTTTTTTCGATGAGGCCGGGCAGTTGCAGCAGCTGTTCGACCAGCTCGCGCTCGCGGGCGGCGCCCGCCGGGCTGTTTTTGGCGAGCGCCACGATCAACATTCCTAGGGCGGTCAGCTGGGTGGTGAACGCCTTGGTGGAGGCCACTCCGATCTCCGGACCCGCGCGCGTGAGCAGCACCAATTCGGATTCCCGCACCATGGAGCTTTCGGCCACATTGCAGATCGTGAGCGTCGACAAATAGGATTTGCGCTTCGCGTTGCGCAGCGCCGCCAGCGTATCGGCGGTCTCGCCGGATTGGGAAATCGTGACGAACAACGTATCCGCCGTGATCACGGGATCCCTGTAGCGGTACTCGCTCGCGATCTCGACTCGCGCCGGAATGCGGCAGATCTCTTCGATGAAGTGGCAGGCCACCAGCCCGGCATGGTAGCTGGTGCCGCAGGCCGCGATGTGCACCGCCTTGACGCGCTTGAACACCCGCGGGGCGTTCGGGCCAAATGCGGCGTCCAATAATTTCGCGCCCGCCACCCGCTCCTCCAGCGTCTGTGCAACGGCCCGGGGCTGTTCGTGAATCTCCTTGAGCATGAAATGCCGGTACTGCCCGCGCTCGACGGCATTGGCGGGCAAATCGCTTTCGCGCACCGGCCGCGATGCCGGCGCTCCCGCGCCATCCATGATCCGAATGGACCTTCGGCGGACTTCCGCCACATCGCCTTCTTCCAAGAACAGGAAGCGCCGGGTCACCGGCAGCAGCGCAGCCACGTCGGAAGCGACGAAATTCTCATCGATGCCGAGCCCAATGACCACCGGGCAGCCCGAGCGCGCCAGTACGATGCACTCGGGATCGGATTGCGCAATGACCGCGAGCGCAAACGCGCCGTGCAATTCCGCAACGGTTTTGCGCACTGCCTCGAACAGGTCGGCGGAATTCGCCAGATGATGGTGAATGCGGTGCGCGATAACCTCGGTGTCGGTTTCGGAACTGAACGTATAGCCGAGGTCGATGAGACCGGCGCGCAGCACCTCGTGGTTTTCGATGATGCCGTTGTGCACGATGGCAATGCCGTCGCGCGAGACGTGCGGGTGAGCGTTCTCCAAGGTCGGAACGCCGTGGGTGGCCCAGCGCGTGTGCGCGATGCCGACGTGCCCGGCGATGGGTGCTGCCTCGAGCGCCTGCGTAAGGGCGCTGACCTTGCCGACCGCGCGCACGCGGGCCAGTTGCCCCTCGGCACTCAGAACCGCGAGTCCGGCCGAATCGTAGCCGCGGTACTCCAGCCGCCTCAAACCCTCCACGAGTATGGGAACGGCATTGCGTTCCGCAACCACACCGACGATTCCGCACATGTTAAGACTCGCTCCGACCGGTTACTGCCAGGGGGCGCCTAGTGTGCCCGAGCCCGACTGAAAATCTAGTATTTCGGCAGCTGCTATTAGATACTCTATAGTATTATTGATTCAATAATATTCATTATTTACTTATATTAGTTAATGACTATTAGCGCGGCCAAGAAGTTTCAGAAGGACCTCAACGGCGGTCTGGTGGGGCTGGTATTGCTCGCGGTGTTGGAGCGGCTCGGCGAAGACTTGTATGGCTATGAAATCGCCAAGCGTCTCGCCGGCGCCAATCAAGGCGGCCCGCTGTTCAGGGACGGCAGCATTTATCCGGTGCTGCGCCGGCTTTCAGCCGATGAATTGTTGACCAGCCGCATCGTTCCCTCTTACTCGGGGCCGCCCCGGCGCTATTACCGCATCACCCCGAAGGGGCGCACCGTATTGGCGGAATGGAAACTGATTTGGCACAACACGGTGGGGTTCGTCGATCGGTTCATCGAATCTTGAGACTGGCCTATGGGTGAGCCGCGGGAGGCGCGATGGATCCGCCGAGCGCCTGGAACAGGGCGGCGGTGTCGGCATAGCGGTTGGCGCGCGCTTGAACCAATCCCACCACGGCTTGCTGATAGGTTTGCTCTGCGCCCACCAGCGCCAGGTAGTTCACCGAGCCGAGCTCGAGTTGACGATGCACCACGTCCAGGGACTTTTGCGCGGCCTCCGCGGTGCGGCTCGCGGCGTTGAGAGCATCCGCGTCGGATTCGAGCGCGTGCAGGGCATCCGCGACGTTTTGAAACGCGGTCAGCACCGCGAGCCGGTACATCGCGGCCGCTTGTTGCAACGCCTGCTCGGCAGCCCGTTTGCGGTGCACCAGGGTGCCGCCCTCGAATAAAGTTTGCGCCGCGTTGCCGCCAATGGTCCAAAAGCCGGTGCCCGGCTTGAACAGATCGCTCATCAGCGTCGCCGAGCTGCCGAGGTTCCCGGTAATGGTCAACTGCGGCAGCATGTTGGCTAAGGCCACGCCGACCTGCGCGGTTGCGGAATGCAGCTGCGCCTCGGCCGCGCGCACGTCCGGCCGCCGCTCGACCAATTGCGATGGCACACCCAGCGGCAGGTCGACCGGCAGCACCAACTCATCCAGCTCGAAAGGTGCGGATTTGAATTCAGAGGGCAGACGCCCGGTAAGAACAGCCAAAGAATCGCGGGCCTGATGCAATTGCTTGTGTAGCGGCGGCAGCGTCCCTTCGAGCTGCGCAAGCGCTGCGTCCTGCGCAAACACGTCGGCCTCCGCGACCGCGCCCAACTCGAATTGATGCCGCAGTACCGCGAGCGACTCGCGTGCGAGCGCGATCATCTGCTCGGTACCCGCTATTTGAGCCCGCAGTCCGGCTTCTTGAATCGCCGTCGTGACCACGTTCGCGGTCAGGGTCAAGTAGGTGGCATCGAGCGCAAAGCGGCTCGCTTCGGCCTGCGCCTCCAGCGATTCCACCTGGCGCCGGTTCGCGCCGAATATATCCGGAACGTAGCTGACCGTGACCTGCGGCGTGAACAGATTATAGAGCGCGGCGCCTGAAGCCAGCGCGGGCGCCAATACGCCGACGGCATTGCGCTGACGCTGCGCGTCGAAACTCGCCTGGACGGTCGGAAAATAACTTCCGCGCTGCGCTGCGGCGATTTCCATGGCCTGGCGCAGCGCCGCTTGCGCCGACAGCACCTCGGGATTCGCGCGCAACGCCTCCGTCACCAGATCATCGAGCTGCGCGGACCCGAACAGCGTCCACCAATTCCGCGCCACATCCTTTTGATCGAGGAATTGCTGCGCCGCTCCGCCCACGCCGGGCGCGGCAGCGGTGGCGGCGCCGAGCGGTTCCTCGGTGTAGCGCCCGGCAGCGGGCGGCGCCGGGCGATGAAAATCCGGTCCGACGCATGCCGCCAACGCCGCCGCGCCCAGAACCGCGGCCAGGGCATACATCGGCATGCGGCGCCAACACCTCATTCGCCTGCATCCCGCGGCAAATCCACCGGCATTTCCCGTGCGGTCGAGAATTTCGTGATCAGCACCGGCAGCACCAGCAGTATCAAGATCGGCGCCAGCAGCATGCCGCCGACCACCACCAACGCAAGCGGCCGCTGAACCTGGGAGCCGATACCGGTCGAGAAGGCTGCGGGCAGCAAACCCACGCAAGCGACGGCGCAGGTCATCATCACCGGCCTCAATTGCGTGCGGCAGGTTTGCAGCATGGCGCTGGCGCGATCGAGACCCGATTCCAGACTCAAGTGGTAGTAGGACACCACCAGAATGCCGTCCATCGCCGCAATTCCAAACAGCGCGACGAAGCCGATGGCGGAGGACACGCTGAAGGCCGTATTGGTCGCCCACAATGCGAAGATCCCGCCCAACAGCGCCATCGGGATCACGCTGGCGGCCAACAGAGCGTCGCGCAAGTTGCCGAAATTCAGATACAAGAGCAGAACGATCAAAGCAATCGACAGCGGCACGGCGACCAACAAGCGCCCGATCGCCTCCTGCAAATTGCCGAATTCGCCCACCCATTCCAGGCGGTAGCCGCCCGGCAACAGCACCCGCTCATCCACGGCGCGCTGCGCCTCGAGCACCGCGCTGCCGAGATCGCGGCCGCGCACGCTGAACTTGATCGGCACGTAACGCTGCTGCTGCTCCCGATAAATGAATGCTGCCCCGGAAACCAGATGCACGTCGGCGACATCCTCGAGCGGCACCTGGATGACGCCGCTGCCGGTCGTGGCGGGCGCCGCAATGGGAATGCGCCGGATCGCGCCGAGGCTCTGGCGGTAGGGGGCCGCGAGACGCACCATCATCGGAAAGTGCCGATCGCTGGTGCCCTCGTACAAATCGCCCGCGCTCTGCCCGCCGATGGCGGTTTGGACCACGGCATTGACGTCCCCGGGCGCGAGCCCGTAGCGCGCAGCCCGCACTCGATCGACATCGATGCGAATGGTCGGCTGTCCGAGCGATCGCAGCACCGCCAGATCCGTGATGCCCGGCACCTTGGCGAGCACCGCGGCAATGGCATTGGCCGTTTTTTCCAGGGTTTCCAAATTGTTGCCATACACCTTGACGGAATTTTCCCCCTTCACGCCCGAGGCCGCCTCTTCGACGTTGTCTTGGATATATTGGGAAAAATTGAAATCGACCCCGGGAAACCGCTGTTGCAGCTCCTCGGTCATGCGCTGCGTGAGCTTTTCCTTGTCCATGCCGGCCGGCCAGGTATCGAAGGGCTTCAGGGGCACGAAGAACTCGGCATTGAAAAACCCGGTGGCATCGGTGCCGTCATCGGGGCGGCCGTGCTGCGACACCACCGATTGCACCTCGGGGTATTTGCTCATGAGCACGCGCATGCGGTTGACGTACGCGTCGCTGTCCTCCAGCGAAACCGATTGCGGGAAGGTCGCGCGGATCCACAGATTTCCCTCTTCGAGCTTCGGCAGGAACTCGAGTCCCAGGGAGCGCACCGCGAAAACGGCCGCAAGGGCGATCAGGGCGATCCCGGTGAACGCCACGATGCGGTTCGCCAGGACGAATTCGAGCGCCGGCTGGTACACGCGCCGCAGTGCCCGCACCACCGGCGTCTCCCGTTCCGACACCACCTGCGGAAACAGCAGCAAACTCAAGGCCGGCGCAATGGTGAACGTGGCGATCAAGCCGCCGGCGATGGCGTAGGCGTAGGTTTTCGCCATCGGCCCGAATATGTGGCCCTCGATGCCCGACAGTGTAAAGAGCGGCACGAACCCGGCGATGATGATCGCGGCGGCGAAAAAGATCGACTGACTGACTTCGGCCGCCGCGAGCGAGATCGTTCCCATCTTGCCGCGAAAGCCGCTCGGAACTCGCATGCGGTGCAATTGACTGGGTCCGATGCCCAAGTGCGCGGAGGCCTCCGCCAGATGCCTGAATATGTTTTCGACCATGATCACGGTGGCATCGACCACCAGCCCGAAATCGATCGCGCCCACCGACAGCAAATTCGCGGATTCGCCGCGCAGCACCATGAGGCCGATGGCGAAGGATAGGGCGAACGGTATGGTCATGGCGACGATCACGGCGCTGCGCAGGTTGCCGAGGAATGCCCACTGCAGCAGGAATATCAGCGCAATGCCGGCGAGCATGTTGTGCAGCACGGTGCGGGTCGTGATGTTGATCAAATCGCTGCGATCATAGATCCGCTGAATGCCGACCCCGGGCGGCAGGATTCCGCTCTTATTAATGTGGTCCACTTCGGCTTCGACGCGCTCGATGGTGGGTACGCTTTTGGCGCCGCGGCGCATCAGCACGATGCCCTGCACGATGTCGTCCACATCGTTGTAGCCCGCGATGCCGAGCCGGGGCAGGTTGCCGATGGTGACCTGCGCCACATCGCCGATGACCACCGGCGCGCCCTGATTGTTGGTGATCAGGGTATGACGAATGTCGTCCGCGGAATGGATCAGGCCCACGCCGCGCACCACCGCGGCCTGGGCGCCGAAATCCACCGTTTGGCCGCCGACATTGATGTTGGCATTGCCGAGAGCGGTCAATACCTGCGGCACCGACAGTCCGTTGCCCATCAATTTGTGCTGATCGATGGCGATCTCGTAGGTCTTGGTCTTGCCGCCCCAGCCGGTCACATCGATGACGCCGGGCACGGCCTTGAAGCGCCGCTCCAACACCCAGTCTTGAAGCGTCTTCAGATCGGTCACCGAATAATTCGGCGGCCCGACCACCCGGTAGCGGAAGATTTCGCCGATCGGGCTGGTCGGCGAGATTTGCGGCTGCGCACCGTTCGGCAGCGCTCCGAGCTGCGACAGCCGGTTGGTCACCCATTGCTCGGCCTGGTAGTAGGTGAAATCGTAGGTGAACTGCACCTTCACGTCGGACAGCCCGAACAGCGATATGGTGCGGATTGCCTGCACGTTGGGGATGCCGGCCATCTGAATCTCGAGCGGGATGGTGATGTAGCGCTCGATTTCCTCGGCGGATTGCCCGGTGCTCTGGGTCACCACGTCGACCAGCGGCGGCACCGGATCCGGATAGGCCTCGATGTTGAGCGCGAGGAAGCTGGCGATGCCGGCACCCAGCATCATCACCAGCAGCACCACGATCAGAACCTTCTGCCGCAGCGCGAAGGATACGATTCGGTTCACGACCCCGGTACTGCCGCTTGATCTATGAAAAGACCACCCTTGGTGACGACCCGCTCGCCCGGCTTGAGGCCGTCCTGCACCTCGACCAAGCCGTCGCTGGTGCGGCCGGTGCGGATGGCGCGATAGGCGAGCAGTCCGTCCCCCTGTAATACCCACACGTGCGCGGCATCGCCCTCGTAAACGGCGGCGGCCTCCGGTATGGCGGGTGATTGCGATGCGGCGCTGGTTTGAATCCGGAAATTGGCGAACATTTCAGGCTTCAGCGCCCGATCGCGGTTGTCGATTTCCGCCCGCACCGGCAGCCGGTGAGTCACGGAATCGATGATGGCGGCGATATAGGTGATGCGCGCAACGAATGTACGCTTGGGGTAGGCGGCCACATGCACTTCCATGATCTGTCCCAGCTGCACCGATCCGGAGTCGGCCTCGCGTACGTTCGCCAACAGCCAGACGCTCGACGGATCGGCGATCGTGAATACCGGGGTGCCGCCGCCCGCCTGCACGTACTGACCCGGACCCACTTGCCGGTCCACGACCACGCCGGTTATCGGCGCAGTGATCGTCGCCACCGGATCGATGGCATGAGCCGTCTCGAGAGCGTCGATATTCTGGTCGGACTTGCCCAGAATCTTGAGGCGATTGCGTACCGAATGCACGGCGGCCTCCGCCGCCGTGAGATCAGCCTGCGCCGATTGCCAGTCCTGCAGGCTGCCGCCCTTGGCATCGAGCAGCGCGTGCTTGCGCGATTCATTGAGGCGCGCGAGTTTGAGCTGCGCCGCCGCCGTGGCGAGATCGCTTTGCGCCTGGACTAATTCCGAGGCTTCCATGGTCGCGAGCGTCGCGCCCTTGTTCACCGAATCGCCCAATCCCGCGACCACCCGGGTCACCCGCCCCGAATAGGGTGAATACACCGGAGTGGTGCGATCGCCGTTGACAGCTATCTTCCCTTCGGTCAGTTCCTCGCTCACGAATCCGTGCATACCCACCGCTTCGATGGTCAGGGTCTTCAGCTGCTGGGCGGTTGCGCGGAAAGTACCCGGCGGCGATGCGTCGCCGGCGGGCGTCTCGCGCTTGCCGAAGACCCTGCCGCCCAACCAAAAGCTCAACAGCACCACGACGACCAGGGCCGTGGCGACGGCCGCAGCGCGTATTTGCCGCTCTCGTGACCAGGCGCGCCGGTTGATCATCTCCTGGCCACTCGGCTGCGGTGCAGGATCGCTCGGCACTTCACTCATGCATGAACCCCGTTCAAAATCGTGTTCGGCCGCTCGATCGGCGGCCCGCGCCACGGCGCGCATGGCTCGGCCAGGCAGTGTGCCACAGTCGCCGGGAAGGCTACATGCGGTTTATCGGGGGAAGTTGAATAATCGCGTCCGCCGCAATCATCGCCTGCGGGTACTTGGCACCGCTCGGCATGCGCAATGGTGGGCGCCGTCTTGAATTGATTAAAACTTGTATACGCCCTGCAGAGCGACCTCGGTCTGGTTGTCGGCGTATGTGGACGGAATCCCGACCTGATTGATCGTGCGCACAAAACTCGGCTGGGTCGACTTGTCGTAGCGGCCCTCGAACCGCAGCTCGAAACTCTTGACCGGATCATAGCCGAGAGTGAGCGTGCCTTCCTTTAATGTCTGGGCGATACCCGTGCCGGTAACGAACCCGTTCTTGTCGTCCAGGTATTCGACTCGCAGTGACACGCGCCATTGATCGCTGAAGGCGTAATTCGTATAAAAGGCTGCTCCATTCCATGCGAGCGTGGGATAGCCGGCCGTATGCTGCCGCTGCTGGCCCCAGTCGTAGCTCAGAACGAAGGTCAGCGCGTCGGTTGCATTGTAGGTGGCGACCGCGTCGATCAAGGTTTTTTGCGCATCATAGGGGAAGTTACCGTACGGGTACGCATAAAAGGCGGGCGTGGAGTCATCCTTCCCGATATACGCCTGGGTCGTGAGCGAGAACGCCTTGTTCGGGGTCCACGCGATGCCGAACTCTCCGGTCTTCGAGCCGTACGTTTGCAGGGAGGTGTAGTTCCAGCCGTTGTTGACACCCGCAATGACGCTGAACGTATCGCCGACGGAATAAGTCGCGCGAATTCCCGTATGCGTCATCGGCTCTGCATAGAACAGGAGGGAGCGCGAGAAATTCGTGTTGCCCGTGGGGGCAATGACCTCCGCGCCGGCCAGCGTCAGGAACTTGCCGCCGATCACCGTAATCGGTCCTTTGGCATATTGTACGAATCCCTGAATGATATCGAACGTGTTGGGATTGCTGCCCTCCGCGGCGTTCAATATCTTCATGTCCTCGCCGGCGGCGATGTCCACCAGAGCGCCGAACCCATCCTTTGGTTGATAGGCGACCGTGAATGCGGCCTGATCAAGCTGAAAGCTGTCGTGCTTGTCGTCGAACTGGTGATCGGTATTGTAGCCGTTCGAATGGTAGTAGGACGCGGCGACATAGCCGCTCTCGGTGAGCCCCGAGGCGGCTAATACATCGGACAATGACGGCGCTGCCGGTTTTGCCGGCGCGGCGATATCGTCCGCCAATGTCACCCCACACGTTCCTAAACCCAGCGCCATCGCCAAGGAAACCAGCTTCTCTCTATGCTGCGTCATACGATTCCATCTCCACATGGATTTGAACGTTCCCGCGAATGCCGACCCGCATCGGATGCCCGCGGCCCGGTGGCGCGGGTGTGCCACCGGGCCTGTGCCGACCCATTTACTCCACTCGTTCGCCGTGGAGTGAAATGTCGAGGCCTTCGCGTTCTTGTTCCTCGGCGACGCGCAGACCAATGGTGACGTCGATGGCTTTCAAAATGACAAAGCTGACCACAAAGCCGTAGATCAACGTGCTCCCCACGCCCCACAGCTGGGTGACCACCGATCCATCGGCACCGCTGATTTCCTTGCTGGCGAACACACCCGTGAGCAGCGCGCCGATGATGCCGCCGACTCCGTGCACACCGAACGCGTCGAGCGAATCGTCATAGCCCAGCGCCCTCTTCAGCGTAGTCGCCGCGAAGAAGCAAACGACACCGGCAACCAGGCCGATTACCACCGCGGGCGATGGTCCGACAAAGCCCGACGCCGGCGTGATTGCGACCAGCCCTGCGACGGCGCCCGAGGCGATGCCCAAGACGCTGGGTTTGCCCTTGGCGAGCCATTCGGCGAACATCCAGCCCAATGCGGCCGCCGCGGTCGCAATCTGTGTCGCCGCCATCGCCATGCCCGCGCGGCCGTCGGCTGCGGCGGCCGAACCGGCGTTGAACCCGAACCAGCCCACCCACAAAAGCGAAGCGCCGATCAGCGTCAACGTCAGGTTATGCGGCGCCATGGCTTCCCTGCCGTATCCCACGCGCTTGCCGAGCACCAAACAGGTCGCGAGGCCGGCAATACCTGCATTGATGTGCACCACGGTGCCGCCGGCGTAATCGAGCACGCCCTTCACCGCGAGCCAGCCGCTGGGCTCCCAAACCCAGTGAGCGATCGGGCAGTACACCACCAGCGACCAGACCGACATGAACACGAGCATCGCGGAGAACTTCATGCGCTCGGCAAATGCGCCCGCAATCAGCGCCGGAGTGATGATCGCGAATGTCAGCTGAAACATCGCGTAGACGGTTTCCGGAATGGTGAGCGCCAAATGCGACACGGTGAGCTTGTTCGCGTCCTTCATGAAGGTCATGCCGTTGAACAGCGCACGTGTCGAACCTCCCAACAAAGAGCTTCCCGGCGTGAACGCCCAGGAATATCCGATCAGCCACCAAAGCAGGGTGACCACGCAAGTGATCGCGAAGCTCTGCATGAGAGTGGCCAGCACGTTTTTCTTGCGGACCATGCCGCCGTAGAACAGAGCGAGGCCCGGAATGGTCATCATCAACACCAGCGCCGTGGAAGTCAGCATCCAGGCGGTGTCACCGGAACTGATCTTATCGGCGGCGATGAGCTGCGGCTCCGTAGGCGCGGGCGCCGCTTCGGACGCCGCCGCGGGCGCCTGCTCCTGGGGCGCCGCGGATGCCGCCGGGCTGGGCGGCTCTTCGGCCCATGCGGCGGGAATCGACAACGTCAACAAACTCAAAAGGACTAATCGTGGCAGTGTGGTCTTCAACGCGAATCCCCCTCTGGTTCTAAATTGCGCTGGCACCGCTCTCACCGGTGCGAATGCGAACGACTTGGGTGAGGTCGGAGACGAATATTTTCCCGTCGCCCACCTTGCCGGTCTTGGCAGACTTGATGAGCGCCTCGATCACCTGGTCGGCTAAGGCGTCCTCGACGGCAATTTCGATTTTGGTTTTGGGTACGAACTCGACGGCGTACTCGGCACCGCGATAGATCTCGGTGTGCCCGCGTTGCCGCCCAAAGCCGCGGACTTCGGTTACGGTGACGCCATGCACGCCGACGTCATGCACCGCGGCACGGACATCGTCCAGCTTGAATGGTTTGATAATTGCGGTAATGAGTTTCATCGAACGACATCCCTCCTGCGCGATCTAGAGCCGGCCCCCACAGCCCCGGGGCACTTCTCTGCAGGCAGCACTTCTTGTGCCAAATATTGAGATCCTTGTTGGATCAGATAGTTACGGCGCTACGGAACGGCTTTCGGATATCCGGCCGCACCGAGAGGGCGCATCGATCAGGATGGGTGCATCGGTTTGCGGCACCGGCGGCCGCTCCGGACGGCGCCGTCGCCGCGATTGGTCTACGGCCTGCTCTTGGGGGATTTCATGACGATCTCGACGGCAGCCGCGTACTGCGCACCGTCGAGTTTGCGGGGTCGATCCCAACCCTCTACGGTGACTTGCGGCGGCCGCGTCAGCGTGAGCTTGGCATCGGGGGCATTCGCAGTGATCGTCGATCCGGCGCCGACGGTCGCCCGCACGCCGATGCGCACCGGCGCCACCAGCATGCTGCCGGAACCGATGAATGCGCCGTCGTCAATCTTCGTCGGCCATTTGTTGGCGCCGTCATAGTTGCAGGTAATGGTGCCGGCGCCGATGTTGACCTCCCGGCCCACTTCGGCATCGCCCACATAGCTCAAGTGGTTCGCCTTGCTGCCCGCACCGACTTCGCTGTGCTTCACTTCGACGAAGTTGCCGATGTGCACGCCCCGATGCAGGATGGTTTCGGGCCTCAAGCGCCCGAACGGTCCTATTCTGCAGTGCTCCGCGACGTTCGCCTCATCGATGACGCAGTTCGCGTACACCTCGGTATCGGCGCCCAGGCTCGAATTGCGAATGGTGCAATTGGGCCCAATTTTGACGCGCGCTCCGAGGCGCACCTTGCCCTCCAGCACCACATTGACGTCGATGAATACATCGCGCCCGACCTCGATGTCGCCGCGTATGTCGATGCGCGCCGGATCGGCGAGCGTCGCGCCCGCCAGCATCAATTCCTCGGCGCGCCGGCGCCGATAGCCGGCCTCGACCTGCGCGAGTTGTATTCGGTCATTGATGCCCATGACCTCCGCCGCACTCGCCGCCGGCACCGCATCCACGCGATTGCCGGCTTTCACGGCCCCCGCCACCACATCGGTCAAAAGAAACTCGCGCTGAGCGTTGTCGCTGCCCAGGCCGAGCAGCCATTGCCGCAAATGCGCGGCGGGAGCCGCCATCAGCCCTGTGTTGACCTCGCGAATCCGCAGCTGCGCCGCGTCGGCGTCATGGTGCTCGACGATCGAGCTCACGCGGCCATCGCCGTCGCGCACGATGCGCCCGTAACCGGCCGCGTCCTCGAGATCGACGGTAAGCACCGCGAGCGCGCCCTGGCCGGCTCGCGCGACCAATTGCTCGAGGGTCGAGGCGCCGATCAGCGGCACGTCACCGTACAGAATGAGCACCGTGTGGTCGTCGGGAATGACGGCCATCGCCTGCATCACGGCGTGGCCCGTGCCCAGCTGTTCGGCCTGCAGGATCCAATCGAGCTCTTCGTGACGCAGCGCCGCCTGGACCTGCGCGCCGCCGTGGCCATAGACCACACAGATGGTTGCGGGCTTAAGCGCCTGCGCGGCGCGGATCACGTGCTGCAGCAGGGGTTGCCCCGCCAGCGGCTGCAGCACCTTGGGCAGGTCCGAGCGCATCCGCTTGCCCTGCCCCGCGGCGAGTATGACGACGGTTAGCGGCATGACGGTTCCTTGCGGCAAAACTTCTAGCGCCTTTTTCGCAGGCGCTCGATCGCTCGCAGTTGCGCCACCGCCCGCGCCAATTCGGCCTGAGCCTCGGCGATATCCATCTTGTCGGCGCGGCCCCGCATCGCCTCCTCGGCGCGCTGCTTCGCCTCCATTGCGGCCGCCTCATCCAGGTCGTGCGCGCGCATGGCGGTGTCGGCGAGCACCGTCACCAGATGCGGCTGGACTTCGAGCGCGCCCCCGCCGACGTAGAACGACTGCTCTTCCCGGCCCTCTGTCTGCACGCGAACCTCGCCCGCCTTGAGCGTGGTCAGCAGAGGCGCGTGGCGCGGCGCAATGCCGAGTTCGCCTTGCGAGCCGGGGATGAACACCATGCTCGCGTCGCCCGAAAAGATCTCTCCTTCGGCGCTGACGATGTCGACATGAATGGTATGGGCCATGGTCCTGCTCTTAGACCAGCGTCTTGGCTTTTTCGACCGCTTCTTCGATGGTGCCGATCATATAGAAGGCCTGTTCGGGCAGATGGTCGTATTCACCCGCGATGATCGCCTTGAAGCCGCGGATCGTGTCCTTCAAGGATACGATTTTGCCGTCCTGGCCGGTGAACACCTTGGCGACGTTGAACGGCTGCGACAAGAAGCGCTGGATCTTGCGCGCGCGGTACACGGAGAGCTTGTCTTCCTCGGACAGCTCGTCCATGCCGAGAATCGCGATGATGTCCTGCAGCTCCTTGTAGCGCTGCAAAACCGCCTGCACGCCGCGCGCGGTGTCGTAGTGCTCGTCGCCCACCACCAGCGGATCCAATTGGCGGCTGGTGGAGTCGAGAGGGTCGACCGCCGGGTAGATGCCGAGCGAGGCGATCTGCCGCGACAGCACCACGGTGGCGTCCAAGTGCGCGAAGGTGGTCGCCGGCGACGGGTCGGTCAAGTCGTCCGCGGGAACGTAGACCGCCTGGATGGAGGTGATCGATCCGGTCTTGGTCGATGTGATGCGCTCCTGCAGCACACCCATTTCCTCGGCAAGCGTCGGCTGGTAGCCCACCGCCGAAGGCATGCGGCCCAACAGCGCGGAAACTTCCGTGCCCGCCAGGGTGTAGCGGTAGATATTGTCGACGAAGAACAGCACGTCGCGGCCCTTGCCCGAAGCCTGCTTCTCGTCGCGGAAATACTCCGCCATGGTCAAACCCGTGAGCGCGACGCGCAGACGATTGCCGGGCGGCTCGTTCATCTGGCCGTAAACCATGGCCACCTTGGAATTGGCGAGATTGTCCTTGTCGATGACGCCCGATTCGATCATCTCATGATAGAAATCGTTGCCTTCGCGGGTGCGTTCGCCGACGCCGGCGAACACCGAAAGGCCGCTGTATTGCTTGGCGATGTTGTTGATGAGCTCGAGCATGTTCACGGTCTTGCCCACGCCCGCGCCGCCGAACAGTCCGACCTTGCCGCCCTTGGCGAACGGCACCAGCAAATCGATGACCTTGATGCCGGTGACCAGAAGGTCTTGACCGCCGGCCTGGTCTTCATAGGCCGGTGCCGGACGGTGGATCGGCAGGGTGTGGGCGGAGCTTACCGGCCCTCTTTCGTCCTGCGGCTTGCCCAACACGTCCATGATGCGACCAAGCGTCGCTGCGCCCACCGGCACCGTGATCCCCTGGCCCGTGCCCGTGACCGAGAGGCCGCGGCGCAATCCTTCCGAGGGCCCCATCGCGATCGTGCGCACGATGCCGTCGCCGAGCTGCTGCTGAACCTCGAGGGTCAAATCCACGTTCTCGAGCTTGAGGGCGTCGTAGACCTTGGGGATCTGATCGCGCGGAAATTCCACATCGATGACCGCGCCGATGATTTGTACGATTTTGCCGCTGGACATGCTTGATAACCCTCTTAGCCTTAAACCGCGGCCGCGCCGCCCACGATCTCCGAAAGCTCTTTGGTGATCGCGGCCTGACGGGCCTTGTTGTAAATGAGTTGCAGCTCCTCGATGAGCGAGCCGGCGTTGTCGGTTGCACTTTTCATGGCCACCATGCGCGCCGCCATCTCGCAGGCTACGTTTTCCACGGCGCCCTGGAACACCTGTGATTCGATGTAGCGCATCAGAATTCCGTCGAGAATCTCGGCCGCACCCGGCTCGAAAATGTAATCCCAGCGCTCCTGCAAATCGCTCTTGTCGACGGTCTCGAGCGGCAGCAGCTGCGATACCACGCCCTTTTGGCTCATGGTGTTGACGAACACGTTGTGCGCCAGCAGCAGTTTGTCCACCCTGGTATCGCGATAAAAATCGAGCATGACCTTGGTGGGGCCGAGCAGATCCTTCACGTGCGGTCTGTCGCCCAAATGCGTTGCCGAAGCGCACAGTTCGACCCCGCCCAGGCGGCGGAAGAACTGCAGCGCCTTCACGCCGATAGCGCACACATAGACCTTGGCGCCGGCGGTTTGCGCTTCGCGAATCGCGCCCAGCGCGGTCTTGAACAGATTCAAGTTGAGTGAACCGGCGAGGCCGCGGTCGGTGCTGATCACGATGATGCCGACCGAGCGCACCGGCCGCTCCAAGGTGAAGGGATGCTTGTAGTCCAGATTCACCTGGCGCAGGTGGCCGACGATCTTGCGGATCTTTTGCGCGTACGGGCGTGCCGCGCGCATCCGCTCCTGCGCTTTGCGCATCTTGCTCGCTGCCACCATTTCCATGGCTTTGGTGATCTTCTGAGTATTCTTGATACTCGCGATCTTTCCCCGGATTTCCTTTGCGCCTGCCATGGTGTTCCCTTATGGTGCCTTCCCTTACAGCGTCGCGAAGAATTCGTCGCAGCACTTCTTGAGCGCCGCCTCGACTTCCTTGGATAGATCCGGCTTGCCGTTGATGGTCTTCAACAAATCGGAATAGGTGGCGCGCGCGAAGGACTGCAGTGCGGCCTCGGCCTCCACAACCTTGCGGCGATCGACCTTGTCGAAGTAGCCGTTGTTGCCCGCATACAGCGACAGCGCCATCTCCGCGACCGACATCGGCGAATATTGCTTCTGCTTCATGAGCTCGGTGACGCGCTGGCCGCGCTCGAGCTGCTTGCGGGTGGCTTCGTCCAGGTCCGAGGCAAACTGCGAGAAGGCGGCGAGTTCGCGGAATTGAGCCAGCGCCAAGCGTACTCCGCCGCCCAGCTTCTTGATGATGTTGGTCTGCGCCGCGCCGCCCACGCGCGACACCGAAATCCCGGCGTTGATCGCCGGGCGCATGCCGGCGTTGAACAAATCCGTTTCCAGAAAAATCTGGCCGTCGGTGATGGAAATGACGTTGGTCGGAACGAAGGCGGTCACGTCGCCCGCTTGGGTCTCGATGATGGGCAGGCCCGTGAGCGAGCCCGTCTTGCCCTTGACGCGGCCGTTGGTGACCTTCTCGACATACTCCTCGTTGACCCGCGCCGAGCGCTCGAGAAGACGGGAATGCAAATAGAACACGTCGCCCGGGTAGGCTTCCCGCCCCGGAGGCCGGCGCAGCAGCAGCGAGATCTGTCGATAGGCGACGGCCTGCTTGGACAAATCGTCGTACACGATCAGCGCGTCCTCGCCGTTGTCCATGAAGTACTCGCCCATGGCGCAGCCGCCATAAGGCGCCAGGTATTGCATGGCGGCCGGCATCGAGGCGGAAGCCGCTACGATGATGGTGTGCGCCATCGCACCGTGCTCTTCGAGCTTGCGCACAACATTGGCGATCGAACTCTGCTTCTGTCCGACCGCGACATAGACGCATTTAACGCCGGTGCCCTTCTGGTTGATGATGGTATCGACGGCCACCGCGGTCTTGCCGGTCTGCCGGTCGCCGATGATGAGTTCGCGCTGGCCGCGGCCGATCGGCACCATGGAATCGATCGCCTTGAGACCGGTCTGCACCGGCTGCGACACGCTCTTTCGGAAAATCACGCCCGGCGCCACCCGCTCGAGCGGCGACTTCGACTTGGCGTTTACCGGGCCCTTGCCGTCGATCGGCTGCCCGAGCGCGTCGACCACGCGGCCCAGCAGTTCCGGCCCCACCGGCACTTCGAGAATGCGTCCGGTGGTCTTGACTTCCGAGCCCTCGGAGATGTGCTTGTAGTCGCCCAACACCACCGCGCCCACCGAGTCCTGCTCCAGGTTCAGGGCCAGACCGAAGGTGTTGCCCGGGAACTCCAGCATTTCGCCGTAGCGCGCGTCGGCGAGCCCGTGGATACGCACGATGCCGTCGGTGACGCTCACCACCGTACCCACATTGCGCGCGTCGGCGTTCGATTGGAATTTTTCGATGCGCGCCTTGATCAGGTCGCTGATTTCCGATGCCTTGATGGACATAACGATCCTCTTGCTGCAAGCCCTTCTGCGGGCCGCGTAAGCTATAAGTTCTAGCGTGCCAATTCGGTTCCGAGACGCTCCAGGCGGCCTTTCAACGAGCCGTCGATCACCAGGTCCCCGGCGCGTATCACCGCCCCTCCCAGCAGCGTCGGATCCACCCGGTTCTGCATGCGCACCCGGCGCTTCAGGCGCGCGTCGAGCGCCCGTCCGAGCTTCTCGGCTTGAGCGGCGTCGAGCGCGACGGCGGAAACAACTTCGACGTCGACGGTATTCTCGATTTGGGCGCGCAGCACCTCGTAGTGAGCCGCGATTTCCGGCAACAGCAGAAGGCGGCGATTCTCGGCGAGCACCGCCACGAAGTTGCTCATGGCCGCATCGAGCCGGTCCCCCGCAATGTTGCCGATCAAGTCGGCCAGACCGGCCGGCGACCATCGCGGATTGGTGACGAGCGGGGCCACACGCCCATCCGCGACGATCTCCGCAGCCACCTTGAGGCCCTGCGACCAGTTGCCAAGCGCACCGGCGGTTCGCGCATATTCGAACGCCGCCTTCGCATAAGGCCGGGCGATGGTTGCCCGCTCAGCCATTCGCCACCTCGGCGGACAGACGATCCAGCAGCGCCGCATGGGTCTTCGGATCGACCTCGCGCTCGAGCAGGCGCGCGGCGCCTTCGACCGCGAGCTTCGCCACCTCTTGGCGCAGTCCTTCGCGTGCCCGCGTACTCTCGCGAGCCGCTTCCTCGTGCGCCTGCCTGACCAGGCGCGCGCCTTCGGAGGATGCAGCGCCCTTCGCCTCCTCGACCATTTCGTTCGAGCGCTTGCCCGCTTGTTCGACGATCTGCGCCGCGCGATCGCGCGCCTCGCGGATGATTTCCTTGGAGCGCGCCTCGGCTTCGGTCAGGTCCTTTTCGCTCTTGGCGGCGGCGGCAAGTCCCGCAGCGATCTTGCGCGAACGCTCCTCCATCGGCCCAAGGATCATCGGCCACACGAATTTCATCGTGAACCAGATGAGCGCGATGAACACGAGCGTCTGCACGATCAACGTGAGATTGATGTTCACAGTCCCCTCCTAGCCAGCGCGGTCACCGGCGCCAACTTCAGTGCGTCAGCCCGGACGTGAACGGGTTCGCGAAGGTGAAGAACAAGGCGAAGCCGATGCCGATCATGGCGACCGCGTCGACCAGCGCCGCCACGATGAACATTTTCACCTGCAGCATCGGGGTCAGTTCGGGCTGCCTTGCCGCGCCTTCGAGGAAACGGCCGCCCAGAATGCCGAAGCCGATGGCGGTGCCGAGCGCGCCCAAACCGAAGATGATGCCAACGGCGAGTACGGTCATGGCTTGGACGTGTGCGAAATTATCCATTCAATCCTCCTAAACGAAACGAATGCGAAATTGATGCAGTTATCGGACTCGAGACATCAATGGTGCTCTTGCGCCATCGCCAGGTAGACGATCGTCAACACCATGAATATGAAGGCTTGCAGCGTGATCACAAGCAGGTGGAACACCGCCCAAACGAACGCCAGCAGGAATTGCATGACCACGAAGAACCAGCCGCTGAAGCTCGCCAATTGCTCGACACCGCGCAGCGACAGAACCGCCAGAAGCAGGAAGATCATCTCGCCGGCGAACAGATTGCCGTACAAGCGCAGCGACAGCGATATCGGCCGCGCCAGCAGCGGCACGATCTCCAAGACCAGGTTGGCCGGAACCAGCAGCGCCTTCACCAAGGGATTTTTGGCGGTGAACGGCTGCAGGGTCAGTTCGCCGAGAAAGCCGCCGAGGCCCTTGACCTTGATGTTGTAATAGATCATGAGAATGAAAACCGTCAACGACATCGCGAAGGTGGCGTTGAGATCGGTGCTCGGCACCACTTTCAGATGCCCGATTCCGACGCCGTGCGCGAGCCACGGCAAAAGATCGACCGGCAGGACGTCCATGGCATTGAACAGGAACACCCAGCAGAAAATCGTTAATGCCAGGGGCGCCAACAGCTTGTTGGTGCCGTGAAAGCTGTCCTTGACCTGGGTATCGATGAACTCGACGATGAGTTCCACGAAGTTCTGGAATTTACCCGGCACGCCGGCGGTGGCGCCGCGCGCGGCAAGAAAGAACGAGCCGCCGAACAGCACCGCCAGCAGCACCGAAAAAAACACCGTGTCCAAGTGAATGACCGAAAAGTCCACCACCCCGGTGGGTTCCCTGTTGGAAAGGAACGTCAGGTGGTGAAGAATGTATTCGTTCGCGGTGGTGGGCTGTTCTGCTGCCATTTAACGTTCTTTGGGCTCGCTCAATCGCCTAAATTTCAACTACTTGGCCGCGCCCGCCCGCGGGCGCGCCCCGCCGAGCGGCGGCAGTGCGTTGGCCAGCGCAACCCAGAATACGAAGAAGGTCGCGATGTATGTGCCGAGCATCGCCAGTGGAACCACCTTCATTGTCTTCAGCACCGCCACGAACAGCACGATCACCAACGCGATCTTGGCCGTCTCGCCGACGAAGAACGCGCGCATCACACGTTGCGGATCCGCAGCCGAACGGCCACCCACGCCGAGCAACGCCATTGCAAGACTCGCGGCGCTGCTGATGCCGCCCCCCAGCGCCGCGGAAAGTGCGGCGTGGGCATCCGCGATCAGCCAGCACGCCAGCGCACAAATAAGGGTCACGGCCGCCTGACCCAGCACGACGCTGAAGGCCAGCCGCCGCGCTAGGGCTAAGTCGATCGCGATCACGTTAAATCCCGCTCGTGGCGCGAGGCGCGCAATCCCGAAAAATGGTGGATGCGAACGCTTCGCTTTTACTTACATTTCCGGAAAGTGAACCAAAGTCCAAACGCAGCCGACCCCGCGGCCGACACAGCCCGCGCATTATAGGGATGCGGCCTTGACGCATCAAGGTCGATTAATCGGGGAAACTACTTAGCTGATGTGCGCCAATATGCCTTCGAGCTCGTCGAGGCTGTTGTAGGCGACCACCAACTTGCCCTTGCCGGACGCGGTGTGCCGGAAAGCAACCTTGGCGCCGAGCTTGTCGGCCAATTCGAGTTCCAGGCGGCGAATATCGGGGTCGGGCGGCGTTTCCCGGTGCGGCGGCGGCGGCGCGAGCAGGCGGCGCACCAACGCTTCGGTTTCGCGCACCGAGAGGGCCTTCTTGGCGACCAAGGCCGCCACCTCGATCTGCTGGCGGCGCGAGGTCAAGGAAAGCAGGGCGCGCGCATGGCCCATCTCGATGCTGCGCTCCTCGAGCAGCTGCTTCACTTCATCGGCGAGCTCCGTGAGCCGCAACAAATTGCTGACCGCGGCTCGCGAGCGGCCGACCGCCTCCGCCGCCGCTTGGTGAGTGAGGCCGAACTCCTCGATCAAGCGCGCCAGGGCGCGCGCCTCTTCCAGAGGATTGAGCTCCTCGCGTTGAATGTTCTCGATGAGCGACATCGCCAGAGCGGCCTCGTCCGGCACATCGCGGATGACCGCGGGGATTTCCGCGATTCCGGCCATCTGCGCCGCCCGCCAGCGGCGCTCGCCGGCAATGATTTCATAGCGCTGCGATTCGCCGGCGTTGCGGCCCGCAAGCGGGCGCACCAGAATGGGCTGCACCAGACCCTTGGATTTGATCGAGTCGGCCAGATCGCTCAAGGATTCCGGGCGCATGTCCATGCGCGGCTGGTACTTTCCCCGCTGCAGAACGTCGAGCGGCAGATTGGCCAGCCGGTCGCCCGCCAGCGGCGGCGGCGCCATCGGCGCAGGCGCGTCGGCGCGGCGCGCAAGCAGGGGGCTCAACTCCGCAAGTCCACGACCCAAAGACGGCTTTTTGCCGGACATGACGCAACCCCCAAGAACGGTGGGGTGGATTATACGGGCGCGGCCGGCAGCTCGTCGCGACGAATCATTTCTCCGGCCAGCGCCAGATAGGCCAGGGCTCCGCGCGACTCCTTGTCGTGAAACAGCGCGGGCTTGCCGAAACTCGGCGCCTCGGCCAAACGCACATTGCGCGGAATCATGGTGCGGAACACCTTCTCTCCGAAGTGCTCGATCAGCTGCGCCGACACCTCGTTAGACAGATTGTTGCGCGGATCGAACATGGTTCGCAGCAGCCCCTCGATCTGCAATTCCGGATTGATGTTGCTGCGGATTTGCTCGATGGTCTGTACCAGAGAGCTCAAGCCTTCCAGCGCGTAATACTCGCATTGCATCGGCACTATCACCGAGTCCGCGGCAACCAGCGAGTTTAGAGTCAGCATGTTGAGCGCGGGCGGGCAGTCGATCAATATCACGTCGAAATCGCCGCGAATCGGCTTAAGGGCGTTGCGCAGCTTGAATTCGCGCCCCGCCATCGTCGTCAACAGCCGCACTTCCGCGGCGGTGAGATCCTGATTGGCGGGCATCAGCATGAATCCGCCGTACTCCACCGGCACCAGCGCCTCCATGGCGGTGCAATCGCCCAGCAGGACATCGCAGCTGGTGCGCGACTGAGCGTTCTTCTCGATGCCGCAACCCATGGTGGCGTTGCCTTGCGGATCGAGGTCGATCAGCAAGACCCGCCTCCTGGTGGCCGTCAAGGAGGCCGCCAGATTGACCGCGGTGGTGGTCTTGCCCACCCCGCCTTTTTGGTTTGCGACAGCGATGACCCGCTTCATGTTCTGCTCGATGTGGGCCGCGCCGACGATACGGCTTTGGCCGGCGATACGCGCCTGGCCGGCGAGAGTTCCACAATATGCCGCTCGTCGTCCAGCCCCGGCAGAGCGACCCGATGGACGGCCGACACGCGGAAACCGCGCGGCAGCGCCAAAATCTCCTGGTCCGGGCGCCTACCCTTCATGGCCAGCATGCGGCCGTCCGCCGCGCACAAATGACCGGCATGCGCCGCGAAATCCGCCAGCGAGGACAGGGCGCGCGCCACCACCGTGTCGAAAGGTTCGGCGGGATGATAATTCTCGGCGCGCTCAGCCACGACCTCGACGTTGGCGCAGCCCAATCTTTGCGCGGTCTGCGCGACGAAGCGGGCCTTTTTGCCGGTCGCTTCGATCAACCAGAAGCGGCGCTGCGGATTCACGATCGCGAGCGGCAGACCCGGAAAACCGGCGCCCGTGCCGACATCGGCGATGCGCAGGCGGTGCAGGAACGGCTGCAGGCTCAAACTGTCGAGCAGGTGTTTGCGCAGCATTCCGGGGCGGTCGCGGATCGCGGTGAGATTGAATTGCGCGTTGGCGATCTCCAATTCATCGGCCAGGCGCAACAGCGTCTCGGCCTGGGCGCCGCCCAGCGTCAAACCGAAATTGGCCGCGCCCGCGACCAGCAATGCACGTTCCGAGTCCCTGCTCATCCGTCACGGCCCGGCGGCGGCGAACAGACTGATCGACAAGGCAGCCGACGCCGGCGCCCCTGACGGCGGCTCGGCGGCGAGGCGCGCGCTGAAGCGCGTCATGCCGTCGCGGCCCTCGCAGCTGTCGGGTGTTTGCTCGGCCGGAGCGCGGGTTCCTCGCCACTGCGCGCACGCCGCGGCGAATAGCGGGCCAGCGCTCTCTGCGGGCAATCGTACCGATGCATCGATGCGACTCAAGCGATCGTGGCTGAAACACAGCAAATACTCGTCCGGCTGCCGGCCCACGAAGGGCGGCGGCCCGCCGCTGGGCGCATAACAATCCGGGCGCGGGGCACCGCCGCCGTCCTGCGCCGCCTCCTGGAACAGCAGCACTTCGTGCAGCGCTAGCGGACTGTCCTTCAACAAGGTACCGAAGGGCAGCACCATCAATGGATGCCAATCGTAGGCGGCGTCTGGCGCCGGTGCATGCGGCGGCACGGATTGGGAAACACAGGCGCAGAGCGCCGCCGCGCCGCTCAACGCGATGAGGCCGCGCAGGCACCGCGCAAGCGCAAATCGATTTCGGCCGCAGCCACGGGGAATGCTCAGACAGGCTCCTCGTTCCTACGCAGGCGCCGATCGAGCGGGCGCCAGCCGCTGCTCGAGTTCTTCCAGCTCGAGCGCGGCGTCCGGATCCTGCGCGCGCGCTGTTTCGAGCGCCCGGCGCAACGCCGCTGCTGCGGCATCCTTCATATGCGCGCAGGCGTGCCCGTAGTGCGCCCTCCAATCCGCGATCAGCTCCGGCTCGAGCATATCGTAGTCTCGATCATCGACGATCGAGTCGAGTACTATCGCGCAAAGCGCGAGCTGCTGTACCCGGGCCCACGACAGGCGGGGAGCGGAATATCCTTCCGCGAAGCAGCGGCGCAGGTACGCCGGCGGATCCGCGCTCGCGATGTCGTCGAGCGTGTCGCTCACGTCGTAGGACTTCAGCAGGTGCTCGAAGCGTGCCATTGAATCCATTATCCTCGCGGACAGGGAACATAGGAATAATGAGCCGAATTTATTTATCTCTGGTGATTGCGGCGCTGCTGATGCATCGCGCGGGCTTTGCGGCAACGCACGTCGAGCGCGGCAATTGGATTTTTGACGGCGTCCCCGATCTGCCGGCCGGTCCCGCGGATGCGCTTCACGCTTATCTGGCCGCGCGCGAAGCGACGCCCCTGGGCTTTACGCCCAAGGGCCAGCTGCTGATCGGCACCCGCTTCGCAGATGTCGATCAGTTGCACCTGGTGGATCATCCGGGCGGCCAGCGCCGCCAGATCACGTTTCTGCCCGATCCGATTTCGCACGGCGCATTCTCGCCGGACCCGAATCGCAGCGCATTCTTGTTTATGCAAGATCCGGGGGGCAATGGCGACACGCAGATTTACTACCAGCGCATGGGAGAGCCGGGGGCGCATCGATTGACCGACGGCAAATCGCTGAACGGCGGGGCGCTGTGGTCCAACTCGGGCCGGGAAATCGCGTTCTTCAGCACCGCTCGCGATGGGGTGTCCTTCGACATCGACATCGTGGATCCGGAAAGCGGCGCCTTGCCGCGCCTCGCCGTCACCGGCGACGGAAGCGCCTGGTACCCGCTCGATTGGTCCCCGGACGACCTCAAGCTGCTGGTGCTCAAATATGCATCGGTCGCCGAATGCTATTTGTACGTTGTCGACTTGAGCAACGGCCAAAAGCGCGAAGTGGACCCCGGCCCCGCCAAAGCGGACATCGCCGACGCAAAGTTCTCGCGCGACGGACAGGGCGTGTATCTGATTTCGGACCGCGACGGCGAGCGCGCCAAGCTGCGCTACGTCAATTTGTTCACCGGCGAAAAGACGGAGATGTCGGCGCACATTCCCTGGGACATCGAGCGCTTGGCGGTTTCCAAAGACGGGCACTACTTGGCCTTCGTCAGCAACGAGGGCGGGCTCAGCAAGCTCAACACCGTCGATTTGCGCACTCACCAGGATTTGATTGCGCCGCGGCCCCCGGCCGCCGGCGTAATCGATTCCTTGAGCTTCGACGCGGAGGGCAAGCGGCTTGCGTTCGCCTTCGAAGCTGCCAATCGACCGCGGGATGCATATGTCCTCGATATGGAGAGCAGCCGCCTCGAAGCATGGACCATGAGCGAAGCGGGGCCGATGGACCCCGCCAAGTTCGTGACACCGCGCTTGACGCAGTTTCCGACTTTCGACCGCGAGGACGGTAAATCGCGCCAGATACCGCTGTACGTTTATGAGCCCGCCACGCCGAATCCGCATCCGGTTCTGCTGATCCTGCACGACGGGCCGCAATCGCAATTTCGGCCGCGCTTCGACCCATGGATCGAGTACGTAGTGAATGAGCTCGGCTATGCGGTCTTGGCGCCCAATATTCGCGGCTCATCCGGCTATGGAAAAACCTATCTGTCGCTCGATAACGGCGCGCTGCGCGAGGACGCTGTCAAGGATGTCGGCGCGCTGCTCGTGTGGCTCAGCCTGCAAAGGGGCTTCGATGCCAAGCACGTCGTGGTGTCCGGCGCCGGCTACGGCGGATATCTGACGCTCGCCTCCCTGGTCAATTACAGCGATCGGCTGCGCGGCGGTGTCGATCTGGCCGGGATCACGGATTTCGTCGGTTTTCTGGGCGCTACCGCGCCGTACCGCCAAAATCAGCGGCGCGCGGAATACGGCGATGAGCGGGATCTGGACACGCGGGCGTTCCTGCGCAGAATTTCGCCGCTGAACAATGCCGACCGCATTTTACGGCCCCTGCTCGTGGTTCATGGGAGGAACGATCAGCGCGTGCCGATCGGCGAATCGGAACAAATCGTCAATCGCCTGCGCGGCCGGGACGGGGCGGTTTGGTATCTGCAGATCTCGGGCGAAGGCCATGTATTTGGCAAGCAGCAAGACCGCGAGGCCTATTATCGAACGTTCGCGCAGTTCTTGACAGCCGCTCCTTGAGCGCCGAGCGGCGTTCCAAGCCGGCTGCGCCTCGGCGAAGCCGAGATGGCTCACGCCGCGTGATCGCGCTTCTTGAGATGCACCAGCAGCAACGAGACGGCCGCCGGGGTGAGGCCCGGGATGCGCGCCGCCTGCCCGAGTGTTTGCGGGCGTACCGCGAGCAAACATTGGCGGGCTTCGTTCGATAGTCCGCCGACCTGCGCATAGTCGATATCGGCGGGCAGCTTGAGCTCCTCATGGCGCTGCTGGCGATCGATTTCCTGGCTCTGGCGCTTAAGGTACCCGGAGTACTTGGCCTGCACGTCCGCTTGTTGTTCGACCTGCTCCGCCAGCCGCTCGTCGTCGCGCCATGCCTCTCGCGGCGCGGACTCGTCCGGCGGCGCGACGCCGCGCAAGTCCCCGTAGCCCAACTCCGGACGGCGCAGCAGATCGAAGGCGAACGTTTCGCGCTGCAGCGGCTGTCCCAGCTTGGCGAGCAGGATCTCATCCACTTCCTCGGGCCGCACCAGAACCGCGGACAATCGGGCGACTTCGGCGGCAACCGCGTCGCGCTTGCGTTCAAAGAATTCCCAGCGCTGATCATCGACCAGGCCGAGGCTGCGTCCGGTCTCCGTCAAGCGTAGATCCGCATTGTCCTCGCGCAGCGACAGGCGGTACTCCGCACGGCTGGTGAACATGCGATAGGGCTCAGGCGCGCCGCGCGTGATCAGATCATCGACCAGCACGCCCAAGTAGCCCTCGCTGCGCTTGGGACACCACGGACCGCGGCCGGCGGCGGCGAGCGCGGCATTGGCGCCGGCCAGCAGTCCCTGTGCCGCGGCCTCTTCGTAGCCGGTGGTGCCGTTGATCTGGCCGGCCAGAAATAATCCGCCGATGAATTTGCTCTCCAAGCCGTATTTGAGATCGCGAGGATCGAAGAAATCGTATTCGATGGCGTAGCCCGGACGGGTGATGTGGGCCTGCTCGAATCCCTTGATGGTGCGCACGAATTCGCACTGCACGTCGAACGGCAGGCTGGTCGATATGCCGTTCGGATAGATTTCGTGCGTGTCGAGCCCCTCGGGCTCGATGAAAATCTGATGCGACACCCGGTCGGCGAAGCGCACCACCTTGTCTTCGACCGACGGACAGTAGCGCGGACCGGACCCTTCGATCAGACCGGTGAACATCGGCGAGCGTGCGGTCGCGCCGCGAATGATGGCGTGGGTGCGCTCGTTGGTGGCGGTGATGTGGCAGGGAAGCTGGCGCGGATGCCGGGCGCGCGTGCCGAGATAGGAAAACACCGGCCGGGGCTCGTCGCTGTGCTGCTCGCGCAATCCCCCGTAATCGATAGTGCGGCCGTCTATGCGCGGCGGTGTGCCGGTCTTCAACCGACCGACGCGCAACGGCAACTCGCGCAGGCGCGCGGCGAGACGATTCGCGGGCGGATCGCCGGCCCTGCCGCCGGCATGATTTTCCATACCGACATGAATCTTCCCGCCGAGGAACGTCCCCACGGTGAGCACCACGCCGCGCGCGCGAAATTCGATGCCGCTGGTCGTGCGGCAGCCGACCACCCGATCCGCCTGCAGGACGAGATCGGCGACTTCCTGCTGGAACAGCTGCAAATTCGGCTGCGTCTCGAGCAGGCGGCGGATGGCGCGCTTATACAGCCGGCGATCGGCCTGCGCGCGAGTGGCGCGCACCGCGGGCCCCTTGCTCGCATTCAGGGTGCGCAACTGGATGGCCGACTGGTCGGCGGCCAGCGCCATGGCGCCGCCCAAGGCATCGATCTCCTTGACCAAGTGACCCTTGCCAATGCCGCCGATCGCGGGATTGCAACTCATCTGCCCCAGCGTCTCGATATTGTGCGTAATCAGCAGGGTACGGGCGCCCATGCGCGCGGCGGCCAGCGCCGCCTCGGTGCCCGCATGACCACCGCCGATCACGATTACGTCGAATTCCGCCTTGAAACGCATCGCCCTGATTCCACACGCTTTTCCGCGAGGCGCGTACTGTAAACCGGTCCCCGGCAAACTGCCAGGAAGCCGGGCTTCTAATCGACGACGAGCGGAATGCCGGCGAACTTCCCGCGCCATGCCCTGGGTCCGGCTTCATGCACGGATACACCGTCGGAACTCACCGCCACCGTGACCGGCATGTCCCGTACCTCGAACTCGTACACCGCCTCCATGCCCAATTCCGCAAATGCCACCACCCGGCTGGCGCGGATGGCTTGCGACACCAGAAACGCGGCGCCTCCCACCGCGATCAGATAGGCGGAACGATGCTTGGCGATCGAGGCGACGGTTTCCGGGCCGCGTTCCGCCTTGCCGATCATGGCCAGCAAGCCGGCCTTGCCGAGCATGGTCTCGGTGAAGCGGTCCATCCGATTGGCGGTGGTCGGTCCGGCGGGGCCGAGGACTTCCGTGCCGACCGGATCCACGGGTCCGACGTAATAAATGACGCGGTTCCTGAAATCGAGGCCCTCGGGCAACGGCTGGCCGGCATCGAGCAAGGCGCAAATGCGCTTGTGCGCGGCATCGCGTCCGGTCAACAGCTTGCCCGACAACAGCAGCCGCTCTCCGGGCATCCAGCTTTCGATCTCGGCACGGGTCAAGCCGTCGAGCGACACCCGCCGCGCCTGCGCATCCGCGTGCCACTGTACCTTCGGCCACAGATCGAGATTCGGCGGCTCGAGAACTGCCGGCCCCGTACCGTCGAGAGCGAAATGAATATGGCGAGTGGCGGCGCAATTCGGGATGACCGCGACCGGCAGCGAAGCGGCGTGCGTCGGATAGTCGAGCACTTTCACGTCAAGCACCGTGGTCAGGCCGCCGAGGCCCTGTGCACCCACGCCCAAATCGTTGACGCGCCGGTAAATCTCCAGGCGCAGCTGTTCGAGCGGCGTGCGCGCACCGCGCGCCAGGAGGGCCGAGATATCGATCGGTTCCATCAACGATTTTTTCGCCAACAACATGGCCTTCTCGGCGCTGCCGCCGATGCCCACGCCGAGCATCCCGGGCGGGCACCATCCGGCTCCCATCTCCGGCACCATGTCCACCACCCAGTCAGCCACCGAATCGGAGGGGTTCAGCATCGCAAACAGGGCCTTGTTCTCGGAGCCCCCGCCCTTGGCGGAGACCGTGATGTCAACCCGTTCCCCGGGCACGAGCTCGGTGTGGATCACCGCCGGCGTGTTATCCCGCGTGTTGACCCGCTTGAAGGCCGGATCGGACACGATGGATGCGCGCAGCTTGTTGTCGGGATTCAGATAGGCGCGCCGCACGCCCTCGTTGATCATCGCGTCCAAATCGCGCGCCGCGTCCCAGCGCACGCCCATGCCGGCCTGGACGAACACCACCACGATTCCGGTGTCCTGGCATATCGGCCGATGTCCTTCGGCGCACAGGCGCGAATTGGTGAGGATCTGGGCGATGGCGTCTCGCGCCGCGGGGTTTTGCTCGATGGCGTAGGCGCGGCCCATGGCGCGGATGAAATCCGGCGTGTGATAGTAGGAAATGTATTGCAAGGCGTCGGCCACGCTCGCAATGACGTCATCTTCGCGAATCACCGACATGGCCTCACCTCGTGCGCCGCGGAAGATTCCGCCGCCTCAAAGACGAACTGTGCCGCAAATCTAGCAAGTCGGGGGCGGATTCGGATAGCGAATCGATACACTAGGCCGAAGAAACGGCCAAAGTATCGGAATTCCCCATGCGGCTTGTGCGAACCGCTTGCATAGCGTGTCTCTTGAGTTTGAGCGGGCTGCCGGTCGCCGCGGCTGCGGCGATGAGCTTGCACGAGTGCCGGCTCGAGCATCCGCTCAAGCTCATGTCGGTAGCCGCCCGTTGCGGGCTGCTCGAGGTGGCCGAGGACCCTCGGCAACCCTCCGGACGCGCCATCCAGCTGCGCGTCGCCGTCGTCCCCGCGCTCAATCGCCGCTCGAGCGCGGCGCCGCTGTTCCTGCTCGCAGGCGGGCCCGGCCAGGCCGCCACCGACCTGTACGTGAGCTATTCAGGCGCATTCGCGCGCATCAACCGCAATCACGATATCGTGCTGGTGGACCAGCGCGGCACCGGCAAGTCCGCGCCGTTATTCTGCAGCTACCCCGAGGATTGGCGCGAACTGCGCGAAGCGATGCCCGCGCTGCGTCAAGCGACGCAGGCTTGCTTGAGCGAGTTCGGCGATCGCGTCCGCTATTACACCACCAGCATCGCGGTGCGGGATCTCGACCGGGTGCGCAGCGCGCTCGGCTATCGGCAGATCGATCTTTACGCCGCCTCGTACGGCACGCGGATGGCGGAGCTGTACATGCGGCGCTATCCGGCCGCGGCCCACGCGGTCATATTGGACGGCGTGACCTACCCGGAGCAGGCGATCGGACCGGACACACCCTGGGACGGCGAACGCGCGCTCGATCTGATCGTGGCGCGCTGTCTCGCGGCGCCCGATTGTGCGGCGGCTTATCCCGCCCTCGAACAAGATCTGGACCAGTTGCGCGGCAGGTTTGGTCCCGAGAAGACCGTAGTGACGTTGAGCGACCCCTCGAGCGGCCGGCCGCTCGAGATCGAATTCAACCGCAGCGTGTTGGGCGCATCGCTGCGCTTCTTGTCGTACAGCTCCGCCGAAGCGTCGCTTTTGCCCGGCCTGATTCATCGGGCGGCGGGCGGCGAACTCGCGCCGCTCGCCGCCCAGGCCATCATGGCATCGCGGCTGATCCGCGATCAGCTCGCGAGCGGGATGCAAAACAGCGTGGTCTGCAGCGAGGACCTGCCTTTCTACGCCGCCGGCGCCATCGACAGGGGAAAGCTCGCGCAAACCTACCAAGGTGCGGATCAACTCGATGCCTTCGCCGAAGTTTGCAAACTCTGGCCCCGGGGCCGGGTGGACGCGGACTTGCACGACGCGTTGCAAAGCGACGTGCCGAGCCTGCTGCTGTCGGGCGAGGCGGACCCGGTCACCCCCCCGGGAGGGGCCGAGCGCCTGGCGCGGGGGCTTACGCGCCATCGGCTTTTGGTGTTGGCAGGCGAGGGGCACGGCCAGTTGGCGACCGGCTGCATGCCCAAGCTGATGGCTCAATTCCTGGACAACCCCGATCCACCGGCGCTCGACGCGGGCTGTCTCGAGCGGCATCGTCCGGCGCCGTTTTTCATCGACTCGACCGGGCCCGCGCCGTGATCGAAGCCGACGCTCTGTGCAAGCGATTCGGCGCCATCGAGGCCGTGCACGAGGTGTCTTTCACGGCGCGCGACGGGGAAATCACCGGGCTGCTGGGACCGAACGGCGCCGGCAAATCGACCACCCTGCGCATGGTTTATGGCGTTCTCGCCCCCGACAGCGGCAGCGTACGCATCGACGGCATCGACATTCGCGGCGAAACCTCGCGCGCGCGCGCGCATCTCGGCGTGCTGCCGCATGCCGCCGGGCTATACGGCAATTTGAGCGCGCGCGAAAACATCGCCTATTTCGGTTCGCTCCAGGGCATCGGCCGCAGGCAGCTGCGCGCGCGCATTGCGGATCTCGTGACCAGTCTCGCCATGGAGGATTTCATCGAGCGCCGCGCCAAAGGCCTGTCGCAGGGACAGCGGATCAAAGTGGCGCTGGCTCGCTCCTTGGTGCACGACCCCGCGAATTTGGTCCTCGATGAACCAACCAACGGGCTCGACGTGATGGCGATTCGCAGCCTGCGAGGGATGCTCAAGCAGTTGAAATCTCAAGGCCGGTGCATCTTGTTCTCCTCGCACGTGATGCAAGAGGTTGCGGCCCTTTGCGATCAGGTCGTGATCGTCGGCCAGGGTCGGCTCCTGGCGCACGGCACCCTGCAATCGATTCGCGAACGCGGCGGCACGGCATCTCTGGAGGAGGCATTTCTCCGGGTGCTGGGGACTGCCGGGGGATGCGAATGATGCGCGCGCTATTTACGGTGTTCGGCAAGGAGTTCTTGGAGAACTTGCGCGATCGCCGCACCTTGGTGTCGGCGCTGCTGTTCGGCCCGCTGTTCGGCCCTTTGCTGTTCGGCGCGATGGTCTCGCGGATGCTCGATCAGAGCATCGCCGAATCGGACGAGCCGCTGAAGATCACCATATCCGGCGCCGAACAGGCGCCGAACCTGCGCCGCTACCTCGAGTCGCAGGGGGTCACTCTGACCTTGAGCTCGCTGTCCGAGGAGGCCGCCCGGGCGGCGGTGCAGAGCCGCGCCGTCCAGGTGGTGGTCATCGTAGCCGCGGATTACGCTCCGCGATTCACCGCCGCGCTGCCCGCCCCGTTGCTGCTGGTGGCTGACAGTTCGGATGCGCCGGCGCGCAAGAGTGCGGATCGGGTGCGCCACCTGCTCGCGAACTATGGCAGCGACATCGCACAGCTGCGCCTGAAATCACGCGGGGTAAGCCCGCTGCTCGCCCTGCCGGTGGCGGTCAACGAGATCGATGTGGCCACCCCGACGGGGCGCGCCGTGGCGGTTCTCGGCTTCATGACCTATTTCGTGCTGTTCGCGGTGCTGATGGGGGGCCTGTACTTGGCCATCGATTCGACCGCCGGGGAGCGCGAACGCGGGTCATTGGAATCCCTGCTCAGCCTGCCGGTGGACCGTGCCAGCGTGGTGGGCGGCAAGATTCTCGCCACCTGCGCCTACATGTGCCTATCGCTCGCCATCAGTCTCGCCGCCTTTGTGGTCGTGTTTCGCTTCGTGCCGCTCGAACGGCTGGGCATGAGCGCCAATCTCGGGGCGGGAACCGCGCTCAAGTTTTTCGCCATCTGCCTGCCGTTCGTGCCGTTGGGTGCCGCCCTGATGACCCTGGTCGCCTCGTTCACCCGCAGCTACCGCGAGGCGCAAACCTACCTCTCCAGCGTGTTGCTGGTGCCGACCCTCCCCATCGCATTTGCCAGCATTTATTCCTTGAAAGCCAAGAGTTCGCTGATGCTCATACCGTCCCTGAGCCAGCACCTGTTGATGACCAGCGTGCTCAAGGATGAACCGATCGCGCCGCTCGAGGTCGTGTTGTCCGCGGGATCATCCCTGGCTCTGGCGCTGCTGCTCACTGCCGCCATCGCCCGCCGTTGGCGCCGGGAGTCGATGCTGGGTTAATGCGAGATCAGCCAAATTCCGCAGCGCAATTAGTGTGTTTGCTCATAGGCGATTCATTATTGAGCGCGTATAAGAGATAGCAAGAAGATTTAAAAATATCCCCGGGGGGAAGCGGGCATGGCGCACTCGTCGCAATCGCGGGCGAAAATCCTGGCCTTTCTGGCTATTTTCGCGCTTTCCGCGCTGATCATGATATGGCTTTTTTGGCGTCATCCGCTCAGCACATCGATCGGCGCCGCCGCCGTCCTGGCCGCGCTTTATGGATCGGCGCGGCTGGCTCGCTCGGTCGAGACCGACGGCGACCCCGCAATAGACCCAGGCGAACAGAGCACCTGAGCCGATGCGCCGGTGGCGCCGGCGCCGGATTACTTTCCGATGCAGAAGCT
>JBBIUT010000027.1:0-36456 GCA_037440085.1 Gammaproteobacteria bacterium
CACGCCGCCAGCGTTCAATCTGAGCCAGGATCAAACTCTTCAGTTAATAACACTTTTTCACTGAAGCAATCACGATCCCAAACTTTCACCCATTCATAACGTGATTTAGGCACGAATGAACAACTGGTCGTTTGGTACTCGTATCAATTGCACCCAAGGTGCTTGACGCGAGTCCCCACACAAGTTACCTGTTCGAATTTTTAAAGAATAACCCCGGGCGACAAAGGTCCGGGGAAAGACTTTCAAGTATAGCTTAGATTCGAGGTCCGTCAATCCGCGACAAGTCCCCAAAACTGCCTTTCACTTGGAAGGGCGCGCAGTATAGCCCCGGCCAAGGCTCTGTCAACCGCTTGTCACAAATCTTTCCCGCACTGCGGTTTCAGGCCGATTTTACCAGCTTGATCTTGGCGAAAAATCGCTTGCCGACCGAAACAATATAGGTGTTTCCCGCGGGCAATTCGTGCCCGCGACTGCTGATCTTCTCTTGATTCACGCGCACCGCGCCTTCCTCGATTTTACGGGTCGCCTCGGAGCCGCTCGAGACGAACCCCAAATCCTTCAAAATGCCGCTCAGGCGTGCGCTGTCGGCCTCTATTTCGATGGTTCGCTCCTCCAAATCCGCGGGCACCGCGCCCCCTTGCACTCGCGTCGCCCAGTCGCGGCGGGCATGCTCCGCGGCCGCGCTCGAATGGAAGCGCGCGACGATTTCGCGCGCCAACTCGAATTTCACGTCCCGCGGATTCCTGCCCTGATCGACTTCCCGGCGCATTGCCTCGATCTCCGGCAATGGGCGAAAGCTCAGCAGCTCGAAATAGCGCCACATCAGGACGTCCGAAATGGACATCAGCTTGCCGAACATGATTTCCGGCGCATCTTGTATGGCGACATAGTTGCCGAGCGATTTGGACATTTTCTGGACCCCGTCGAGCCCTTCGAGCAGGGGGGTCGTCAGCACGATCTGCGGTTCCTGGCCGTACGCCTCCTGCAGTTGCCGGCCGACCAGCAGATTGAATTTCTGATCCGTGCCGCCGAGCTCGACATCGGCCCGCAGTGCAACAGAATCGTAGCCCTGGACCAACGGATACAAGAACTCATGAATGGCTATGGGCTGCCCGCTTTTGTAGCGCCGCGCGAAATCATCGCGCTCGAGCATGCGCGCCACCGTGTGCTTGGCCGCCAGCTCGATCAGCCCCGCCGCATCCATCGCGCGCATCCAGGTCGAATTGAATTCGATCAGCGTTCGCTCAGGGTCCAGTATCTTGAAGATCTGCTCCTGGTAGGTTCGCGCGTTCTCGGCAATTTCAACGGCGGTCAACCGCGGCCGAGTGGCGTTCTTGCCGGTCGGATCGCCGATCATGCCCGTGAAATCGCCGATCAAGAAGATGACATCGTGGCCGCATCGCTGGAATTGGCGCAGCTTGTTGATGAGTACGGTATGGCCCAGATGCAGATCCGGCGCGGTCGGATCGAACCCCGCCTTGACGCGCAGCGGTTTGCCGCGCCGAATCTTCTTGATCAGGTCCGCCTCTTGAATGAGGTCCACCGCTCCCCGCTTCAATTCGCGCAGCTGCTCGTCCAAATTGGTGCTCAAAGCCCTTCAATCCCCTCTTGGCCCTAAGTGTCGCGGCGCTACTCTACGGGCGTGGCCTGTGGACGGCCAGCCATAATTGCGCCCTCCCTCACAAACAGAGCGCTTGTGATTGACCGAGCAGTGGCCGACCGTTAGCCTGCGCCCTTGTCCTCCGAGGAAAGCCCGTGCACCGCGTACGCTTGGCCGCCTTGAAATTCGCCGGGCATTTCAGCCGCTTAATGGCCGCTGTGGGGCCGTATGCGGCGTCGGCCAGCGCGGCGCTGATCCTTTGGCATGCGGCGAGCGATGCGCCGGTCTCGAACCTGAGCAGCCCGGCGCCGCTCATCTACCCGTCCCGTGCGCCCCTCGACACGGCATCTGCCAACGCCACGGCGTTGGCCGCTCCGCCAGCCGGCGCTACCGCAGTGCAGCAGGCGAGCGTTGCCGCAACCATCGAAGTAGTGGTCGGTCGAAACGATACTCTCGACGCCATCTTCAGGCGCATGGCGCTCGATCCGGCGGATCTCGCGGCCATTCGCAATCTGCCGGGCATTCGCCAGAGCTTGGATTTTCTAAAGCCCGGGGATGCCATCAAGCTCACGCATACCGACCGGGAAATCAAAGAATTGTCCCGCAAGGTCAGCGAGACCCAAACGCTGCAGGTAGTGCGCGAGGATGCCGGCTTCGCCGCCAAGATACTCAGCAATCCGGTGCAAACCCGGATTCGCACCGCCACTGCCAGCATCGATTCGTCGTTGTTCCAAGCCGCGGAGTCAGCCGATATTTCGGATATCGTGGCCCTGAAGCTCGCCAATGTATTCGCCTGGGATATCGACTTCGTACTCGATATCCGCGAGGGCGACCGTTTCACGGCGGTCTACGAACAGATCTATCAGGACGGCCGCTATCTTCGCGACGGCGAGGTTCTCGCGGCGGAGTTCGTCAACAGCGGCAAGACCTATCGCGCCGTGCGATTCGTGGATGACGCGGGCCATGGCGGCTACTACACGCCCGACGGCAAACCCATGCGCAAAGCCTTTCTGCGCGCACCCGTGGAATTCACTCGGGTCAGTTCGGTGTTCAATCCCCACCGCTTGCATCCCATCTTGAACCTTATCCGCGGGCATATGGGCACCGACTACGCGGCCCCCATCGGGACCCCGGTGCATGCGGCCGGCGACGGGCGCGTGAGCTTCAGGGGTCGGCAGGGCGGCTATGGCAACGCGCTGGTGCTCTTCCACAGCAACAGCGTCTCGACGCTCTACGGCCACATGTCGCGCTTCGCAAGGGACGTTCGCGTCGGATCGCATGTTCAACAGGGCGACATCATCGGCTATGTCGGCATGACCGGCCTCGCGACCGGGCCGCACCTGCATTACGAGTATCTGATGAACGGCGTGCACAAAAATCCGCAGACGGTGCAGCTGCCGGGCGCTGAACCGCTGTCCGCCGATGCGCTGATCAAATTTCGCACGGCGAGCGCGCCATGGCTCGCGGCCCTGTCGGCGCCGCAAGCGCCGGCGGCGGCCGTCTCGGCGCAGGTGCCGGCGCCCGCCGCGTCCACGCCGGCCACCGCTCGAAACTCGAGCGATGCGCGCTCGCGGGTCGCGGTCAACTGACACCCGCCGAATCAACGGACTCTGAGCCGGTGGGTCTGTACCTCGGTCTGATGTCGGGCGCCGGCATGCACGCGATCGACGCCGCGCCGCTGTCGATCGCCGCGATCCGTGCGACAGCCTTTGAGCGCGCGCATCTTGGGCAGCGTGTACCGGCACGCCTGAACGCCCTGCGCCGCCGCCGCGCGCCCCGCGGGTTCGTTGAACTCTCGTGACCGAAGCTTCACACTGGTCCGCATGAACGACAGCGATCTGCACGCGCCGGTGCTTTACATCAATCGGGAGCTGTCGTTTCTCGAGTTCAATCAGCGGGTGCTGGAGCAGGCCAAGGACCACCGAATTCCTCTCCTGGAGCGCGTGCGATTCCTGTGCATCTCGTGCGCGAATCTCGACGAATTCTTCGAGATCCGCGTGGCGGGTCTCAAGGAGCTGCTGGAGGCGGGCGCGGTGCAGGGCGGCCCCGACGGCCTGCCGGTGCCCGATCAGCTGAAGGCGATCCGCGCGCGCTGCGTCGACCTGGTCGACCAGCAGTATCAGCTGCTCAACGATGTGCTGATGCCGGAACTTGCGCAAAACGGCGTCGTTTTCCTCTCGGCGGACGGCTGGACCGAGGCCCAGGCGGCCTGGCTGGCGGACTATTTCGAGCGCGAAGTCGAGCCGGTACTCAGCCCGCTGGCGCTCGATCCCGCGCGGCCGTTCCCCCGGATCCTCAATAAGAGTCTGAATTTCGCCGTAGTCGTCGAGGGCGAGGATGGGTTCGGGCGCAACAGCGGCCTGGCGGTGGTCCAGGCGCCGCGCTCGCTGCCGCGAATCATCCGGCTTCCCGATGAGCTCGGCAGCCGCCATTTCGTGTTCCTCGGCACCATCGTCGAGGCCTTCGTGTCGAGGCTTTTCGAAGGCATGCGCATGCGAGGCTGCTATCAGTTTCGGGTCACCCGCAACAGCGACTTGTTCGTCGAACAAGAGGAAGTGGACGACCTGTTGCGCGCCGTCGAAGGCGAGCTGGCTTCGCGCCGCTACGGCGATGCGGTTCGACTGGAAACCGCGCGCGACTGTCCGGACGAGATTTTGAGCTACCTGCTCGGGCAATTCGCACTCACCGCCGATGATCTCTACAAGGTATCCGGACCCGTGAATTTGAACCGTCTGATGGCGGTTTACGATCTCGTTGACCGCTCGGAGCTCAAGTACGCCGCGTTCAGCCCGAGCGTTCCCGAACGGCTGCGCGCCGGCAACGATGTGTTCACCACCCTGCGGGCGGGCGAGGTGCTGCTGCATCACCCGTTCCAAGGATTCGGGCCCGTCATGGATTTCATCAAGCAGGCGGCGAGCGACCCGCACGTGCTCGCCATCAAGCAGACGCTGTACCGGGCCGGAACCGATTCCGCGATCGTCGGCGCGCTGATCGAAGCGGCGCAGGCCGGCAAGGACGTGACGGTGATCATCGAGCTGCGGGCGCGCTTCGACGAGGAAGCCAACATCGAACTCGCGAACAAGCTGCAGGAGGCGGGCGCGCACGTCATGTACGGCGTGTTCGGCTTCAAAACCCATGCCAAACTGGTGATGGTGGTGCGTCGCGAGGAAAAGGGTCTGCGCCGCTACTGCCACCTCGGCACCGGCAATTACCACGCCAAGACGGCGCGGCTCTATACCGACTACGGCCTATTGACCGCCGATGAAGCCATCGGCGAAGACATCCATGAAATTTTCCTGCAGCTCACGGGACTGACCCGGGTGCCGCGCCTGCGCAAGCTCCTGCAGGCGCCCTTCACGCTGCATCACGCGTTGATCGAAAAGATCACGCGCGAGATCCAGCACGCCCTTGCCGGCAAACCGGCGCGCATCATCGCCAAGCTGAACGCGCTCACCGAGCCGACCATCATCCAGGCGCTGTACCGCGCATCGCGCGCCGGCGTCGAGATCGATCTCATCGTCCGCGGCGTGTGCTGCCTGCGCCCCGGAGTACCCGGCATTTCCGAGCGCATCAGGGTGCGCTCGATCGTCGGGCGTTTTCTCGAGCATTCGCGGGTCTATGACTTCGAGAACGACGGCATGCGCGAGGTGTATTGCGCCAGTGCCGACTGGATGGATCGGAATTTGTTTCGTCGCATCGAAGTGGCGTATCCGGTCGAGTCCGCGGCGCTTCGGGCGCGCGTCGACGACGAATTGAGCCTGTACCTGGCGGATGACTGCCAGGCCTGGAATCTGCACTCGAACGGCGAATACTCCCGGGCCGACGGCGCCGGCACCGTATCGGCTCAAGCACGCTTGTTGAATTTGTACGACGAACGCGTCGCCCTCATGGAGTCTTGAGGGCCGCTTCCGGCTGCGCCTGGGTGAGGTTGAGCCGAAAGCCGGCGTCCTTCAGGTAGACGCGCTCCTGCTCCAGATCCTCGAGGGTGAGCGGGTGTTCCTTCATCCAGCTCTGCGGCAATTCCAGATTCAAGGTGCGCCCTTTGACCTGCAGCCGCACCTCCGGAAGCGGTTGCGGACTGCGGCCGCGATGCAGCAGCACCGCCAGGCGCAAAAGCACGATCAGAAATTCCGCATGCCGATCCCACGGCGGCACCAGATGTTCGAGCGTCTCGAAGGACAGCTGCCTGCGGTGGCCGCCCACCAGCGCCGACAGCAACAGCTGCTCCTCGCGCGGAAACCCCGGCATGTCCGCGTGCTCCAGAAGATACGCGCTGTGTCGATGATACTTCGAGTGAGCGATGTCGAGGCCGACCTCGTGCAAGCGGGCCGCCCAGCGCAATACCAGCTCCGCGAGCGAGTCCTCCAGCCCCCACTCGTACTCCGCCTGCGCGAGCAGTGTCGCGGCGGTCGTCTCGACGCGTGCCGCCTGCAGCGCATCCACGTGGTAGCGCCGTTCCATGGCCCGCACGCTGCGAACCCGCGCATCCTCGTCGGTGAAGCGGCCCAACAGATCGTAAAGCAGTCCCTCGCGCATCGCTCCTTCGGCGACGCGTATGCGATCGATGCCGAAGTTCTCCACCACCTCCAACAAGATCGCGAGACCGGCAGGAAAAACCGGTGCACGCTCGGCGTCGATGTCCTCGAGATCGAGATCGCCCACGTGCCCCGCCGCTATCACGCGCTCGGCCAGGGCGCGCAGATTCTCGGCTGTGATGCGCGGCGAATCGGGATTGAGCCGGCGCACGACGTCGCCGATGACGCGCACCGTGCCCGAACTACCGAAGGCCTGGAGCCAGCCGAGCTTTCGGTAGGCTTCTTGAACGGGCTCCAGTTCGAGCCTGACCGCCGTTCGGGCGCGCTCAAAGCGCTTCTCGGATATTTTGCCGTCCTCGAAATAGGCGGTGCTCAAACCAACGCAGCCGACCGACAAGCTTTCGAGCAGCAAAGGATCGAACCCCTGGCCGATGATCACCTCGGTCGATCCGCCGCCGATGTCGACGACCAACCGTTTGTCCGGGTTCATGGGGCTGGTGTGCACAACGCCGGAATAGATCAGCCGCGCCTCTTCGAGCCCGGAAATGATTTCAATGGGGTGTCCGAGGGCGGCCCGCGCTCTTTCCAAAAACCAACGTTTGCGCTTTGCGCGCCGCAGCGCGTTGGTGCCGACCACCCGCACGCTGTCCGCGCGCATCGCGCGCAACCGCTGGCCGAAGCGCTCGAGGCAGCGCAGTGCGCGCTCGGTGGCCGCATCATCCAGGCGCCCGCCGTCGCCCATGCCGGCCGCAAGGCGCACCATTTCGCGCAGCCGGTCCAAGATGACGAGTTGGTCGTGCGAATACCTCGCCACGACCATGTGAAAGCTGTTTGAGCCAAGATCGACGGCGGCAAGCACGTCGGGAATCACACGACGGCCGCTCATCTAAGCGGTCAACATTCTTATGCCGAGAATGAAGACCCGCAACCGCAGGTTGTTTTGGCGTTCGGGTTGCGAATGACGAACTGAGCGCCCTGCAAATCTTCCTTGTAGTCGATTTCGGCACCCATGAGGTATTGGACGCTCATGGGATCGATCAGCAGCTGAACACCTTGGTTTTCCACACAGAAGTCGCCCTCCTCGATGTTCTCGTCGAAGGTGAAGCCATATTGAAAGCCCGAGCAACCACCGCCGGAGACGAATACCCGAAGCTTCAGCTTTGGATTGGCCTCCTCGCGGATCAATTCGCCCACCTTTCCGGCGGCGGCATCGGTGAAAACCAGCATATTGGGCGGCTGCTGGGCCATTTGGGCGTCAGAAAGAGAAGTAATATCCATATGTTTAGTCTACCCCTCGAGACTCAGCCGATCAAAGCCATGGCGTCACAATTGCGGCCCGAGGCTCAATCCCGGTCTGCGGGGGGCTCCCGGTGGATCAATTTCCCGTTTATCTGGGCGCCGACGGCGGTTTCAATGACCGTGTAATGAACATTGCCGTGTACCCGCGCCTTGGAGCCGAGTTCGACTCGGTCCATGGCGTCGATATCGCCCTTGACGGTGCCGTTCAGCAGCACATCCGGCGCGACGACGGATCCTTCGACGCATCCCTGCTCGCTCACCGACAATACCGTGCCCGCGCCCGGCACCCCGGTGACATTGCCGTTGATATAGCCGTCGAGGTGGAAGCCGCCGGAAAATTCCACGTCGCCATTGATGCGCGTTTTGGCGCCGATCAAGGTATCTATCCTTGCGCGCCTACTCGTTGCGCGTTTACTCGGTCTGCGCTTGAACATCCACACCGCCCTTGGACAGATCGCCGCCGTTTGCGTCGGTTTCAACCGACATCCCTTGAGCCTTCCAGACGAATGCCTGTCGAACACTATGGCTCGAGTCTCTGCCGCTGTGAATTTCGACCCCCACGCGCGTCGGTTCGAAGCCCGGCGGCAGTCGTACGAGTTCGTCATAGTCCTCAAAGTACCGGAAGGAGTATGCCAGGCTGACGCGTCGACTAGGCGATAGTTCCATGAAGCTGAAGCTTCGCGGCTTGCCGTGCAGCAATCCGTCCACCGCGATCGCGGCGTTGCCCGTCACCACGCTGTCCGGCTTGCCGGTCTGCATCAAGACGAACTTCAGCCGAAATTGACCGGCCGCCTCCGGCACGATTTGCATCTGCTGCACTTTGACATGAATCAGCGACTCTGGCTGCACCAGACCGCGATAGAACGACAGGTCCTGATTGAGTCGGGCGATCTGGCTTTGCATGTCGCCGAGGCTACGCTCGACTTGTTTGTAGCCTTCGCGATCGACGCGGCGCGCCACGTCCGCCGCCTCGAGCTGGGTGCGTTGACGGGCATTGTCGGCCTCCAACTCGCGGATGCGCGAACTCGCAGCCAGGGCACCGCGCACCGAATCGACCACGCGAAAGCCCGCATCGTACCTTCCCAACTCGAAGACCCCATACAACAGGGTCACCGCGAGCAGCGCAGCTGCCGTCCAAAGCACCACGCGGCGGCGCGGCGCATGCGCTCGGACCACCCATTTGCCGAAAAAATCCGCCATGAAATCAATCCCCCGCAGTTCCCCCGGAAGGGTACGCTATGATCCGCCTTTGCGCGTAAGGAACGGCTCTTGCTCTGGCTCAAAGCCCTGCACGTCATCGCCATGGTCACCTGGTTCGCCGGACTGTTCTATCTGCCGCGGCTGTTCGTGTACCACGCGGACGCCCGGGATTCGATCAGCGTGGAACGATTTCGACTCATGGAACGGCGCCTGTTCGCGATCATGACCATCGGCGCCGGCGCCACCCTGGTGTTCGGCATCACCATGCTCGCGGCCGCGCCGGCGTATCTGGCCATGGGCTGGCTGCGCGCGAAGCTGGTCCTGGTCGCCCTGCTCATTGTCTATCATCTGTATTGCTATAAATTCACACTCGACTTTGCGCAGAACCGCAACGGCCGCTCGTCCAAGTGGTATCGCGGCTTCAATGAGGTGCCCTCGCTGCTGTTGATCGGCATCGTCATACTCGCCGTCGTCAAGCCGTAGTCCGGACGATTCAGTGAATGGTCCAGGCTAGCGCCCCGGCGGTCTTTCCGACGACGCATCAGGCAAAGGCCACCAGTCCGGGTAGGGCGGCAGGCCATCCGGAAAAATCAGTTTGCCCAGGTCGTGAAGCGCGCGAACGTACACACGCCGCTTGAAATACACGACTTCGCGCACCGGAGTCCAGTAGTCGACCCAGCGCCAGCGCTCGAATTCCGGTTGACCGGTGCTGTCGAATCGCAATTTGTCGTCCTCGGCACGCAGTTTCAAGAGAAACCAGCGCTGCTTTTGGCCGATGCATCGGTCGCGCACGTATTGGCGCGGCAGCCGATAGCGCAGCCATCCGCGAGTCGAACCCACGATCTCCACGTCTTGCCGGCCAAGGCCGATTTCCTCCTTGAGTTCGCGATACAGCGCCTCCTCCACGGGTTCGCCGCGGTTGACGCCGCCCTGCGGAAATTGCCAGCCGCGGCCGCCGACGCGCCCGCCCAGGAACAACTCTCCGGACTCGCGCATCAAGACGATGCCGACGTTTGCTCGGAAGCCGTCTCTGTCGATGTAATCGTTGGCGCGCTGAATGGGCATGGCGCCAATTGTTCCATATCGGGAGCCGGTCTGAGTATTCCGCGTGAGCCGCTCAGCCGGCGCCCACTTGAACGCGATTGCGGCCGAGCGCCTTGGCCCTGTACAGGGCCGCATCGGCATCCGCCAGCAGCCGGTCTGCAACGGCCTTCAGGTCCGAATCAAGCCGAAGGGGGCGGACCGCGGCGACGCCCACCGAAACCGTCAAGGTGCGCTCGATTTGCGGGGTGAGCGAAAACGGCGCTGCGGCAATGGCCTCGCGAATACGCTCGGCGAGCTTGGCCGCCTCGGCGGCGCTCGCTTCCGGCAGCAGAACGGCCAGCTCGTCGCCGCCGAATCGCGCCGCGGTATCCATGCTGCGAATCTGCGACTCCACTCGATGTGCGATCTCCTTCAGCGCGTTGTCGCCGGCGAGATGGCCGTAGCCGTCGTTGATGCTCTTGAAGCGGTCGATGTCGATCATCAGGCACGCGATGGTGCCGTCGCGGCGCTGCGCGCGCGCCAACTCCTCCTTCAAGCGTTGCTGCAAATAGCGCCGGTTGTGCCACCCGGTGAGAAAATCCGTGATCCCGGCGCGCATCAGCCGTGCCCGATTGACGGCGTTCTCTATGCAGACCGCGGCGACCGCTCCCAGATGCGCCAGGAAATCCGTGCCGTGATGCCGAGTAAACCGCGCCGGATCGCGGCTGCCGAAACATAAGGCGCCCGTGGCCAGATCCTTGCGCGGCAGCGGCAGCAAGGCCACGCTCTTGAGATTAGGGGCTCCGGGAAACAGCAGATGGTGGTCCGCGCCGACAAAGGGGCCGAGCCACGGCTTGTGCAAGGCAGTCAGCTGAGGCGCCAAGCTGATCAACGAATCGACGAAGAATATTTGCTTGAACTCCTCCGGCCGATCGCCCGCGGCCACCAGCAAATGACGAATCTCGTGCTGCGGATCGAGCAATACCACGCTGACGGCATCGAGCGAATAGGACTCGCGCAAACCGTCGACCATGGCGCGCAGCAGTTGCGCCAGGCTGTCGGCCCGCAACAGGGTAAGCTCACGCGCCTGGGTGCGCTTCAGGATGGTTTCATTGTTGACCGCCTCGGCCGTCAACTCCTGCAGACGCTTCTTGAGAGCTTCATTTTCCTGCGTGATGTCGTCCATGCTTGGGAGCCTGCGCCGCCTCAGCCCGCCCGCGCTTGAGCCCGCACGTCGAAATAGGCGCGCCCTCGATTCATGAGGGCGGCGAACGCGGCGGCATCCTTGGACTTGACCGCCGCGACGAGCCGCTCCACCGCGTCCTGTAGCGCGAGCAGCGATTCTCCGCCGTACTCGTTCAGGCTTTGAATTTCGAAATACAGTTCCGGGCTTTCGGCCGCGACCCGGCTTGCAACGTCCATCTGCGAATCGAAGGTGGTGCTCGAAAGCTGCGCCAACCGCGGTGCGGCTTCGCCGCTCTCGGCGAGCGCCGTGAAGAATGCAATATTGAGAGCGTGCGACAGTCCAAGCACGTAGGCGATCAGGCGGTCGTGCTCGTCCAAGCCCATGACCACCCGCTCCGCCATGGTCGGCGCAAACAGATCCTGCGCCTCCTGCAGCGCCGCGTTGTCGCCCAAATCTATGAAAATCACGTGCCGGCCGGAAAGCAATTCGGTATCCGGTCCGAACATGGGATGCAGCGAGGTAACCCGGCAACCCGCTTTCACCAGCGCCTCGAGGCCGGCGCGCAACGGCGTCTTCAACGACCCCAAATCGAAGATCAAACCGCGAGGCGCGCGCTCCGCCAGTTGCAGGAGCAGTTGCGCCGTGGCGCTCAAGGGAGTTGCCAGCACGATGAGATCGCAGTCCAGCGGATGGTCCCGCCAATCGGAGAGGTGTTCATATCCGGGCAGCCCGCCCATGGGATCGGCAATTGCGACCCGGAAACCCTGCGAAGCCAGGAATTCCGCAAACCAGCTGCCCATCTTTCCGCGGCCGCCGATGACCAAGGCGCGCTTGCCGCTGCCCTGCCCCTGCGCCGCGACCCGCGCTTGCTCCTGCGTCGCCAGCGACGACTGGATGAGTTGCCGCAGCAGCGATTCGGCAAGATCGGGCGGGAATCCGAGGCGCTGCGCGGTCGTGCGGCCGCGCAGAATCACTTCGCGCTCCCGTCCAAAGTCGCGGGTGGCCCGCCCGGTGGCGCGCTTGACTGACGCCACCTGTTGGCTGAGCGCCTGGCGCCGGGCGACCAGTTCCAGCAATTGGCCGTCCAGTTCGGTGAGGGCCGCGCGCAATTCGTCCAAATTCATTTTAAGATCGATCCCATGCTCGTTCACACCGCCATCCCTTTTACTGGCCGTGCACGACTATCGCAAGTCGAGCGGCACGGCTAACATTCGTTTATGAACTCGAGCATTAAGCCTTCATCGACGGAGACATTGCCCGATCCGCTGCCCGCCAATCCGCTGACGCTCGCCGCACAATGGCTGGCCCAGGCGAGAAGCGATGCCGCGCAGCCCAATCCCGATTCGATGGTCCTGGCCACGGTCGACGCCGGCGGTCACCCGTCGGCACGCGTGGTGCTGTGCAAGGAAATCGACGCCCCGACCGGCTACATTCTGTTCTACACGAACTATCAATCGCGCAAGGGCCGGGAGCTCAGGATGAATCCGCGAGCCGCGGTGGTTTTTCATTGGGATCACCGCCACCGGCAGGTGCGCGCCGAAGGCCGGGTCGAGATGCTCTCGGACGCCGAGAACGATGCGTACTTTCGCACCCGGCCCTGGCAAAGCCGCATCGGAGCCTGGGCCAGTCAACAGAGCGAGCCGGTGCAATCGCGGGCATTTCTCGCCGCGTCGGTCGCCGCCGCCGCCCGCCGCTTCGGGATTCCTTACGGCGGGCCGGGAACGGAGGAGCCCCGGGACGTCAGTGCCGAGGTGCCCCGCCCCTCCCACTGGGGCGGCTATCGCCTGCGCGTGGACGCCGTGGAATTGTGGGTTGAAGGGGAATTCCGCATTCACGACCGCGCGCGCTGGACGCGGACGGCCGACCTCAAGCAGGACGTCGCTGCAGCGACCACCTGGTCGGTGAGCCGCTTGCAGCCTTAAGCGGCGGCCGGCGCAACCCGCTCAAGCTACCATCGGCCAATCGCGAGACTATGTTGCCCACCATGGACGCACAGACGGCGACCGGAACAGCTAGGCTCGCGCGCCTCGCGGCCGCCGCGCTGGCATGCGGTTTTCTAGCCGCCCCCGCGCTTGCCGAGCGGACCGATGTCGTGGTGCTGGACAATGGCGACCGGATCACCGGCGAAGTGTTGGAACTCTCATCCGGCCAGCTGAAATTCAAGACCGATCACGTGGGCACGCTGTACATCGATTGGACGCATATCGTCTCGCTCATCACCGCTCAAAGACTGAACATCGAACTCCTCGGCGGCAAACGGCTATACGGCGCGGCTCCCGAGCGCGCGTCGGATACCGGGTCGATACGGCTGTTGAGCGAACAGCGCGGCCAAGCCCCGGCGCCGATCGAGGTGCCGATAGCCGATATCGCCGATTTGCGGCGGATCACGGCCGGCGACGTGTGGTACCGCCGTTTGGATGGAGACGTGAGCCTCGGCTACAGCTATACCTCGGCAAACGGCGTACAGACCGCGGATTTTTCCGGCAATATCGGCGCCCGCAACTCGAAGAGAGAGTGGAAAATAGCGCTCGACATGGAGACGACCCACCAGGATACGGCCCCCTCCACCCAGCGCGACTCGCTGGTCCTGTCTTTCGATGCCTTTCTCCCGGATCTCTACTATCGCGAGTCCGCGCTCCAGTTCGAGCGGAACCAGGAGCTCGCTCTCGACCTGCGCAGCCTGATAGCCCAGACCTTCGGCCGGTATTTCGTGCAGCGCCAGGGATTCGAGTGGCGCGCGGGCGCCGGGCTCGCCGTGTCCACCGAGACCGGATCCAGCGGCGACAGACGCCAGGCCATCTGGGTCCCGCTTACCACGGACCTGTACATATTTCGTTGGGATCATCCGAAAACGAACGTGAGCGCGAATCTGGCTGTTCTGCCGGCGCTCAACGAGGGTGGCCGCGTGCGCGGCGAAGCCTCGCTCAAGCTGAAGCACGAGCTGATCAACGATCTTTTCCTCGAGATCTCATTCAACGACAGCTACGACAACAAGCCGGCGGAGACGGCGCGCACCAACGACTGGAATGTCGTGACTTCGCTCGGCTACTCGTTTTGATGCCATGAATCTGCTGCAAGGTCACGATGCCACCTGCCCTCACTGCTGGCAGACCATCCAGCTCACCCTCGATTTATCCGTGCCCGAGCAGTCGTACATCGAAGACTGTTCGGTGTGCTGCAGACCGATGCAGGTGTCGTATCGCGCCAGCGACGGCGGAATCGATGAGCTCAAAATTGAACCCGCCGATTGATGCCGCCTGGAAAAAGCGCCGTGCGGCCCGGCGGCACGTTCCGGCAGCTGCGCATATTGATCCTGCTGCTGGCGTTGCTCGCGGTGGCGCTGTCGACCTGGCGGGAAGGCTACCGCAGTACCCGTTGGCGCGAGCCGCTGTATGTCGCGATCTACCCGATCGCCGCGGACGACAGCCCCGTCACCCGCTCGTACGTGGCGGGACTCGATGCCGAGCGCTTCAAGCCCATCGATCGGTTCTTCGCGCGCGAGGCCATGCGCTATCAACTGCATACCGTGGAGCCCGTCAGGACGCGGCTGCGGGCTGAACTGAAGGAGCGCCCCCCGGAGCGGGCGGCGAACGCCGGAATGTGGGCGACCGCGCTATGGAGCCTGCGCCTTCGATATTGGGCCTGGCGGGCGAGCGGTCACATGCCTGAACCCGAAGACATTCGCTTGTTCGTGCTGTTCCACGACCCCGCGATCACGTCCGAGGTACCGCACTCCCTCGGCCTCACCAAGGGGCTCATCGGCGTGGTGTACGCGTTCGCCACTGCCGAAATGAACGGCCCGAACAGCGTCGTGATGGCGCATGAAATGCTGCACACGCTGGGCGCGACGGACAAATACAATCCGGCAAACGATGCGCCGCGCTTTCCAGACGGCTACGGCGACCCGCGGCAGGCGCCGCTGTACCCGCAATTGTTCGCCGAGTTGATGGCGGGCCGGCGCATGGTCTCGCCCGTCCGGTGGGAGCAGCCGGACAGCCTGGACCAGGTCGTAATCGGACCCGCCACGGCGCTCGAAATTCGCTGGCCGCCGCGCGCCGATTGAACCGCTTCCGCGCCCGGCAACCCGCGCGCGCCCGTACGCCCGCGCCGCCGCCGGCACAGGCTCGCTCATGTCAACCCGAGCGCCCGCAGCACCGCGGAGTGCAGCGCCCCGTTGCTGGCCAGCACCGAGTTCGAGCGCAGCGTGATGGGTGCTCCGCCAAGCTCCGTAAAGCGGCCTCCTGCCTCGGTCACGATCGCGACGCAAGCGGCGATGTCGAGAATATTCACATCGGTTTCAATCACCGCGTCGATTTTCCCGGCCGCGAGCAGATGGTAATGCAAAAAATCGCCGTAGCCGCGGATGCGGCTCACCTGGGCGACCAGCTGGCCGTAGCGCGCCCATTGCGGCCCGGTCGCCAGCGATTTCAGGTTTCCCGAGGACAGTGCCGCAGACTCGAGCGTCGACACCTGGCTTACCGCTATGGCTTTGCCGTTCAGATAGGCGCCGCAGCCGCGCTCGGCGTAGGCGAGTTCCCCGTAAATCGGGGCGCTCGATACGCCGAGAATGATTTCACCGCGGCGCATCAGCGCGATTTGCGTGGAGAATATCGGATACTCGCGCACGAACGCCTTGGTGCCGTCGATCGGATCGACCAGCCACAAGCTCTCGGCGTCTTGGTCGCGCACGCCCGTTTCCTCGCCGCAGAATCCATGGCTCGGAAAGCGGGATTCGAGGATTTCGCGAATCGCGATCTCGCAGCGCACGTCCGCTTCGGTAACCGGCGATTTGTCGGCTTTGATGCGCACTTCGATGTTGTGCCGGTATAGCGAGCGCGCAATGATGGCGGCCCGCTCCGCCGCGTCGAGGGCGGCCTTGAGTTCCGGGGACGGGTTCATCGGGTGTTGCATGGGCAATTTCGCACCGGGGGTTTGCGCCACCTTAGCAAACGTTGTGCTACCGTCGCATCCTCGAAAGAAGTGAGCGCGTCATGGGCAACCGCCTGAGCAAGATCTATACCCGCACCGGCGATGACGGAACTACCGGCCTCGGGGATGGCACGCGCGTGGCCAAGGAAAGCCTGCGGGTCGAAGCTTACGGAACAGTCGACGAAGCCAACAGCGCCATCGGCGTTGTATTGGCCGTCGCCGGGCTGCCGGCGCCGGTTTCGGACTGCCTCACCGAGATACAGCACGATCTTTTCGATCTCGGCGGGGAATTGTGCATCCCGGGGCATCGCATGATCACCCCTAAGCACGTCGAGCGGCTCGAAGCCGCCCTCGACGGATTCAACGAGTCGCTGCCGCCGCTCAAGGAATTCGTCCTGCCTGGCGGCGGACCCGCCGCCGCGGGCTGTCATGTCGCCCGCACCGTGTGCCGCCGTGCGGAGCGCCGCTGCTGGTCGCTGGCGCGTGTGGAGGCGGTCGCGCCGGATCCGCTCAAATACCTGAACCGCCTGTCTGACCTGTTGTTCGTGCTGGCGCGCGTGCTGGCGCGTCACGAGTCGGGCGGCGAAGTGCCCTGGCGCCGCGCGCCGGCCTGAGCTCTAACTCGGCGCGTGGCCGCACAGGCCTCGGCGATCAGGCGGCGCGCGAGCGGCCAATCGAAGGCGGGGCCGGGATCGGTCTTTCGCCCCGGAGCGATGTCGCTGTGGCCGGCCAAGCGCGCCGGCGTCAGGGTGGGATAGGCCGCGCACAGGGCTGCGATGACGTCGGCAAGTGCTTGATACTGCACGGCCTCGTAGGCAAGCGTATCGGTGCCTTCGAGTTCCACGCCGATCGAAAAATCATTGCAGGCCTCTCGGCCGTTGTAGCTGGATTGTCCTGCGTGCCAGGCGCGCTGCGCGAATCGCACGTACTGTGTGATATTGCCGTCGCGCCCTATGACAAGGTGCGAGGAGACGCGCAGCGGAGCCACTTCGGCAAAATAGGGATGCGCTTCGGGCGGCAATGCGTTGGTGAACAGCCGATCTATCCACGGACCCCCGAATTCACCGGGCGGCAAACTGATGCCGTGGACCACGATCAACTCCGGCTCGACACCCGCGGGCCTGGAGTCGCAATTAGGGGAAGCGATCTGCCGGACACCGCGCAGCAGTCCGCTCTCAAGGTCGACCTGCACTTGCGCATCCTCATGGAACAACCCGGTCGATAGCATATGCGACAATCGGGCGCATATGAACCGAGAGTTCACCGCATGCGGCTGACCCGCGTCCATGTGGAGGCCGCATTGAGCCCCGGCAGCGTGATCGAGCTGCCGTCCGCCGCCGCCGCTCATCTAGCCAAGGTGCTGCGCGCGCGCAGCGGCGATGCTCTGGTGCTGTTCTCCGGCGACGGCCTGGAGTTCGCCGCGACCGTGGCGAGCGTGCGCGGTTCGCAAGTGACGGCGGCGGTGGGCGAAGGCCGTGCAGTCGATCGCGAGTCGCCGCTCGCAGTCACGCTGGTGCAATGCATAGCGCGCGGCGATCGCATGGATTTCATCGTGCAAAAAGCCACGGAACTCGGCGTTGCGCGCATCGTCCCGGTCTTGAGCCAGCGCAGTGTGGTGCGCCTCAACGAGACCCAAGCGGCATCGAAGGCCGCGCATTGGCGCTCGATCGCCGTCAATGCCTGCGAACAGTGCGGGCGCAATCGCCTGCCGACCATCGACGCCCCGCGGCAATTGATCCGTTACCTGGGCGATTCGCCGGCCGACGGGCCACGGCTGCTTCTCGAGCCGGAAATCGATTTGCGCGCCGCTGCCTTCGATGTCGGCGCCAAGGCGGAGATTGCGATAGGACCGGAAGGCGGCTTTGCCGCCGAAGAGCTCGAGGCGTTTCGATTATCGGGATTCGGCGCATTGAGATTGGGGCCCCGCATCTTGCGCACCGAGACCGCCGCAATCGCCGCGCTCGCCTGGCTGCAGAGCGGTTTCGGCGATCTCAAGGCATGATCGAAGTTTCCTCGGCAATCATCTGCTCGAGCCTCTGCAAATCGGGAATCAGGGGCGTTTCGTTGATCATGCGCACTTGACAAATGACCGGCGCCCTTTCGGGGAAGCTGCGCGATGGATCCGGCCGAATCACGTCGGCGTTGACCCGGACCAGTTGCGGAAATCCCTGGGTCAGCATGCCGAAATACCCGCCCGGCAGCTTGCCGCTGGAGCCGTGAAAAATCACGATCCGAGTGCGGTTCGAAACGCTCGGCAACGACTGACCGAACGCGCCTTCGAAGGACACCACCGGCACGCTCTGCCCGCCCCAACTCACCAGTCCCAGATACCACGGCGGCGCGTTGGTCATTTCGGCGGGCGGTTGATAACCGATGACCTCCGCGACGCAGGCGCGCGGCACGATCAGCCGCTCTCCCACCAGGGGTACCAGCAGGCTGTACAGCTCATCTCGCAAATCGGACATGGATACCCTATCGAGCGACGGCGCTGCGGCGGCTGACGAGCGGTTCTATGGCGTCGAGCAACTGGCTTTCCTGATAAGGCTTGCCGAGGTAGTCGTTCACGCCCAGCTCGATCGCCCGCGCACGGTGCTTCTCACTGACTCTCGAAGTGATCATCACGATCGGAATATGCTTGAGGCGCGGGTCGTTGCGAACGTGGGCAGCCACCTCGTAGCCGTCCATGCGCGGCATTTCTATATCCAGCAGGATGATGTCGGGCATGTTTTCCTGCAGCAGCGACACCGCATCCATGCCGTCCTTCGCCGTCAATACGCGCATGCCGTTGCGCTCGAGAAGGCGCTGCGTCACCCGCCGCACCGTGATCGAATCGTCGACCACCAGTGCAAAGGTGCGTCGGTCGCGCTGATCGAGCACCGTGGTATCCGTGGGGCGCACCCGCCACTCCGAGCGCACCAGCGAACCCATGTCGAGAATCACGACGATTCTTCCGTCGCCGAGGATGGTGGCGCCGGCGATGCCCCGAATTCCGGAGATTTGTGGCCCGAGCGATTTCACCACGATTTCGCGGCTGCCCACCAGCTCGTCGGTCACCAGCGCGGTGGAATGTTCGCCCGCACGGATCAGCGCCACGGGCATCGACACGTCCGCTTCGGGCAAGGGCGTGGGGCCTAGGCCGACGAAGGATCCCAGCTGCTGGAACCGGTACTTTTGGCCGCCGTACTCGAACGGCGGCGCATCCTTGCCGAGATGCCGCGCCACGATGTTGCGCGGCAGGCGCACCACGCCTTCCACGGTGGCCAACGGCAGTGCGTACACTTCCTCCGCGACGCGCACGATCAACGCCTGACTGATCGCCAGAGTGAACGGCAGACGAATCGTGAAGCGCGATCCCTTGCCGGCGGTCGATTCGATGAACAACCCTCCGCCGAGTTTCTTGATTTCCGTGGCGACCACGTCCATCCCGACGCCGCGGCCGGCCGCCTGTGTGACCCGCCCGGCGGTGCTGAAGCCGGGCTCCAAAATGAGCTGCATGGCCTCCTCGTCGGTGAGTTTCGACTGGCGGTCGGTGAGGCCGATCGCCACGGCCTTTTCGCGGATCAACTTGACGTTGATGCCGCCGCCGTCGTCGGCGACGACGATCACGACTTCGGCGCCGTCGCGGGTCAAGCTCACCGTTATTCGCCCGACGTCCGGCTTGCCCAGGGCGGCGCGCTGTTCCGGCGGCTCTATGCCGTGCACGACCGCGTTGCGCAGCATGTGCTCGAGCGGGGCGACCATGCGTTCCAACATCTGCCGGTCGAGTTCCGCGGCCGCTCCCTGAACCACGAGTTCCGCGCGCTTGCCGGTGTCGTTCGCGGCCTGGCGCACCAGACGCGTCAGGCGCTGCACATGACGCTGGAACGGCACCATGCGGGTGCGCATCAGGCTGTTCTGCAATTCGGTGATCACGCGCGCCTGCTGCACCAATAAACTCTGAGCCTCGCGGGTCAAAGTCTCGAGCAATCCTTGGATGCTCGCGACGTCGCCCGAGGTTTCGGCCAGCGCCCGGGAAAACTGCTGCAGAGCCGAATATCGGTCGAGTTCGAGCGGATCGAAATCGTCGCGGCGCGGAGCCTCGTCCTGGTGCCGGTTCAATACCTGCGCCTCGGTCTCGATCTCGAGGCCGCGCAGCTGTTCCTTGAGGCGCGTGACCGTGCGCGCGAGCTCCGCCAGATTGAAATCGATGGAGTTGACCTGCTGGTCGAGCCGAGCGCGGAAAATGCTCACCTCGCCCGCGTTGTTGAGCATGGTATCGAGCAGGTCGGCATCGACCCGCGCCATTTCCACCCGCTCCGCCGGCAGATTCTCGCGTCCCGGCAATATGGGCGCGTTGCTTATTTCGAGATTGGAGATCGAATCCTCGGAAATCGTGAGCGTCGCCGACTCCTCCGGCGCGGGCCGCGGCGGCGGCGGCGCCACCGGCACGGCGCGCAGCGCGGGTGCCGCAACCGCGCCGGGTGCGTGCGCGGCAGCGATGGGGGCCGGCTCCTGCGGCGCCTTCCCCGAGCTCAAGCCGCGAATCTGCCGCAGCAGCTCCGCGGCCGCGGGCGGCAGCTTGCCCGCGCTCACCAGGTCGCGCATGCGCGCAAGCTCATCGAGGCTGGCTTGCATGACCGCATGCGCGTGATCGTCGGCGGCCACGGCGCCGCCGTCGATTTGAATAACCAGACTCTCCAGCTCATGGCTCAAATCGCCCATGGCAGTTATGCCCGCCATGCGCGCGCCGCCCTTGAGGGTATGCAATTGACGCTGCAGCTCCGCCACTCGCTGCTTTTCCTTGCGGTCAAGATTCCACGCGGTCAGCGAAGTCTCTGCCGCCTCGAGCAGCTCGGTCGCCTCTTCGCTGTAGATATTGGCGATTTCGTGATCGAACTCCTCCGCAGCGGCGACCGGGGTCGCCTCCGCTGGCGGCGTCCCAACTGCCGCCGGGGTTGCAGCTGCCGCCGGCGGCGCGGCGGTGATCGAATCCGCCAGCTTGGGGACCAGCGCCGATGCGCTGGTATCGTTGGCGGCGCGCGCCAGGTCGGCATCGAGTTCGGTTTCGAGTGCGTGAAGCCGTGCGAGCAGGAGGGGCTGTTCGGTAAAGAAGGCCGTGGACTCGTTGATGTGAGACACGACGTTGTCGATCTCACGGACCGCATCGGCCAAAGTCGCCAGCCCCGTGTCCGACAGTCCGCCTCCGCTGTCGAAGACTTTGCGCATGAAGTGATTGAGCGGCTCGGTAATGCGGATACCGTGGCGCGCCTCCGCCATCTTCGAACTGCCGCTCAAGGTGTGGATGGCGCGGTATACGGACTCCGGCAGATCATGCGGTGCGGGCTGGCCGGTGCGCTTGCGCACGTAGTCGCGAATCTCCGCTAGATGGCTCGAGGTTTCCTTGCTGTAGATCTCGTGCAATTGCGGGTCCATGGCCGCCGGGCGCTCACCCTCGGCGGCACGGTCCTCCGGCGCCAGCGCCGCGCCCGCCTGCTCGGCCTCACGGCCGTCGGCGTACGCAAACGCGCGCGCCATGATCTCATCCAGCGGCAGTGCGTTTGGTCTGCCGGTTTCCAGCTGCTCCACCAATTGCGGCAGGGAGGCGACGGCGCTGCGCAGCAAGGTCATCATGCCCGGGGTCCGGGACAGCGTCTTGTCGATGATTCGATTCAGCAGATTCTCTATCGACCACGCGAATTCGGCGATCGGGCCCGCGCCGACCATGCGGCCGCTGCCCTTCAACGTATGGAAGCTGCGCCGCAACGACGCCAGCGAATCGAGGTCCATCGGATTCTGGTCCCACAGCGGGAAGTTCCGTTGGATCGAAGCAATCTCCTCCTTGGCTTCCTCGATGAACAGCTCCACGAACTGCGGATCGATCGCCGGCGCCGCGGGGCCGGCGACCAGCGGGATGGGCGCCTGCACGCCGCTGCTGCGCTCCAGGGCAATCGTGGCCTGTTGATCGAGCTTGACGGTCTTTGCGATCTCCTCGGCCGTGAGCTCCACGTTCGGCACTCGAGACGGCGCCTGCTCGGCGAGCGCCTTGATGCATATTTCGGCGTTATCGAGCATGTACCAAGGATCGGCGCGCCCGCTCTGCAGCGTCTCCATGTAGTACTCGATGCTGACGATGGCGTCGGCGATGCGCTCCAGTCGCAGTCCGTCCGGCGCCGGCGCTCCGGGTTCAATCAGCTTGCGCACCTGCTCACCGATCGCATCCATCAATTCAACCGCCCTGCCCTTGCCCAGCATCAACAATCCGGCGGTGATGCCGCGCAGCAGCTGCGGAACGTTGTCGAGACCCTGCGGCGCCAGATCCGAGGGCTTTTGCACGGCAATCGAAACCGCTTCCTTGATGCGCGCCAAATTGACGATGCATTCCCTAAGGACCGCTTCGCTGACCTGGCGGAAATCGAAATCCTGGTCGGCAGGCGGTGCGATTGCAGCGGCGGCCGCCGTGTTGGGCAAAATAAGACGCACCAACTGATCGTCGAGATTGTCCTCGACCGACAGCAGAACGCCGGCCACCTTGACCAGCGCATCCTCGGGCGGATTCCTGCCGTCGCCCAACAACGCGGACAATTCCGCGATTTCCTGCTGCACGCGCTGCCGCAGCTCGCCAAGCCCGAGCACGCCGAGGGTGTCGCTGATCTTCTTCAGCAATTCGAGTTGCGGTGCAAGCTCTTCGTTGCGGCCGCCGCCGCGGCGCACGAAGATATCGAGGACGTCCTTGACCTTGGACAAGTCCTCCTTGATGGCGGCGGCAACCGTGCGCATCAATTTGGCGCTGGGCGCCGACAGGCTCTCGCGCTCCTGGTCGATCGAATCGTCGACCGGCAACAGCTCGGACAGCTTGAACGAAGCGCGGACCGCCGCGATGCGCCCGCCGCTGGTGGTGGCGCGCGCCACGTAGTACAGCAGGTTGTTCAACAGATCGACCGGCGGCTTCTCGCAATAACGAGCCTCGCCGAGCTCATACAGCACTTTGATTTGCCGGTCCGCTTGTCCAAGCAACCGCTTCAAGGTGGCGCTGCCCTCCAGGCCGTTGGCGCGCAGCGCCTCGAGAATCGCACCGACGACCCACCACAGCTGAAAGACGGGTTGCGTGGTGGCGACCTGTTCGAGCTTCTCGGCAATCTTCGCCAGGATCTCCAGATTCTGGACCGCGCGCTCTCCGCGAATGTATCCCAGCAAACCCACTTGAAACCGGGGTCGCAGCCTTCTGGCCCACTGCGCCACCGTAATCACCTGTTCGTCCTGGCGCTGCGGTTGCGGCTGGGCGGGCTGATCGGACTTCAGGTTCAGCAGCAGCAACGTCCCCTCGGACAAGAGCGGACTGCCGCGCACCGAGCGCAGGTCATTGAGCAGCGGCAGCAGCACCAGCGCAAGATCGCGTCCGCCCGAAAGCACTCGCTCCAAGTAGGTCGGCAGCTGCACCATGGCGCGCATCAGCGCGTCGAGTCCGTCGCCATGACGCTTTTGATCGCTTCCGGCGCCGCGCAAATACCGGGTGACGTGCTCCATCTCCTCGGCGAGCAAAGCCGCACCGTAGACTTCCACCAGACGCAATGCACCGTGCACCGAATGCAACTGTTCGGCGCATTTTTCGAGAAATGCCGGCTGATCGGGGCGTTCCGCATACGCTTCGAGCGACGCGCGGGCCTCGTTCAAGGTCGCCGTCAATTCCTTGGCGACGACGTGCAATGTTTGGGAGCTGATATCGGTCATCGAAATCGTTGAACTTGCGCCGCTAAGCGCCGCTCGCCTTGCGCAGCGGTGCTGCCTTGTCGGCCTTGACCGGTTCCTTGAGCGCCGGGACGCCGCCGGGGGCGGTCTTGCCGCCGCTGCCGCCACCGCCGGCGGCGGAACCCGCGGAGCTGGTCGCGGCCGTCGCGCTCACGGCGGTCGTACCGCCGCCATAGTCCGGCAGGCGAAATCCCGCCACCGATTTGCGCAACTGCTCCGACAGCGCCGCAAGCTTGGCAATCGACGCGGACGTCGCCGTCGAGCCCTCGGCGGTCTGCGTTGATATCTCGCGAACGACTTGCATGTTCTTCGAAATGTCCCCCGAGGCCGACGCTTGCTGACGGGCGCTGGCCGATATGTTCTGCACCAAGCTCGCGATCTGATTCGAGACCTGCTCGATCTCCTCGAGCGCGGCGCCGGCGTTCTCGGCCAGCAGGGCGCCGCCGACCACGTCCGTGGTGCTGCGCTCCATCGACACGACGGCTTCATTGGTGTCCGTCTGTATGGTGCGCACCAGAACCTCTATTTGTTTGGTCGCGTTCGCCGCGCGCTCGGCAAGACGCTGCACTTCATCCGCCACGACCGCGAAGCCGCGTCCCGCCTCGCCGGCCATCGACGCCTGAATCGAGGCGTTCAGCGCGAGAATATTCGTCTGCTCGGCGATATCGTTGATGAGTTCCACGATATTGCCGATTTCCTGTGAACTCTCGCCGAGCCGCTTGATGCGCTTGCTGGTCTCCTGAATGGTTTCGCGAATGGCATTCATGCCGTCGATGGTGCGCCGCACCGCATCGCCTCCCTTGTGAGCGACGTCGACCGAATGTCTGGCGACGTCGGCGCAGCGCTCGGAATTACCCGACACTTCCTCGATGGAGGCCGCCATATCCGCCATGGATTGGCTGGCCGCGGCGATCTGCCGGGATTGCGCACCACTGGCCTTGGCCATGTGCGCCGCCGCCGCCTGCGTCTGCTTCGCCGCCCCGTCCAATTGAATCGCACTTTCGTTGATGGTCGTAACCAGTTCGCGCAGCGCCTCGATGGCGTAGTTGATCGAGTCGGCAATGGCGCCCGTAATGTCTTCCGTAACCGTCGCCTGCACCGTCAGGTCGCCGTCCGCCAGACTCGATAGTTCATCCAGCAGGCGCATGATGGCCTCCTGGTTGCGGTCGTTCTCGCGCACGCGCAGTTCGGTGGTACGCCGCGCGTTCGCCGATTTGAGAAACAACCAGGTGAATACGCCGAGCAGCAGCGCGGCTGCCCCCAGAAGCGCCAGTATCAGCGGTTTGTAGCTCGCCCGGGACTGGGGCGCCGACGGCGCAGCGGCGATTTGCGCCGTCATCGCGCTCGCGAGCCCCGGCAGGGCGCGTGCCGCGGTCTGTGCCTTGGACAAGGGATCGGCAGCTCCGATGGCCTTGCGTACGCTCGCTCCGAACTGCTGATTGCGCTGTACCACCGTCTTCAATCGCTGTTCCGCGTCGGCGCCCGTGACGCGGGAAAACGCCAACCCGGAGTCCTCTCCGGATAGGCCCCGCATCACCTGATTCAAGAATTCCAGGCTATCCGCGAGTCGCCGCGCGGTCGGCGCCGCATCGCTCACGCCCAACACCAAGCCGTTCAGCTCCTGTTGGATGCGCTGCACGGAGAGCTCGAAGCGCTCCAAATGGCGGCTCATGCCATCGAGCTTCTGCACGCCCACGGCGCTTGCGAGATCGCCGAGCTCCGACAGCAGCTTCGGGGCGAGCTCCCGGGTCTCCTGATTGGCGGTCTGAATGGTTTGCACGGCGGTCCGCGCATCGGCGACGGCGCTCACCGCGTCGGCGAACTTGCCGAGCGCCGCATCGAGCCCCGCAGCGCGTTGCGGCGAGGCGCCGCCCGCGGTCAGGCTCTTCAGGCGCGTCATGCTGGCGCCGAGCTCGTCGAAATCCTTCGCTTCGCCCCGCAGCGCGTTCTGCGCCTCGAGCGGTATGCGCTCGATCAGCAGCCTCAGTTGATCGGCCGACGCAGCCTCCGGAGCCGCGCTTTTGGTCAGCAAGGTGAGTACCGCGGCGCCGGCGAGACATGCCGCGATCAGCGCCAGCAATGCCGGCAGAGGATTGAATTTGGAAACGGCGTTTCGCGTGCTCATGGCCTTGGATCCCGCAGCGCTCAACTCGCGGCCTGCAAGAAGCTCTGGCTCTCGACCAGATTCTTCAAATTCAGCACCGGCCACACTTCCCCGCCGCGGCGAAACGCTCCCGCCAGATAGGCCTCGCAGCGAATCATCGTGGGCGGTGCCTCCGCATTGAATTCCGGCTCCGCGAAGCGCCGGAATCCCAGGACCTCGTCGACAATGAGCCCGGCCGGGACTTCCCGGTGGTTGACCACCACCACGCGCGTATTGCGCTGAGGCACGGTCGCACCGCTGCCGAGGAATTGCCGCAGGTCGATCATCGGCAAGAGCTGTCCGCGCACATTGGCCAGCCCCTTCACCCAGCTTTTGGACCGCGGGATGCGCGTGATCACGGCGGGGTAGCCCAACACCTCCCGGGTCTCCTCGCGGGCGGCCAGGAACGTCTCGCCACCCATGCGAAATGCCACGCCGACCCATTCGCGGCCCGCGGCCGAGTCCGGTGCGGCGGCCGCTGCGACCGTACGGCTGCGCTTTTCCAGTTCCTTGAGCAGTTCGAACGGACGGTCACGCAGGCCGCGCAGAGTATTGTCGCTGCCGCTCATCGTACTGGTCATACGGCCAGCGCAGCCTGCGCCTTCTCGACCAAAGCCTGCGCCGACACCGGCTTGACCAGATAATCCACCGCCCCCTGGCGCAAACCCCAGACGCGATCCGTCTCCTGGCCCTTGGTGGTCACCATGATGATCGGGATCAGCCTGGTCTCCGGGTCGTTGTTGAGCGTCCGCGTCGCCTGGTAACCGTTGACTCCGGGCATGACGATGTCCATGAAGATGAGGTCCGGCTTCATGGCCTTCGCCTTGCGAATGCCCTCTTCGCCGTTCTCGGCCGCCGCCGTCCTGAAGCCGTGCTTTTCCAGGGCCTTCTGCATGACGAACACTTCGGTGGGTGAATCGTCGACAATAAGGATCAGTGCCATTCTTGGATTCTCCGTCATTTCGCGACGTGTGCTTCGATGGCGCCCAGCAGTTCGTCCTTGGTGAACGGTTTGGTCAGATAGTGCTCGGATCCCACGATCCGGCCGCGCGCCCGGTCGAACAAGCCGTCCTTGCTGGACAGCATGATTACCGGGATCTGTTTGAAGACCTTGTTGTGCTTGATCAGCGAACATGTCTGGTAACCGTCGAGGCGCGGCATCATGATATCCACGAAAACGATGTCGGGCTGGTGGTCGGCGATCTTGGAAAGGGCATCGAAGCCGTCGACCGCGGTGAACACCTCGCACCCTTCCTTGCTCAAGAGGGTCTCCGCGGTGCGGCGGATCGTTTTGCTGTCGTCGATCACGAGAACTTTGAGGCCCGCGAGTTTCGGCTTGCCGTTGGTGATCATGCTCTCCATGGAACGGACCTTGAGGACTTAAAGCTACGTGCGTAGGTGCTGGAATCTTGTGGCTTTTTAACATATCCGGGGCGCGCAAGCCACGGTATGGGGTCGACATTTCGCGGTAACCGAGGGTAAACAACGGTGGCGTGGTTCACAGTTTTCGGAACACGAGCGGCGCGGCGGCGGCGTCCGCGTGCGGTAAACTTGAACCGGTACTCTGGCCGTCCGAGATCTTCAGGGGAATGAGCATGTCTTCCGGTGTGCGTCTGGTCGTGGTCATGGACCCCATCGAGGCCATCAATCCGCTGAAGGACAGCACTTTGGCGATCCTGCTGGCGGCGCAGTCAAGCGGCTGGCAGTTGTTCTATGCGCAGATGAAGGACCTGTGGCTGCGCGACGGCATCGCCTGGGGCCGCCTTGCACCGCTCAAGGTATTCGACGATCCTCAGGTCTGGTCCGTGCGCGGCGCCGGCGTCGCCGCCCCATTGGGCAAGTATGACGTCATACTGATGCGCAAGGATCCGCCGTTCGATACCGAATACATCTACTGCACCTACATATTGGATCGCGCTCGCGATCAGGGGGCGCTCGTGTGCAATCGCCCGCAGGGCCTGCGCGACATGAACGAGAAGGTCTACACCGCCTGGTTTCCCGAATGCTGCGCGCCGACCCTTATCACCCGTGACATGGACGACATGAGCGAGTTCCTGAAGGAGCACGGCAAGGCGGTGTGCAAGCCGCTGCACGGCATGGGCGGGCGATCCATCTTCGTCCTGGAGCAGGGCGACAAGAATCGCAACGTGGTGTTCGAGACGTTGACCGACTACGGGCAGCGCTACGCCATCGTGCAGCGCTACCTGCCCGAGATCGTGACCGAAGGCGATTGCCGGGTGATACTGATCGACGGCGAGCCCGTTCCCTTCGCGCTCAAGCGCGTACCCGACCCGGCCGACCACCGCGGCAATCTCGCAGCCGGGGCCCGCGCCGAGAGCCGCCCCATCAACGAGCGCGACCGGTGGCTATGCTCGGTCATCGGACCGAAGCTGCGCGATGCGGGAATGATCTTCGTCGGGTTGGACGTCATCGGCGACTATGTCACCGAAATCAACGTCACCAGTCCCACCGGTATCCGCGAACTGAACAAGAAGCACGGCATCGACATCGGCGCAACGCTGGTGAAGGCGATCGCCCGCACACTGGGCGCCGCGTGAACTCCAACATCCTTCAAATCGGGCTGCCGCCGGCAAACGACCGGATGCTGACCACGTGTTTCCTGGCGGCGCTGCTGCACGGCATCGTCATCCTGGGCGTCACGTTCAGCGCGCCGAACGGGGATGCGAATGGAGGCGACGGGGCCGCCCTGGAAGTGGTCCTGGTCGACGATCAAGCGCCGAGCGTTGCAGAAAATAAAAACGCGCAATACCTCTCCGAGCGAACCCAGCTCGGGTCCGGCAACACCCCCAAGCGCGAGCGCACGCTGATACCGAAATCCTCGCCGATGCCGGTCGAAAGAGCCGGCATTCCGAGCGGCGACGGGGCGGCAGCCGCGCAATCCGCGCGCGAGGCCGGCGACGACGAGCTGGTGGCGACGCACATGCCGGCGGCAACCATTCGGTACTTCGCGGGACCGGACGCCGCCGCCGAGCCGTCCGCATTGCCTCTGTTGCTGGAAAAGAGGCCGGATTTGGGCATGACGCCCAACGACGATGGCGTGGAACTGCGTATGCGCGGGGCCGCCAGGCAGCAGCTGTGGATTGCCGCGGATACCCGCGAATCGGACGTTGCCGTTTACCTGGACAGCTGGCGTCGCAAGATCGAGCGGGTCGGGACCATGAACTTCCCGGATGTCGCGCGGCGGCAGAAGCTCTCGGGAACGCCCGTGATCGAGGTGACGATCGGCGCCGACGGCAGACTCGTGCAATCCGTGCTCCGACGCAGCAGCGGCCACGCCGAACTCGACGAAGCCGCCATGCGGATCTTGAAGCTCGCCGCCCCTTACGACCGGTTCCCGAGCGCTCTGGGCGCGGCGCACGATCAGATCCGCATCGCCTACGAGTGGCAATTCCTGGGTGGTGCGGCGCAGGGCTCAAGCGTATTTTATTCGGATTCGAACAACCCTGGCGGCACCCGGTAAATCCGCACTAGAATTCGCTGATGGGTGGCATATGAGCGAATCGGACTATCTGACGAACCAATTGCTGATCGCCATGCCCGCGATGGGGGATCCGAATTTCGCCCAGACCGTGGCGCTGGTATGCGATCACAGCGCGCGCGGCGCCCTCGGTTTGATCCTCAACAAGCCGCTGCCCATGCGCATGGGCGAAATCTTCGAACAAATGGAAATCGAGCTCCCCGGAGGGCCGCTGCGCGAACGCCACGTGCTGCGCGGCGGACCGATGCAGACCGATCGAGGCTTCGTGGTGCATGCGGCCGGTGGCGAATGGGACTCGACGCTCAAGGTTTCCGATTTCATCCACGTCACCACTTCCCGGGACATTTTGGATGCCATGGCCCGCGGCGAAGGCCCGGCGCAAGCGGTGGTCGCCTTGGGCTACGCGGGCTGGGACGGCGGTCAGCTGGAGGATGAAATCCGCGCCAACGCCTGGCTCAGCGCGCCGGTCGACTCCGGCATCATCTTCGACCTGCCGTTCGAGTCCCGCTGGCTCGCCGCGGGCCGCCTGCTCGGCGTCGAACTCTCGCGCATCAGTCCGATCAGCGGCAATGCCTGAACGCGCCGCGCCCGCGGCGGCCAACGGCCCGGCGCCGGGCCTCATCCTCGCATTCGATTTCGGACGGCGGCGGATCGGCGTCGCCTGCGGAGATACCGTGAGCCGCACCGCCGCACCGCTCGCCGCCGTCTCGGCGGGCAACTCGGGAGCGCACTGGGCGCTCATCGACACCCTGATGCGCGACTGGAAGCCGGCCACGGTGGTGGTCGGCCTACCGTATAATGTCGACGGTTCCGAGAGCGCCATGACGGTCGCGGCGCGCGGCTTCGCGGGTGAACTCGCCGGGCGCTACCTCTTGCCGGTACAGCTGGTCGATGAGCGCTACTCGTCGCTCGAGGCCGGGACGCGGCTCAAGGCGGCGCGCGAATCGGGTCTTCGCAAGCGTCGCGTCGCGAAGACGGATATCGACGCGGCAGCCGCATGCATCGTCTTGGAGCGATGGTTTAACGAAAAATCATGAGGCGCACATGCGTTCACAAACTGACAGCGCCGGGGGCTTGCGCCACCTCATTACGCTTGATGGCCTGACACGCGAGACGATGACGGCGATTCTCGACCGCGCCGAGACCTATCGCCGCTTGCCCGGGCAGCCCGCCTACGAAGGCCGGGAACTCGCCGGCGTGACGCTCGCCAATCTGTTCTTCGAACCGAGTACGCGCACCCGCGCCTCTTTCGATCTCGCCAGCCGCCGCCTGGACGCGCACGTCCTCAACTTGGATCTGCACAGCAGCTCGCGAGCCAAGGGCGAAACCATGCTCGACACCATCTACACGCTCGAAGCCATGAATACCGACATTTTCGTGATCCGCGATTCGGAGGCCGGGATGCCGGAATTCCTAATGGATCATGTCGCCCCGCACGTGTCGGTCATCAGCGCCGGCGAGGCCCACCTGTCCCACCCGACTCAAGGGCTGCTCGACGCCCTGACCATCAGGACGCACCAGCGGCGTTTCGCAGGACTCAAGGTGGCGATCGTCGGCGATATCCTGCATTCGCGCGTTGCCCGCTCGACCGCCCGCGCGTTGCAGACCCTCGGCGCAGGCGAACTGCGCCTGGTGGCGCCGCAAGCGCTTTTGCCTTCGGAGGATGAGTTCCGCGGCGCGCTGCGCTTCACGCGAATCGAGGACGGCATCGCCGGGGCCGATGTGGTGATGATGCTGCGCATCCAGAAGGAACGCATGGCGGCGGCGGCGGCACTCGACGAAGCCGCATACTTCCGCGATTTCGGCTTGGACGCGCGGCGCCTGAAGCTTGCATCGCCCAACGCGCTGGTGATGCACCCCGGACCGATGAACCGCGGCGTGGAGATCTCCTCGGAAGTGGCCGACGGTCCACGCTCGGTTATCCGGGAGCAGGTCAACAACGGCGTCGCCGTGCGCATGGCGGTGCTCGCGTCGATTGCCGTGACGCTGACACGGCACCGCCGGCCCTTGTAGCAACCGGGAGGGGATGGCGGCCGCTGGCCTGAGCCATTCGTGAACGATGCGTGTTCTCGCACATGGAGGCCGGATCGGGCAGTCAAGCACGCCCGCCGTCAACCAAAATTTATTTTCGCCTCCAGGTTGGTGCGCGAATCCGCGCTCGCCAGCGCTTCCTCCAATTCGATCCGGCCTTCGCGCACCAAATTGTACAGCGAGCTGTCGAAGCTCAGCATGCCGCGCTCGGTGCCGGTGCGGATCGCCTCCTTCACGCCGATCACATCGCCCTTCTTGATGAGTTCCGACACGTGCGGGGTATTGACCATGACTTCCGAGGCCGCGACCCGCACCCCGGATTTGGCCGCCACCAGGCGCTGCGAGAGAATGGCGCGCAGATACTGCGACAGGTCCAGAAAGATCTGGTTGTGCTGATCGCGCGGAAACATATTGATGATGCGGTCCAATGTCTCCGCGCAATTATTCGCATGCAATGTCGCGATGCAAAGGTGGCCGGTCCCGGCGAGAGCGATGGTCGCCTCCATGGTCTCGCGATCGCGGATTTCACCGACCAGGATCACATCGGGCGCCGCGCGCACCGCGCTGCGCAACGCGCGTGCGAAGGACTTGGTGTCGAGCCCCACCTCACGCTGATTGACGATCGACTTCTTGTTCGAGTGCAGGAACTCGATCGGATCCTCGATGGTGAGGATGTGATCCGAGGAGGTTTCGTTGCGGAAATTGATCATGGCGGCCAGGGTGGTGGACTTTCCCGCGCCGGCGGCCCCCACCATCAGGATCAGCCCGCGCTTTAGCATCACCAGATCCTTGAGGATGTCCGGCATGCCCAGATCTTCGAGTTTGGGCATTTCCGCGGTGATGTATCGCAAAACCATCGCAGGGTAGCCGCGCTGATAGAACACATTGACGCGGAATCGCCCCAGTCCCGGCTCGGAAATCGCGAAATCAATCTCCAGCTCTTGGTTGAAGTGCTCGATTTGCTCGGCGGTCATCAATCCGAGCGCCGCTTGGCGCACCGTTTCAGGACTCAAAACCTGCTTGTTGACGGGGAATATCTTGCCTTCGATCTTGATCTTGACCGGCGCGTTGCAGCTGAAAAACAGGTCCGACGCCTTTCGTTCGACCATCAATTTGAACAGCGGCTTGGTGTTCATCACCTGAGCCGGCGCGACGGCGGACATACCTTAGAACACCTGGCCTTCTTCTTCCTCTACGATCTGCAGCGACGCGCCGCCGTCCTCGGGGTTTTTCATTTCTCTCTTGCTCTCGAGTTTCACCCGCAGCCTCAGCTCGTTCTTCGAGTCGGCATTGCGCAACGCGTCTTCGTAGGAAATCAAGCCCGCTTCGTACAAGTCGAACAACGCCTGGTCGAACGTCTTCATCCCCAGGCGGTTGGAGCGCGCCATCACGTCCTTGATCTTGGCAACCTCGCCCTTGAAGATCAAATCCGAGATCAGCGGCGAGGCGAGCATGATTTCCATGGCCGCGATGCGCCCGGAGCCGGCCTCGCGCGGTATCAGGCGCTGCGATATCAGGGCTCGGATGTTGAGCGACAGATCCATCAGCAGCTGCTCGCGGCGCTCCTCGGGGAAGAAATTGATGATGCGGTCGAGCGCCTGGTTGGAGCTGTTGGCATGCAGGGTGGCCAGCACCAAATGCCCGGTCTCGGCGAATTGAATGCCGTACTCCATGGTCTCGCGGTCGCGGATTTCGCCGATGAGAATCACATCGGGCGCCTGGCGCAGGGTGTTCTTGAGCGCCAAATGCCAGCTTTCGCAGTCCACGCCCACCTCGCGGTGCGTCACCACGCAGCCCTTGTGGGCATGCACATATTCGACCGGATCTTCGATCGTGACGATGTGGCCGCGGGTCTTTTCATTGCGATAGCCGACCATGGCCGCCAGCGATGTGGATTTGCCGGATCCGGTGCCGCCGACCAGGATCACGAAGCCGCGCTTGGACAGCACGACTTCCTTCAGGATGGGCGGCAGTTCAAGTTCTTCCAGGGTCGGAATCTTGGCATTGATGGTTCGCAGCACCGCGCCGACGAAGCCCTGCTGCACGAAAGCGCTGACGCGAAAGCGCCCGATACCGGGCGGGGCAATCGCGAAGTTGCATTCCTTGGTCGAGTCGAACTCCTTGGTCTGCCGATCGTTCATGATGGCGCGCACCAGACTCGAGCTCTGTTCCGCGCTTAAGGATCGGTCCGACTGGGGGCGGATTTCGCCGTCGACTTTGATCGCCGGGGGAAATCCGGCGGTAATGAACAGATCCGAGCCCTTCTTGTCGACCATGCGCTTGAGTAGGTCTTGCATCAGCCGTATAGCTTGTTCGCGGTCCATTAGATGCTGTCCTTGTTCTGAGCCTTGTATTTCGCCTCTTCGCGGCTCACCACGCCTTTTTGCACCAATTCCTGCAGGCATTGATCGAGGGTTTGCATGCCCTGGCCCTGCCCGGTTTGAATCGCTGAATACATTTGCGCGATTTTGCCCTCGCGAATCAAGTTGCGAATCGCAGGGGTGCCGATCATGATCTCGTGCGCCGCGATGCGGCCGCCGCCGACGCGCTTCATCAAGGTTTGCGAAATCACGGCGCGCAGACTCTCGGACAGCATGGCCCGTACCATGTCCTTTTCAGCCGCCGGAAACACGTCCACGATGCGGTCGATGGTCTTGGCCGCGGAGCTGGTGTGCAGGGTGCCGAACACCAGGTGGCCGGTTTCGGCCGCGGTCAGCGCCAGGCGGATGGTCTCCAGGTCGCGCATTTCGCCCACCAGCACCACGTCCGGGTCTTCGCGCAGCGCCGAACGCAATGCCTCTGTGAATCCCAGCGTGTCGCGATGCACTTCGCGCTGGTTGACGAGGCAGCGCTTGCTCTCGTGCACGAACTCGATCGGGTCCTCGATCGTGATAATGTGATCCGGACGGTTGTCGTTGCAGTGATTGACCATGCCGGCCAGGGTCGTCGATTTTCCCGATCCGGTCGGTCCGGTGACCAATACCAGACCGCGGGGGAGCATGCACAAATCTTTGAATGTCTTCGGCGCGTTCAGCTCGTCGAGCGTCAAAATAGTCGATGGAATGTTGCGGAACACGGCGCCGGCGCCGCGGTTCTGGTTGAAGGCGTTGACGCGAAAGCGGGCAAGCTTCGGAATCTCGAACGAAAAGTCGGTCTCGAAGAACTCCTCGAAGGCCTTGCGCTGCTTGTCATTCATGATGTCGTACACCATGCTGTGCACTTCCTTGTGCGCCAGCGCCGGCATATTTATGCGCTTCATGTCGCCGTCAACGCGAATCATCGGGGGAACACCCGCCGACAGATGCAGGTCCGACGCGTTGTTCTTCACCGCAAAGGCGAGAAGCTGCGCGATATCAACCGCCATTTACGGCTCCTAATCCGGCTCTATGTAAGCCGCTAGCAGTATATAAGAGGGCGCCGCCACCCAATATGTTAATTGGTCCGCAGAATTTAGCGGTTCGCGTGAACCACGTCCGGTCTCGGATAACTCACGCGGCCCAAGCGGCCGGACGGGACCCCGGCACGGTCACCCTGATCGCCGTTACCAAGGCCCAGCCTGCCGCATTGTTGCTGGCGGCCGCCACGGCCGGCGTCACGGATTTCGGCGAAAATTATCTCAAGGAGGCCTTGGGCAAAATGGATCAGGTCGGGTCCGCCGCCATGCACTGGCACTTCATCGGCGGTTTGCAGTCGAATAAGACCCGCGGCGTGGCCGAACGCTTCGAGTGGGTGCACAGCGTCGATCGGCTCGGCGTCGCGCGGCGCCTGTCCGAGCAGCGCCCCTTTCACGCGCCACCGCTCAATGTGTGCATCCAGGTCGCACTGATGCCGGAGCCGACCAAGGGAGGCGTCGAACCCGCGAATCTCGCCGAGCTCGCACTCCGGATGGCCGATTTGCCGCGGCTGCGGGTGCGCGGCCTCATGTGCATGCCGCCGCCGCAGCCGGACGCGCGCGCCGAGCGGTCTGTGTTCGCCCGCTTGAGAATCCTGCTCGAGGATCTGAACGCAAAAGGTCTCAAGCTCGATACACTGTCTATGGGAATGAGCGCCGATTTCGAATCGGCCATTGCCGAAGGCGCGACCCATGTGCGCATCGGCACGGCGATCTTCGGCAGCCGATGAACCCGGTGCGACTTAGAAGAGGCGGACATGATCGACATTCGTAGACTGGCATTCATCGGCGGCGGAAACATGGCCGCGGCCCTGGTCGGCGGCCTGATCAAGCGCGGTCTTCCGGGCGAGCGCATCGTGGTTGCCGATCCGAGCGCGCTGCAATTGCAGCGGCTGGTCCGCGACTACGGCGTGCGCTTGGCGTCCGACAATGCCGGCGCGGCGGCCGAGGCGGAGGTGGTCGTTCTGGCGGTGAAGCCGCAGCAGATGCGCGCCGTGGCATTGGCCTTGAGTCCGCATCTGGCTGTCTCGAAACCGCTGGTGATCTCTGTTGCCGCCGGCATACCGCACGCCGCGCTCGCACGCTGGTTCGGAGGGCAGATCCCGGTGGTGCGCACCATGCCGAATCGGCCGGCTCTGAACGGCTTTGGTGCCACGGGTCTGTACGCACCCCCGGGCGTCGGCGCCGCCAATCGCGCCCTGGCGGAGTCGATCATGGCCGCCGTGAGCGCCACCGTATGGGTCGAACACGAATCGCAGATGGATACCGTCACCGCGCTCTCGGGCAGCGGGCCCGCCTACTTCTTCTTGTTCATGGAGGCGCTCGAGGCCGCCGCGCACGAGCGCGGGCTTCCCAACGAGGTTGCCCACAAGCTCACTTTGGAGACCGCGTTTGGGGCCGCACAGATGGCGCGCCAATCGGCCGAATCGCTTGCTGCATTGCGCGAGCAGGTGACCTCCAAGGGCGGAACCACGGCGGCGGCGCTCGACGTCCTCGATGCTGCGGGCCTGCGTGCAATCGTCGCACACGCGGTGGCGGCAGCCGATCGCCGATCCGCGGAACTCGCCGCGGAGTTTGGCAATCCCTAGCCGGAACTGTTCATGAACGCGATCAGATTCATTGTAGATACCCTCCTCTGGCTGTTGACGCTCGCCTTCGTGCTGCGCCTGATGTTTCAATGGGTGCGGGCGGATTTTCGCGACCCCATGGCGGATGCGATCGTGCGCATCACCAATTGGTTGATCGTGCCGCTGCGGCGTTTGCTGCCGCCGATCGGCAGAATCGACACCGCCACCGTCCTCGCGGTGCTCGCCACCGCCGCCGTGCGCACCGGGGCGATGCTTGCAATCGGCGGCATGGGGTTGGGCAATCCCTGGCTGTTCGTGCGGATCACG
>JBBIUT010000028.1:0-33206 GCA_037440085.1 Gammaproteobacteria bacterium
GCGGCGGCACCGGCACCGGCGCGGCGCCGGTGGTCGCGCAGGTCGCCAAGGAACTCGGCATCCTGACGGTGGCCGTGGTCACCAGGCCGTTCGAGATGGAAGGCAACAAGCGTTCGCGAGTCGCCGATCAAGGGATGCTGGAGCTTTCCAAATACGTGGATTCGTTGATCACGATTCCCAACCAGAAACTGCTGACCGTGCTCGGCAGCAACACCACGCTCCTGGATGCGTTCAAGGCGGCGAACACGGTGCTGCAGGGCGCCGTTCAGGGCATCGCGGAGCTGATCACGCGGCCCGGATTGATCAATGTCGACTTCGCCGACGTGCGCACCGTCATGTCGGAAACCGGCATGGCCATGATGGGTTCGGGCGCCGCCTCGGGCGACGACCGGGCGCGCGAAGCGGCGGAAGCGGCGATTTCCAGCCCGTTGCTCGAGGACATCAATCTCGCCGGCGCTCAAGGCATCTTGGTCAACGTCACCGCGGGCATGGACTTGTCCATCGGCGAATTCCAGGAAGTCGGCAACGTCATCAAGCAGTTCGCTTCCGATGAGGCGACCGTGGTCGTTGGCACCGTCATCGATCCGGAAATGGCCAACCAAATCCGGGTCACGGTGGTGGCGACGGGGCTCGGCAAGCCGGCGGTGCGGACCGCTCCTCAGCCGGTAGCCGCGACGATCGCACCGCCGCCGACCATGCGTGTGGTGCGGCAAAAGTCACCGATGGCGCCGACCGACTACGCGATGCTGGACAAGCCGACCGTCCAGCGGCAGCGTGCCGTGGGCGATGGCTTGCGCGCGGATGTCGAATCGGAGGATTTGCTGGATATTCCAGCGTTCTTGCGCCGGCAGGCCGATTAGTTCCCGCCGAGGATTCAAATATTGGCGCCCGGGGGAGTCGGTAGGTTCCCGAAGGCGCCGTATTGAAGGGGTTGCCTCGGTATCTGCATTCAGCGCGGGAGTTTTGCGCGGCATGACCATTTTTGCAGCTTTAAGCCTGTATCCCGGCTGTGGTACCTTGGCGCCGGTTAACATAGTGTTTCAGAGTCCGGTTCCCTATAGATGCTGAATCAACGCACACTGAAGAATTCGATTCGCGCCACCGGCGTGGGCCTGCACACCGGCAAGAAGGTTCTCATGACCCTGCGTCCGGCGCCGCCCGACACGGGGATCATTTTCCGCCGCATCGATTTGAAACCGCCGGTCGACATCAAGGCTCACGCCCAGAACGTCAGCGACACCACGATGGGCACGACGTTGCACAACGGCGAGGCCAAGATATCGACCGTGGAACACTTGCTGTCCGCGTTGGCCGGCTTGGGGGTGGACAATGCGCTGGTGGAAGTCAGTGCCGGGGAAGTGCCCATCATGGACGGCAGCGCGGGGCCTTTCGTATTCCTGCTGCAATCGGCGGGCATCGAGGAGCAAAGGGCGCCGAAGCGTTTCATTCGCATTCTCGAGAGCCTCTCGGTCGACGACGGCGACAAGTGGGCGCGGTTCGATCCGTATGACGGCTTCAAGGTGAATTTCGAGATCGAGTTCGATCACCCGACCTTCAAGAAGCATTCGCAAGTCGCTTCGATGGATTTTTCGACCACCTCGTTTTTACGCGAGGTGAGCCGCGCGCGCACCTTCGGTTTCATGCGCGACCTCGAGGGGCTGCGGGCCCGGAATCTGGCTCTCGGCGGCAACATGGACAACGCCATCGTGCTCGACGACTACCGCGTGCTGAATGAAGATGGACTGCGCTACGAGGACGAATTCGTCAAACACAAGATTCTAGATGCCATCGGCGACTTGTACCTGCTCGGACACAGCCTGATCGGCGAATTCAGCGGCTACAAGTCCGGTCATGCACTTAACAATAAATTGCTGCGGACGCTCATCAATACCCAGAGCGCCTGGCAAGAGGTGACTTTCGAGAGTCTGGCGGAAGCCCCGATTTCCTATGTTGCGGCCGCCGCCGCCCAGGCCTGAGCCCTACTAAGCGGCGAGTTTCAGGCGCGGGGCGGCACGACCCGGATGCGTACCCTTTGAATGTCGACACCGCGCGACTCGCTGACCCGTTTGAGCAGTTCCTCGGTGAGGTAACGCAGCCGGGAGGCGAAGGCCGCGCTGGCCACGCCGATGGTCAACGTCCCGTTGAGGATGCCGGCGCTGGCGACGGCTTGGGCCAGTTCCCTGGGTAGCGTGGAGCGGACCTGCTCGAGCACCACGGAGCGGTCGCTGGCTTGGCGCTTGAGGTCTGTGAGCCGTTTGCCATCTCCTGCGAGTATCTCCTTGATATGCTTATATTTTCGCATTGCAGCACAGCCATGAGCCCGGATAAACCGTGTTTAAAGCGTGCTTAATTTCCTTGTTTTGAGCCACCGTATTCTGCATAGTCTATGCCGTTCGTGGACCAATCTGCCGGGAGCTGTACATAGGATGACAGTTTCAGAACCCATTTCCCTATGAATGTCATATTCGTTGGCCGCAAGACCGGCCGTGTCAAACAATTGGACCTGCGCCACCCGTTGGTGCTGGGAGCTGCCGTTGCGGTGGTATTCACGATTGTGGGCGGCGCATTTGCCATTGGCACGAACCTGGGTTTGCGGCACCGCAGCACGAACCCGGTCGATCAGTTGGGCGGCTGGTCGGCTGACCTGTTGCGCGAGCAGGCGCAGATCGAGGATGTGCGGCGCGTACTGCAGGAGAAGGTCAACGCGCTGGCAATGCGCGTGGGGCAGATGAACGCCAATGTGATCCGCCTGGACGCGCTCGGCAAGCGCTTGACGCGCATGGCAAATCTGAAGGACGGGGAGTTCGATTTTGGCAACCCGCCGGCCATGGGAGGCGCCGAGGGCGCTGACGGCCAACCCGCCCAGATACCGAATCTGACCGCCATGGTGGACCAACTGCAGAATCAGTTATCGAGCCGCGAGCAGCAATTGGGTGTACTCGAGAACCTGATTCTCACCCGTGAATTGAACAAACAGGTCTACCCCGAAGGCCGCCCGGTCCAGGACGGCTGGATATCCTCGTATTTCGGGCAGCGGGCCGATCCTTTCACGGGCTATTCCGCGGTCCACAAGGGCGTCGATTTCGCAGGTCTCGAAGGCTCCAAGGTGTCCTCGGTGGCGGCGGGGTTGGTGACCTTCGCCGGTGAGCGCGCCGGTTACGGGCAAATGGTGGAGATCAACCACGGCAATGGCCTGGCCACCCGCTATTGCCACAACGAGAAGCTGCTCGTGAAGCAGGGCGACATGGTGCGCAAGGGCCAGGACGTGTCATTGATGGGCTCGACCGGGCATTCCACCGGCCCGCATCTGCATTTTGAAGTGCTCAAGAACGGCGCGCAGGTGGACCCTTTGCGTTTCATCGGCGAGGATCGCTGAGTCGCGAAGATCGCTGAGTCGCGAGGATCCTTCGATTCCCCAGGATCCGTGAGCGGCGAGGATTCTTGAGCGGCCCCGATCGGCGAGTCACGGGACCCGCGCGACCGGGAACTCGAGCCCGCCTTGGAAGCCCAAAGCAAAACGATTTCCCGCTTTTCCGGTCTATCCGTACAATACCCAGTTTTTTAAGGATTCCCCCCGCGTGTGGAAGCTTTTGACCCAAATATTCGGCAGCCGCAATCAGCGCCTCATTAAGGAATTAGGCCGCACGGTAGCGGCGGTCAACGCCCTCGAGTCGAGCGTGCAGGCGCTGGCCGATGAGCAGTTTCCAGAAAAGACGCGGGAGCTGAAGGCGCGCTTTGCGGCGGGCACGCCGCTCGAGACCCTTGTCCCCGAGGCGTTTGCGCTGGTGCGCGAGGCGTCGCGCCGCAAGTTGGGGTTAAGGCATTTCGACGTACAGCTCATCGGCGGTTTGGCGCTGCACGCCGGCAAGATCGCCGAGATGCGCACCGGCGAAGGCAAGACCCTGATGTCCACGCTGCCGGCGTATCTGAACGCTCTCAGCGGCGAGGGCGTGCACGTGGTCACCGTCAATGAATACTTGGCGCAGCGCGACTCGGAGTGGATGGGCCCGGTGTTCCGGTTTCTCGGATTGGATGTGGGCGTGATCAAGAACGCCCAATCCCAGGACGAGAAGCGCGCCGCCTATGCCCTCGACATCACCTACGGCACCAACAACGAATTCGGCTTCGACTATTTGCGCGACAATCTCGCGTTTCGTCTCGAGGACCGCGTGCAGCGCAAGCTGTCGTTCGCGATCGTCGATGAAGTCGATTCGATTTTGATCGACGAAGCGCGCACGCCGCTGATCATTTCGGGCCCTGCCGAGGAGAGCACCGAACTCTACATCAAGATCAATACCTTGATACCGCGCCTGACCCGACAGAAGGAAGAAAACGGCCCGGGCGACTATGCCGTCGATGAGAAGACCAAGCAGGCGACGCTCACCGAGGACGGCCATCAGAAAGTCGAGGAAATGATGGCGGAGATCGGATTGTTGAGGGACGCCGAGAGCCTCTACGATGCCACCAACATCCGCCTGATGCATCACCTGAACGCGGCCCTGCGCGCACATGCCCTTTACAAGCGCGATGTCGAGTACATCGTGCGCCAGGGCGAAGTCATCATCGTCGATGAGTTCACCGGCCGCACCATGCCGGGACGGCGCTGGTCGGACGGCTTGCATCAAGCGGTCGAGGCGAAAGAGGGCGTGAAGGTCCGCGAGGAAAATCAAACGGTCGCATCGATCACCTTCCAGAACTATTTCAGGCTGTATACGAAATTGTCGGGAATGACCGGTACCGCCGACACCGAGGCGTTTGAATTCCAGCAGATCTACGGTCTCGAAGTGGTGGTGATCCCGACGCACAAGCCGATGATCCGCAAGGATCATTCGGACCTGGTGTTCTTGTCCGAGCACGATAAATTTCAGGCGATTCTCGAGGACATTCAGGACTGCGTGAAGCGGGGCCAGCCGGTTCTGGTTGGCACGACCTCGATCGAGACGTCCGAACGGCTGGCAAAGCTGTTGCTGGAGGCCAAGATCCCCCACGAGGTGCTGAACGCCAAGCAGCACGAGCGCGAGGCGCACATCGTCGCCGAGGCCGGCCGGCCCGGCGCGATCACGATCGCCACCAACATGGCGGGCCGCGGCACCGACATCGTGCTGGGCGGCAGCCCGCAAACGCAGATCGATGCCATCGAGAATCCGAACGAGGCCGCGCTGCAGAAGATCCACGCGGACTGGCGCCAGCGGCACGAGCTGGTGCTTGCCGCCGGAGGCCTGCACATCATCGGCACGGAACGCCACGAATCCAGGCGCATCGACAATCAATTGCGCGGCCGTTCCGGGCGCCAGGGCGACCCCGGTTCCAGCCGCTTCTATCTCTCGCTGGAAGATAATTTGATGCGCATCTTCGGCGATCCGACCCGCATGAAGGCGCTGATGACCCGCGTCGGCATGAAGCAGGGAGAAGCGATCGAGAGCGGCATGCTGACCCGGCAGATCGAGCGTGCGCAGCGGCGCGTCGAACAGCACAACTTCGACGCGCGTAAACAACTCCTTGAATACGATGACGTCGCCAACGACCAGCGCCGCGTCATTTATCAGCAGCGCACCGATTTGATGGCCGCGGAAGATGTGGCCGAGGCCGTCAAAGGCGTTCGCGAGGAGGTGGTGGCGCACCTGGTGGACCAATATGTCCCGGCGGGTACAGCCGAAGAGCAGTGGGATGTCGCGGGACTGGCGCAGGTCATCGAGCGCGACTTCGGCCAGGCGCTGCCGATCCGCGAGTGGCTCGGCGCCGAAGAAGGCGGCGACGGCTCGGGATTGAGGCAAAAGATTCTGACCGCGCTCGAAGCGGCGTACGAACGGAAAGAGGCCAGTGTGGGCCCGCAGTTCATGCGCTACATCGAAAAGGAAGTGATGCTGCGCAGCCTGGATCAACACTGGAGGGAGCATCTGGCGGCGATGGATTACATGCGCCAGGGCATATTCTTGCGCAGCTATGCGCAGAAGAATCCGAAGCAGGAATACAAGCGCGAGGCGTTCGAACTGTTCTCCGGCATGTTGGACCGGATCAAGTTCGACACCTTGACCAAGGTCTCGACGATCCAAGTGCGCAGCCAGGCCGAGATCGAGCGCGAGGAACTCGAGCGGCAGCAGCGCCTCGCTCGCGCGCTGCAATTGCAGCATGCCGAGGCAATATCACCGATTCGAGCGGAAACGGGCCTCGAGGGTGCCGCTGCGGGCGGTGCCGGCGCGTCCGCAGAGGGCCAAGCCGCGGGACCGGTTGCCACGCCCTTCGTGCGCTCGGTTCCCAAGGTGGGTCGCAACGAGGCATGTCCGTGCGGTTCGGGAAAAAAATACAAGCATTGCCACGGCGCCCTGCAGCAAGCGAGCGGTTGAGCGCGCGAGTTCATGTCGTCGCCGGCGTATTGATCGATGGCGCCGGGCGCGTGCTGATCGCGCAGCGGCCGGCGGGCAAGCACCTGGCGGGCGGCTGGGAGTTTCCGGGCGGCAAGCTCGAGCCGGGAGAGAGCCGCTCCGCGGGCTTGCAGCGCGAACTGCGCGAAGAACTCGGCGTTGTGATCGGGCAGCCCCGGCCGTTGCTACGGCTGCGCCACGCCTACCCCCATGGGGAAGTCCTGCTCGACGTGTGGGTGGTGCGCCGCTTCCGCGGCGATCCCCAAGGGTTGGACGGTCAGCAACTGCGCTGGTGCCGCCGCGATGAATTGTCCCGAGTAGAGCTCCTGCCGGCGGATCGACCGATACTTGCGGCGCTGCGGCTGCCGGAGCGCTTGCGGCGGATTGGCACGCGCTATTACCGCGTCGGCGACATGAGCGCCGTGCGCGGACGCCGCTTGCGCGGGCTGCCGGCCAGGCGGGGTTCGAACCACGCCAAGAGTCCGGAGCTGCTCGGCGTTTTCTGCCGCAGCGCCGCGGAGGCGGCCGGCGCGGCGGCAGCCGGGGCGGATTTTCTGGTCATGCGCGAGGCCGTTTCGGACAGCGAATTGGCGGCTTCGTGCAGCGCGACGGGGGTGCCGCTGTTTGCGCGTGGCATCGGCCTCGCGCATGCATGGGCGCTCGGTGCGAGCGGCATCAACGCCATCGCGGGCGATCAACCGTTGAGCGCTCAACGGCGGACCAGGAGATAGCAGACCTCGAATAACTCGCTGAGGCCGCGCGACCGCAGGCGCGGCTCGGCCGCCAGAATGTCCTGTCGGTCGAGTTGGCGGATGCTGCAGTAGGGCGCGAACAGGCGCTCGATTTCCCCGCGCTCCAAAGAGAAGGGCGGACCGGCCATTTGTGCCTGCGGGTATTCCAACGCGTGGAGAAGTATCTGCGTGCCGGGCTTCAGCAACTCGGCCAGGTGCCGGACGTAGGGTGCCCGAAGTTCCTCGCTCCAGGAAATCAGCGCCGCGCGATCGTAGACCGCGGCCACTTCTCCGAGCGCAGCCGGCGTGAGCGCGAAGAAATCGCCGCAGCGCAATTCGAGGTTCGCGGCCTCGTACACTTCGAAGCCGTCGCGCAGCCGGCGCCTCGCCGCAATGCCGTTCTCCATGCAAAACGCCTCCAGCGCGACGGCGGAGAGTTCCACTCCCACCACCCGATGCCCCTGCTCGCGCAGCCAGAGCATATCGAGGCTCTTGCCGCACAAGGGCACCAATACGCGGCTGCCCGCCGCGAGGCGCAGGGCGGGCCAGTGACGCAACAATTGCCGGTCAAACGAAGATTGATGAAATCCAATTTGGCCGGTGCGCCAGCGTTCGTGCCAGAACTCAGGCCGCACGGATCAGGAGCTCTCGTGAGATTCGTCGGATGAGTCCGGGGCGCTTTCGTCCGCGGCGCCCGGCTCGCCCGGAATCCGGTGCCTCTCGTCGAGCCAGGCTCCCAAGTCGATGAGCCGGCAGCGGTCGCTGCAGAACGGCCGGTACGCCGATGCCTCCGACCACTCCACCGGCCGGCCACAGGTCGGGCATTTCACCAAGGTTGTCATCGATGGCGGCCGCCCTGATCAAGAGCAGCATGTGAGCAGGAAAGGCACATCCGTCTCCACGTGAACCGGGCGGCTGGTGGCATCGGTCCAATTCAAGAATCGTATGGTGCAGCGATGCTGGCTGCCGCTGATCTCGGGAAACAACCCGCTGTCCGCAGGCAATGTGACGCGCACCAACTGACACGGGTTCTCGCGATCGAATTGCAGTTGATAAATTCCGCCGACCGCTGTTTCCGCCTTGCGCTTGGCGTTTTGCCGGGTCAACCACAGCAGCTCCGCAATGCTGTCGCACAGCGGCCGGATCAATGCCAGCCAGTTTCCGAATTCGCCGGCGCGCACGTCGGCGGGCCGATTGAGCCAATACGAGTAATCCGGCAAGTCAAAATCGCAGGTGCCGCCGGGGATGGCGCTGCGGTGCTTGATGGCGCTCAAGAATTCCGAGTCACGCAACGGTGCCATGTAGTTTCCGCCGACCGTCGACAAATCCTCGCGAAGCTTGATGAGGTTCGACATCAGCGATTTCAATCGGCTTGGATCGACGCCGGTCTTGCTCTGATATTCCTTGAGCACGTTGACGTGGCGCTCGAGCTCTTTGAGCACGTCGCTGCGCGAGTCGCCTCGAGCGGTGATGGCGAGGATCTCGAGCAGGCTCGACATGGCCGCGCGCGAACTCCAGGCGTTTTCCAATTCGCTGTGATAGGTGGCCTGGGTGTAGAGGAATTCCAGTCGCAGGAAGGTGCGCATGCGCTCGTTGAGCGGCTGCTCGTAGACGACCGGCGCCAGTTCGGGGTCGGAGTCGTCCCGCGGTTCGGGGTAGGAGTTCATCCGCCTATTGTGAGCCAACACAAGGGCCAGGGTAAACCTTGGATTTAGGTTAAATCACGCCTGAGCGCAATCAATCAAGCTTGAGCTATTCGTGAACGATAAGAATCTTTATGTACGGAGGCTGGGTCGGACAGTCATTTTCCGGACCGCCGTGAACCCATCCCTGGGGGCTGCGGGAAAAACGTCCTGTTTTTCACGCTCCGGAAAATGACTGTCCGACCCAGCCTCCTTCCAGCGTTTCCGTTGTTCATGAATAGTTCAGGCTAAGGCGGCATCGCCTCGGCGAGCCGCAGATAGCGCTGATGCAGCCGGTCGACCGCTTGCCGCAATTCGGAAACGGTCCCTGAATTCATCAACACATCGTCCGCGGCCTGGAGGCGAATCGCACGATTCGCCTGAGCGGCGAGAATCGCTCGGGCGCCCTCGAGGCTCTCTGCGTCGCGGGCCATCAGCCGCCGCAACTGCAGCGCTTCGTCCGCATCGACCACCAAGATCCGGTCCACCCGGTCGCGCGCCCCGCCTTCCACCAGCAGGGGAATTTCCAGGATTACATAAGGTCCCAGAGCCTGCATGGCCCGCCGCTCCATGTCGGCGCGGATCAGCGGATGGAGGATCGCCTCCAGGTCCCGGCGCTCGCGAGGATCGGCGAATATCAGCTGCCGCAGGGCGCGGCGGTCCAGTGCACCATCGGCGGTCAATAGACCCTCACCGAATCTCGCGATCACTGCCTCGAGCCCGGGCTGCCCCGGTTCGACCACGAAGCGCGAGGACTGGTCCGCATCGATCACCGGGATCCCGAGCTCCCTGAAGCGACCGGCCACCGTACTCTTGCCGCTTGCGATTCCGCCGGTGAGCCCGATACGCAGGCGACGCGCCATGATCTAGTGGGCGAGGCCCGATAGGCGCAGATAGCCGCTCATCAGCGCATCCCCATACATCATGGCGAGCCAACCGGCGGCAGCCAGATACGGCCCGAAGGGCATGGGCGCGGCCCGGTCACGGCCCTTGAGGATGATCATCAAGATCCCGAGGACGGCCCCCGTGGCGGCCGACAGCAGAATCACCAGCGGCAAGAGCTTCCAACCGAGCCACGCGCCCAGGGCGGCGAACAACTTGAAATCGCCGTAGCCCATGCCCTCTTTCCCGGTGACCAGCCGAAAGGCGTGATAAATCAGCCACAGGCTCGAGTAGCCCGCCGTGGCGCCGATGATGGCATCTCGCGCCGGCACCGGGAAAGCGATGCCGCCGCCATGGGCGCCGGTGAGGGGGACGCCGGCGAAGGGTCCGAGCAGCGCGGCGGCCAGCAGACCAGCCCAAAGCAGCGGCAGGGTAATGCGGTCTGGCAACAGCTGGTGGTCGATGTCGATGCCGGTGAGCGCGATCAACGCCCAGGTGACCGGCAGCGCGCAGGCCGCGGCAGTGCCGAAACCGAAGTGCCATGCAACCCAAGCCGAGAGGATTCCGGTGGTGAGTTCCACCACCGGATATCGCACCGAGATTTTCGTCCGGCAAGCCGCACAGCGCCCGCGCAGGATCACCCAACTGATCACCGGAATGTTTTGCCACGCCCTGATCGGCGCCTTGCAGGCGGGGCAGGCGGAGCCGGGTGTGCTCAATCCGAAGTGTTCGGCCGATAGGGACGGGATCGTCGTCGCCAAGCTGTCGGACGAAGGCAATAGTTCGAGTGCCTGGGCGCGCCACTCGCGCTCGAGCATGATCGGCAGCCGATAGATGAGCACGTTGAGAAAGCTGCCGATGACCAGGCCGAGCACGAATACCGAGCCCGTAAACAGCACGGGGCTCGCGGCATAGAGCGCGGCAAGGTCGTTCAGCATGGGCTAAACCGGTCCGAGTGAACTTGGCCTATCAGTATGCGTCAAGCCGGTACGGCGCCGTACCGGCGACGGATTATCCGACGACTGCGCCGAGCTTGAAAATCGGAAGGTACATGGCGATCACCATGCCGCCCACCAGCACGCCGAGGATGGCCATGATTATTGGTTCCAGGAGGCTCGACATGCTGTCGACCGCATTGTCGACTTCCGCCTCGTAGAACTCGGCCACTTTGGCCGACATGGTATCGAGGGAGCCGGATTCTTCGCCCACCGCGATCATCTGGATCACCATGTTGGGGAACAGGCCGGTATTCTCCATGGCGCGCTGCAGCCGGCCGCCCGTTGCCACTTCATCCTTCATGCGAAGGACCGCCTCCTCATAGACGATGTTGCCGGTGGCGCCCGCCACCGACTGCATGGCTTCGACCAGCGGCACGCCGGCGGCGAACATGGTGGAGAGGGTGCGGGCGAAGCGCGCGATCGCCGCTTTGACGAGGATCGGACCGATGATGGGAAATTTGAGCATGATCCGATCGGAGGTCCGCTGCATTTTCCGCGAACGCTTCAAAAAGTAAAAGAACGCATAGCCGCTTGCGCCGATCACGCAGGCCAGCCACCAGCCTTGGTGCTGCACAAACCGCGATAAATTGACCACCATTTGCGTGAAGGCCGGCAAATCCGCGCCGAAACCCTTGAACAGCGATTCGAACTGCGGGATCACGAAGACCAGCAAAATGATGGACACGATGACCGCGACACAGAGCACGGCGATCGGATAGAAGAGCGCCTTCTTGATCTTTTTCTTCAGCGCTTCGGTCTTTTCCTTGTAGGTCGCGATCTTGTCGAGCAGGGTCTCGAGCGCACCCGCCTGCTCGCCGGCCTCGACCAAGTTGACGAACAGGTCATCGAAGTACAACGGAAATTTTGCCAGCGATTCGTGCAGCGTGCTGCCGCCTTCGATGCTGGCCTTCACGTCCAGCACCAGCTTTTGCATGGCGGGCTTTTCGTGGCCGTTGCCGATGATCTCGAACGCCTGGACGATGGGAATGCCGGCCGACATCATGGTCGCGAGCTGCCGGCTGAATATCGCGATATCCTCGTTGGTGACTTTGCCGCCCGACCGGAACGTGTTGCTCTGCGTTTTGACCCGCGTCGCGGCCACACCTTGGCGGCGCAGGTCGGCGCGCAGGGTCGCCTCGTTCGCCGCCAGCGACTTGCCGCGCACTTTGTTGCCGCGCTTATCCTTGCCTTCCCATAAGAATTGGGTGTCTTTCTTGGTTGCGGTTGCCGAAATCGCCATAACTAGATCCTTGCGTTAGCTATCTACTCGATCGTGACGTTGTTCACTTCTTCCAAGCTGGTGACGCCGTCCTTGACCTTTTGCAGCCCGGAGCGGCGCAGATTCCAAATGCCGTCCTTGGCCGCCTGCTCGCCGATATTCATGGCTCCGCCGCCTTCCATGATGATCCGGCCGATCGTTTCGGTGACCGGCATGACCTGGTAGATGCCCATGCGGCCCTTGTAGCCGTCCGTGCACTGGCTGCATCCGACCGCCTTGTAGACCCTGAATCCGCTCGCAATGTCGGATTCCTCAAAACCTTCCTTGCGCAGCGCCTCGGCGGGAATATCGATGGGTTGCTTGCAATTGCTGCAGAGCTTGCGCGCCAGGCGCTGCGCGATGATCAGGCTCACCGAGGTGGCGATGGCATAGGGTTTGACGCCCATGTCCACCAACCGGGTCAAGGTCTGCGGCGCATCGTTGGTATGCAGCGTCGATAAAACCAAGTGACCGGTCTGGGCGGCCTTGATCGCAATCTCGGCCGTTTCAAGGTCGCGAATTTCGCCGACCATGATGACGTCGGGGTCTTGGCGCAAAAATGCCCGCAGTGCGGAGGCAAAGGTAAGGCCAACCTTGTTGTTGACGTTGACTTGGTTGATGCCCGGCAAGTTGATTTCGGCCGGGTCCTCCGCCGTCGAGATGTTGCAGTCCTCGGTATTGAGGATATTGAGGCCCGTATAAAGCGACACGGTCTTGCCGCTGCCGGTGGGGCCGGTGACCAGGATCATCCCCTGCGGCTTGGCAAGATATCGCAGGTAAGTCTCGCGCTGCAGCGGCTCGTAGCCCAAGGCGTCGATGCCCAGCATCGCGCTCGAGGGATCGAGAATACGGGTGACGACCTTTTCGCCGAACAGCGTCGGGCAGGTGCTGACGCGAAAGTCGATGGCGCGATTCTTGGAGAGCCGCATCTTGATGCGGCCGTCCTGCGGCACGCGCCGTTCCGCGATGTCGAGCCGCGACATGACCTTGAGGCGCGCCACGAGCTTCACCGCCAATTGAACCGGCGGCAGCGCCACCTCTTTTAGCACGCCGTCGATTCGGGTGCGGATGCGGAAGAGCTTTTCGTACGGCTCGAAATGGATATCCGAGGCGCCCTTCTTGATCGCATCGAGCAGGATCTTGTTGACGAAGCGCACGATCGGCGCGTCCTCCACATCATCGCGGCCGAGCGCTTCCGCGTTCGGGTCTTCGTCGCCGCCGGTGACTTCGAGATTCTCGAGATCGAAATCATCGTCGGTCAAGTTCGGCATGACCGATTCGGCTTGTTCGATGGCTTTGGTGACAGCCGCCTGCAGCTTGTCGTCCTCGACCACGACGAACTCGATGCTCATCGAGGTCTGGAAGCGGATCTCATCCAGCGCATGCAGGTCGGTCGGGTCGGCGACGGCCAAGAACAGCCTTTTGCCGCGCTTCATCAGCGGCAGTACCCGGTGTTTCTGCATGAGCTTTTCGCTCACCGCCCGCACGACGTCAGGGTCAACCGCCACCGCGTCCAGATCGAGCAGCGGCACGCCGAACTCGTTCGAGGCTGAAATGGCGATGTCGCGGGCCGTGGCCAGATTCGAGGTCACCAGGTACGTGACCAAATTGGCACGCTTTTCCTTCGATTTGGCAATGGCATCCTGCATGGCTGCCTCGTCCAACAGGCTATCCTGGACAAGGCGTTGCGCAAGGCCGCCCAGGGCCATGCGGCTGCTGCCGCCCACTGCCGCTATTACGTTGTCATTCATGAACTTAGATCAAACCCTTGGACGCTGCCCGTGGACGAATATGGATAGTGAACCCGTGAATTGTCAAATCAAGGCCGGATGGTCGCATATTGGCGCCAGCCGGCGCGTGATTTTGATCGCAAAACGAGGCGTGCCCAGACCGTCCGCCTTCGCCGCAAGCGAATCCTCATCATCCGCGCGGCGCACGCGGTCGAGTAAAAAAAGAAGCCCCTCGAGCGAGGGGCTTCGGTAGGCTTCGCTGGGTAGCGTCGCCTTATCATCAAAGGCTTACTTACACTGGGTCGGAGCGTACTTGGCCAACAAGGTTCCGGCCACTGCGGCGCCAAGACCCTGGTTGGTCGCGGTCAGCTTCGAGATCGAGGTGCAGGCCCAGTCAATGTTGCCGGCCAAGCCCGTGGCGAGCACAACGCCGCCGATGAACGGGCTGAGTAGCAAGGTCTGGCCGGCAATCTGCGGTGTCGCAAGGGCGTAGGTCACCGTGATGACACCGGTGGCCGGGGTAATGGCGATGTCGGAGACATACTTCGTCGGCACGAAATTCGGTACGTTCCAGGCCGTTGCCGCCGCCGTAATACCCGCTACGTCGTTGGACTGGAACCCTTCGGCAACCGCAGTCTTGGCCGAGTCGGCCAGATTGAGGCCTTCCGTCACCTTCGCGCGGATCGTGTAGTCCTGATAAGCCGGGATCGCGATCGCCGCCAAGATGCCGATGATCGCAACCACGATCATCAACTCGATGAGGGTGAAACCCTTTTGCATTTTCTTAAGCATTTTAACTCCTGATGTGAAACACGCAGAAACCCAAGCATTCAAGCAACGGCCCGCGCCGGTGATGCAAGAAAAGCAAGTGCTGTGCCAAGGGTGCCTGATAGAATATAAGTCACTGATAATTATAGTTATTTATAATAAACCCCGGGGCGACTTGACATAGATGCGTCGTTTTGCGGCGTCACCCGAGACACGCAGCGTCACGGACTGACAAAAATTGTCAGCGATCTGAGGGAGTCTCGGAGCGCCCGCAGCGGACCCAAGAACTTTTCATAGATGCGCCGCCGGTCCTATTCGATGCCGAGCTTCTTGATTCGATAGCGCAACGCGCGAAACGACATTCCCAATACCTTGGCGGCGGCCGTCTTGTTGAAGCGCGTCTGTTCCAGCGCCTTGACAATGGCATCGCGCTCGATGTCCTCGAGGTGGTCGCCCAAGGCGCCGCCGCTTGGAGCGTTCGCAGCGGCGGCAGCTCCCGCCGGCGTCGGCCGCAATTGAATGTCGCCGCCGCGCACTTCGCCGCCGGTGCTCATGGTAATGGCGCGCTCGAGAATATTCTCGAGCTCGCGCACGTTGCCCGGGAAGGAGTAGGCCTCGAGCGCCGCCAGCGCCTCTTTGCTCAAGGCGGGCGGAGTGATCTTCATGCGCCGCCCGAGGCGGCGCAGCACCGACTCGGCGAGCTCCGGGACGTCCTCCGGCCGCTCGCGCAGCGAGGGCACCCGCAACTCGATGACATTGACTCGATAGAACAAGTCCTCGCGAAATTTGCCCTCGGCGACCAGCTGCGCCAGGTTCTTGTGCGTGGCCGACAAGATCCGCACGTCGATGCCGATCTCGTGCTGCTCACCGACCGGGCGCACGGCCTTTTCCTGGATCACGCGCAGCAGCTTGACCTGCATGTGCAGCGGCAAGTCGGCAATTTCGTCGAGAAGCAGCGTGCCGCCTTCCGCGGACGGGATCAGACCCTTTTTGTCGCTGACCGCGCCGGTGAAGCTGCCGCGCTTGTGCCCGAACAGTTCGCTCTCCATGAGCTCGGTCGGAATGGCGCCGCAATTGACCGGCACAAAGGGGCCGTCGCGGCGCGGGCCGGATTCATGAATGAGTTTCGCGACCAACTCCTTGCCGGTGCCGGATTCGCCGAAAATATGCACCGGCGCCTGGCTGCGAGCGACCCGCGCGATCATGTCGCGCAAGTGCTGCATGGCGGCCGAGCTCCCGAGCAAGCGGGGACCGTATATGCTGGTGTCGCCCTCTTTGGCGTCCGAGAGCTTGATGGCGGTCGCGACCAATTTGCGCAATCCGGCCAGATCGAGCGGCTTTGAGACGAAATCGAAAGCGCCCAGTTTGAGCGCGCGCACGGCGATTTCCATGTTGCCGTGCGCAGTGATCACGGCGACGGGCACGTTCGGCGAGTTTTGCTGTATCCATTTCACGAGATCCAAGCCATCGCCGTCGGCCAGCTGCATGTCGGTGAGGCACAAATCGAACCGCTCCGCCTTGAGCATCCGCTGCGCCTCGGCGACGCTCGCGGCCGTGCGCGGACTCAAATTCATGCGCTCCAAGGTGATGGACAGCAGCTCGCAAAGATCCGGTTCGTCGTCGACGACTAAAACTGCAGGTTTGGTCATGGCTTCATTGTACCGTCAGCGGAGCGCCTTCTGCGCTATCCCTCCCAGCGCTGCGGATCGCTGAACACGATTCTAAAAATGCTGCCGCCGCCGCCGCGCGACTCGTACAGAAGTGTCGCCCGATTCAGCTGGCAGAGCTCTCGGGCGATGAACAGTCCGAGTCCGGTGCCGCCCTTGTGGCCGGTAAAGAAGGGCTCGAAGATGCGGTCAGCCGCCTCCGCTGCGATGCCCGGTCCGCGGTCGGCGACTTCCAAGCAGGGACGGTAACCGGCGGCCAATCGGCCTAACCGGATTTCGACGCCGCCGCCCGGGGACGCGCCATATTTGATGGCGTTCTCGCACAGATTCCACGCCGCCTGATGCAAGTGGCTGGGATCGAAACGCACCTCGAGTTCGTCTGCCTCCTCCCGCACCTCGATTTGGGCCGGCGGAATTTGCATGGTTTCGGAGAATTCGCGCACGAAGTCCTCGAGCCAATCGCCGAGCATGAATCGAGCCGGTTGGGTGGCTTCGCGGCGCGAGAGCTGCAGCACATTGTTGATGATGGTGCTGACGCGTTCGGAATTATTGCGGATGATGTCGGTGAGTCTGCGCTCGTCGGACCCGATACTGGGACTTTCGGCCAACAACTGGCCGGCATGGCTCATGGCCCCGACCGGATTGCGGATTTCGTGGGCGATGCTCGCGGACAGGCGGCCGAGCGCCGCGAGCTTGCTTTGTTGCACGCGCTCGGCCATGAGGGTGGTGTCCTCGAGGAAGATCAGTGTCGGACCCGGCGCGTGGCCGCCCAACGGTGCGAAGTGCGGTTGAATCAATCGCGCCCCGTCGGCCGCCACGAAACTCGCGGGTGCGCTCTCGTGCCGTTGGCCCTGCCGCCAGGTGCTCAGGGAGTACAGCAGGCGCGGCGACACCTCGCCCACCAAGGCTCCGGGGAACGCATGGGTGTCGCCGAGAATCTCGGCCGCGGACTCATTGATCAGACGGATCCTGTCCGCGGCATCGACCACCAGCAGGCTCTCGCGCAAGTGCTGCACGATGTACTGCGACAGCTCGGCGAGGTTTGCCAGATCGACGTCCTTCTGGCGGATCAAATCCTCGCTCGCGTGCATGCGGCTCGCAACCACACTCGCGGATGCGGCAAAGGTGAACAGCACAGCCCCCAAAAAGCCGGCGGTCGCGTACGCCGTGATGTCGGCATGGCCGGTCAGCTGCTGCCAAATCGTGTGGACGAGGACCGCCAGGGCGGCCACGGCCGCCAGAAACAGAGCGCTGCGCGGCGGCAGCAAGAAGGCCAGGCCGCCCACCGGGACCAGCAGCAGCGGCCCCAAGCCGCTCGCAATGCCGCCGCAGGCATGCAGCAGCAACATCAGGCTCACAATGTCGACGCTGGCCTGCAGAATGGTCTGGAAATGAGGGGTCGCCAGGCGTCTGCGCACCAAAACCACGCTGTACAAGCCGAAGCACAGATAAAAAAGCGTAACGCCGAAGAATAGCCGGGGGTCGTCGACGGCGATGCCGCGCGATCCGCCCAGGGAATAAAGGCCCAAGAGCACCAGCGGCACCAGCACCCGATACAGGTTGAGCAGGGCGAGAACCCGCCAGTGGAGGGCGAGCCTGGAGCCGCCGCCGAGGTCGATTGCGCGATTAAAGAGGTTCACGTGGCGTGGGTCCAGGTGCTAAGGGCGGCTTTGCGCTGCCGCCAAGCTTAATTCAGAATAGCGCGCCTCAATGCGACCGGATCCGCACAGTGGGAAAATCCATGAACTTGCACGACGATGGTAGGGGATCGGGTTGAACCGCTCGGGGCGTCTGCGATGCGTCATGGCGCAGCTCAATATGATCGTCGGGGACGTCGAGGGCAATACCTCGCGCATCGCCGCCGCGGCGAATCAAGCGCGCGACGAGTCGGACGCCGACGTGGTGATGCTGCCCGAACTCGCCGTGTCGGGCTATCCGCCCGAGGATCTGCTGTTCCATTCGGGCATGCGCACGCAGGTCGCGCGCTCGATCGCGCGGCTGCGAAGCGAGGTGCACGGAATCACCCTGATCGCCGGTTATCCGGAATACGAGGGTAAGCTCATCTTCAATTCGGCCATCGTGATTCGCGACGGGAGCGTTCTCGCCAATCACCGCAAGGCCTCGCTGCCCAATTACCGGGTTTTCGACGAAAAACGCTATTTCACTCCCGGCACCCTGCCGACGGTGGTCGACTTGAACGGCGTGAAAGCGGCGATTTTGGTGTGCGAGGACGTCTGGGCTCCCGAGCCGGCCGCCCGGGCGCGCGAGGCCGGCGCCCAGGTTATGTTGGTGATCAACGCCTCGCCCTACGAGGTGAACAAGCAAATCCAACGTGAAAGGGAGGTCGGTCACGCGCGAGTCAGCGAGACGGGGATTCCGCTGGTGTTCGTGAATTTGATCGGCGGCCAGGACGAGCTGGTATTCGACGGCAATTCATTCGTCATGGATGCACAAGGGGCGGTCACCACGCGGGCCCCGGCATTCACCGAGGGCATGTACGCCGTCGATTTGGCGCTCGATGCGGCCGGCGCGGTCAGGCCGTTGCCCGGCGCCATCGTTCCGCTGCAGCGGCAGGAGGAAAGCGTGTACGGCGCGTTGGTCCAAGGCACGCGCGACTACGTCGACAAGCACCGCTTTCCGGGGGTGGTGCTGGGGCTCTCCGGCGGCGTCGATTCCGCGCTGACCCTGTGCATCGCGGTCGATGCACTGGGCGCCGACCGGGTGCATTCGGTGGCGATGCCCTCGCGCTATACCTCGCAGATGAGCCGGGAAGATGCCGCGTCGCAGGCGCGGCTGCTGAAGGTCAAGCACAGCGAGATCTCCATCGAAGGCATGTTCGAGGCGACCCTGGAGGCCTTGCGGGATGAATTCGCCGGGCGGCCTGCGGATACCGCCGAGGAGAACATTCAATCGCGCTGCCGCGGCGTGCTGCTGATGGGCATTTCCAACAAGACCGGCCGCATGTTGCTCACCACCGGCAACAAGAGCGAGATGGCGGTGGGCTATGCGACTCTTTACGGCGATATGGCGGGGGGCTTCGCACCGATCAAGGACTGCAGCAAGTTGCTGGTCTACCGCCTCTGCGCATGGCGCAATGCACAATCAGCGGTGATTCCGGCGCGCGTAATCGAGCGGCCGCCGTCCGCGGAGCTGCGCCCCGGCCAAAAAGACACCGATAGCCTGCCACCCTACGAGGTGCTCGACCCGATCCTGGAGGCTTTCATCGAGGAAGACCTGTCGGTGGATCAGATCGCCGCCCGCGGCTTCGACCGCAAGACCGTCGGACGCATCCTGGATCTGGTGAAGCGCAACGAATACAAGCGCCGCCAAGCGCCGCCCGGCGTACGGGTGAGCGGCCGCGCATTCGGCCGCGATTGGCGCTATCCGATCACCAGCGGTTATCAATCGCGGTGAGGATGCCGCACGGCCTGCCGCCGGGTCGGAGCGCGCCGCCGGCTAGAGAATGTGCTGCCACCAGGCCTTTTTCTGCTGCACGTCCTTGGCGTTTTGCGGATAGTTGTCCGCATACACGCGTTCCGCATTGGCCGCCAGATCCGTCATTTTCAGCTCCCGGTAGGCGTCGACCATGACCTTCATCGCGCCCTGCACGGCGGGAGCGCCGTCGTAATTCTCGACGCTGAATTTGGCGCGATTGAGCGCGCCGACATAGGCGCCGCGCTTCATATAATAAAGCGCCACGTGCAACTCGAAGTCGGCCAGCCGGTTGCGCAGGAAAATCATGTGCTGGCGGGCGTCGGCCACATATTCGCTGTGCGGATATTTCTTCAGCAGTTCATCGAATGCGTCGAAGGATTTCTTGGTGTTGAGCGGCGGCCGCTTCGATAGGTCGACGTTGAACCAGCGCTCCAGGAAATTCGATTGGCGCTCGAAATACACCAGACCCTTCATGTAGTAGGCATAGTCGACCCGCGGATTGGTCGGATTCTCGCGTATGAAGGTATCGGCGGCGTCGATCGCCGGTTCGACCTCGCGATTCTTGTAGTAGGCGTAGATCAGGTCGATCTGCGCCTGGTGAGCGGGCTCGCTGAACGGGAACCGTGATTGCAGGGTTTCGAGCTGCTTGATCGCTTCCGCATAGTTCGAATCCTTCATGCTCTTCTGCGCCTTGGCATAGATCACTTCGGGGCCGGACTTGGCGTCGTCCCGATGGCTGCGGCAGCCCGTGGCCAGCATCGCGATGCCGACGGCCAACAGCACGACGCCGTACGGATGGACAAGATCACGCAGTCTCACAGGCGATTCCTTACAATGGGTGGATCCAAAGACGGGCGGCAGTATACCCGATGCCCCGCCGATGGCAGGCCGCTAGCTTCGAGTGCCCTTATGAACGCAGAGTTCCACGTCGTCGACCTCGAAATTCCGCACGCCTTGGCCGGACAGCGCCTCGACAGCGCGCTGGCGCGGCTTCTGCCGGAGCATTCGCGCACACGCATCAAGGGTTGGATCGATGCGGGCCAGGTGCTGGTCGGCAGGCTTCCCTGCAAGCCCCGCGATGTGGTGCGCGCGGGTTCGCGGGTTCAGGTGCGCATGACGGTCGAGGCGCCGCCGGCCGGCGTGCTGCCCGAATCGATTGCCCTCAACGTGGTGCACGAAGACCGCGAGCTGCTGGTGGTGGACAAGCCGGCGGGATTGGTGGTGCATCCCGGAGCCGGCAATCCGCATCACACCCTGCAAAATGCCTTGCTGGGCATGGAGCCCGCGCTGGCCGCCGTGCCGCGCGCCGGCATCATCCACCGGCTCGACAAGGACACCAGCGGCCTGCTGGTGGTCGCACGCACCATCGAAGCGCACACCTCCCTGACACGTCAGCTCGCGGCGCGCTCGGTGTCGCGCGAATACCTCGCGCTGTGCGTGGGCGTGATGACCGGAGGCGGTACCATCGACGAGCCGATCGGCCGGCACCGCAGCGACCGGCTGCGCATGGCGGTGCGCCAGGACGGCCGCCCTGCGATTACGCACTATCGCGTGCTCGAGCGCTTTCGCGGCCACAGCTACCTGCACGTCAAGCTCGAGACCGGGCGGACGCACCAAATTCGCCTGCATTTGGCGCATCGGCATTATCCCATCGTGGGTGATCCGAAGTACGGCGCCCGGCGCCTGGCGCGTCCAGCAGGCGCGACCGATGCCCTGATCGACGCCTTGCGCGGATTCAAGCGGCAGGCCCTGCACGCCGCCACGCTGGCCTTCGATCATCCGCGCTCCGGGCAACGGCTGGCGTTCGAGAGTCCCGTGCCGGCGGACTTCGCCCGGTTGCTCGCCGCGCTGCGCGACGATGTGCGTGGCTCCGCACACGATGCCGTGCGGACGGTGGGGACCTGATTGGACATACGATGGCTCACGCCGCGGTGGCCGGCGCCGGCGATGGTGTGCGCGCTGTCGACGCAGCGTGGCGGCGGGGTGAGCGCCGCACCGTATGCGTCGCTGAATCTGGGTGATCATGTCGGTGACCTGCCGGCGGCGGTCGCGGAGAATCGGCGGCGGCTTCAGGTCGCGGCGCAACTTCCGGCCGAGCCCCGCTGGCTCGCTCAAGTGCACGGCATACGGATCTCGGATTTGGATGCCGGCGGATCAACCACCGCGGCGGCGGACGGCGCTTATACGCGCCAGCCCGGCCGCATCTGCGCGATACTGACCGCGGATTGCCTGCCGGTGCTGTTCGCAGACGAGTCGGGCGAGGCGGTGGCCGCTGCGCATGCGGGCTGGCGCGGCCTTGCCGGAGGCGTGATCGAGGCGACGGTGCGGGCGCTGGCGCTCGATCCGCGAGCCCTCCTGGTATGGCTGGGTCCCGCCATCGGGCCTCGATATTTTGAAATCGGCCCCGAAGTCCGCGACGAACTGCTGCGCGGCGACGGCGGTGCGGCGGCCGCTTTCACGGCGAATGCCCGGGACCGGTACCTGGCGGATTTGGAGGCGCTCGCGCGCCGCCGGCTGGCACGCCTCGGCATCGAGCGAATTTACGGAGGTGGCGAATGCACCCGCTCGCAACCCGATAAGTACTTCTCCCATCGCCGCGACGGTCAGACCGGGCGCCAAGCCACGCTCATTTGGCTAAAGGGCCCCGCAAACCGTTGAATTGCCCGGCCGAATCCCCACCTAGGGGGCATTCCGAGCGAATGGCAGGTGTTTTCATGCGAATGGACAAGCTGACGACCAAATTTCAGGCGGCTCTGGCCGACGCCCAGTCGCTCGCCATCGGGCGCGATAATCAATATATCGAGCCGGCGCACTTGATGGCGGCGCTGCTCGACCAGCAGGGCGGCACGGCGCGTCCGTTGCTGGAGAAAGCCGGCGCCAATGTCGCGAAGCTGCGTTCCGAGCTCGGCACCGCGCTCGATCGCATGCCGAAAGTGGAAGGATCGGCCGGCGAGGTGCTGATCGGCAACGATCTGAATAAATTGCTCAACGTCACCGACAAGCTGGCGCAGAAGCGCGGCGACCAATTCATCTCCAGCGAACTCTACGTGCTCGCGGCCTGTGACGATCGCGGCGAACTGGGCCGCATTTTGAAATCCTGCGGCGCTGCAGGCGCGGCGTTGGAGCAGGCGATCGAGGAGGTTCGCGGCGGCGCCAAGGTCGAGGACGCGGCCGCGGAGGAAAATCGGCAGGCGCTGGAGAAATACAGCATCGATCTGACCGAACGGGCATCCCAGGGCAAACTCGATCCGGTCATCGGCCGCGACGACGAGATTCGCCGCACGATTCAAGTTCTGCAGCGCCGGACCAAGAACAATCCGGTGCTCATCGGCGAGCCGGGGGTCGGCAAGACCGCCATCGTCGAAGGCCTGGCGCAGCGCATCGTCAACGGCGAAGTGCCGGAGGGCTTGCGCAATAAGCGCATTCTCGCGCTCGACATGGGTGCGCTCATCGCCGGAGCGAAATATCGCGGCGAATTCGAGGAGCGCCTCAAAGCGGTGCTCACCGACCTGGCGAAGCAGGAAGGCCAGGTGATTCTGTTCATCGACGAATTGCACACCATGGTCGGGGCCGGAAAGGCCGAAGGCGCGATGGACGCGGGCAATATGCTGAAGCCCGCGTTGGCGCGCGGCGAGCTGCATTGCGTCGGCGCGACCACCCTGGATGAGTACCGCAAATACATCGAAAAGGACGCGGCGCTCGAGCGGCGCTTCCAAAAGGTGCTGGTGAACGAGCCGTCGGTGGAGGACACCATCGCCATTCTGCGCGGGCTCAAGGAGCGCTACGAGGTCCATCACGGGGTCGAGATCACCGATCCGGCCATCGTCGCGGCGGCGACGCTGTCGCATCGCTATATTGCCGACCGGCAACTTCCCGACAAGGCCATCGACTTGATCGACGAGGCCGGTTCGCTGATTCGCATGGAAATCGATTCGAAACCCGAAGCGCTCGACAAACTCGACCGGCGCATCATCCAGCTCAAGATCGAGCGCGAGGCGCTCAAGAAGGAGGCCGATGAGGCCTCGCGCAAGCGTTTGAGCACGCTGGAAGATGCGCTTAAGGTGCTGGAAAAGGAATATTCGGATCTCGAGGAGGTCTGGAAGGCGGAAAAGGCCTCGGTGCAGGGCGCCGCCCACATCAAAGAGGAGCTCGAGCGGTGCCGCACGGATCTCGATGCGGCGCGGCGCGCGCAGGATCTGACTCGCATGTCGGAACTGCAGTATGGCCGGATCCCCGATCTCGAGCAGCGCCTTGCCAAGGCGCTGGAAGCCGAGAAGAAGCCTAACCAGCTGTTGCGCAATTCGGTGACCGAGGTCGAAATCGCCGAAATCGTCTCGAAGTGGACCGGCATCCCGGTCTCGCGCATGCTCGAAGGCGAGCGCGACAAGCTGTTGCGCATGGAGCAGGTGCTCGGCAAACGCGTGGTGGGGCAGGAAGAGGCGGTCAAGGCGGTGGCTGATTCGATTCGCCGTTCGCGCGCGGGGCTGTCGGATCCGAATCGCCCCTCCGGTTCGTTCATGTTTCTCGGCCCGACCGGCGTCGGCAAAACGGAGCTTTGCAAGGCGTTGGCCGAATTCATGTTCGACACCGAAGATGCCATGGTGCGCATCGACATGTCGGAGTTCATGGAGAAGCATTCGGTCGCGCGCCTGATCGGCGCGCCGCCGGGCTACGTGGGTTATGAAGAGGGCGGCTATCTCACCGAAGCGGTGCGCCGCCGGCCGTATAGCGTGATTCTCCTCGATGAAATCGAGAAGGCGCATCCGGACGTGTTCAACGTGCTGTTGCAGGTGCTCGATGACGGCCGGCTCACCGATGGCCAGGGCCGCACCGTGGATTTTCGCAATTGCGTGGTGATCATGACCTCTAATCTAGGCAGTCAGGTCATTCAGGAACTTGCGGGAGAGGCGAACTACGCCAAGATGAAAGCGGCCGTGCTGCAAGTGGTCGCGCAGCATTTTCGGCCGGAGTTCATCAATCGCGTCGATGAAATCGTGGTGTTTCATCCGCTCGGCCGCGAGCAGATCCGCTCGATCGTGGATATTCAGCTGGGCCGGCTGCGCAGGCGGTTGGCCGAGCGCGATATCCAGCTGCGGCTCGAGGATGCCGCGCGGGACCGCATCGGCGAAGCGGGCTTCGATACCGTCTACGGCGCGCGGCCTTTGAAGCGCGCCATCCAGTCGCAAATCGAGAATCCGCTGGCACAGCAGATCTTGCGCGGCGATTTCATCGCCGGCGATCGGGTTGTCGCCAAAGTCAAGCGCGAGGGCCTGATATTCGAGAAGGAGCGCCTGCACTGAGGCGGCCGGATTTGCGCTGAGGCTGCGACATGGCCCCGTGCTTCGCTATACTTCGGCGGGCGCGACGCTGGTTCGCGCCCGCGAATTAAAAAAGGAAACGCATGCCTTTCTACGAGTACCAGTGCAACCACTGCGGCCACACCCTGGAGGCCATGCAGAAGCTCCACGATGCGCCCCTGAAGAAATGCCCGGAATGCGGCAATCCGCAGCTGCAGCGCTTGATGTCCGCCCCCGTGTTCCGCTTGAAGGGCGGAGGCTGGTACGAAACGGATTTCAAATCGGACCAAGACGCCAAGCGCAACCTCGCCGATCGCCCGGAGGCGCAGGCGCCCAAGGAAGAGAAGAAGGAGGCGACCGAGGCTCAATCGAAGGACGCCGCGGCGCCCGATGCGGCCAAGCCCAAGGAAAAGGGCGCCGATATGGCGGCCGATAAGCCGGCCGAGAAGGCGGTTGCGGCCAAAGCCGCGCCGGCGGAGTCCGCACCCAAGACGGCGCCCTCGCGCCGCGCTCAGGTGTCTGCTCCGAGTAAGTCCAAGTCGAAGGCGGCCGCCAAGCGGCCGACCAGGCCGGGGGTCAAGCGAAGCGCCGCGAAGCCGGCGCGGCGACGCTGACGTGCGCACTCACTACTGCGGTCAGGTCGGCGAATCCTCGGTCGGCAACATCGTCACGGTGGCCGGATGGGCCCATCGGCGCCGCGACCACGGGGGCGTCATCTTCGTCGATCTGCGGGACCGCGAAGGGCTGCTGCAGATCGTGTTCGATCCGGATGCCGCCGATGTGTTCGCGATGGCGGAGCGCGTGCGCAACGAGTACGTGCTCAAAGTCACCGGCCGGGTGCGCATGCGGCCGCACGGAACGGCGAATGCGCACTTGAAATCGGGACAGGTCGAGTTGCTGTGCCATTCGCTCGAAATACTCAACCGCTGCGAGCCGCTGCCGTTCCAGCTCGATGAATACGTCAGCGAAGAGGTCCGTCTGCGCTATCGATATATCGACCTGCGCCGCGAACAGATGCGCGAGCGCCTCCTGCTGCGGCATCGCATTACACGCGCCATGCGCCACTTTTTGGATGATGCCGGGTTCATCGATATTGAAACGCCGATGCTTTCCAAGGCGACTCCGGAAGGCGCGCGCGATTACCTGGTGCCGAGCCGCACGCATGCGGGCAAATTCTTCGCATTGCCCCAGTCCCCGCAGATCTACAAACAGTTGCTCATGATCGCGGGCTTCGACCGCTACTATCAGATCGTGCGCTGCTTCCGCGACGAGGATTTGCGCGCGGACCGGCAGCCCGAATTCACCCAGTTGGATATAGAGACCTCGTTTCTCGATCAGGCGCAGATTCAAGAGCTGATGGAGGGCTTGATGCGGTTCCTGTTCGCCCAGGTGCTCGGCGTTGAGCTGCCAAACCCGCTGCCGCGTATGACCTACGCCGAGGCGATGCGCCGCTACGGATCGGACAAGCCGGATCTGCGGGTGCCGCTGGAATTGGTCGATGTGGCGGATCTGGTCCGGGGCTGCGATTTCAAGGTGTTCGCCGCGCCCGCGGCGGATCCGCGCGGCCGCGTGGCGGCGCTGCGCGTGCCGCAGGGCGGGAGACTCTCGCGCAAGGAGATTGACGACTATACGGCGTTCGTGGGGCGCTTCGGCGCCAAGGGGCTGGCGTACATCAAGGTGAACGAAGCCGCCAAGGGACGCGACGGGCTGCAATCGCCGATTTTGAAGTTCTTGAGCGACGCGGCCATTGCGGGAATTCTCGAACGCACGGCGGCGGGCGACGGCGATCTGATCTTCTTCGGTGCCGATACCGCCAAGGTGGTGAGCGATGCGCTCGGGGCGCTGCGCTTGAGGGTCGGCCAGGACCTCAAACTGGCGACTCCGGGCTGGCGGCCGCTATGGGTGGTCGATTTTCCGATGTTCGAGTGGGATGGGGAGGCCAAGCGCTGGGCAGCCATGCACCACCCTTTCACCAGTCCCGTGAATCCGGACTATGCCGCGCTCGCCGCCAGTCCCGGCGACGCGACCGCCAAGGCGTACGACATGGTGCTCAACGGCTCGGAGATCGGCGGCGGTTCGGTGCGCATTCACAACCAGGATCTGCAGTCCGTGGTGTTCGACTTATTGGGCATTTCGCCCGAAGAAGCGCGGCTCAAGTTCGGTTTCCTGCTGGATGCGCTCAAATTCGGCGCGCCGCCTCACGGCGGTATCGCCTTTGGACTGGATCGCCTCGCGATGCTGATGGCCGGGGCGGACAGCATTCGAGATGTCATCGCGTTCCCGAAGACCCAGACCGCCGCCGATCCGTTGATGGACGCGCCCACCGAGGTGAGCGAGGCGCAGTTGAAGGAATTGCACATTCGCGTGCGCGTTCTTCCCAAGGTCGAATAGTTGCAGCCGTTGCGACGCCCGGAATCGGTATTGATCGTAATTTATACCGCCGGCGGCGAGTTTCTGCTGCTCGAACGGCGCAAGCCGCCGGGATACTGGCAATCGGTCACCGGCAGCCTCGAATGGGGCGAGACGGCCGATGCCGCGGCGGCACGTGAGCTCAAGGAAGAGACCGGCATTACGCAAGGCGAGTTGCGCAATCTGCACTTCACGCAGGAGTACGAGATTCTGCCTGCGTTCGGCAAGAGGTACGCGCCGGGCATCACGCGCAACCTGGAGCACGCCTTCGCGCTGGAGCTGCCGCAACGGGTGCCGGTGACCATGAGCGAGCATGAACATGCGCAATATCTCTGGCTGCCGGCGGCCGGTGCCGTGGAAATGGCGTCCTCGAGCACCAACCGGGCGGTCATTGAACGGTTGCGTCAAGGCGCGTAGCGCGATGCGCGGCGTCGTCGTGTACGTGCATGGGCTATGGCTTCATGGTTGGGAAAGCACCTTGCTGCTGCGCCGGTTGTCGGGGCAATTGGCATGCGAAGCCCGCGTATTTCGTTATCCATCCGTGGCAGCGGATTTGGCCGCCAACGCCCGTGCCCTCGCGCGGTACTTGGCCGGATTGAGCACCGACACCCTGCACTTGGTCGGCCACAGCATGGGCGGTCTGGTGATCTTGAAATGCTTTTCGAGCGAACTGTCGGCGGGCGGCCTGCAGCGCGACGGCAGCCCATTGCCCCCGGGGCGTATCGTGCTGCTGGCCTCGCCGGTGCGCGGCAGCCGCGCAGCGCAGCGCCTGGCGCGACTGCCGTTTGGCAAGAGGATCCTGGGATTGACGGCCGGCGAGGCGCTGTTGACGGAGCGCGAGGACCGCTGGAACGGTGTGCGCGAGTTGGGCGTGATCGCCGGTGATCTGGCCTTTGGCTTCGGCCGACTGGTTGGACCGTTGAGTGCGCCGAGCGACGGCACGGTATTGGTGGAGGAGACGTGCCTCAAGGGCGCCAAGGCGCAATTGACGCTGCCGGTCTCGCACAGCGGCATGATGGTATCCGCGATGGTGGCGCGGCAGACCGCGGCTTTCCTGCGCGATGGGCGGTTCGGACCGTGAACCGGCTACCGCAGCGAGCGGTGCAATCGACCCGCAGTTCGGCAAGTTCCCGAATTTGCGCATCGGTCACGGCATGCAGGCGCCGAATGTTCGACACGTCATTCCCCCCGTTCTTCGCCATCCAATTGTTGTAGTCGAAACAGCGACTCGAGCGCCTCGCGCGGGCTCAAGGCATTCGGATCCATGGCGCGCAGGGCATCGAGGGCGGCTGAACGGGCGGGTCGCGCCGTGTCGGGCGCGGCCACGATGAGCGGCAGTTCGGCCTGCGGCGAGGTCGAGTTGCGCAGCGCGTCGCGCTCGCGCTCGAGTTCAGTCAAAAAGCGCCGCGCCGTGGCGATGACGGATGTGGGAATCCCGGCGAGCGCGGCAACCTGCAAACCGTAGCTCTGATTGGCGGGACCCTCCTTGACGCTGTGCAAGAACACCAGCGCGTCGCCGTGTTCAACCGCCTGCACGTGGACATTGACCACGCCGGGCGCTTCGCCCGCAAGACTGGTGAGCTCGAAGTAGTGGGTCGCGAACAGCGTGAACGCGCGGATCTTGGCGGCAATGAAGGCGGCGCACGCGTAGGCCAGCGACAGGCCGTCGAAGGTGCTGGTGCCGCGGCCCACTTCGTCCATCAATACCAGGCTCTTGTCGGTGGCGTTGTGCAGGATATTGGCGGTCTCGGTCATTTCGAGCATGAAGGTCGAGCGGCCGCCCGCCAAATCGTCGGAGGCGCCGATGCGGGTGAATATGCGGTCGAGGGGCCCCAGGACCGCGCGCTTCGCGGGTACGAAACAACCGATATGCGCAAGAATGGCGATCAGGGCGGTCTGGCGCATGTAGGTGCTTTTACCGCCCATGTTCGGGCCGGTGATGATCAACATGCGGCGCCACTCATCGAAGCGCAGGTCGTTCGCAACGAAGGGTTCCCGGCTGGCGCGCTCGACCACCGGATGCCGGCCGCCGTCGATGCGCAACATCGGCTCCTCGACCAGTTCCGGCTCCACGCAATCGAGAGCGGCGGCGCGTTCCGCGAAGCAAGCCAGCACATCGAGCTGCGCGATGCTCGCGGTGGTTCGTTGCAGTGCCGGTAAACTCGCGGTCAGCAGATCGAGCAGCCCGTCGTAAAGCTCCCGTTCGCGCGCGAGCGCGCGGTCGCGCGCGCCCAAAACCTTGTCCTCGAAGGACTTCAATTCGGGCGTGATGAATCGTTCGGCGGATTTGACGGTTTGGCGTCGCTGATAGTCCTTCGGTACCCCGTCCGCCTGGGTGCGGCTGACTTCGATGAAAAATCCCTGAACCCGATTGAAGCCGAGCTTCAGGCTGGAGAGACCGCTGCGCTCGCGTTCCCTTCGTTCGAGATCGAGCAGGAATTGCTCGGTGTCGCTGCCGAGCAGGCGCAGCTGGTCGAGCTCGGCGTCGAATCGCGGCGCGATCACGCCGCCGTCGCGCAAAAAGTGCGGCGGCGACTCGACCACTGCGCGGGTGAGCAGCGCATGCTCGGCGCGATGATCGCTGAATTCGCCGAGCAGCCGCTCGATCAGCGGAGAGGGGGTCTCAACCTGCACGGCGTGCAGCGATGCGTGCAGAGCCGGCAACACGCCGAGCGCGGCGCGCAATTGGGCAAGGTCCCGCGGTCGCGCCGAACGCAGCGCGATCCGCGCCAATATCCGCTCCAAGTCGCCGACGCCTCGCAGCGATTCGGCGAGAGCCGCTTGGCGGGACGATTCAATCAGCGTCGCAACCGCATGATAGCGGGCGCGAAGCGCTTCGCGGTCGCGCAGCGGGCGGTGCATCCAGCGGCGCAACATGCGCGCGCCCATCGCGGTGGCGGTGCGGTCGAATACCCCGGCAAGGGTCAATTCCGGCTTGCCGGCCAGGCTCTCGTCCAATTCGAGATTGCGCCGGGTGGCCGGATCCATGATCAAGGCGCCGTCGTGTTCCTCGGCGGCGAGCGACAGCAGATGCGGCAGCGCCGCCTTTTGCGTCTCGCGCACATAGGCAAGCAGCGCGCCCGCCGCACCCACGCCCAACGGCTTGTCGGCGCAGCCGAAGCCGGCCAAATCGCGGGTATGAAATTGTTCGCAGAGCGAGCGGGTCGCCGAATCGGTGTCGAAATGCCATGGCGCCCGCAGCTTCCACGGCCGCTCCGATGCGCGAGGCTCGGCCGCAGCCGGCGCCTGCCAGCCGTCGGGGGCCAGCAACTCCGCCGGATGCAGCCGTTCGAGCTCGGTCTCGAGTGCGGCACCGTCCTCGAGCTCCATCAGACTGAAGCGGCCGGCCGACAGATCGAGCCATGCCAGGCCGATGCGGCCGTTCGCACCGCAAACGCTGGCGAGCAGGTTGTCGCGGCGTTCATCGAGCAGCGCATCGTCCGTGACGGTCCCCGGCGTGACGATACGCACCACCTCGCGCTCCATCGGGCCCTTGGTTTTGCCGGGCTCGCCGCGTTGCTCGCAAATGGCGACCGATTCGCCCTTGCGAACCAAGCGCGCCAAGTAGGCGTCGAGAGTGACCGCCGGCACGCCGGCCATCGGAATCGGTGCGCCGGCGGAGGCGCCGCGCTGGGTCAGCGCAATGTCGAGCAATTGGGCGGCGCGGCGCGCATCGTCGTAAAACATTTCGTAAAAATCGCCCATGCGATAGAACAACAGGACGTTCGGGTGCTGTGCCTTGATGCGCAGGTACTGCTGCATCATCGGGGTGTGGTCCTGCAACAGGTTGCCCTGGCGCAAGCCTTCGGCGGGTGCCTCGGTGTTCATCCGGCCCATTGTCCACGTCTGGAATCCGAACCGCACGCCCTAAGTTTCGCCGGTTTCCGATGGGCGGATATTTGACTGCCGCCGCCAATCTTGCTATCAGAATTTCGAGCAGAGGGGCGGCCAATGAAGATCACGGACCAGGAACTTTTGCGCCTCGCCGCTCGGGTGGGACGGCACTTGCTGCGTTCCGCACGTTGCGTGTGCACGGCGGAGTCGTGTACCGGCGGTTGGATTGCCAAGGCGCTCACCGACGTCGCCGGCAGCTCGCAATGGTTTTGCGAGGGGTTCGTCACCTACGGCAACGATGCGAAGTTTCGCCGGCTCGGGGTGCCGCGTACGCTGATCGCGCGCGAGGGCGCGGTGAGCCAAGCGGTTGCGCGGGCCATGGCCGGCGGGGCCTTGCGGCGCACGGGAGCGCAAATGGCTGTGGCGGTCACGGGTATCGCGGGTCCCGATGGTGCGGTGCCGGGCAAACCGGTGGGAACGGTGTGGCTGTGCTGGGCGGAAAGGCGGAGAGGCAGGATTCGACTGACCGCACAGTGCAAGCGCCTGCGCGGCGATCGCGAAGCCGTTCGGCGAAAAACCGTGCGCCTTGCTCTGAAGGGATTGCTCGAGCGCTGATTCATAGGCGAGCGCTCGGCGAAGGGGTGCATCTTGCGCTTGTTTTTTGCGGTATTGCCCCCTTTCGAGGTGCGAAGCGCCATCGCGGCGGCGGCTCTTCGGCTGCCGTTGCAGGCGGGATCGGTGCCGGTGCCGCCTGACAATTATCACATGACTCTCGCATTCATCGGCGAGGTGCCTGCGGCGCGGCTGGCTACCGCGCGTGAGATCGGCGCCTCGCAGCGCGCCTGCGGCTTCACCGTGCGGCTCGACGCGTACGAATACTGGCCGCAGGCCGCGGTGCTGGTGGCGGCTGGAGAAATTCCCTCCGCGATGGCGCGCCTGTGGGAGAGGATTCACGCCGACCTTGCGAGCCACCAGTTGGCGCTAAATCCCCCGCCGCTGCGGCCGCATATAACGATTGCGAGGAAGGTATCGCAAGCTCCTGTGTCGCAAGCAATGTCCGCATTCGCTTGGAACGTTCAGACATTCAGTTTGATGCAATCGCACAGGGACAGCCCTCAGCCCATCTATACAGTATTGGACACGTGGCCACTACTGGATGAGTGTGCAAAACCTTAGATAAACTCCATCATTTGGACGCATATGAGATGAGCGTCGGGCGCCGAATATGAAATAATGGCGCTACATTTTGTTAAGGACTCCCCCAATGGAAGAGAATCGTAAGAAAGCTCTCGCAGCTGCGTTGAGCCAGATCGAAAAGCAGTATGGCAAGGGCTCGGTGATGCGCTTGGGCGACGCCGGCGCAACGTACGAGGTGGATTCCATTCCCACCGGCTCATTGGGCCTCGACATCGCGCTCGGCGTCGGCGGCATACCCCGCGGCCGCGTCATCGAGATATACGGACCCGAGTCATCGGGTAAGACTACGCTCACCTTGGCCATCATCGCCTCGGCGCAGAGCCACGGCGGAACCGCGGCGTTCGTGGACGCCGAGCATGCGCTCGATCCGGTGTACGCGGAGAAGCTCGGCGTCAAGGTCAATGACTTGCTGGTGTCGCAGCCCGACACGGGTGAACAAGCGCTGGAGATTACCGACATGTTGGTGCGCTCGGGCGCCGTCGACGTGGTGGTGGTCGATTCGGTGGCGGCACTCACTCCGAAGGCGGAAATCGAGGGTGAGATGGGCGATCAGCACATGGGGCTGCAGGCGCGCCTCATGTCCCAGGCGCTGCGCAAGCTGACGGGCAACATCAAGCGCTCGAACACCATCGTGATATTCATCAATCAGATCCGCATGAAGATCGGCGTCATATTCGGCAGTCCGGAAACGACCACCGGCGGCAACGCGCTGAAATTCTATTCCTCGGTGCGCCTCGATATCCGGCGCATCGGCTCGATCAAGAGTGGCGAGGAAGTGGTCGGATCGCTGACCCGCGTCAAAGTCGCCAAGAATAAGGTGGCGCCGCCGTTTCGCGAGGCCGAGTTCGACATCATGTACGGCACCGGAATCTCCAAGGAAGGCGAGCTCATCGAGCTCGGCGTGCTGCACAATATGATCGAAAAATCCGGCTCCTGGTACAGCTACAAGGGCGAAC